>NZ_JACVAE010000001.1:602514-1205028 GCF_014851675.1 Rhizobium sp. ARZ01
TTGGTCAGCGTGATGAGCCGCAGCACCATCGCGTTGAAGTAGGTCTCCAGCTTGTCGGCCGTCATGTCCTCGCTGGACCCCGGCGTCGGCCCGCCGGAATTGTTGACGAGGATATCGAGCCCGCCGAAAGTCTTGGAAACCGCGGTCTCGAGCGTATCGACGATATCAGCTTCGAAAAGATCCGCTACGGCAAAAGATGCGCGCCCGAGACCCTCCGCATTGATTACCGCACAATTTGCCGCAAGCTCGTCGGCGTTGCGTCCGCACATCAGGACGTCGGCGCCCTCGCGTGCAAGCGCGACGGCAATACCGCGTCCAAGCCCGCGCGATGAGGCCAGAACCAGCGCCCGCTTTCCTTTGATGCCGAGATCCATGACTGCTCTCCCTATTGTCGAATTGCGTTGACCTTAGCGCACAATTCACCGGACAGGAAACGGTCATCGGTTGAAATATAACAGCATTTCAATGTGTTATAAATTCACCGGACAGGAAACGGTCATCGGTTGAAATATAACAGCATTTCAATGTGTTATATCAGCGGATTCTACCGCATTAAAATCAAGGGAGCTTGGCGGTCCAGTCAGCGATATCATCGCGCTCGCCGATCAGCGCCAGGCCGTGGGCGATCGATAGCAGTTCGCCGCCGCTTTCGATCCGGTCGCGAGCGAAGCGGTTCTCGAAAAGCCGCCGCACGGCGGGGACGAACGAGGTGCCGCCGGTGAGGAACACCTTGTCGATGTCGGCGCTTTCGGTGTTGGTCTTGGCGAGTACGTCGTCGAGCGCTTCCTCGATCCGCTCCAGTTCGGGGGTGATCCATTGCTCGAAGTCCGATCGACGGACGATCCGCGTCGCCTTGTCGCCAAGCGGGGCGAAGGAGAATTCCGTCTCTTCGGCGGCGGAGAGGCGCATTTTCGTCGCGGACACCGCCTGGTAGAGCGGATAGCCCTCGTCATGCTCGATCAGATCAACGAAGGCTTCGAGCTTTTCCGGCTCGAGGCTGACCCGCACCAGCTTCTTCAGCTCGGTGAAGTCGCGGAGCGTCTTGAAGATCGACAACTGGTTCCAGCGTCCGAAATTCGCATAGTAGCCGGAGGGTACTTCGAGCAGCTTGTCGAAGCTCTTGAACAGCGTGCCCTTGCCGATAACAGGCGAGACGATGTTGTCGATGATGCGGAAGTCGAAATTGTCGCCGGCGACGCCGACACCGGAATGGCCGAGCGGGGTTGCCGTGAGCCGCCCGGCATGGCTTTCGAAGCGGATCAGCGAATAGTCGGTGGTGCCGCCGCCGAAATCGGCGACGAGAACGGTCGCGTCGCGGTCGAGGTTGCGGGCGAAATAGAATGCGGCGGCGACCGGTTCGTAGACGTGGTGGATCTCGGGAAAGCCGAAGCGGGTCAGCGCCGCATTGTACCGCTCGGTTGCCAGCGCCTCGTCCGGGTTGCTGCCGGCAAAACGCACCGGGCGCCCGACGACGACGCGTCCGGCCTGGCCGTCGAAGGCGGCGCCCGCGTAGTCGCGAAGCCGTGACAGAAAGGCATGCATGATATCTTCGAACTGGTAGCGCTTGGCGAAGATCAGCGTACCCTGGAACAGCGGTGAGGCGGCAAAGGTCTTGATCGACTGGAGGAAGCGGCATTCGCCGGGGTTGTCGATGAACTGGGCGATCGCGGCCTGGCCCGCCTCGAATGTGAGCGCGTGCGCACTCATTTTCATGAAGGAGAGGGCCGTCCGCAGCGTATCGGTTTCGCCTGCGGGCGTGTCGAGACGCACCGAGTGCGTCGCTGTGCCGCAGGCGGTCGCCAGGACGGAATTGGTGGTGCCGAAATCGAGGCCGAAGGCGGTGGTCATGGACTATCCGATGCGGTGGAGAGGCGGAAGGGCGCGCCTCCTCCCATGACGGGCAGGCAAAAGCAAGGCGGATCGGCAGTGTCAGGCCGATTTGATCGCCGTCCGTGCATGATCTTATGCGCAAATCCGATTAATGACTGTCGCCGCTTGGCTCGACAAGACTGTGTGCATTTGTCATGAGAAAATCCAAAGCATGGCTGCCCGTCGGGGGATGGCGGAAACTGGAGGCAAGATAAGATGACTGAAGCGATGGAGCTGCCCGAGCGCGAGAGCATGGAATTCGACGTGGTGATCGTCGGCGCGGGGCCCGCGGGTCTGGCTGCGGCAATCCGGCTGAAGCAGGTCAACCCGGAGCTCTCGGTCGTCGTCCTTGAAAAGGGCGCGGAAGTTGGCGCGCACATCCTGTCGGGTGCTGTCGTCGATCCGATCGGCATCGACCGCCTGCTGCCGCACTGGCGCGAGGAAAGCGACCATCCGTTCAAGACCGAAGTGACGGACGATCAGTTCCTGCTTCTCGGCCCCGCCGGATCTGTCCGTCTGCCGAACTTCGCCATGCCGCCTTTGATGAGCAACCACGGCAACTACATCGTCTCGCTCGGCAACGTCTGTCGCTGGCTTGCGACCCATGCGGAAGCACTCGGCGTCGAGATCTATCCGGGCTTCGCCGCGACTGAAGTGCTCTACAACGACGAGGGTGCCGTCATCGGCGTCGCCACCGGCGACATGGGCATTGGCCGCGACGGCGAGCCGGGACCGAACTATACGCGCGGCATGGCGCTGCTCGGCAAGTACACGCTGATCGGCGAGGGCGTGCGCGGCTCGCTCGCCAAGCTGCTGATTTCGAAATTCGACCTGCAGAAGGACCGCGAGCCGCAGAAATTCGGCATCGGGCTGAAGGAGCTTTGGGAAGTCAAGCCGGAAAACCACAAGCCGGGCCTCGTCAAGCATTCCTTCGGCTGGCCGCTCGGCATGAAGACCGGCGGTGGCTCCTTCCTCTATCATCTGGAAGACAACCTCGTCGCCGTCGGCTTCGTCGTCCACCTGAACTACAAGAACCCCTGGCTGTACCCCTTCGAGGAATTCCAGCGCTTCAAGACGCATCCGGCTATTCGCGGCACGTTCGAGGGTGGCAAGCGTCTCTCCTATGGCGCCCGTGCCATCACCGAGGGCGGCTACCAGTCGGTGCCGAAGCTGTCCTTCCCCGGTGGAGCGCTGATCGGCTGCTCGGCCGGCTTCGTCAACGTGCCGCGCATCAAGGGCAGCCACAACGCGGTGCTGTCGGGCATTCTCGCCGCCGAGAAGCTGGCGGACGCGATCGCGGCCGGCCGCGCCCATGACGAGCCGATCGAGATCGAACAGGGCTGGCGCGACAGCGCCATCGGTTCGGATTTGAAGAAGGTCCGGAACGTCAAGCCGCTGTGGTCGAAGTTCGGCACGGCGATCGGTGTCGCTCTCGGCGGGCTCGACATGTGGACCAACACGCTGTTCGGTTTTTCCTTCTTCGGCACGCTGAAGCACGGCAAGACTGACGCCGCCTCGCTCGAGCCGGCCGAGAAGCACAACAAGATCGACTATCCGAAGCCCGACGGTGTTCTCACCTTCGATCGTCTCTCCTCGGTGTTTTTGTCGAACACCAATCACGAGGAAGACCAGCCGATCCACCTGCAGGTGAAGAACCCGGAGTTGCAGAAGACTTCGGAACTGGATGTCTATGCCGGCCCCTCGACGCGCTACTGTCCGGCCGGCGTCTACGAATGGGTGCAGAAGGACGGCAAGGACGTGTTCGTGATCAACGCGCAGAACTGCGTCCACTGCAAGACCTGCGACATCAAGGACCCGAACCAGAACATCAACTGGGTGCCGCCGCAAGGTGGCGAAGGGCCGGTCTATCCGAACATGTAATGTTCGGTTCGGCCCGCCTGGACCACCGCCAGGAACAAGCGGCGAAGGGCCGGTCTATCCGAACATGTAATGTTCGGCCCGGCCCGCCCGATCAGTCAGAAATGGGGGCCCATCCCCACCTTCGACGTGGAGAGGGCGGCCCTTTTGCGTTTCGGCGCATCAAGCCATGGTCGAAACGCAACGCGTGCGTTTGCAATTGCCGTTGAGCAGCCTCTCAACTCATTGGCATTCTTTTGCAATTTCCGCAGCTTAACCGGGCATTAACCATAATTTTCCTAGGTTCGCCGCGCCAAACGAATCTTAAGGAATATTTTATGTCGATTTCCCGCCGCGGCCTGCTTCTGGGCGTATCCGCCCTTCTTGCCGGCTGCACGACCAATGCCCCGAATCACCAGGTCAACTATGCAGCGCTGCCGGAGGAGAAATTTCCGCTGCAGCCGATGCCGCTTGAAAAGGTGAAGCCGGAATTGCGTCGCCAGGAAGTCGCCTATGAGACGGATCACGCGCCCGGTACCGTCGTCGTCGATACACCGGCACGCCGGCTCTACTATGTGCTCGGTGACGGTCGCGCCATGCGCTATGGCGTTGGCGTGGGGCGTGCCGGTCTGGCGCTGTCGGGCAATGCCGCCATCGGCCGCAAGGCGGAATGGCCGAACTGGACGCCGACGCCGAACATGATCGGCCGCGACCCGGACCGCTATCAGAAGTATGCAGGCGGCATGGAAGGTGGTTTGAACAACCCGCTCGGTGCCCGCGCCATCTATCTCTATCGCGGCGGCAACGACACCCTGTTTCGCATCCACGGCACCAATCAGCCGCAGTCGATCGGGCATGCCATGTCGAGCGGCTGTATCCGTATGCTCAATCATGACGTGATCGACCTTTACGAACGTGTCAAAGTGGGCGGACAGGTCGTCGTCGTGCAGGCCTGAGCCGACGCGCTATTGCAAAAAGTCAAATTCAATCATTCAATTAGCGTTCCACGCGCATAGCGTGGGGCGCTAACTGCATTTCAATCATTGCGTCGGCAAATTTCATCGCGGATGACGCAACCGGACCAATCTCGGGCGCTTATTGATCGACATTCCTTTACACTCCTGCAAAACTCCTGTTTGCGGAGCAGACTCAAATTCGCCGGTGGGAGTGGCCGGCGATGCCCCGCAGATCGGATCATGATGCCGGTTGCGGCGGTGCAGTCGGACATCGGGGGTGCGTCCACCGCCGCTATAAGAGGGAACCGACATGAAACACCTGCTTGCAACCACCTGTCTCGCATTGGGCCTGTTCGGCATGGCCGGCGCGGCATCGGCCGAATGCGGCGATGTCACGATCGCCAGCATGAACTGGCAGAGCGCCGAGGTTCTGGCGAGCCTCGACAAGATCATTCTCAGCGAAGGCTACGGCTGCAACGCCGAAATCATCGTTGGTGATACCGTTCCGACCATCACCTCGATGATCGAAAAGGGTGAGCCCGATCTGGCGCCGGAAGGCTGGGTCGACCTGCTCCCCGACGTCGTCAACCGTGGTCTGGAAGAGGGCAAGCTCGTTGGCGCCGCCCAGGCGCTTTCCGACGCTGCCGTGCAGGGCTGGTGGATCCCGAAGTACATCGCCGACGCCAATCCGGACATCAAGACGATCGATGACGCCCTGAAGCATCCGGAACTCTTCCCGGACCCGGAAGACTCCAGCAAGGGTGCCGTCCACAATGGCCCGCAGGGCTGGGGCGGTACGGTCGCGACGACGCAGTTTTACAAGGCCTATGGCGGTGAAGGTGCAGGCTTCAGCCTGATCGACACCGGCTCGGCTGCCGGCCTCGACGGCTCGATCGCCAAGGCCTATGAGCGCAAGCAGGGCTGGGTCGGCTACTACTGGGCGCCGACCGCCCTTCTCGGCAAGTACGAGATGGTCAAGCTCGAGCATGGCGTTCCCTATGATGCAGCCGAGTGGAAGCGCTGCAACACGGTTGCCGATTGCCCGGACCCGAAGAAGAATGACTGGCCGAAGGACAAGGTGCAGACGCTCGTGACCAAAAGCTTCTCGGAGCGCGCCGGCACCGACGTCATGGACTATCTGAACAAGCGCTCCTGGTCGAACGACACGGTCAACAAGCTGATGGCCTGGATGACCGACAATCAGGCGAGCGGTGAGGATGGCGCCAAGCAGTTCCTGAAGGAAAACGAAGCGCTCTGGACCCCATGGGTATCGCCGGATGCGGCCGAGAAGATCAAGGCATCCCTTTGATCTGGAAAGTTTGACCGCAGGCGGCGCGACCATCGCGCCGCCTGTCGTCTTTTCCGCCATCGGAAGACAAAACGATGGCGCAGAACAATGACTATAAGGGGAACAGGCATGGACTGGCTCACCAGCTTTCCGCATATGAACGACGATTCTTTGCGCCAGTTGAAGAAGGCGATCGACGAGGGCTTCAGATCCTTCACGCGCGCCTATGGCGAAGCCATCGAATCCTTCTTCGAGCCCTTGCAGTTCTTCCTGATCCAGTCCGAGCGGCTGATGACGCGCACGCCCTGGCCGATCGTGCTGATCGTGATCGCACTGATCGCCTGGCTGGCCAGCCGCAACTGGAAGATCGTCGCCGGCTGCATCGGCACGCTGCTCATCATCGGCTACTTCGACATGTGGGATGATACGATGAAGACGATCTCGATGATCTTCGTCTGCACCGTTCTGTCGATCGCGATCGGCATCCCGCTTGGCATTGTCATGGCACGGTCCGATCGCTTCCAGAACATGGTCAATCCGATCCTCGACGTGATGCAGACCATGCCGAGCTTCGTCTATCTGATTCCGGTCGTGATGCTGCTGGGCATCGGCAAGGTGCCTGGGCTGATCGCCGTGGTGATCTACGCGATCCCGCCGATGATCCGCCTGACCAACCTCGGCATCCGGCTGGTGGACAAGGACGTGCTGGAGGCGGCGGACGCCTTCGGCTCCTCGAGCTGGCAGAAACTGAAGAACGTGCAGATGCCGCTGGCGCTGCCGACCATCATGGCCGGCATCAACCAGACGATCATGATGGCGCTCGCCATGGTCGTCATTGCTTCGATGATCGGCGTTCAGGGGCTTGGCCAGCCGGTGCTGAAGGCCATCGCCAACCAGTACTTTACGCTCGGTATTTTCAATGGCCTGGCCATCGTCGGCATCGCCATCATCTTCGACCGGGTCAGCCAGGCCTACGGCAAGCGGCTCCAGCGCCACCGCGAGATCGTGCATGGGTGAGCGTCAGTTGTGCGGACAACGAGCGCGGGCGAACCGATCCGTCATGCCGGGCTTGACCCGGCATCCAGCGCGCTCAAGTCCTTGCGCGCAATGACTCTTACGCGCCGCGGACGCGGCGCAGCTGGACCCCGGATCAAGTCCGGGGTGACGGAGGGAGGGAGCGCTACCAATGACAGTAGTTTACCGCCGAAGGCCCCGGTGATTGCTCGCCGGGGCCTTTTTCTTTCGGGCTGCCTTGGTCTCACGCCCGCTTCGACAGGATGCCGGTGGAGAGCGCGACACCGGCGCCGGTGACGACGGCGGCGGCCATCTCCGTCATGCCGAGCGGTTCGCCGAGCAGCAGCCCGCCGCCAAGCGTCACCAGCACCGGCGTAATTGCTGTGAACGCAGCCGCCTGCGTGCCGCCGAGGGCGCGGATGGCTGTTCCGTAAGCGAAGGTGGCCACGAGGCCGGAGAGAATGCCCTGGCTGGTGAACTGCACCGCCACTTCCGACAGCGGTGCCGCGGCGAGCGTCGTGCCAAAGATCACAGCCAGGCCGAGATGGATGAATGTCGACCAACTCGTGATGAGGGCGCCGCCCTGCAGCGGTGTCAGGCCCGAGCGCCGGAATGCGTGCGTATAGCCTGCCCACAGCAGCCCGCCAAATGGCAGCAACGCGAAGCCAGTAAGCGTCATGCCGCCTGAGAACAGGGCCTTGCCGAGCAGGATCGCAAGCCCTGCTAGGATGGCGAGGAGACCCAGCACGCGCATCCGGTCCGGACGTTCCCCGAACAGGATGATGCCGATCACGGCGGTCGCAAGCGGCATCGAGCCGCCAAGCAGAATACCGCCCGCGGCGGCGGGCGTTGAATGCAGCGCATAGGCCGTCACCTGGAAGAACAGCGCGCCCGCGCCGGCGACCATCATGACGATCAGCCGCAACGGCACGCCTTTGGGCAACAGGCCCATGCGGACCCAGATCGGTGCCAGGACGATGGCGGGAACACCGTAGCGGAGCAGGCCGACGTCAACCGTCGTCAGAGATGTGGAGGCGGTATGGCGGGTGGCGAGCACCCAGGTTGCCCATATGAGCACGGTGACGATCGCCCCGGCATAACCGGCTGCGGTCGAGGTGCGCTCAGTAGGCGAAAATGTCGAGACGGACATGCGGCATTCCTCGGCAGCGGATGCGGATTGTTTCTGCAGAAAAACTACTGCCGAATGCCGAGGCATGTCCTTGCGAAGTGTGGCTGAAGATGAATACTATGCGCAATTATCTGCCATAGTATGCTTTCAAAAGAACAAAAGATGCCAAATCTGGATAAATTCGATATCGCCATCCTGCGCATCCTTCAGGAGGATGCGCGTGCCACCAATGTCGAGATCGCCGAGCGGGTGAATCTGTCGCCTTCGCCCTGTCTGCGTCGCATCCGCAATCTGGAAAAATCAGGCATCCTCAAGGGGTATCGGGCGGACATAGATCGCAAGGAGGTCGGCCTCGGCCTGACCGTGCTCGTCGAGATCAAGGTCGACCGTCACAATTTGCACAACGCGCTGTCGCAGCAAGAAGCGCTGCTCGCTATTCCCGAGGTGGCTTCCTGTTTCCTGATCTCCGGGAATGCAGATTTCCTGGCGGAGGTGGTGGTTGCCGATCTGGCCGCTTACGAGCGGCTTTTGACCGATACTTTGCTGACGCTGCCGGGCGTCTCCGACATCCGCTCCAACTTCGCCATCCGCACGATAAAGACCGGCGGCCCCTTGAGGCTGCCGGACTTGAAGTAAGCAGGGCGCCGCCCCGGAGTTGTGGGGGGAGGGCGGCGCCCCCTTTGCCGCTACGCCGCAGCGGCAACCGTATTCGATGTCTCCGGGTGGTTGGACTTCCAGGCGACGACCATCAGCGCGCCGATGACGGTGACGTGTTCGGCGACGAAGTAGAATTCGAGGGTGCGCATCGGCTCTTCCATGGCCCAGAAAGCGTGCGCGATCGGGATGGTCAGCGCAGTGAAGACTGCAAGCATGCCGGCTCCCAGCCAGGTCAGGCGGTTGGCGATGATGAAGGCCGAGCCGAAGAGCTGCGTCAGTGCGACGGCTGCGTTGAAGAACGGCGCCGGCTCCAGCCCGAAATGTGCCATCTCCGCGACACCAGCGTCGAAGTCGAGCATCTTGGCAAGGCCACTCATCCAGAACATCGACGTCAGCACAATGCGGGCGAAATAGCCGAACCAGTCGGAACCGGTGAGCGAATCGATAAAGCGGGGCATTTCAATCTCCGAGTGACATGTTGGATCTACCGGTGCCGGGCGGCGGCCCCGGTGTCGTCCCGCCAGATCCATTCGGATCGCGTCGGCGGGTCGCTGGAGACATGTCTATCAGAGCACGAATTTGGAGGTGTCACCGCGGTAACACCCGTTTTGCGTCTATTCGGCCGGGCAGGCCGCCAGCGCCGCCATGTGCCGGTCACGACGTTCCAGGGCGATGGAGACAAAGAAGACGGCGAAGCCGCAGACCGCCATGATCGCACCGACGAAACCCATCGAGGCGTAGCCGTAGCCGTGGCTGATGGCGAGGCCGCCGAACAGCGCGCCAAGTGCATTGGCGACGTTGAAGGCCGAGTGGTTCAAGGCGGCGGCAAGTGTCTGCGCGTTCCCGGCGACGTCCATCAGCCGCGTCTGCAGCGCCGGCCCGACGACGAAGCTGCAGCCGATGAGGAAGCAGCAGACGAAGAGCAGCGCCGGAATATGCGCCGTCATCGACAGGGTGACGAGCACGAGGAAATAGATGAACAGTGTCCATCCGATCGTGCGTACCAGTGAAAGGTCGGCGAGCTTGGCGCCGAAGATATTGCCGACGATCATGCCCGAGCCGAACACCGCCATGATGACCGGCACCATTGAAAGAGAAAGGCCCGCAACCTCGGTGACGATCGGCGAGATGTAGGTGAAGACGGCGAACATGCCGCAGAAACCGGTCGCGGCAATGCCGAGCGTCAGCCACACCTGCTTGCGCTTCAGCGCCTCGAGCTCAGTCCATGCGTTGATGCCGACAGGAGTCTCGTCGCGCGGCAGGAAGATGGCGATCAGGATGACGGTAAGGATGCCGGTGATCCCGACGGCGGCAAACATGTACTGCCAGTCGAGCATTTGCCCGAAGAAGGCGGCGAGCGGCGTGCCGATCAGGGTGGCGAGTGTCAGGCCCAGCATGACCTTGCCGACCGCCTGCGTGCGCTTGTTCACCGGCACCATCGATGCCGCGACGAGTGCTGCGACGCCGAAATAGGCGCCGTGCGGCAGGCCGGTCAGGAAGCGCATCAACAGGAAGCTCTCGAAGGTGGGCGCAAGCGCGCTTGCGCTGTTCCCGACCGCGAACACCGCCATGAAGGCCAGAAGCAGGTCACGCCGGCGAAAGCGCGCGCCGATCACCGCGAGAACCGGTGCACCGACGACGACACCGAATGCATAGGCGCTGATGACGTAGCCTGCTTGCGCATTGGTGACGCCGAAAGTCGTCGCCACGTCCGGCAGCAGACCCATGATCGCGAATTCGCCTGTCCCGATGCCGAAGCTGCCAACGGCAAGCGCGATGATGATCAGCGCGACGGTGAGAGGGGAGAGGATGGACTGCCCGGAGGAGGGGGCGGATGCGATGCGCAAGTCGGTCACGTCGGCTTCCTGTGATGGCCCAAATCGCGGCAAACAGCGGATGTGTGCGCCGCAACCCTCCTCCTGGGTGCATTGCAGACGGTCCGGCCGGCGGCCATTCTTGGGAAAGCAATAGGATCGGCCCACGAAGAACGAGGGCCGCGGCAAAAGTAGCACTATTTGCGGCAATTCCTATCGCTAATTTTTGCATGGCAGCACTGCTATTGCCGGCAAAAGACGGTCGCCGTCGGCGTCTGCTGCTATTTTGCCGTTTTGCAACTATTTAATTACTGGGAACGTTTCGGGGAGGGTGCTGGCGCGACGGTTCGGAGAAAAGCGATGCGGATCCAGGCGATATTCAACAAGGACGGAGGCACCTTCCGCACCACTGACATGGAAGCTTACGTACGGTATGCCGAGACGGTCTTCGCCGCTGCGGGCCATCACCTGGATTGCGACGTCGTCGAGGGCGCCGATATCGAGATGGCTCTGCGTCGCTGCGCCGGACGGACCGACCTCGATGCGATGCTCGCCGGCGGCGGTGACGGTACGATCTCGGCTGCGGCGGGATTTGCCTGGGAGAGCGGCATCTCGCTCGGCGTCGTGCCCGCCGGCACCATGAACCTGTTCGCCCGTTCGCTGCGCATTCCGCTCAACATCTGGCAGGCGGTTGAAACGCTCGCTCATGGCACCGTCGCCGATGCCGATATCGGCAGCGCCAACGGCCGTGCATTTGTCCATCAGTTTTCCGCAGGAATGCATGCCCGCATGGTGCGGCTGCGCAACGCCATGACCTACCGCTCGCGGCCCGGCAAGATTGCCGCCAATATTCGGGCGGCCATCGGTGTCATGCTGGACCCACCGCAATTCGAGGTCGAGTTCGATGTCGACGGTGTCCGCGAGCATCGGATGGTCTCGGCCATCAATGTGTCGAACAACCGTTTCGGCAATGATTCGCTGCTTTATGCGGATGACATCACGGGCGGACACCTCGGCTTCTACGTCGCGCAACCGCTGGCGACCTCGGGCGTTGCGCGCCTCGCCTATGATATCCTGCGCGGCAAGCTGCGGGAGAATGCGACCGTGACCGAGATGACCGGCAGCGCCGTCGAACTGCATTTCCCGAAGATGGATCGCGCCGTCAACTGTGTCATCGACGGCGAGTTGCTGCCGATGGGCCGCGATGTCTCGCTTCGACTTCACGCCGGCGAATTGAAGGTGATCGTGCCGCAGGTGGCGGCACAATCAACGCCAAAGCCGCAGGCTGCGGCCTGAACTCAGATCCGAGCCAGATAGGTCTGGTAATCGAAGTCCGAGACCGTGCGGAGGTAAGTGATTGCTTCCTTCCGCTTCGTGTCGCCGTAGAGCTTCTGATAGGCCGGACCGAAGACGTCGGCGATGAAGGGCGAGGCGCGAAAATCCTCGACCGCCGTGAGGAAGTCGTGCGTCAGCCGCCCGACTCCGACCGGATCCTTGCCGGGCTCGGTTGCCATGCCGGGATCGAGGTCCTCGTCGAGGCCGAGCAGGATGCCGCCGAGGATGGCTGTCAGCAGCAGGTAGGGGTTGACATCGGCACCGGCGACGCGATGTTCGACGCGGGCTGCCGGGCCGTCTTTGTCCGGAATGCGGATCGCGGTGCCGCGGTGGCCGAAGCCCCAGTCGATGTCCACGGGCGCGAAAGAGCCGGGCTGGAAGCGGCGGTAGGAATTGGCAAAGGGCGCGAAAATCAGTTGCGCGTCGCGCATCGTCTTCAGCATGCCGGCGCAGATCGACTTCAGCTTCTTCGGATCGCCGCCCTTCGCGTCGAGAATGTTGCGGCCGTCCTTGTCGATGATGCTGGCGTGCACGTGCAGGCCGGAGCCGGCTTGGTCGGCATAAGGCTTGGCCATGCAGGTGGATTTCAATCCGTGCCGGCGCGCGGCCTGCTCGGCGATGCGCTTGAGGTAGATACAGTCGTCGGCGGCGGCGAGCGCATCGGGGCGATGCAGGAGGTTGATCTCGAACTGTCCGTGGCCGAATTCCGCGGTGGTCGCATCCGCCGGCAGTTCCATGTCGCGCGCCCAGGTGCGGACGGTCTGCAGGTAGTCTTCAAGCGCGTCGACGGCGCTCATGTCATAGAGCTGGTAGCCGTTCGGCTGGCCGCGATACATCAGCCGCTCCGGCGGGCGCGGCTTGCCGGTCACACGCCAATCATCCTCCATCACGTAAAACTCGAGTTCGGTCGCAACGACCGGCGTCAGCCCGCGCTCCTCGAAACGCTTCAGCAACGAAGCCAGGATCGCGCGCGGGCACATGAAGCTCGGCGTGCCGTCAAGTTCGTGCATGGTGGCGAGCACCTGCTTCGAGCCTGCCGGCGCCCAGGGCATGGCGGCAAGCGAACGGCGATCGGGAATGCACTGGCCGTCCGGATCGCCGACCGACAGCGAAAGCCCGGTGATGTCGTCGTTGTCGTCGCCCCAGATGTCGAGCGACTGGGTCGATGAGGGCAAGCGGACTGTCCCTTCCCAGACCTTCTTTTCCGCTTCGATCGGGATCTGCTTGCCGCGTAGATCGCCGTTCATGCCGACGAGCAGGATTTCGATACGGGAGGGAGCATTGGCGGGCGTGGTGCCGGCCACCGGGTTTTCGTTGATCATGGTCAAGTTTCACTCTGGCGGGTTGTTCAAAGGTCATCCGGCGGTGAGCGATTCTTGTGCCGCTCTATTGCCAAATGCCTGTCAGATAGGCATTTTCCTAACCCATTCTGACCCGTCGTTCAATGAGTCAGGGATTTTTCGCCGGTTTTGAGGTGGAATTGGCGAGAACCCCGTAAAGCCCAAGGAAGCCATTCATGTCGACTATGCCTGCAGCCGTCTCCAATCTTGGTGCCCTCGATGCCGCGCATCATCTTCACCCCTTCTCCGACATGAAAAAGCTGAATGCGGCTGGCACCCGCATCATCGAGCGTGGCGAAGGCTGTTACATCTATGACAATCACGGCAAGAAGTATCTCGACGGCTTTGCCGGTCTTTGGTGCGTCAACATCGGCTATGGACGCAAGGAAATTGCCGACGCTGCCTACAAGCAGATGAACGAGCTGACCTACTATAACACCTTCTTCGGCACCACGACGCCGCCGACGGTGCTTCTGGCGCAGAAGATCACGTCCCATGCCGGTCCGAACATCAACCGCGTCTTCTTCACCGGCTCGGGCTCGGAAGCCAACGACACCTGGTTCCGCATGGCGCGTGTCTACTGGGCTGCCATGGGCAAGCCGACGAAGAAAACGGTGATTGCGCGGGTGAACGGCTATCACGGCTCCACCGTCGCCGGCGCCTCGCTCGGCGGCATGAAGTGGATGCACGAGCAGGGCGACCTGCCGATCGCCGGCATTGTCCATATTGGCCAGCCCTACTGGTACGGCGAGGGCGGAGACCTTTCGCCGGCCGAGTTCGGCCTGAAGATGGCCCGTGAACTGGAAGCGAAGATCGACGAATTGGGTGAGGACAATATCGCAGCCTTCGTCGCTGAGCCGATCCAGGGGGCGGCCGGCGTCATCGTGCCGCCGGAAACCTACTGGCCGGAGATTGCCCGCATCTGCAAGGCGCGCAACATTCTGCTGGTAACGGACGAAGTCATCTGCGGTTTCGGTCGCACCGGAAGCTGGTTCGGCCACCAGTATTTCGGCGTGGAGCCGGACATGGCGCCGATCGCAAAGGGTCTGTCCTCCGGCTATCTGCCGATCGGCGGCGTCATGGTCAGCGATCGCGTCGCTGACGTCCTGGTCAACGAAGTCGGCGACTTCAACCACGGCTTCACCTATTCCGGCCACCCGGTCTGCGCGGCTGCGGCCCTGGAGAACCTCCGCATCATCGAGGACGAGAAGTTGGTCGAGCGCGTCCGCGACGACGTCGGACCCTATCTCGCTGCCGGCCTGAAGTCGCTGGAAGATCACCCGATGGTCGGCCAGACGCAGTGCGTCGGCCTGATGGCTGCCGTTCAGCTTGCCGAGGACAAGGCGACCCGCAAGCGCTTCGAGGACAAGGAGAAGGCGGGCGTCGAAGTGCGCAACCACTGCCTCGCCAACGGCCTCGTCCTGCGCGCTACCGCCGACCGCATGCTCTATTCCCCGCCGCTGGTCATCACCCGCAGCGAGATCGACCAGATGATCGAGATCACCCGCAAGGGTCTCGATCACGGGTGGAAGGTAATGAAGGGCTGAGGATCGAAATCTCCTGAACTCCATCGGGCCCGCGCGCCGTCTCGGCGCCGGGCCCGTTTCGTTTTGACGCCGGATTCCTAGTGTTAACGTGCCCGGATCAGGGCGCACGTCAGGGCTTGGCAGCGTCGGATTGCGGCGGAGCCGCCGGATAGATCAGCGCGTAGCCGAAGCCGTAGGTATCGCCCGCACGACCGTAAATGTAGGGCAGTTCGATCGCACGCACGATCGGATCGGCAGTGGCAACCTCTTGCGCGCGTGTTGCATAGAGGGCCAGATTCGGGGGGATGCCCGTCTCGGTACCGCTTTCGTTGCGCCAGACAACCAGTAGCGGCGACTCGCTGCTCAAGCCCACCTTGGGTGCAAAGCCGGGATAGTTATCCGAAAGCACCGGCACGTCGGCAAACTGCAGGCGCAGATTACCGGCGAGGTGTGCTTCCGCTGTCAGAATTGCGGCAGGCGTAACATTGTCCATCTCCCTGACATGTGCCGCAAAGGCGGCATAGGGAACGTTCAGCTTCTGATAGTCTCCTGTCAGCCCTGCCATTGCGACGCGGCCGAAGAGGATGGCTGGCACGGCGAGCATGATGAGAAGGGGAACGGGGAGAAAGCGCTTCAACTGAGAAGCATCCCCCCCGCCAGCCGCTTCCACCTTCAGGCAGAGGTAGAGAGGCAGGATCAAAAGCAACGGCGTGAGCCAGCGATCCTTGATGTGTGCGGCTCCGCCGAACACGATCAGCAGGGCGAGCGCTAGCAGAAAGGCGAGCATCATCCGCTCGATCAGTCGCGTCCAGCGGCTGCCTTGCGAAAGGGCCTTCAGCAGTTGCCCGCGAAATACGGCGGCGAAAACGACGAAGGTCAGGGCGGAAAATCCGACGATGGCCAACGCCAAGGAAGCGAAGCCGCCGAGTATCTGGGACGACAGGCCGGTTCCCTCTTCAGCCAGCTTCTCCATCGTCCTTTCGCTCGCAACGCCAATGTGGTCCAGCAGCCAGAGTGCGTGCGGTGCGACAATTGCGATACTTGCGGCGATCGTCAGGAGCAGCCGCCAGTCGAACAGGCGCGCGCGCCATTCCCGGTCGAGCAACACGGCAACCAGGGCTGCAGCCGGCAGGAGGGCGAAATTGTACTTCGAGATCATGCCGATGCCGATCGCCACGCCGGTCAGAAGATAGGATGCGGCACCGGGGGCTGCGAGCGTGCGGAAAAGGCCATAGAAGAAGAGCGAGGCCGCAAAAATGACGGCGACCGTATGGGTCAGGTCGCGTTGTGCCTCGAAGGCGATCTGCGGGATCGTCAGCAACGATAGCGTCGCGATGATCGCCAGATCGCGGCTCTTCAACGCCGTGCGTGCCGCCAGTCCATAGAAGAGATAGGCGAGGAACAGCACCAGGTTTTTCAGAAGACTGATTGCGAAAACGCTCGGCCCCGTGATCTTGATGATCGCGTACTGCACCCAATTATAGAACGGGGGCTGCGTGTCGTAGCCGGCCGCGAGCCACTGCGACAGCAGGATCTGCTGCGCCTCGTCCCGCTCCAGCGAATCAGGCATGGCGAGGCGAACGAGAAAATTCAGCAGAAAATATGCGGCTAGCAGGACGAAGACCGCGTTCGGCGCTGTGCGCAGGAAGCGAACCATGTCAGCCGTGCCGGAAGGTGTGGCGAACAATGTAGTTCGGCGTGTCGTCGTCGCGGAAATAGGTCCGTGCCATCATTTCGGAGAGGATGCCTGTGGTGATGAGCTGGATCGACGACAAAAACAACATGACGCCGACGAAGAGGAGTGGCCGCGAGCCGATGTCGGCGCCGAAGGCAAATTTGTCTATGAAGAGATATGTGAGGATCAACATGCTCAGCGCACCCGCGGCCAGCCCGATCGAGCCGAAGAAATGGCCGGGTCGCGCCTTGTAGCGCATGAAGAACAGCACGGACAAAAGGTCGAGAATGACCCGGAACGTGCGGGAAAGGCCGTATTTCGAGTTTCCCAACATGCGCGGGTGGTGCGTCACCACCATCTCGCCGATCCGTGAGCTCGGAACCACGCCCGCGACCCAGGCGGGAATGAAACGATGCATCTCGCCCATCAGCTTGACCTGCTTGATGATCGAGGCGCGATAGACCTTCAGGCTGCAACCGTAGTCGTGCAGCCGCACGCCTGTAATCCGCCCGATTAGCGCGTTTGCGCACCACGAGGGGATCTTGCGCAGGAAGAGCCCATCCTTGCGGTTCTTGCGCCAACCGACGAGAAGGTCGAGTTCGCGATCCTCCAAGGCCTTTGCCATGGCACGGATGTCGCGCGGATCGTTCTGCAGGTCGCCGTCGAGAGTTGCGATCAGACGACCGTTTGCGGCGTCGATGCCTGCTTGCATTGCGGCAGTCTGGCCGAAGTTGCGCTGCAGCTCGATGATGGACATCTCCAAGCCCGGACGATCGACCAAGCCGCGAGCCTTGGCGAGTGTACCATCCGTGCTGCCGTCGTCGACGAGGATCAGCTCCCAGGTCTTTTCGAAACCTTGCATGGCCTCGCAGACGCGGTCGACTAGAAGCTCAACGCTCTCTTCTTCGTTGAAGACGGGAACGACTATCGAGATTTCAATTGCGGGGAGCTCCAGCGTACCCGCGACCACTGCCTGCGATTCATCCAGCAATTGTTTCCCTTTCTCCGGCTAGCAATTGCGTCAGTTCATTCGGCTGCGTTCTCTCAAAATGTGTGTCGTGATACGAAAGCGTTTGCAATCCAACAGGAAATGCAAGTCGCTAAGTTATTATATGATCTCATGATAGCAAGCTAAGATGATGTCGCCACCGAATTCAAGCAAACGATACTGGCTTTCCCGCCACGCCATGAGCCTGCTGACATTCGCCTGTCTCGCTATCTATGGCGCTTTCATCCAGTGGCAATGGGGATGGGGGCAGCTGTTGTCACAGTGGTCCAAGGTGGGAGCCGGGACCACGATAGCCGCACTTGTGCTTTTGACCGCCACCTATCTCGTTCGCGCCCAGCGCATATATGACTACTTTCCCGCCGAAACCTCGCGCCGGTTCCTGAAGCTCTTTCGTCTCACCCAAGTCCACAATCTCCTCAACATCATGCTGCCGTTCAGGGCCGGGGAGACGAGCTTTCCGCTTCTGATGCGTTCGCAGTTCGCCGTGCCCTTGCCGCGTGCGACAGCGGCGCTGTTGGTCATGCGGCTCTTGGATCTGCACGCGCTTTGTGCCGCAGCTGGCGTCGGCCTTGTGTTGGGGGCCGAAAACAGGGGGATCGCCTGGTTCGTCTGGATTGCGTTCCTTGTTTCGCCGCTTGCGTTCTTTGCGGCCAAGGCCCTGATCTTCCGCCACCTGAATAGTGCCCTGCCGCAGAGGCTGGAAAAGTTTCTGGAAGAGATCGAGGCCGGCATCCCGGCGGACACTGCTGGCTTCGTCCGCGCCTGGGCCTTCACCATTTTGAATTGGGGGGTGAAGGTGATCGTGCTCGCCTGGGTACTCGGCCTGCTCGGCGTGACGCCGCTCACCGCGACGTTTGGTGGTGCGCTCGGCGGGGAGCTATCCTCGGTCCTTCCGCTGCATGCGCCGGGTGGTGTCGGCACCTATCCGGCCGGCATTGCGGCCGGTGCGGTCGCGTTCGGCGCGGCCGCCGACAAGGTATCGCTTGCGGCGATGGCGGAGGCGGCCATCAATGCACATCTGCTGATCGTGGCCAGCGCCTGCGTCGGCACCGCACTCTCCATCGTCCTGTCGTGGCTTCCCTCGAAGGCGCGATGACGGCCTATTGGAACGCTGTCTCGAAGAAGCTTCTCAGCTTGCGCGAGTGCAGTTTTTCCGTCGGCATGCCGGCGAGCTTCTCCAGTGCCCGGATGCCGATGCGCAGGTGCTGGTTGACCTGGGTCCGGTAAAAGGCTGTTGCCATGCCGGGCAATTTCAACTCCCCGTGCAGGGGCTTGTCGGAGACGCAGAGCAGGGTGCCGTAGGGCACACGGAAGCGGAAACCGTTGGCCGCGATCGTTGCCGATTCCATATCGAGCGCGATCGCGCGCGACTGCGACAGCCGCTTCACCGGTCCGCGCTGGTCGCGCAATTCCCAGTTGCGATTGTCAATCGTGGCGACCGTGCCGGTGCGCATAATGCGCTTCAGGTCGTAGCCCTCGAGCCCCGTCACCTCGGCGACGGCGCTTTCGAGCGCGACCTGCACTTCGGCCAGCGCCGGGATCGGCACCCACACCGGCAGGTCGTCATCGAGCACGTGATCCTCGCGCACATAGGCATGGGCAAGCACGTAGTCGCCGAGCGTCTGGCTGTTGCGAAGCCCGGCGCAGTGACCGAGCATCAGCCAGGCATGCGGGCGCAGTACGGCGATGTGGTCGGTGATCGTCTTGGCGTTGGAGGGGCCGACGCCGATGTTGACGAGCGTGATGCCGCCGTGGCCTTTGCGCTTGATATGGTAGGCCGGCATCTGTGGCAGCCGCGCCAGCGTCAGGTCCGTATCCGGCTTGTCGTTTCCGGCCTGGGTGACGACGTTTCCGGGCTCGACGAAGGCCGTATAACCATTGCCGCCCTCGGCCATCTGCAACCGTGCCCAGGCGCAGAATTCATCGACATAGAACTGGTAGTTCGTGAAGAGTACGAAGTTCTGGAAGTGGTTGGCGTTGGTCGCCGTGTAGTGGCTGAGGCGAGCAAGCGAGTAGTCGATGCGCTGGGCCGTGAAGGCCGCAAGCGGTGAATCCTCGCCGGGGCCGGCTTCGTAGGAACCGTTTGCGATCTCGTCGTCCGTGTTCGTCAGGTCCGGTGCGTCGAACAGGTCCCGCAGCGGTACGGTGATGTTTTCGGCGACCTCCGCCTCGACATGGGCGCCTTCGCCGAAGGCGAAGTGCAATGGGATCGGCGTGGAGGATTCCGACACCGTGACGCTGATGCCGTGGTTGCGCATCAGGTGGCCCAGTTGTTCCTTCAGATAATGCCGGAAGAGCTTCGGGCGGGTGATCGTTGTGGTGTAGACGCCCGGCGAGGCGACGTAGCCGTAGGACAGCCGCGAATCGACATGGCCGAAGCTCGTCGTCTCGACGCTGACCTGCGGATAGCACGCGCGATAGCGGCACACCGGCGTTCCAGTCCGCGCAAGTCCGACAAACGCATCCGTCAGGAAGCGCGTGTTGCGCTCATAGAGTGCTTCCAGGCACTCGACCGCCTTGACCGGGTCGTCGAAGGTCTGCGGCTCGAAGAGATCTGGTGTGGCGAATGGAAGGGCGGTCTGGGACAAGATTCGTTTGCTCATGAATCATTATAGTTCGGCGAAGCTTGCACGCAAACGACAAGATTGTAACGTCCGGAGGCGGTCAACCGGGTCGCTTTCGAGCGATTCTGTGTAAAATTCAACGTGGACCGGCAAGAATGACGATGGCTCCGGCAACAGCGATTGCAGCACCCGTCAGGTCCCAGCGGTCGGGGGCAAAGCCTTCCGCAAACCAGAGCCACAGGAGGGACGCAGCGATATAGATGCCGCCGTACGCGGCGTAGGCGCGGCCGGCCGCGCTCGAATCGATCAGCGTCAGAAGCCACGCAAAGGCCGCAAGCGATACCATGCCGGGAACAAGCCAGAGCGCCGACTTTTCCAGGCGCAACCAGGCCCAGAAGGAAAAGCAGCCGGCGATTTCTGCAAGGGCCGCGGCGCCGTAGATTAGGATGGATTGCATGCGGGCTCCCAATAAAGGTGCCCAAGAGTTACCGTACAACTGGAGAATTCGAAATCTTTTTCGGGGGCGCTGGCGCCGCAATGTGCCGCATCTGGCCTCGCTGTCGACTATCCCGGCTCAGCTCATCGCCTGCCGCTGCAGCGTGACGAAGAGCACCAGGCCGGCGCCCTGCTTGCCGGCGCCGAGGACGCCGTTGCTTGCGGCAAAAGTGACGGCTGCAAGCGGCGCGACCATCAGTGCGGCGAGCACGAGGATTCGCAGGCTGACGGCAAGGCTGGCGAGAAGCGCGATCGGCATGGCGGGCGTCCTTGCTGCGGTGAGGTTAAAGGGCGGCGGAGCAGATTGTCGGGATCGAGCAGGCGCTTGCCGTGCCGTAGTGCTTGTTCAACTCGTGGCGGCGCTGATCGGTTTCGACTGCTGCAGCGACCGAGATCGCAAAAACAGTCATCAGCAGCGTGATGATCGTCAGTCGGCGGGCCAGGATTTCCATCGTTCGTTCCCTGAGATTGTCTTTCCGTGATGCCCTTCTCGCATGGCGCGACTGAACGCGTCCTGAGAGGGCGGTTCATCTGGCGTTCAGGAAAGTCGGCTTGGAGGCCGCCGAAGTTCGGCTTGGCCGGAGTGGATGAATTCGGCGGCGCGCCTTGAAGCCGATCATGGCGATCGCTAACTCCATCTGACATCGAATGGAGAACCGGATGACCAAGCCGATCGAACTCTTTTTCTGGCCGACCCCGAACGGCTACAAGATTACCATCATGCTGGAGGAACTCGGCGCTCCCTACGAGGTGAAGTATATCAACATCGGCAAGGGCGAGCAGTTCGCGCCGGAGTTCCTCAATATCGCCCCCAACAACCGCATGCCGGCGATCATCGATCCCGATGGCCCGGGTGGCGAACAGATTTCGGTGTTCGAATCCGGTGCCATCCTGCAGTATCTCGGCCGCAAGTACGGGAAATTCTACCCGGCCGAAGAGCGCGCCCGCGTGCAGGTCGACGAATGGCTGTTCTGGCAGATGGGTGGGCTCGGGCCGATGGCCGGTCAGGCGCACCATTTCCGCCAGTATGCGCCGGAAAAGATCGAATACGGCATCGACCGCTACACCAACGAGGTGAACCGTCTCTATGGCGTGATGAACAAGCGGTTGGCGGAACACGAGTTCCTCGCTGGCGACTATTCAATCGCCGACATGGCCTGCATCGGTTGGGTGCGTCCCTATGAGAACCAGGGCCAGAATCTGGAAGACTTCCCGCACCTGAAGCGCTGGTTCGACGCCGTTCTCGCCCGTCCGGCGGTCCAGCGCGGCATCGAGGTCGGCAAGGAGGAGCGTGCTCGCCAGGCAAACCTTGCCGAGGACAGGGAAGCGCAGAAGATCCTGTTCGGTCAGCGGGCGCGGTGAGGGCGCCGCGTCCAAGAGATTCCGTCATGCCGGACTTGATCCGGCATCCAGCCGCGCAAGTCCTTGCGCGAGAAAAAGCACCTTTCGCGCCGCAGACGCGGCGTGGCTGGACACCGGCTCAAGGCCGGTGTGACGAGAAGATGGGTAGGCCAACTTTGCGAAGTTGCTCACCGAACCGGCGGGAGACCTTTGCTCCTCGCGGGTACCCCCTCAAAGCCGCGACCAGGTCTGCGATTTGCAGAAGACCTTGAGCACGCAGCCCTTCATCTTCAGCGCGTTGCCGCTCACCGAGCCGGAGCCGCTATAGGTCTTGTCGTCTTCCGGGTCGGTGATCGAGCCGGAATACTCGCCGCCGGTGCCGTCGAGCTGGCCGATCCGTTTGCCGGCGAACTTGCCCGACTTGAGCGTGATGCAGAAACCGCCACCGCATTTGTCGATCGCGGCGGTTTCGCCGCTTGCCGTCCTCCAGTTGCCCTCGATCGGCTCGGCCGCCAAAGCGCTGCTGCCAAGACCGAGGCCAAGGGCGGCGGCCAGAATGGTGATACGTAGCATGTCTTCCTCCCGTTGCCGGAGCTTTCCCGCCTCGTTGCGGCGCTCCTGATCCCCTGCGTCTCCTCCGACGCCAGCGAAAGCTATCTTACGCGCACGTAAAGGTAAATCACCAATCAGCGCGAAATCGTGGATTTTCCAGCTATCTCCTCAGTGGGGCAGGACCAATTATTGCTCGGGTGAAACTTGCGACCGTTTTCCGTGGTTAGTGAATGGTTGAAATTGCAAGTTGAAGAATGCGTAAATTTTGACACAAATCCGCGGCGTTCCAGACCGTCCGATGCTTAACGAAAACCCAAGTTTACCAACTGTTTGAACTTTGTTTGTCGCAAATTAATCATGCATTTTAAGCGCCCATTGAAGGGGCGCTGGCATAGTGGAGCCATAAGACGAGCACGGGAAACACCGGCCGACAAAACCTTCGGGAAGCACATGCCGCAGAAGACGGCAGGCTCTCGAAAGGTTCCACAAAACAGGGCGATACAACAAGAAGACAACAGGACAGGGACAACGACAATGGCACGCTTCGACATCCAGAACTCCGAAATGGCCGCCATGATGGGCGGCGAGACCCGCGCCGATACCTTCTGCGAAATGGGGCTGACTTATGCGACCGGTCGCGGATGCGACGTCGATCTGGTCGCTGCCCACAAATGGCTCAACATCGCCGCTATCAAGGGTTGCGATCGTGCCGCTGAGCTGCGCGCCGATCTCGCTGCGACGATGACCAAGACCGATCTCGCGCTGGCGCTTCGTGCCGCCCGCGACTGGATGACGACACACTGAGACGACGAAAACAGCCCGGTAGGCAGTAGGAAATCAAAAACCTACAAGAACCTCGAAGAAGGCGCTGCTGTCCAAAAATGACAAGCTGCTGCCTACCGCTTGCTGTTCACCGTCTTCAACACCTTCGGAAGCATCTCTTCAAACAGTGCCATCTCCGCCTCTGGGCCGACGCTGACGCGTATGCAGCGGTTCAATGGCGCTACGCCGGGCATGCGGATGAAGATACCGTGCTCCATCAACCCGTCGACAATCGCGCGGGCGTGGTTGCCGTCGTGCCCACAGTCGATCGCAACGAAATTGGTGGCAGAGGGCAGGGGGCGCAGGCCGTTCTGTGTGGCGATCTTCGTGATCCTGTCGCGCGCCGCGGCGATGCGGCCAACCACCTCGTGCAGGTAGGTCTGATCCGCAAGTGCCGCGAGCGCTGCCGCCGTCGAAATCCGCGCCATACCGAAATGGTTGCGGATCTTGTCGAAAGCCTGTGCGTTGCCGATCGTGCCGATCGCATAACCCACGCGCGCGCCGGCGAGCCCGTAGGCCTTCGAGAACGTCCGCATCCGCAGAACGTTCGGTTGGCCGATCAAAGCCGTTATCGCAGGCGTGGAGCCAGCAGGTGCCGTCTCGCAATAGGCCTCGTCGAGGATCAGCAGGCTGTGCTCCGGCAGTGCACGGGCGAAGGCGGCGACGCTGTCGGCATCCCACCAGCTTCCCATCGGATTGTCCGGATTGGCGAAATAGACGAGCGGCGCGTCCTCGCGCTTGGCTGCGGCAAGAAGGCCGTCCAGATCCTCCCGGTCGTTGACATAGGGAACGGTCACGAGACGCCCGCCATAGCCATTCACATGGTAGTTGAACGTCGGATAGCCGCCCAACGACGTCACGACCGGCGTGCCCGGCTCAACGACAAGCCGGACGATTTCACCGAGCAGCCCGTCGATGCCGCCACCGATCGCGATGTTGTCGCGCGAGACACCGTGGTGGAGGGCAAGTGCTTCGCGCAGCTCGAAATTCTCCGGATCGTTGTACATCCAGGTTTCGCCGGCCGCGCGCGCTATCACCGCCAGCACCGAGGGTGCGGGGCCGAAGCCGCTCTCATTGGCACCGATGCGCGCCTTCACCCTGGTCCCCCGCTGCCGTTCGATCGCTTCCGGCCCCACGAAGGGGATGGTGGAGGGAAGCGCGTTGACGAGCGGGGTGAAGCGGGAGAAGCCGGACATTCTGCGAGCACCTTGTTGAGTGACGTCAAGGAAGAGCTTGCTTGCGTGCGTCGAGCAGGCCGACAGCGCAGGCCGGCGGCACACTAACGCATGCCGGCAAAATTCCAAATCGATTTTCTGTAAGGATTATGTGTTGTTTTCAAGGTGTTATCGCGGTGTCGTCGACGACACTGCGGTAGAGGCGGGCTGCGGGCGCCGCTGGCGATCCCGCGCCCGGCTTGGCGGTCAGGCGCGCTGCAGGTTGAACTGCGGTCGGACGATGCCCTTGGTATAGGGGAGCGGGGCATCCTTTTTCTTCGTGGCGACGCCGCCGGTGAAGTAGTCGGCGCGCACGATCTCGTGCAGCAGTTCCTCGTCGATTTCCTTGATGAACTGGACACCGATGCGATGATCGTTGCGGTACATTTCCGCGCAACCGACCTTGGCGAAGACACCGACGATTGTCAGATAGTAGTGCTGTCCGAGCCCGATCGTCGTGTTGACGGAAAAGCTGGCGCCGCCTTGCGAGATATCGATCAGCTTGCAACTCCGGGTCTTGGGGACCGCGAGATCAAGGCCGACGGACAACAGCATGCCCTGCCGGTTCACCTTGAAGCGCTCCCATTTGCGCTCGTAAAGGCCGCCGCTTTGGCGCTTGTCTACCAACTCCACCATATGCTCTCCCGGAAATGGGCATCATGCCCCCAAACGACCATGCGGGGAGTTTTGCACCTATGTGTTGGAAATCGCTAAAGGCGCCATGTAAAAATTTACGTATCGCAATTCTGGGAAATTGAGCGCGAACACCCTCTGCACGCGCTTTCCGACAGATGGGAAACAATGGTCCAACCCAACTCAGCCTAAAGCAGCAGAGACCGCTTCGCGTCAGAAGGGTCGAGCGTTTTCCAGCCGGACAACGATCACCGCGAGATCGCTGCGGCTTTCAATCTGGAAGAGCAGCTCATTTCGTGAGATAACGCTAATATTCAGCATAAGGCGCGGACATCAATCTATTCGAGGCGGTGCACTGGTCTCGCTACGAGACTTGCATACGGGCTTTGGGGCGCATTTTTCGTTGCTTTGACTGCGATGGGAAAGGAGGGCCGCAGAAGGCGTCTAGCACATCCAAACCAACACCGGAGACCGAACTGTCGGTTCGGCACATCGTCGTCATATTCCGCGTTCGGTTGTTCTGGCCTTTATTGAGGGAGAAAGCAGATGCAGCGCAAGATTGGCAGCAGTAGTGCCGTATTGGCAACCTTTGCCGCGGCGCTCCTGGTCGGAGCGAGCCCGGCCAACGCCCAGCAAGCACAGAAGCCGAACATTCTGTTCATCATGGGCGACGACATCGGCTGGATGCAGCCGGGCATCTATCACCAAGGCCTGATGGTGGGCGAAACGCCCAACATCGATCGCATAGGTAATGAGGGTGCGAAATTCATGACCTACTACGCCGAGCAAAGCTGCACGGCTGGTCGCAACGCCTTCTTCACCGGGATGCATCCGCTACGCACCGGCATGATCCCGCCGCAACTGCCAGGAAGCCCGTCCTACCTGCGGCCGGGAACGCCGTCGCTAGCGTGGTTCCTGCGCGATCTTGGCTATAACACCGGCGAGTTTGGCAAGAACCACCTGGGCGACCACACTGACGCGTTGCCGACCGCGCACGGCTTCCACGAATTCTGGGGCTATCTCTATCACCTCGATGCCATGCAGGGAGTGAGCTTCCCCGACATCAACAAGACCCCGACCGAGCAGACGGTCGCGCCGGTTTGCAGGAACACCTCGATCCCCGGCATTCCCGATGATCCCGCGGCCGTCGATCCGGCGACGACACCTTGCCTGACGCCGCCGCGTCCCGTGCTGTTCTGCACCTCGCCGGATGGGACCGCCGCCAAACAGACCTGCAAGGACGAAGGCCCGCTGACGCTGGAGCGCTCGAAGACCGTGGACGAAGAAATCTCGCGCCACGTCATCGACTTCCTCGACCGCAACGACCCGAAGAAAACCAACAAGCCGTTCTTCGTCTGGTACAACCCGGCCCGCATGCACATCACCACCGTGCTGTCGGACAAGTACGCAAACATGATTGGCGAGCCCGGCGGCAAGGACTGGGGTCTCAATGAAGCCGGCATGAAGCAGATGGATGACAACATCGGCTATGTGCTGAAAAAGCTCGAAGAAATGGGGCAGCTTGACAACACCATCATCGCCTTCACCACCGATAATGGTGCCGAAACGCAGACTTTCCCCGATGGCGGCGTAACGCCGTTCAAGGGCGGAAAGCTGACGACATGGGAGGGCGGCATGCGCGCGCCGATGCTCGTGCGCTGGCCGGGCCATATTGAACCTGGGACGGTCAAGAACGACATCTTCGCCTCGCTCGACTGGTTGCCGACACTGGTCGACATCGCCGGCGGCCCGAAGGGCAACGAACTGAAGGCGCAGATCGAGAAAGGTGCTTATCCGGGCATAGCCAAGACGACGCTCGACGGCGTCAACCAGCGCGACTATCTCGAAGGCAAGTCCGATAAATCGGCCCGCGACACCTTCTTCTACTACTCGGGCAAGGACCCGTCGGCCGTTCGCTACAAGAACTGGAAGATGTACTTCGCGATGGTGTCCGACAACGTGGAAGGCTTCCTCGTCGGAGTGATTCCCTACCACTGGACTCAGGTCGTCAACATCAAACGCGACCCATTTGAAGTCTCCGTCGGAACGCAGATAAAGACGGTAATGGGAACGGGCGGCACGATTGGCTCTCCGTCGACCGCCTACATCTACGACTGGAACCTCCTGCCGATCGGTCAGGCGCTTTGGCTGAAGGAGCTTGAGAGCTACATCGACTATCCGCCCATGCAGGACCCGGCCAGCTACAACCTCGAACAGGTTATGCAGCAGGTGAAGGAGATGCGGTCGTCGCATCGAGCGGGCGAATGACAAGATTGCAGTGGACGCCCTTCGGGGCGTCCACCTGGTAGCGCGATGTCCTGAGCTCGGGCCCCCTTTGGGGCCAGGAGCGGTCCTTTATCCGAATGGCTCGGCTGCTGCTTCTGCGACTTGATGCCCGATTCTTTGGGAAATGAGCGTCGGGCGGGACTTCCTGCCGGCATCGCAGCGCCAAAAGCACAACGCCCCGCTCGAGGCGGGGCGTTGGCATCGTTGCGAAGAAGATCGGAAAGTTGCTTACTGGAACGCCTGAAGGCCGGTCTGTGCGCGTCCGAGGATCAGCGCATGAACGTCGTGCGTGCCCTCGTAGGTGTTGACGGCTTCCAGGTTCATGACGTGGCGGATGACGCCGTACTCGTCGGAAACGCCATTGCCGCCGTGCATGTCGCGGGCGACGCGGGCGATGTCGAGCGCCTTGCCGCAGTTGTTGCGCTTCATCAGTGAGATCAGTTCGGCCGGGGCGCGATGCTCGTCGAACAGGCGTCCGAGGCGCAGTGCGCCCTGCAGGCCGAGCGAAATCTCCGTCTGCATGTCGGCCAACTTCTTCTGGATCAGCTGCATCTGGGCGAGCGGCTTGCCGAACTGCTTGCGGTCCATCGTGTACTGGCGGGCGGCGTGCCAGCAGAATTCTGCAGCACCCATCGCACCCCAGGCGATACCGTAGCGGGCACGGTTGAGGCAGCCGAAGGGACCTGCGAGGCCGGAGACTTCCGGCAACAGGTTTTCGTCCGGAACGAACACGTCCTGCATCATGATCATGCCGGTGATGGAGGCACGCAGCGAGAACTTGCCTTCGATCTTCGGCGTCTCGAAGCCCTTCATGCCGCGCTCGAGGATGAAGCCCTTGATCTTGCCGTCATGCGCGTCCGACTTGGCCCAGACGATGGCAACGTCGGAGATCGGCGAATTGGTGATCCAGTTCTTGGCGCCGGAGACGAGATAGCCGCCGTCGACCTTCTTCGCGCGGGTGATCATGGAGGAGGGGTCCGAGCCATGATCCGGTTCGGTCAGGCCAAAGCAGCCGACCCACTCGCCGGAGGCGAGCTTCGGCAGGTAGCGCTTGCGCTGCTCGTCGGTGCCGTAGGCGAAGATCGGGTGCATGACGAGCGAGGACTGGACCGACATGGCCGAGCGATAGCCGGAATCGACGCGCTCGACTTCGCGGGCGACGAGGCCATAGGAAACGTAGTTGGCGCCGACACCGCCGAACTCTTCGGGGATCGTCGGGCCGAGCAGGCCGAGCGCACCCATCTCAGTCATGATTTCACGGTGGAAGATCTCGTGACGGTTGGCCTCGAGAACGCGCGATGCCAGCTTGTCCTGGCAGTAGGCGTGGGCGGCGTCGCGGATCATCCGCTCTTCGTCGGTCAGCTGGTCCTCGATAAGGAAGGGATCCTCCCAGTCGAAGGCGGCCATCTTGGCGCGGGCCTGTTCCGGTGTTGCCTTGTGATGTGCGCTCATGGGATCTTCCTCTCTCGCCGTCTGTCTCGATGCAGATGTGCTATATCAGGATGCCCGCGCCTTAAAGAGGCGGAATCTGTCCGTTTCCCCGGCACTCTGCCTAATTGTGCATGGCTTCATGCGCCCGCAGAATGAGAGCAGTCAAAAGCGACCTGGACCGGCTGTTCTTTATCCCAAACCACGCAATGCCATCGATCCTGGCGGTTGCCGCTTGTCTATGGCGAATCCGGCTTGCGCCTCACCGTGTCAGCAGCCATTCGTGTTCCTTGGCGTTGTGGAACTTCCAGATCCGCTTCGGACCCGCCATGACATTCAGGTAGTAAAGGTCATAGCCGTGGCAGGTGGCGCAAGGGTGGTAGCCCTTGGGCACCAGCGTCACGTCGCCATCCTCCACCGCCATCGCCTCGTCGAGCGAACGGTCGTCGGTGTAGACGCGCTGGAAGGCGAAGCCCTGCGGCGGGTTGAGGCGGTGGTAGTAAGTCTCCTCAAGGAAACTTTCGTTCGGCAGATCGTCCCGGTCGTGCTTGTGCGGAGGATAGGAGGAGGTGTGCCCCTCCGGGGTGATCACTTCCACCACCAGCAGCGAATGAGCCGAACCGTCATCCTCAGGCATGATGTTAGTGACATGGCGGACGTTGCTGCCCTTGCCGCGAACGATCTGCTGATGCGTGCCGGGCGGAATCGCCTTGGCCTTGAAGTTGCCTCCGCCCGGCGCGGAGCAGACTGCAAGCTCAAGGCCCGTTTCCGCCGTCACCGACCAGTTCGAATGGGCCGGCACATACAGTGCATGCGGCTGGCCCTCGAACACGCTCATACGCTCGCCGAGCACGCCGAAGCTCTCGCCGTCGGCCGTCACCGACCCCTTGCCGGTGACGAAGACGAGGCAAACCTCCCGGCTTCCCGTCTCCGCAGCGATGATCTCGCCCGGCTTCATCTTGTGCAGATCGAAGCCCACATAGGTCCAGCCGGCGCTTTCCGGGGTGACATGCGTCACCCGGCCATGATCGCCCTTGGGTTTTACGAGCAGATTCGGCATGGGCTTGTTCCTTTCATTCGGCATCCGTGTCCAGCGTGCGGCGGAGCGCTATCCTTTCGGAAAACCCTCTGTCTCGACGGTATAGCCCGCAGCGGTCATGACGCGCATCAGTTCCGCATGGCCGATCTCCGCCATCTTCTGCGGCGGGGCCTTGCGCGGATCCTGTTCGGCTTCGACGACGAACCAGCCTTCATAGCCGTGATCCGCCAGCCGCTGTACGATTGCGCCGAAATCGAGCGACCCGTCGCCCGGCACGGTAAACACGCCGAGCGCCACCGCATCGAGGAAGGATTGCCGGCTGCGATCCAATCCGTCCACCACGGCCCGACGGATGTCCTTGACGTGGACGTGATTGATGCGGGCGTGGTGATTGTCGATGGCGCGCAGCACGTCGCCGCCGGCAAACGCCAGATGCCCGGCATCGAGCAGCAGCGGAATGCCTTCGCCCGACGCGCGCATGAAGGCGTCGAGCTCCGGTTCGGTTTCCACCACGGCGGCCATATGGTGGTGATAGGAGAGCGGCATGCCCTGTTCGGCGCACCATTCGCCGAACTGGGTGACGCGGCGCGCATAGGCCTTCATCTCGTCGTCCGAAAGGCGCGGCTTGGTCGCGAGCGGCTTGGAACGGTCGCCCTGGATGGAGCGGCCGACTTCGCCATAGACGATGCAGGGCGCGTTGACCGCCTTGAACAGTTCGATCATCGGGGCGATGCGGTCCTTGTTGGCGGCCAGTTCCTCGTCGACAAGGGTGCCGGAGAACCAGCCGCCGCAGAGCGTGACGTCGGCGGCGCGCAGGATCGGCAGCATGACGGCCGGATCCTCGGGGAAGCGGCGACCCTTCTCCATGCCGGTAAAGCCCGCGCCGCGAGACTGCCGAAGGCATTCCTCGAGGGACACGTCGTCGCTCAGTTCCGGAAGGTCGTCGTTCCACCAGGCGATCGGCGACATGCCGAGTTTGGCTTTCATGATGTTCTCCTTAGGCTCGGAAGAGCGACGGATCGGCTCGTCCGAAAATTGATCTCGTATGGGTTGAAGCACCTAGCCGATGCGCTGGGCGCTGAGCGCTTTCACATAGGCTTCACGCGCCTTTTTGACCTCTTCGCGCGGGCTGACCTCGGGCACCGCCACGTCCCACCAGTGGCCACCTTCCTTGGTGGTAATCAGCGGATCGGTGTCGATGACGATGACCGACGTGCGATCGTTGCCCTTGCTCTGCTCGATCGCCGTCTCGAGATCGGCAATGGAGGAAACCTTCACCGCGACTGCGCCCATGCTTTCGGCGTGCGCCCGGAAATCGATGTCCGGCATCGCCTCGATCCGCGCGTCCTTGAGCAGGTTGTTGAAGTTGGCACCCCCGGTCGCCATTTGCAGCCGGTTGATGCAGCCGAAGCCGCGATTGTCGAGCACGACGATCGTCAGCTTTTGGCCGAGCATGACCGATGTGGAAAGCTCCGAGTTCATCATCATGTAGGAGCCGTCGCCAACCATGACAACGACATCCGCTTCGGGCCGCGCCATCTTGACTCCCAGTCCGCCGGCGATCTCGTAGCCCATGCAGGAAAAGCCGTATTCCATGTGATAGCTGCCCGGCCTTCCGGCCTGCCAGAGCTTGTGCAGTTCACCCGGAAGCCCGCCGGCGGCGCAGACGAGGACGGAGTTTTCGCCGCCGATGGCGCGTTGGACCGCACCGATCACCTGACCGTCAGACGGGAGAGGGGCGTTCGTGGCTGCGGTGGCGCTGTTTGCCGCCGCCATCCATTCTGCCTTGCGCTCTTTCGCGGCTGCTTCGACCGAGGCCGGTGCCTTCCAGCCACCCAGCGCTTCGGAAAGCAGCGTCAGGCCTTCGCGGGCATCGCAGACCAGCGGCAGGCCGTCGTGTTTGGCTGCGTCGAAGGAGGCAGTATTCAGACCGATGATCCTGATACGTTCGTTCTTGAACAGCGCCCAGGAGCCGGTGGTGAAGTCCTGCAGGCGCGTGCCGACCGCCAGAATCAGGTCGGCTTCTTCGGCAAAGGCGTTGGCGGCGGAGGTCCCGGTGACGCCGATGGAACCCATGCAGAGCGGATGGTCGTCGGGCAGCGCCGACTTGCCGGCCTGGGTGACGGCTACGGGAACGCCATGCATGCCCGCGAATGCCTTCAACTCGGCTGTAGCGTGCGAATAGAGCACGCCGCCGCCGGCGATGATCAGCGGTCGCTCGGCGTGACGGATCGCCTCGATCGCTGCGGTGAATTCGTCCGTATCCGGACGCGGGCGGCGCTCCTTCCAGACCCTCTCTTCGAACAGGCTTTCGGGATAGTCGTAGGCCTCGGCCTGCACGTCCTGGCAGAGCGACAGCGTCACCGGACCGCAATCGACCGGATCGGTCAGGACCTGCATGGTGCGCTTCAATGCCGGGATGATCTGCTCGGGTCGGGTGATGCGGTCGAAATAGCGCGAGACGCAGCGGAAGGCGTCGTTCACCGAAACCGTGCCATCGCCAAAATCCTCGATCTGCTGCAGAACAGGATCAGGAACGCGGTTGGCGAAGATGTCACCTGGCAGGAAGAGGACGGGCAGGCGGTTGACATGCGCAACGCCGGCCGCCGTCACCATATTGAGTGCGCCGGGGCCGATCGAGGTCGTGCAGGCCATGAACCGCTGGCGGAAGCTCGCCTTGGCAAAGGCCACCGCCGCATGCGCCATGCCCTGCTCGTTGTGGGCGCGGTAGGTGGGCAGCTCCTCGCGCACCTGATAGAGCGCTTCGCCGATGCCGGCGACGTTGCCATGGCCGAAGATGCCCCAGACGCCGGCAAAGATCGGCACCTTTTTGCCGTCGACGATCGTCATCTGCTTTTTCAGATAGTGCACGATGGCCTGCGCCATCGTCAGCCGGACCGTCTTACCCATCATGTTCCTCCCAGAATGCTCTCAGTGCCCGCGCGTTTTCAGCCAGGCGTCAGTCAATTCGCCGAAGCGGTTGGTCATATCGATGATCGCCGCCTCGTCGGTGAGCCTGCCGGCCATCCATTCCCGCGCGGCATCAGCAAAGATCGTGCGCCCGACGGCAAAGCCCTTCACTGACGGCGCCGCCTTCGTCGCCTCGAAAGCCTGCACCAGCTCCTCCTTCGGCGCCTCCAGACCAAGCAGGACAATGCCGCGGCAATAGGGGTCGTTTCGCGCTACGACCGCGTCGATGTTGCGCCATGCCGCCGCCGACGCCTGCGGTTCCAGCTTCCACCAGTCGGGTTTGATGCCGAGATTATAAAGCTCCTGCAGCGCCGTGGACACCGTCTCATCGTTCAACGGCCCGTTCTTGCCGGCGATGATCTCGATCAGCAGTTCCCGCCCGACGCGCCGCGCCGCCTCGAAAAGCGCGCGCAGCTTCTCCTGCTGTTCCTTCTTCAATGTTGCCGGATCGTCCGGATGATAGAAGCACAGGCATTTGATGCAATGGCCGATCGGCCATTCGACAAGCTGCGAGCCGATGTCCTGGCTGAATTCGAAGCGCAGCGGTTTTGAGCCGGGAAGCTCCACCGGGCGGCCGATCCAGGAAAAGTTCTTTGTCGCCGCATCGAAGAAGGCGTCGCGGCCGAACCGTTCGTCGATCAGCATACCGTAGCCCGGCCGCCCCTTCGCCACGCGCGCCGCCGCCTCGACCGTCAGCCGTTTGAAGGGGGAAATGCGCTCGTGCGGCACGCCGAGCTGATCGGCGATCTCCACCAATTGCATGCGGTGGTCGCAGGCGAGCGCCATCAGAAGCGGGATCTCTTCCCGGCGGGTGGTGGCCCAGTGAATGTGGTTGATCGCTTCGTCCTTCCGCAGCGCCCTGTGCTGGCTTCCATGCTCAAGGAAGAACTGCAGTTCCGCCCAGGTCGGGTACTCCGGCGAGCAGAGCAGACGGGAGACGGCGAATGCGCCGCAGGCATTGGCCCAGGTGGCAGATGTTGCGTGGTCTTCGCCGGCGAGCCAGCCGCACAGGAAGCCGGACATGAAGGCGTCGCCGGCACCGAGCACGTTGTAGACCTCGATCGGAAACCCCTTGCCGACGATTCCGTCTTCGAGATCGTCGCTGATCGGCCCGTCATAGACGATGCAGCCCATGGCGCCGCGCTTCAGCACGATCGTCGCATCGGACACAGCGCGGATCGCCTTCAGCGAGGAGAGCACGTCGTCCGCGCCCGAGGCGATCATGATCTCTTCCTCGGTGCCGACGATCAGGTCGCAATCCGGCAGGACTGATTTCATCAGCTTCGAGACGCGGTCGGACTTTACGTAGCGCTCGAAACCTTCGGCATGCCCGGCGAGACCCCAGAGATTGGGCCGGTAGTCGATGTCGAAGATGACTTTGCGACCGTTCTCGCGCGCGATCCGGATCGCCTTGCGTTGCGCAGCTTCCGTGTTGGGTTTGGAAAAATGCGTGCCCGAGACGAGCACGGCGCGCGACGAACGGATGAATGCCTCGTCGATATCGTCCTCGCAGAGCGCCATGTCGGCGCAATCGGTGCGCACAAAGATCATCGGCGAGACGCCTTCGGCCTCGATTGCCAGCAGAACAAGCGCCGTAAGGCGTTCCTTGTCGGTGACGATTCCCGCGGTCGCGACGCCTTCACGGTCGCACTGTTCGCGGATGAAGCGGCCCATCTGCTCGTCGCCGACACGAGTTATCAAACCTGACTTCAGGCCGAGCCGCGCCGTTCCGATCGCGATGTTGGCAGGGCACCCACCGACGGACTTGGCGAAGGAGGTGATGTCCTCGAGCCGGCTGCCGAGCTGCTGGCCATAGAGATCGACGGACGAACGGCCGATCGAGATGACGTCGAGCGTCAGGGCTTCAGGATCGTGTCGCGGCATGCTTCCTCCCATCGGCACCGAGATGCTCTCCGGCGCTCTGGAAAACGAAACATCAATTCCAAAGGTTAGTCAATTCGGAATGTACATTCCATTTCATTTCCGGTCATTTCATTTCTTGGCGGAGATCTTTCCACTCCGATCCAGACTACGTCGTTTCTCAGCGATCGCCACGGGAAGTGCCATGGCCAGCGCCATCGAGGCCGACAGCGAGCGGAACCCGCCGTAGTCGGCCTCCGCCACCTCGAACCAGTGGGCAGCACATGTTGCCAGCGGAGAGAAAGCCGAATCGGTGATGGCCACGAGCGGCACGCCGCGTTCGTGCAGCGCCTGGGCCTGCGACAGGCTCTCTGCGGCGTAGGGGGCAAAGCTCACTGCGATTGCCGCATCCCGGGCGGTCGCGAATTGTGCGATTTCCGAATCGATCCCATTTGGTGAGGCGATGGTCTGATGGCGAATGCCGAGCTTGCCGAAGGCATAGGCCATATGGGCGGTAAGCGGATAGGAACGGCGCTTGGCGACGAGGTAGATCGTCTCGGCCTTGGCCAGCAATCCAACGGCGCGGGAAAAGGCATCCCGGTCGATCGTCTGGGCGAGGCGGGCCACGGACTGGCCTGCCGCAGCGATGAACCCAGTCAGCAACTCGTCCTCGCTGCTGGCCGCGGCTCCCTGTTCCAGCGTCGCCAGCCGCTCCTCATAGGACAGAGTGCGGTCGCGCAGGCGTTCGCGAAAGACCGTCTGCAGGTCGGAAAATCCGTCGAAGCCGAGATGATGGGCAAGGCGCACCAGCGTCGAGGGCTGCACCTCGGCGGCAGCTGCAATGCTTGCGGCTGTTCCGAAGGCGATCTCGTCCGGATGGGCGAGCGCATAGGCAGCGACCTGCATCAACCGCTTCGGCATCGTCGACTTTCGATCGATGATGACGCTGCGCAGGCTGTCGAAATCGCGCGGCACGCGCACATCCTGCTGCTTGTCTTGTTCCTCATCCATGTTCGGCTCAAGTCCCTCGGAAAGCGATGGAATGGATCTTGTGAAACATTTATTCCATATCGAGTCGGAAATATAGCTTTTGTTCCAGATCGTTTCGATCCATCCTTTACGCGAAAATCGCCGTGAGGAGGAGTGACTATGGCAGAACTTGGCGTCGGATTGATCGGAACGGGCTATATGGGCAAGTGTCATGCGCTCGCCTGGAACAATGTTGCGACCATCTTCGGCGATGTGGCGCGCCCGCGGCTCGTGCAATTGGCCGAAAGGAATTCGGAGCTTGCCGAGAGCAGGGCGCGCGAATTCGGCTTCGCAAAGTCGACGTCCAACTGGCGCGACCTCCTTGCGGATCCCGACGTCGACGTCATTTCCGTGACCACGCCGAATCAGTTCCATGCCGAAATGGCAATCGCAGCGCTCGAAGCCGGCAAACATGTCTGGTGCGAGAAGCCGATGGCGCCCTCGCTCGCCGACGCCGAGCGCATGGAGGCGGCCGCGAGGCGCTCCGGGAAGGTTGCGATCATTGGCTACAACTATATCCAAAACCCGGTCATGCGCCATCTCCGCACCCTGATCGGGGAGGGTGCCATCGGAACTGTGAACCATGTCCGCGTCGAGATGGACGAGGATTACATGGCCGATCCGGAGGCGCTGTTCTCGCCCAAAAGTGAGGCAAAGGAGGGCTACGGCGCGCTGGACGACTTCGCCGTGCATCCGCTCTCACTCCTCTGGAACCTGTTCGGCCATGTCGAATCGGTGATCGCCGACCTCGGAAAGCCCTATCCGGATCGCCCGCTGCCGGAGGGCGGCCGGCGTGCCGTCGAAAACCATGACCAGGCAAGCGTCTTGATGCGGCTTTCCAGCGGCATCCCGGCCGTGCTGATGGCCAACCGCTCCGCCTGGGGCCGCAAGGGACGGATCGCGCTGCAGATCTATGGCTCGCAAGGCTCAATCCTGTTCGACCAGGAGCGCATGAACGAGTTCCAGATCTACCGCGCCTCGGATCGGGCGACCGAACAGGGCTTCGCCACCGTCCTCACGGCCCCGCACCACCGGCCCTATGACCGCTTTATCCCGGCACCGGGCCACAGCCTCGGTTTCAACGACCTCAAGGTCATCGAGTGCCGCGAATTGATGGCCGCCATCGCCGGCGAACCGTTCCGCGCCGTCAACTTTGTCGACGGCCTGCGCATCGAGCGCGCGGTGCATGCCATGGCCCAGTCCTTCCGGGAGCGGCGCTGGGTGGATGTGGCGGTCGGGTAAATGCCCGGTCTGTGCGCACAAATCTCCGATCTTGAAGCTGTCACGGCCGGAGGCGGCAGCGCATTACTAGGTACTGCGCGAGACGGACTGTTCGACAGGTCGCCCAGTATACCTCCGTAATGCCGGACCTGATCCCGCATCCAGCCGCAAGTCCTTGCGGGAAAATGAGTCTTTCGCGCCGCAGACGTGGTGCGTCTGGACCCCGGCTCAGGGCCGGAAGACGGCGGGAATGGGTGGTTGTGACGGGAGGTGCAGGTAGTCCAACAGGCAAACGGCCGGAGCATTGCCCCCGGCCGCCAGATTTGCATCCGCTGATCAGAGGATGAAATCGCTCGAATAGTACTTCGTGTAGTTGGCGTAGATTTCGAAATCCGCGTAGCCGTCGCCGTCGACGTCACCTTGGATGATGTGGCCGGAGTAGCGCAATTCGCCCGCCTTGTCGCTGAACGCCTTGTTGCTGATGAACGTGAACGCCTGGTTGCCGCTGCGGTTGATGTTGGCATCGATGTTGCTGAGGTCGATCTTATCCTTCTCCGAACTGTAGAAGTCCTGGATGACGTCGCGGTATTTGCCGACCGCCGAATCCTTGATCGAATCGAAGATGAAGTAGTCAGACCCCGTGCCACCGTTCAGGATGTCGTAGCCACGGCCGCCGACGAGGTCGTCATTGCCACTGCCACCCAGTAACTTGTCGCTGCCGTAGCCGCCGAGCAGATAATCGTTGCCGCCGAACCCGGACAGGATGTCGTTGCCGCTGCCGCCTTCGAGGTCGTTTGCCCCATTGGTGCCGCGCAAGGTGTCGTTGTAGCTGGTTCCGATCGCGTTCTCGATGCTGCTGAAAGTCTCCTTATTGGAGCCGACCTTGGCGTACTTCTGGTCAAGGTCTACGAGAACGCCGCGCCCCTTCAGCTTGCTGTCGTCCTGGAGTTCGTAGCTGAGCGTATCGACACCGGAGCCGCCGCTGAAATAGTTCCGGAAGCCGGCCGAGAGGAAGGTGTCGTTGTCGTCGCCGCCGTAGTACCGGCTCTGCAGCGTCAGCACCTCGAACCAGTCGTTGCCCGATTCGCCGTAGACGTAATCGCGGTAGTCGTCATCGATCGCGTAGCCGTTGTGGATGTAGGTGTCGTTGCCGGAGCCGAGGTAGATCTTGTTCCCGCCCTCGAACCAGTTCTTCACATAATCGTTGCCGCTGCCTGCTTCCACGTAATTGAAGCCGCCGTCCCGGCTGACAAGGTTAAGGTAGATCTTGTCATTTCCGCCATAGGTAAAAATGTCTACTTCAGGTACGGTTCCTTGTGAGACGGTGTTTGCGTAATTGTTGCCGATATATTTGTAAGCGCTAACCCAACCCATGGAGCCATTTCCTCGTTACTGCAAACCAATTTGCTTGCCCTGAACATTATGCGCCTGTTCCTGAACGCGACTTGAACGCACGGCAGGTCTGAGGCGCATCTCATAGTTGCTGAGGATTTGTGTCCGAATCCGGCAGCAACGATGATCCTTTGGTGACATTTGGCCAGTTGTCTGACGCAAGATCGCCGATTTAGTTGACGAAGTGTTGACGTGGGGAGGGGGGCTGTTGGCAGGTCCGGGACGTATAACGCTGCAAAGCTCGGATTGACCGGTTACCACCAGCCGATCAACGATCCGGTCTTGACGACCATAGCGGCAAGTGCCGCGAATGCGCCGCCGATCACCAATACGTAGAGCAGGAGGTAGCGATTCATGCAGGGCCTCGATTGTTCGTGCCCCTCTGTGCCAAATTAGTGTCGTTCGCGCCAGCGCATTCCCGTGACCTTCCGGTATGTGCCGCATTGACCGGCAAGATATATGTTAGTCTTGTTTTGGCTGTGGACCTTCAAATAGGGCTTGATCCTTCAGGCGATTCCCCATATCAGGTCCGCGACGGAGAGGTGGCCGAGTGGTCGAAGGCGCTCCCCTGCTAAGGGAGTATACCGGGAACGGTATCGAGGGTTCGAATCCCTTCTTCTCCGCCACTTTTCTCATTGATATTGCTATAAAAATATCATCTCTGGGTGAATTAGCCCACCAAATACCCTCGTAGCTCCAAGCCTTTAGCCTTTTCCGTTCATGGTTTGATCTCTTTGCCCCGCGGCAGTAAGCCACTGATTAGCTCGGCGCGGCTGAAATAGTCCTGATTCTCCGAATCGGCGAAGAGCTGCGTTTGAAGAATCATCGCGGCCTTGAGATGCACGCCCCCAAGCGTCGACGGCCGAAATTGGCCAAGCGCTTCCGCCGTCCGGTCCATCCGTTCCCGATCTCCTGCATCAGTTCGTCAACAGGCCCCGGCTATATCTCGTCGGGGAGGTCATGGGTCCAGCGGTACTCGGCCGCCTTGTGGGCATCGATCAGCGCCTGGATCATCTGTAGATCGGACATGCCCTCGGCGCCCGCAGGAAGGGCCACAGGAAGCGATGCGGCCGGCAGCGCCACCCAGAAGGCGCCGACCGGTGATCCTCGTCATGCCGACGCCCTCCCGATCGCCGCCAATGCTTGGCTGGCGATGTCATGTCGGCTGTTGTGATATTCGCCCCGCTGATGGGCGTAATTTTACCGGATGTTTACGCTACTGGTTCCGTGGCTTCCCTTGAGTGCAAGCGCAGGTAGACTTGACTCCCATGTGCATCCTGTCACCGTGGCCCTACCTTGGAGGGCTCGATATGGATCGTCCGGAAAGTGAAAGCACGCTCATCCCAATGCTCATTGCAGGGCTTTTCCTGATTAGCGTGGGTGGGGCCGTCGTCATGCTGTTTGTCTGAGGTGCCTCAACCGGCCGGCCGCCCGTCATGCAATCGACACGATCGGCCGCTGTCACAGGTTTCATCTTCGCTACGTTGACCACGGATGTATTGGCAGCGGGTGATGTGGAAGGTCGGGGAAACCCGGCCTTTTTGGTTGGCGGACAGAGGATAGCTGTTAGACAGCTCGGCTCACGGGCACTGGCGCTCGATCTTCGGCTGCTTCACGACTGGACGCGCTCGAAAAGGCGGAACCGAAGGCTTAGCCTTCCCTCTTCCCTAGAACAAAAAAGCGGATATCATCCTCTGGTAGCAACTGGAGGCAAGACGGAGGGGACCGCTTGAGCGATGAAACGACTCTCGCGCTGGCGCGGACTGTAGAGGATCTATTGAACATTGTCCGCGAGTTGGCCGAAAGTAACGCCAACTTGAAAATGGCCGTGGAAAGCCTTGCTGACGGGTTCTCGAAAAACATCGAAGTTGACCTCGGTCAGAGCATCGACCGCATCAAGAACCATGCTGTCGAGTACGCTGTCGTAGATGCCATTCTGGAAGCCGTTATCGAATCCGGCGCTGTATCTCGCGAAGTCGTCGCTGCACGGATCGAAAAGAAACTCGATGCGATGCAAGGCTTTCTGCAGGATCACCCAGCGCTTCGCGCAACTGAGATGCTAAAGCGGCTGCGTGATCCGCGATTTCCTGACGAACCATTACCTCGTCCATCATGGCCGCCAACACTGGTGGTAGACAATTCTGAGCCATCATAGCTACCCTACCCTTCACTCGGGCGATACAGCGCGCCGTTTTTGATCAGCGCCTCTTTCCAGCCTTTCGGCGAGGTCTATGCGGCCGCCAGTGCGGCGTGAGGCAATCTGGCGCCTTAGGAGTAAATCAGAGCGGCGGTTAAGGCTACGGCCGCCGCTCCGGTCGCTGCTCCGACGATTGTATACGCGATGCGGGTTCCGATCATTTTGACAGGGTCGATCCGATCCGCGCCTGCGTGAGAGGAAGGCGTTCCATGGTCGCCCGTAATACTAGCCATTTTCGCCATCAACGCAGTCTCCGCTACGGGGAATATTTATTCCCGAATACATCTGATTGTGGTGTCCCGCACGGTCTTTTGCTTGCCAAGTTTGGCAATTTTTCGTCGCCGCGGAACCCGCGGCGGCGGAACCCCCATAGATGGCCTGTGGCTGGCAATGGCGGAGGCTGCCGCCGAACCCTCATCTAGTGGTGAGCAGGAGGACCCCAGACACGCGCATCAACCATTGCCGTGCGCCCGAAAAGCGGGCATGCGAAGGTTGGCGCACCCCATGGGTTGCATTCGATGAGGAAGGCTGGGATGATGACTCGCTTTATCCGGGCCGACGTTTTTGTCGGGCCGGCTGATCTTGTCATGTTGCAGGACAGACAGTGTCATGGGGGAAGTTCTCCACAGGATCCAGGTTCGCTGGCCGCGTTGGCCCGGCAAGCATCCCACAATGTGGAGACGTGTTCTCCGCGAGCAGGTTCAGTTTGCCCTAAACAAGCTGGTCTATTCTGGTATCAGTCATATTGTTCACGGCACCACGGCCGTTACCATAGACACTGGCGCAAACGGGATGCTGCGCCAAGTTCGCGTCATGAGGCACGGCACAGTTGTTGGTGCACTGGAGTATTTTGCGGCGGCCGACGAGACCGGGATGCGGCGCGGGGAGCAGCCGCCCTCGTCCTACTTGCACTGTCTTGTCGCAGACAAAAGCGCTGACGAAAAACAGAAGCTTCGCATCGTCCGGCAATTGATCGCGCAGCTTCCGGGTAACGTGATGTTCGGCCTGATAGCCGGGCCCCATGCCAAAGATATCGACATCCTGAAGAGGGCATTCGATGGCGCCGGTTTCCGGACATGGCCGCAGACGACATTTGTTTATTCACCCCCCACCGACGGCAGCGATTTGATCGCCTCGATGAAAGGCAGCCGCATCAGGACCATGCTGCGTGCCGCCAAGAGGGACCTCGATGTCATCGAGATTTCGCCGGTGGAGTTCGTCCGATTTTTCGTCAGCAATCTGGAAATGGCGGGGGAACGCAATTACTGCAGCCCGGCACTCGATCAGGCGCTCCTTGCCGACGCCGTCAGCCGTAATCCGCCGCAGGCCCGCCTTATTGCGGCGCGACGCAAGGCGACGGCGGAGGGGGCGCATCCAAACAGCATCGAAGCGGCCGTTGCCCTTACGTGGGGTGGGGACGGGTTAGTCAAGCTTTTTAGGATCACCTACGATCCGCGCGGGCATCAGCATGGAACAAAACTGCTCATCCTGGAGGGCGGAATGATGGCGGCGCGCTATGGCATGGAGCTTGACACCGACGCGGCAACCGAAGGAGGCAGGGAACTTTATCGGCGCTTCGGAAGCTTTACCGCGCATACGCGGCATGAATTCGTGCGCTATTCGATGCGCTGGTACATCCAAACATCATATCCTTGGCTGGCGAAACAGCTGAGGCTCTGCGCGCGATCGGCTCGGTCAGCGGTGTATGTTCCCTCGATCGATCTGGCCGTCAACTTCATCATGCTCACGTAGCATTCTCCCTATCGTTTGCTTCTCGCGCCGCCCGCGCGGCCGGCCTGTCGTGGACCGTTGGTTCATTCACGAATCATTTACCACGGGTGCCGCTCGAGAACTTGAACCACGCGCTTCCTTCGACGACCATAGTCGAGCTTTTGGTGGAGCATCGGAGGCGAATAATTGAACAGCGGGAACAGACCGGCAAAGGCCGTTACAGTCGTGCAGCAGAGCGGAAAATGGATCGTGACCGTGCGCATCGACGACAACACCGTGCACACGGCGTTCCTGACGGAGGACGAGGCGAGGCGGTTCGAGGTGTTTCAAATGAAGAAGCACGATATCAAGTGATGGCCACCGCGCCGTACCTACGAGCAGCTTGCAACAGCCATTGATTATTTCATGCCCGCTCCGGCTCTCCTGTCCGCGGGGTCTCAAAGCTGTTGATTGACGAAAGCTACGCCCGCCTTGCCGGGAGAATGTCACAATTCTCCTCTTTCCTGGTTGCGTGGCGTTGTCATTAACAGACCGCCGGTTTCGTCCAATTGCCGCAGATATCTGCTATCCACTATTCACAAACGGGGATGCAGTGATTCGCGACCGCGGATGACCGACGGAACGCGCCGCCCTGACGCTACGAGGAGACGAAACATGACGAATGCCCGGCCCCACGAGGTTGCGGAGATGCGGCCGAAGATCACCGTGATCGGTGTCGGCGGCGGCGGCGGCAACGCCGTCAACAACATGATCGCCGAGAACCTGCAAGGGGCGGAATTCGTCGTCGCCAACACCGATGCACAGGCCCTCACCATGTCCAAGGCGTCGCGCATCATCCAGCTTGGCGCCGATGTCACCGGCGGCCTTGGAGCGGGTGCGCATCCCGAAATCGGCCGCGCCGCGGCCGAGGAATCGATCGACGAGATCATGGATCATCTGTCCGGCACGCACATGTGCTTTGTCACCGCCGGAATGGGCGGCGGGACGGGCACCGGTGCTGCCGCGGTGATCGCCCAGGCCGCCCGCAACGCTGGAATCCTGACCGTCGGCGTGGTCACGAAGCCCTTCAGCTTCGAGGGGCGCAAGCGGATGCAGATGGCGGAAGAAGGAATCGCGCGCCTGCGCGAGAGTGCCGACACGGTCATCGTCATTCCCAACCAGAATCTCTTCCGCGTCGCCACGGCCAACACGACTTTTGCCGACGCCTTCGTCATGGCCGACCGCGTCCTTTTTTCCGGGGTCAGCTGCATCACCGACCTGATCGTCAAGGAAGGTCTGATCAATCTCGACTTCGCCGACGTCAGGGCGGTCATGAAGGACATGGGCCGCGCCATGATGGGGACCGGCGAAGCCACGGGCGAGGGCAGGGCGATGAAGGCGGCAGAAGCCGCGATTGCCAACCCGCTGCTCGACGAAGCCTCGATGAAGGGCGCCCAGGGCGTGCTGATCTCGATTTCCGGCGGCACCGACATGACGCTGTTCGAGGTGGACGAAGCGGCCTCCCGCATTCGCGACGAGGTGCATCATGACGCCAACATTGTCGTCGGCGCGATCTTCGATCAGGAACTGGCCGGCAAGTTCAGGGTGTCGGTGGTGGCAACGGGACTGGGCGTTGCGGAGACGGAGCAGGCAGAGCCGGGGATGGTGGTCAACTTCCAGCGATAGCGCCGGTTGGGCCTATCGCAATCATGCGCGCGACGTGCGCTAAAGAGCCTGGCGATGCCGGGCTCTTTTTTTGCTTGTCGGCCATGTCAGAAATTCCGCTGGAATCGGATGACCCCACCCCAATTCTCCGCATCGGGACCTGATTTTTCATCCATCTTGTTGCGGTAGTTGATTTCCGGTGTGACGTCGAAACCGGGCACGACGGTGTAACTGAGGTTGAGCGAGGCTTCGGCGTCGCCGCCTTCGTCGAAGTTTGCCGAGGCGTTCATCGTCGCCTTCTCCGTCATCTTGAAAGAGCCGCCGAGCCAAAGCGCCCAGTCGCCGCTCCAGCGCGCATAGTTGTTCGGCTCGTCACCGTCGGTGTTCCATCCGCCCATGGCGAAAAGATCAAGGGGACCGAAGTTGCGATCCAGTCGCACTTTGAGCGCGCCAGCCTTCATCGATTCGTCGTACCCGCCAACGGCGCGGATTTTGAAAGCATCTGCTGCATAGCCGACAGCTCCGACCAGGTCCGGCATGTAGTTGTCGTCGCCCTGATTCTCGTTCGGCAGGGCGAAGGCCGTGTTGTCTTTGCTGTGATCCTCGGCGGATAGGGCAAAACGGAAACCCATCCCCATGTCGTAGGAATAGCGAATCTGGGTGCGGCCGAAGTCGCCGTAGTCGACGTCGTAGTAGTCCTTGATGGTGGTGCCCGCGTCACCCGTGAATTCGGTATAGAGGGTGTCGGAGTAGCCGACCCGCAGGCCGCCCAGTTCCAGATACATGTTCTCCATATCGATGCTGGTGGGACCGTTGTCGTCATTCTGGATCTCTGCCTCGGCGAAAGTGGCTAGCGCGCCAAATTCAGTATCGGTCGCGGTGTCGAAGCGGAGGTCGAATCGCGAGCGCGTGGACCAGGAATCGCCACCGCCGCCGGGAAAGGTATCCTGCTCGTTCGGATCACCTGCAGCCGCTTCGATCCGGAGATAGCCGCCGATCTTCAGGCAGGTTTCGGTGCCGGGGATGTAGAAATGTCCTGCGCCGAAGGCGTCGCAAACGCGGACATATTCGATGGGCGCCGACTCAGTGGAAACGATTGCGTCGGCTGCTCTGGCGTTTGCGGCTGCCAGGGTCATCATGAGGACCAAAGGGACACTTTCTATCCGCATGGCCTGCTCCGTCGAGCGTTCGGGCGGCAAAGAGCCGCCGATGCTTCAGGCCTGTGACCGCGCTTCCGGGCCGCAATCGCATCTTCGCCCTGCCGACTTTTCTTTCAGCCTTCGCCCTTCCGAGTGCACGCCAAAATCATCGGGCGTTGTCGCGGCGACCGCCTTCAACGTCGCCGGCGCCCACATCGATTCGGACGCTGCCGCCGATCTTGATGCAGGTTTCGGTGCCGGCCAGCTTGAAATAGCCGGGGCCGAAAGCAGCGCACGGTTCGCCCGGCTCCGAGTTCCGGTGTTCGCCGGGCTTGATCGCATCGTCTGCAACCGCGACGGAACACCATGAGGCCAGTGCGGCCATGGTGAACGCGATACGCGTGGCAAAGGTCGCGGGCATACGCTTGTACCTTTCTCGTTTGGACATGTTCGCTCATCGGGCCGCAGCAGGCAAGTCGGCCGTCGGTAGGTCACCGCGATGCGGATTCGGTGCGGCGGAGACTGCAGGTTTGAACCACTCAATGAAGTATAAGCAAGAAAATTCTGCGCCAGAAATGTAGTATTTGTTTTGCGCATAGCAGAATGCTTATAAGTATTGAAAGCTACATCAAGGAACAAATTTGTGCCCAAGTGACAATGTTGTTTGTAATTTCAGAGCTAATGTTCCAATAAAATCCAGCGGATAGTTGGAATACGGCAAAATCGTGCGTGTTATTATTGCAACAACAGCTTGAGTCTATTTCAAAAGCTTGAAGAATATTTGAACTTGTCGATTGCGTGGCGCCGGTTTGGCTGCAATTTGGCGCCGGCAAGTCGGGGGTTCCCGCCCCGGACATGCGTCAGTCGGACGGATGAACGACGCGTTCGTTCGCCGGCGCAATCAGATCAGAATTGACTGGAGGTCAAAAATGAACATCAAGAGCCTTCTTCTCGGCTCCGCTGCAGCGCTTGCAGCAGTTTCCGGCGCACAGGCTGCGGACGCGATCGTCGCCGCCGAGCCTGAGCCGATGGAATACGTTCGCGTTTGCGACGCTTTCGGCACCGGCTACTTCTATATCCCCGGCACCGAGACCTGCCTGAAGATCGGCGGCTACGTTCGCGTTGACTTCCAGGGCGGCGACATCAATGGTCAGGACACCTTCCCAGGTGGCGGCGGCGACTCCTGGAAGACCCGTTCGCGTTTCAATCTGCGCGTTTCGACGGCTTCCGACACCGAATACGGTGCCCTGAAGACCTACGCGGAACTCCTCTTCCAGGCTGACGACAACCAGAGCGAGACTGAACTCGATCAGGCTTACATCGAGCTCGGTGGCATCCTCGTCGGTTACACCGATACGCTCTTCACCGCCTTCACCGGCGACGCGGGCAACACCATCAACGACTTCTATGATGTCGACTATGGTGACTTCAACCGCACGCAGATCCGTTACACCTACGACGCTGGCAATGGCTTCTCGTTTGCCCTTGCAGTTGAAGACGACAGCGACACCGACAGCGATGATGTCTGGGATGCCGGCGTACCTGACGACAACTACATGCCCGACATCGTTGCCGCTCTCGGCTACAACGGCGGCGCTTGGCAGCTCCGTGCAGTCGGTGGTTACGACGAGTCGATGGAAGAAGGTGCGATCAAGGTTCGCGGCGACGTGACCTTTGGTCAGGTCTCGCTCTTCGCGATGGCCGGCTGGAACACGGACGGCGAGTTCCAGAACAACTACGCCCGTTGGGATGGCGACTGGGCCGTCTGGCTCGGTGGTTCGTACAGCCTGACCGAAAAGGCCACGCTGAACGGTTCTGTCAACTTCGACGACGGCGACAACGTCGAAGCCGCCCTGAACGTTGCCTACCAGATCGTACCGGGCTTCTCGATCATCCCGGAAGTCAACTACCGCAGCGATGCCGACGAAAAGCTCGGCTCGAAGGCAGAAGACTGGGGCGGCGTTCTCCGCTTCCAGCGGAACTTCTGATCCGTTTGACCGCTATCGGGGAACCCGGCTTCGGCCGGGTTCCCACTTTAGATTTGTCTTCTGATTCTCGAATCGGCACATGTTTCGTCGTACTGATGTTGCCCTCCGGAAGGGGAAGTCTGTGGCTTTCCAGCCAGGGATCGGGCGAGTTCGGTGCGCTTTTGCCGCGAATCCCACGTGAATCAACCTCCTCATGGTCAAAGCGCGGAGCAGGATTCGGCCGGCTAAGTGCTGGGATCCTATGGGACTTTGTTAACGGCTGGTAAATTTCCCTGTCTCCCGGTTACAATTTTGTGTCCTTTGCGCAACAGGGGAACCGGAAGGGTGAGGCAAACGCTTCCTTCCGGCTGTTTGGAGATTGCCTCCGCATCCTCGTCTTGTATTTTCAACTCCGGAAGCAGGGGCGGTGATCGTCCGCTTCCTGGAATTGGGGATGGGGCAGGGAAACGCTGTCCTTCAGCAAAAAGACCCAGACCCGAATGAAACTTTTGACTGGAGGTCAGAAATGAACATCAAGAGCCTTCTTCTCGGCTCCGCTGCTGCTCTCGCAGCAGTATCCGGCGCACAGGCCGCTGACGCAATCGTCGCTGCTGAGCCCGAGCCGATGGAATACGTTCGCGTCTGCGACGCTTTCGGCACCGGCTACTTCTACATCCCCGGCACCGAAACCTGCCTCAAGATCGGCGGCTACATCCGCGTCGACTTCCGTGGCGGCGACGTTCTCGGTCAGGACACCGTCGACGGTGGCGGCGGCGACACCTACTACACCCGTTCCCGTGCAAACCTGCGGTTCTCGACCGCGACGGACACCGAGTACGGCGCGCTGAAGACCTACGCCGAAGTTGAGTTCCAGAAGGACAACAACAACGGCGCCAGCTCGAACCTGGCACACGGCTACATCGAATTCGCCGGCTTCCTGATCGGTTTCACCGACTCGCTGTTCGCGGGCGGCTACATCGGCGGCGGCTATGCCGCGAACGACTACATCGAAGTCAACTACGGTGACACGGCTCGCACGCAGATCCGTTACACCTACGGTGACGTAAACAACGGCTTCTCCTTCACCGCCGCTGTTGAAGACCCGACCGATAATGTCCAGGATTTCGGAACCGATACGGACACCTACGTTCCGAACGTCGTTGCTGGCCTCGGCTACTCGGCTGGCGGCTTCCAGGGCTTCCTCGTTGGCGGTTATGACGCCGTCGTCGAACAGGGCGCCATCAAGGGCCGTATCAACGCTACGTTCGGCGCCTTCAGCGCGTTCGTAATGGCTGGCTGGAACACCGACGGCGACGAGCGTAACGCCTACGCTCAGTGGTACGGCGACTGGGCTGTCTGGCTCGGTGCACAGTACCAGGCCACCGAAAAGCTCGCGATCTACACCGACGTGAACTTCCAGGATGAGGGTGTTGATGGCACCGACACCGGCGAGTTCGAAGTCACCGTCGGCGCTGCCTACGACGTCGTTCCGGGCTTCACCGTCCGTCCGGAAGTTGTCTACGTATCTGATTACTCGGATGCCAACGGCGACGAAGCCAACGATTGGGGCGGCTTCCTCCGCTTCCAGCGTTCGTTCTAATCTGATCTGACCTCGGTCATTTTGGACGGAGCCCGGCTTTCGAGCCGGGCTCTTTGCGTTTCGGCCAAGTGGCCGCGCGCAAGGGGACGACTTTTTGCGCCTTCACCATCAGGTCGGCCTGGTAACGCTAAATGCCCGGGACGGGCTTCAGATCGTGCGGAGAAACTCCGTGATCGCTGTAAAAATGTCCGATTTGTGCAGGAGCGGAGCGTGTCCTTGGCCTTTGGCGATGCAGGACCGCAGGCCCGGATGACGCCGTGCCATTTTCGTGAGCGTCTTATCGGACAAGAGCCGGGAGTGTTCGCCGCGCACCGCCATCACAGGTATGGCTTTGAAAGCTTCGAATTGCGGCCAGAGCTCTGGCAGGGGCTTGGCCAGGTCGAGCGCCCGCAGTTGCTCTGCGATCGCCGGATCGAAGTCAGCAACAATACGGCCGTCCTTCTCCGCATAAATCGCCCGCGCCATGTCGTGCCAGTCCATCGCCGTCAGAGCGGGGAAGGTGGGGCCATGGGTGGAATGCAGGATATTTGCGGCGTCGTTCCAGTCCTTCGGCTCGCTTCCGCGTCCTAGATAAGCTGTGATCTCCTGTAGTCCTGCCACTTCGACCACCGGCCCGATGTCGTTCAGGATCATCGCCTCAAGCATGTCCGGCTTGCTCGCGGCAAGCAGGTGCAGAATCAGCCCACCACGGGAGGTGCCGACAAAAATTGCGCGTTCGATGCCGAAGGCAGCCATCGCCGTCAGTACGTCGTCGCATTCCACGGCCAGATTGTAGTTCGCCTTGTTCTCGTCCCAGCCAGAGCGGCCGCGGCCGCGATAGTCGAGTGCCAACACGCGTCGCGGCCGCTCGCTATCCGAGGAGATCATGGATGCGAACTGATCGAAATCGCGCGCATTGCGGCTGAGACCGGCAAGACAGACGATAGGCGCACGTAGCACGGCGGATGGATCTGCTGGGCGATAGTCGCGGACATAGAGCATCAAGCCGTCGCGCGCCGGAAAGTACCGCTCTTCAAATCCGATGCCTTGATCGTGCGTGATTGTGGCTTCGTGTCCGACCAAGTCCTTCAAGCGTTGCTGCTCCTGTTGCAATGACACCTGCGTGGCCGTCCCAGGTCTGACAAGAGAAGATGGCGCGCTTACCGACCAATTCGCAGATCGTGCACGATATCGGCCGTCTGGCCAAGGCGGGTCTTGTAGACCTGGTAGTTTTCCATCACGCGCTGGACGTAGCTTCGCGTTTCCGAGAACGGGATTCGCTCCACCCAGTCCACCACCTCATCGATCGGCTTGCCGCGCGGGTCGCCGTAACGCTTCATCCATTCGTTCACGCGGCGCGGACCGGCGTTGTAGGCGATGAAGGTCAGGATATAGGAGCCTTCGAAGTCGCTGATCTGCTCGCCGAGGAAATGCGCACCGAGCGTGGCGTTGTAGCCGGCGTCGCTCGTCAGGCGCTCCTTGGAGTAGGCAAGGCCATAGCGCTTGGCGACACCCTGCGCGGTCCCGGGCATCAGTTGCAGGAGCCCGCGGGCATTTGCCGGTGATACGGCCGCCGGGTTGAAGGCGCTCTCCTGCCGTGCAATCGCATAGGCGAGCGCCTTGCCGGAGCCGGCAATGTTGGCATTCGAGGGGATGACGCCGACCGGGAATGCCAGGGCTGCGACGTCGATACCGCGCCCGAAGGCGATCTTGCCGACCTGCAGGGAAAGCTGGTGATTGCCCACACGCTCTGCTTGTGCCGAAAGCAGCGCTAGTTCCCCAGGGCTTTGAAGTTCTTCCGCCAGCGCACGGTAGAGACTGTCGGCGCGCCAGGTATGACCAGCGGCAGAGAGTCGGTCGACCGCCTGCACCGCTTCGCGCGAGTGAAAGCGGGCGCGTTCGTCGGCCGTTGGCGTGGGGTAGGTGACGTTCAGGACTGTTCGCCCGATTCGGGCGGCGGCCAACTGGCCATAGTAAGTGCCGCTGAAGGTCGCCGCCTTGGCGTAATATTCCTGCGCCTGCGGTGCTTGGTCGGCGTCTGCGGCGCGGCCCATCCAGTACCAGGCGCGCGACACGGCAAGCGGCCGGTTTGAGACGCGCAAAATCTTCTGAAAATGGGCAGAGGCGGACTTTGTATCCTTCAGCCCACGCAGGGCATACCAGCCGGCGTGGAACTCCGCCTCGACCACGTCGGTCTCGCTTTTGGCAGCGTGGTTTGTGACCAAACGATAGGCTGCCTGGTAATTTCGCTGGTCGACCAGGCCACGGCTGGCGATCCGCTGCTCTACCCACCACGCCGCTGGTGCGTTGGGAATGACATCCTCGGGGAGCGAAATCGACAAAAGTCGGGCTGCCAGCTCATAGTTTTCGGCACGGTTTGCGAGTTCCGCCCGCAGGAAGGCATATGCCGGGTCCTTGTGCCATGACGGATCGACCGCCTTCACAAGGGCATCGGCGTTTTTCGCCTTGCCGATGACGGCGGCCCATGCGCGATAGAGCGATTGTGCTTGTGCCAATTCGCCGAATCGCTGCGCCTGCTGCGTCCGCTCGCGATAGAGTAGCATATCCATGCGCTTGCGATGGTCTGCAGTGGTAAGGACAGTTCCGAATTCGTCGAGAATTTTGGTCTCGGTATCCTTGTCGAGTGCGTCCTTGTGCCAGAAAGGTCGCAGCGTCTGCGCCGCCCCGGCGATGTCGCCATCTGCAAGGCGGGCGCGTGCCAACACGATGCCGCCGTCCACAGTCTCAGCGCGGGTCGTGCCGAAGGCGGCAAGAACGTTTCGGGTCGTCGGGTTTTCGCGCGCCATCGCGCGCTCCGAATTGGCGCGCAGCACCTTCAACCCGGGCCACCCCTTGAGTTCCTTCTGCGCGGCGGCGATTTCATAGGACGGAACCCCCTTCTGGCCGGAGACGGCGATGGCCCAGGTCAGGATATGTCGGTCGAGGCCGTCCTGCATGCCGTCACGAACACGCAGGGCCGTCTCGGCATCCTTGTTGGAAAGCGCATCGAGCCCATTCTTGAGGCTTGTCGATACCTGCGCCGATCCGCTCGCAAGCGGGTTGGCTGATTCACGGCTGGGTTGACCTGCGGCGAAACCGAGCGGCTTGATGCGCGGGAGCGGCGCATCGTCGGTCGGAAGCTGCGCGCTTGAAGCGGTCGTGGCGAAGCCCCCGGCCGCAAGCAGAAGGAGCACTGCGAAGCTGTTGGTCGTCGTCATGAAGGATCCGGCTCACTGATTCCCCTGCGCCGGCGGCGCAATTGAAACTGTCTCGATTGATTAACGGTTCGTTGTCTTAACGAAGTGTTACCCTGGTAATTGCCGCCTCCCGAAAGCAGCCATTCGCGCTGCCCCGCCATGTGTGCATGGCCGTCCTCAACATGCCCCGGAAATGGGAAAAACGCAGAATCCGCCGCTTGCCGCCCGATCGTCACATGATTATGGTGCGGCAGCTTTTAACCATGGAATACGGCCAAAGCGTGGGTTCAGCCCAACCGTTCTGGCCCTAGGAGTTCTGGATGTTCAACGGGTCCATACCCGCTCTCGTCACCCCCTTCACCGAAAGCGGCGCGGTCGACGAAGCCGCCTTCGCCGATCATGTCGAGTGGCAGATCGCCGAAGGCAGCCACGGGCTGGTTCCCGTTGGGACCACGGGCGAATCCCCGACACTGTCGCACGACGAACACAAGCGCGTGATCGAGTTGTGCATCGAGGTGGCGGCGAAGCGGGTGCCGGTGATCGCCGGTGCCGGTTCCAACAACACGAAAGAGGCGATCGAACTCGCCGAGCACGCCGAGAAGGCGGGCGCCGACGCCATCCTGGTGGTTACGCCCTACTATAACAAGCCGACCCAGAAGGGCTTGTTTGCGCATTTCGCGGCGATTGCCGAGGCGGTGAAGCTGCCGATCGTCATTTACAACATTCCCGGCCGTTCGGTTGTCGACATGACGCCTGAGACGATGGGCGCGCTGGCCAAGGCCTTTCCGACGATCGTCGGCGTCAAGGATGCCACCGGCAAGATCGAGCGGGTGTCCGAGCAGCGCATCGCCTGCGGCAAGGATTTTGTCCAGCTTTCCGGCGAGGATGCCACCGCGCTCGGCTTTAACGCCCACGGCGGGGTCGGTTGCATCTCGGTGACGGCAAATGTGGCCCCCCGGCTTTGTGCCGAGTTCCAGAAAACCATGCTCGCAGGCGACTACGCGAAGGCGCTTGAGTACCAGGATCGTCTGATGCCGTTGCACAAGGCGATCTTCATGGAGCCGGGCGTTTGCGGTGCAAAGTATGCGCTTAATCGCGTACGCGGCATGAACCGCGCCGTGCGTTCCCCGCTGCTTTCGACGCTCGAGCCTTCGACTGAGGCGGCACTGGACGCAGCGCTCCGGCACGCGGCCCTTTTGAACTGAGGCTGACAATGGCGACCAAGGCCAAGCCCACGACGGTCAAGAAGATCGTGGCGGAAAACCGAAAAGCCCGCTTCAACTACGAGATCGTGGATACCTGCGAGGCCGGTCTGGTGCTAACCGGAACGGAGGTCAAGTCCTTGCGGGAAGGTAAGGCCAACATCGCCGAATCTTACGCGTCCGACGAGGACGGCGAGATCTGGCTCATCAATTCCTATCTGCCGGAATACCTGCAGGCGAACCGCTTCAACCACGAGACGCGCCGCCGCCGCAAACTCCTGCTCTCCAAGCGTGAGATGCATCGGTTACAGAACGCGGTCAACCGCGAGGGCATGACGCTGGTGCCCCTGAAAATCTATTTCAACGATCGCGGCCGCGCCAAGATGGAGCTGGCGCTCGCCAAGGGCAAGAAGCTGCACGACAAGCGCGAGACCGCAAAGGAGCGCGACTGGAATCGCCAGAAAAGCCGGTTGTTGAAGGACCGCGGCTAAGCGCAAAGGCTTGGGCGCCAGTTGGCCGGTAGCAACGCCGATATTGAACTCAGCTACACAGGCCAGGTCCTGCCCCCAGCCCGCGAAAGCGGGAGAGGGAAGAGCGGTGCGGCCTGCTACTCAACGTGTAGGTGCCAGCAGCCGGAGATGAGGGGCCATACGTCCGCTAACACGGCAAAATAAGCCCAAGCCTTGACCGGGTAACCCGATCAGGCTGCCCCTGCTTTCTGCTATGGGATCAAAACTGCTGATAGAGCTTTGCTATCAGGGATTCCTGCACGGCCGGTAGCGGGGCACCCGCCGTCGACGGCGCAGCCGCATCGCGCGTCGCTGCTGGCGCCATCAATGATGACAGCAGTGACGAAAGCTGGGTGCTCTCCATGCCCAGTCGGCTCTGGGATACGCTGCTATCGGCGACGCTTTGTGTCGACGACGTCGAAGTATCGCTGCCAGATGGCCGTCCGTTAGGGCGGTAGAGGAAGGAAAAGCTGTCGTCATCCTCGAACGGATCGGAGACCGAGGGAAGCGGCTGGGCAGGCGACAGCGCGGCGAGTGCGGCAACGGCGGCTTCCGTGCGCGTGGTGATGGCCTGTGCCCGACCGGCTGAAACCTGGTGGGCGGCCCCGTTGATGTTCGATAGTGCGCTCAGCATTCCCTGACGTATCTCCTGCGTCCAGGGTTCTCGTTACCAGCATTCCGTTGAGAAAAGTTGAGCGGTTTCAGTCGGATTTTATTGCAATTCGAATGATCCCGGGTCGTTTCCGTCCCGGGATAAGTGCGGCTGACCGCTGTGTTCAGGTGGTCACCTCGTCCGCCGGGTGATCGGTCGCCCTTGCCGGACGCTCGGAAGGATCGCGGCCGATTTCCGCCTTCAACGTGACAAGGTCGATGAAGTAGTCGGCCTGACGGCGCAGGTCGTCTGCGATCATCGGCGGCTGCGTCGACAGCGTCGACACGACAGAGACCTTGCGACCCTTGCGTTGCAGGGCCTCCACCAGCGTGGTGAAGTCGCCGTCGCCGGAGAAGATCACCAGATGATCGACGGTCTCGGACTGCTCCATGGCGTCGATCGCAAGCTCGATGTCCATGTTGCCCTTGATCTTGCGGCGGCCGAGCGAGTCGGTGAACTCCTTGGCCGGCTTGGTCACGACCTTGTAGCCGTTGTAGTCGAGCCAATCGATCAGGGGACGGATCGAGGAGTATTCCTGATCCTCTATGAGCGCGGTGTAGTAGTAGGCGCGCAGCAAATAGCCGCGCTTCTGGAAGGCCTTTAACAGCTTGCGGTAGTCAATGTCGAAGCCGAGCGTGCGCGAAGCAGCGTAGAGATTGGCGCCGTCGATGAAGAGTGCGATCTTTTCGCGGGGATCAAACATTCAGCCGTATCCTTTTACCGAAAGCGCTTGAAAAATCTGGACGAGTCGGACGCGGTTAAGCATTTCCGGATCACAAACATTAAGAAGCGATCATATACGCGATTTAGGTCAGGGCCTAGAATTTTCCAAGCAAACGCAGGTTGAAAGCGGCGAATTTGTGATCGGATCGGCGTTTGCGTTGTGGAAGACGATTTGGGCCGCCCGTGGCGCCCTACGGCGCGTCGATTCCGGGCAGAGGCAGAGGAGCGGCTAAGGAAAAACTTGAATTTGCGGCCCATTGATTGTATCGGGCATGCAAACCCCGAAATTCTCGACCGCAAAGGACAGGCAATGGCCCGTGTCACAGTTGAAGACTGCATCGACAAGGTAGACAACCGCTTCGAGCTGGTTCTTCTCGCAAGCCACCGTGCGCGCCTCATCTCGCAGGGCGCTGCCATCACCGTCGATCGCGACAACGACAAGAACCCGGTCGTTGCGCTGCGCGAGATCGCCGACGAGACGCTCTCGCCGGGCGACCTCAAGGAAGACTTGATCCACTCGCTGCAGAAGCATGTCGAAGTGGACGAGCCGGAGCCCGATGCAGCTTCCATTGCTGCCGACGAAGCTGCCGGTTTCGTGGTCGCGGAAGACGAAGATGACCAGCCGGAGGTCGTCACCTTCGACCGCATGTCCGAGGAAGAACTGCTCGCCGGCATCGAGGGCCTTGTTCCCCCGGAGAAGAGCGACGACTATTGATGAAGGACTAGCCGTGTCTGGTCAGTGAAGTGCAGTGCGCCGTCCTTACGATCGGCGCACTTTTTCGTTGTAGGCGTATGATCGCGAATTTCAGTGTCGATTTTCGGATCGGATTGTGCGCAGATTCAAAATGTTACTGCGTCCTGAGCCTGTCCGGTCGGACGTGCGGCGCAGTAGGAGTGACAGCCGGATGATGCGCCAATATGAACTCGTCGAGCGGGTTCAGAAGTACAAGCCCGATGCGAACGAGGCCCTGCTGAACAAGGCCTACGTCTACGCCATGCAGAAACATGGCCAGCAGAAGCGGGCAAGCGGCGACCCCTATATCTCCCATCCGCTCGAGGTGGCGGCCATCCTGACGGATATGAAGCTCGACGAGTCGACCATCGCGGTCGCTCTCCTGCACGATACGATCGAGGATACGACGGCAACCCGCGCCGAGATCGACGAGCTCTTCGGTGAGGACATCGGCGCACTTGTCGAGGGCCTCACGAAGATCAAGAAGCTCGACCTCGTCACCAAGAAGGCCAAGCAGGCGGAAAACCTGCGCAAGCTCTTGCTGGCGATCTCCGACGACGTGCGCGTGCTGCTCGTCAAGCTTGCCGACCGCCTCCACAACATGCGCACGCTCGACCATATGTCGGCCGAGAAGAAGGCGCGCATTTCCGAGGAGACGATGGACATCTATGCGCCGCTCGCCGGCCGCATGGGCATGCAGGACATGCGCGAGGAACTGGAAGACCTCGCCTTCCGCCACATCAATCCCGAAGCCTACGAGACGGTCACCCGCCGGCTCGCGGAGATGTCGCAGCGCAACGAGGGCCTCATTCGCAAAATCGAGGCGGAGCTTGGCGAACTGCTGGTTGCCAACGGGCTGACGACGGCCGTCGTCAGGGGGCGGCAGAAGAAGCCCTATTCGGTGTTCCGCAAGATGCAGTCGAAGTCGCTCTCCTTCGAGCAGTTGTCGGACGTCTATGCCTTCCGCATCCTGGTCGACGACGCTCCCTCCTGCTATCGCGCGCTCGGCATCGTGCACACGCGCTGGCGTGTCGTGCCGGGGCGTTTCAAGGACTACATCTCGACGCCAAAGCAGAACGATTACCAGTCGATCCACACCACGATCATCGGCCCGTCGCGCCAGCGCATCGAGCTGCAGATCCGCACGAAGCGCATGCATGATATCGCCGAATACGGCATCGCCGCCCATGCGCTCTACAAGGACGGACATGTGAACGGCAACGGCAACGGCGACAAGAACGCGCTGCCGTCCAACGCCTATTCGATGCTGCGCCGTACGATCGAATCGCTGGCTGAAGGCGACAATCCCGAGGAATTCCTCGAACACACGAAGCTCGAACTGTTTCAGGACCAGGTGTTCTGCTTTACCCCCAAGGGGCAGCTGATCACGCTGCCGAGAGGCGCAACGCCGATCGATTTCGCCTATGCCGTCCACACGAACATCGGCGATACCTGTGTGGGCGCGAAGATCAACGGGCGCATTATGCCGCTCGTCACCCGCCTGAACAATGGCGATGAGGTCGAAATCATCCGCTCCGGCATCCAGGTGCCGCCACCGGCCTGGGAAGAGATCGTCGTCACCGGCAAGGCGCGTGCAGCGATCCGCAGGGCAACGCGCGCGGCTGTGCGCAAGCAATACTCCGGGCTCGGCTATCGCATTATCGAGCGCACCTTCGATCGGGCGGGCAAGACCTTCTCGCGCGACGCCCTGAAGCCGGTCCTGCATCGTCTCGGCCACAAGGAGGTCGAGGATGCGATCGCCGCGGTGGGCCGCGGAGAACTCTCCTCCCTCGATGTGCTGCGCGCGGTCTTTCCCGATCATCAGGACGAACGGGTGACCGTGAAACCCAACCAGGAGGAGGGTTGGTTTCCGATGCGCAGCGCCGCCGGCATGGTGTTCAAGCTGCCGGGCAAGTCGAAAGCGCAAGTCGATGCGGCGATGGGGGCAGGGCCGGAGGCGCTGCCCATCCGGGGGCTTTCCGGCAACGCCGAGGTGCATTTCTCAGAAGGCGGCGCAGTCCCCGGCGATCGCATCGTCGGCATTATGGAAAAGGACAAGGGCATCACGATCTATCCGATCCAGTCGCCGGCGCTGCAGAAATTCGATGACGAGCCGGAGCGCTGGATCGATGTCCGCTGGGACCTCGACGAGGCCAACAACACCCGCTTCATGGCGCGCATCCTGATCAATCAGTTGAACGAGCCCGGGTCGCTTGCGGAGGTGACGCAGGTGATCGCCACCGGCGACGTCAACATCCGTTCGATGTCGATGACGCGTGTGGCCGCCGACTTCACCGAGGTACAGATGGACCTTGAGGTGTGGGACCTTCGCCAGCTGAACCAGATCATCAGTCAGATCAAGGAACTGCACTGCGTTTCTACGGTGAACCGCGTGTTCGCGTAGTCCGCACGTGTGCTTTCTATGCAGAAATTGCGCATCCTTGCCAAAATAAATGCAGGGATGCCTAGGTTTTGATCTTTCGATATGCGCTCTGTGCATGTCTGGGATTTGTTACTAGCGCTGGTTGCTTCAGGTCGTTTTTCTTATCTCTTTGTTCGGGAGGGCAAAACCAAAAGGGGTTTAGCCAATGTTGAAGCAGCTCAAGAATTTCACGCGCGCCCTGCGCCTGCCGACTTCCGCCGACCGCGAGGTGGCATATCTCAACGGCGCAGTCGACCGCATCGATCTCGAATATCGCCAGCGGCAGATCGACCGCGGCCTGTTCCGCAAGTACTACTAAGGTCCGCGACTTTCGTGGCGCAGCAGCTTGCGTGCGCCACTCCTCGGCATGCATTGCGCGACAGCGAGTTCGTTTTCTCTGAAACGAGCGCGCGCCAGCATGCTGTAGTTGCGCATTTTCCGCGATTTCGATTTTCGCGGATATGCGCTATGTCAGGCCTATGTTGTTCCGACGCCGAAAACCGGCAACCTGGCGTGACCGGGTCCGTGAGTTCTTCTGGCCGCGAAAGGGCCTTAATCGACCGTTCCGTTACCTCGGAAAGCGGATCCTGAGGCTGTCCGCCTCACCGCACGCGGTTGCAATCGGCGTCGCCGCGGGCACATTGGCCGCCTTCACTCCCTTCCTGGGCTTGCATGTCGTCGTCGCGGTCGCGCTGGCCTATGCGCTGGCCGGCAACCTCGTGGCGGCAGCGCTTTCGACGGCCATCGCCAATCCGCTGACGCTTCCCTTCATCTGGGCCGGAACGTATGAGATGGGTGAACTAATGCTGGGGACCAATTCCAAAGACGGCGGCGCTCCCGTCGAGCTCGCGCATCTGTTCGACCCCCAAACCTTTCGCGATCTTTGGGGGCCGGTGCTGGAACCCATGCTCTTTGGCTCCCTCGCGCTCGGCTTGCCGGCGGCGATTGTAGCCTACGCCACGACACGCGTCGGTGTGGAGGTCTATCGGCGGCGGCGCCGAAAGCGTTTCGTTCGCCACCATGGGCAGGAAAGCTTGCCGCCGGCAGCCTGAGGGACGCTCACGATTGCGCCGCGGCAGATCTGAACTGGAGAGACGTGCATGATTATCGGTATCGGCAGCGACCTGATCGACATCCGGAGAGTGGAGAAGTCGCTTGAGCGCTTCGGCGAACGCTTCACGCACCGCTGCTTCACTGAAATCGAACGCAAAAAATCGGATGGCCGCAAAAACCGCGCAGCCTCCTATGCGAAGCGCTTCGCGGCCAAGGAGGCCTGTTCCAAGGCGCTCGGTACAGGGCTTGCGCAGGGCGTGTTCTGGAAGGACATGGGTGTCGTCAATCTGCCTGGCGGCAAGCCGACCATGCATCTCTCCGGCGGAGCAGGGGAGCGGCTGAAGGCGATGACGCCTGCCGGGCATGAAGCGCACATACACATCACCATTACCGACGACTTCCCGTTGGCCCAGGCATTCGTGATCATCGAAGCGCTGCCCCTCGCCGGCCGCCCCTGACGTGCGAAAGCTTGCCGTGCGTCATTTTTGCGGTCGCGATTTCAATTCGACCGAACATGCGCTAGAGAGGGCGCGGTCGTAGCACAAAAGGACAAAACAGGCGTGACAGAGAAGATCAAGAAGGCTGAAAGCGGCCTGTGGGAAAACGTCAAGGTCATCATACAGGCGCTCCTGCTCGCGGTCGTCATCCGAACCGTTCTGTTCCAGCCCTTCACGATTCCGTCGGGATCGATGATGCCGACGCTGCTTGTCGGCGACTATCTGTTCGTCAACAAGTTTTCCTACGGCTATTCCAAGTACTCGCTGCCGTTCTCGCCGGACCTGTTCTCCGGCCGCATCTTCGCAAGCGAGCCCGAGCGTGGCGACATTGCAGTTTTCCGCTTTCCGCCGAACCCGGACATCGACTACATCAAGCGCGTGATCGGTCTTCCGGGCGACCGCATTCAGGTCCGCGACAGCGTGCTGTACATCAATGATAAGCCGGTGCCGCGCCAGCCGAACGGCTTCTTCCGCGCTGACGACCAATATGACACCGGCGAGAACATTCCCGTTTTCCGCGAGACGCTGGACAACGACGTCTCCTTCGACACGCTCGACACCCGTATCGGCACGGTCGGCGACAATACCCGCGAGTTCATCGTTCCCGAAGGCCACTACTTCATGATGGGCGACAACCGGGACAATTCCGCGGACAGCCGTTTTGACGTCGGTTTCGTGCCCGCTGAGAATCTGATCGGCCGCGCCAGCCTGATCTTCTTTTCGCTCGGCAACGACACCGCCTTCCGTGAAGTCTGGAAGTGGCCGGCAAACCTGCGCTGGGATCGGCTCTTCAAGGTCGTCGAATGAAATCGGCGAAGCCGCTGAACGAGGAAAACCGCCTCCGCTTGGAGGCGGCGATCGGCTATGCCTTCACAAGCAAGGAGCGGCTTGACCGGGCGATTACCCACGCCAGTGCCCGGCCGGCCAAAGGCAGCAACTACGAGCGGCTTGAGTTCCTGGGTGACCGGGTGCTCGGCCTTTGCGTCGCCGAGCTGCTCTTTCAGACTTTTCGCGAAGCGAGCGAGGGTGAACTCTCGGTGCGTCTCAACCAACTGGTCAGCGCCGAGACCTGCGCCAAGGTTGCCGACGAACTCGGCCTGCACCAGTTCATTCGAACCGGTCAGGATGTCAAGAAATTGACCGGCAAGCCGATGTTGAACGTAAGGGCCGATGTGGTGGAGGCGCTGATCGGGGCAATCTATCTTGACGGCGGCCTGGAAGCGGCGAGGGGCTTCATCCTGCGCAACTGGCAGAACCGGGCGAAAGCAGAGCATGGTGGCCGGCGCGACGCCAAGACCGAACTGCAGGAGTGGGCGCATGCCAACTTCGCCACGACGCCAGTCTACCGCATAGACGGACGCTCCGGCCCGGATCACGATCCCCGTTTCACGGTCACGGTGGAGATCGCAGGCGTGATGCCGGCAACCGGTACCGAGCGCTCCAAGCGGGCGGCCGAGCAGGTGGCGGCGCAGAATGTCCTGGAGCGAGAAGGTATTTGGCGGAAGACCGATATTTGAGCCAACCGCGCCGCGCGCCCTGAAAGTAGACGGCGCGGGTTCGCGAAACAACTCCCGAAATGATTTGAGTGCGGCTGCGACCTGTGCGCATCATGCGACAGACAGTGAGCTGCAAGAGCAATGGAACGATCATGACAGAACAAGAACAAGAACACGACGTCGCCGACACCGGCAGCTCGACCCGTTCCGGCTTCGTGGCGCTGATCGGCGCGACCAATGCGGGGAAGTCGACGCTGGTCAACCGGCTGGTCGGCGCCAAAGTCTCGATCGTCAGCCACAAGGTGCAGACGACACGGGCGATCGTGCGCGGTATTGCCATCCACGATAACGCCCAGATCGTCTTCATGGATACGCCCGGTATTTTCAAGCCGCGCCGGAGGCTCGACCGCGCCATGGTCACGACCGCCTGGGGTGGCGCGAAGGACGCGGACCAGATCATGTTCCTGATCGACAGCGAGCGGGGCCTGAAGGGTGACGCGGAGAAGATTCTCGAAGCGCTGAAGGAAGTGCACCAGCCGAAAATCCTCGTGCTCAACAAGATCGACCGGGTCTCCCCGGAGGATCTGTTGAAGCTGGCGAAGGCTGCAAACGATGTCGTGCCATTCGAGCGGACTTTCATGATTTCGGCGTTGAACGGGTCCGGCTGCAAAGACGCGATGGATTATCTGGCGAAGGCGTTGCCGGAAGGTCCCTGGTACTATCCCGAGGACCAGATTTCCGACCTGCCGATGCGCCAGCTTGCTGCCGAGATTACCCGCGAAAAGCTGTTCCTGCGTTTGCACCAGGAGCTTCCCTATTCCTCGCACGTCGAGACGGAGAAGTGGGAGGAGCGCAAGGACGGGTCCGTCCGCATCGAGCAGGTGATCTATGTCGAGCGCGACAGCCAGAAGAAGATTGCACTCGGCAAGAACGGCGAGGCAATCAAGGCCATCTCCATGGCCTCGCGCAAGGAGCTGTCCGAGATCCTCGAACAGCCGGTGCACCTGTTTCTGTTCGTCAAGGTTCGCGAGAACTGGGGCGACGACCCGGAGCGTTTCCGGGAAATGGGCCTCGAATTCCCGCGATAGCCGTGACGCCTCAAGCGCCGCTCGCGGTCCTGGCGGCCGGTGATTGGCCAGCGGCCGCTTTCGCCTGTTTCATCAGCCGCTGCATCGCCCAGATGCCGAGATCCTCGGCCGTCAGTGGCTGGCTGATGAGATAACCCTGGTAGAGATCGCACCCGGCAGCTGCAAGTAGCGCCATCTTCTCCGTCGTATCGACACCTTCTGCCACGACCTGCATGTCCTGCGCGTGGCAGAGCGCGATCAGCGCGCGCAGTGTCGGGAGAGCGGCGCCATCCGTCAGGCTTTCGACCAGCACTCGGTCGAGCTTGATCGTCTCTGCCGGGTAATCGATGATCTGCTGGACAGATGTATAACCGGCGCCGAAATCGTCGATGGAAATGCGGAAACCCTTGGCCCGCAGGGCATCGATGTTGCGTTGCGACTGGTCGCCGAGCTTGACAGCGAACGTCTCCGTCAGTTCGATCTCGATCGAGCGAGCATCCACACCGTAATGCGCCAGGCCATCGCAGAAGCGGTCGGCGATCGATTTGGTGTAAAGCTCTGCCGACGATATGTTGATGCACATGATCGTTTCCGGCCCGAACAATTGCTTGATCTGCCGGCAGTTCGACATCGCCCGGTCGATCACCCAGGAGTCGATCTTGCTGAAGAGGCCGGTGGCTTCCGCGATCGGAATGAATTCGTCCGGTGTGACGCGCCCGAGCAGCGGCGAGGTCCAACGCAGAAGCGCCTCACAGGCCGTAACCTTTCCGTGGCCGTCGACGATCGGCATGTAGACGAGGTGCATTTCCTCGTCCGGATCAATTGTCCGGAGTTCATCCTCGATCCCGCGCCTTCGCGTGCGCGTCTCGTGAAGGGAGCGAGAATAGCGCGCCGAGGCGTTCTTGCCTTGGGCCTTGGCCTGGTACATCGCCGCATCCGCACTCGCCAGCAGCTCGGGCAGGCTGGCTGCATCCTCGGGAAAAGCAGCAATGCCGATGCTGGCCGTGACTGGGAAGGACTTATCCAGCATATCGAATCCATCGGAAAACAGCCCGAGGATCAGCGTTGAGATTTCGGTGACCGTGCCGTCGCCCGGCTGGGACTGCACCATGATCGCGAATTCATCGCCCGACAGGCGGGCGACGAGGGCCTCTGGCAAACCGCGCCGCTCGACCACCGCTTGGACGATCGTCTGTATCCGCGAAGCCAACGTCTTCAGGAGTTCGTCTCCCACTTTGTGGCCATGCTTGTCGTTGACGAACTTGAAATTGTCGACATCGATGAAAAGCAGTGTGCAACTGGCTTTCGAGGCACGCGCTTTATCGAGGATCTGTGTCGAGCGCACATTGAAATGTTCGCGATTGGAAATGGTCGTCAGCGTGTCAGTCCAGGAGGCCGACTTTACCAAGCCGAGCGATTCGACGGCATCGTCGTGCAACTGCTTCATGTTCGCCGAAAGCCGACCGATTTCGCCGGCCTCGTTGCTAAAGGCGATTTCGGTGCGCTCGCCCGACATGACTTCGGTCAGTTGCCGGTCGAGGCGGGCGATTGGGTTGGTGATGAAGCGACGGACGAGGAAGAGCACGATACCGATCGTAAACAGGCTGAGGCCAATCGCACCGAGCGCGAGCAGAAGCTTGAGATTGAGAAGCTTCTGGTTGAGATGGTTGGGCTGCGGCGTCAGCCGCGCATATAGCGACGGCCCCAGCTTTACCGTTGCGGAAAGGGCTCCATTTGCGCTGAGCGGGTGCGCCGATACTTCGATCTCGGCTGCGTATTCCTTCTCGAGCGTTTTCTTCATCTCAAGGAACGGGTTGGGGCGCACGGCCGTCTGGAGAAGGATCGATCCAGCCTTGGCGCTCGAGACGGGACGGTTGAGTGTCAGCGGGTCGAGAAATTCGGAATGAATGATAAGCGGATCGCCATCTTTGAGTTTGACGTAAGACCAGTTGGAGAGCTTGGGGCTGCTGATCAGCTTTTGTGCATGCTCGATCTGCGCTGTTGGAATCTCAGCGAAAGGATCTTCGCTGTTTTCATAGTAAAAATCGACTGATCCCGGCGGGCGGATGATCGCCATCGACACGAAGCGGGTAGGATCGTCGGACAGCGACGTAATGCTCTCCTGTATCCGCACACCGATTGCGTTGCTGCGATAGTTCTCGTCTGGCTCGTTGATGAAGTGGCGTACTGCGCTACCCTCGACCAGAGAATAGATCAGGCTCTTGTTCTGGGTCACGTCGTTCTGGAAGACGGCGCCGAGCAGGCCGAGTTGCTGCCATAGGCGTGCGCGCTCCAATCCCAAAATCGAGGCGCTCTGGCTCACGTAGAGGAGCGTGGCGGCTAGCACGTAACCGGCAAGGACAACGGGAAAAATCAGAATGAAAGCGCGCTTACCGAGAGTCACGGAACTGAACCAGGCTGCTGATGATGCGTCGGCGGGCTTGCACCGACGGAACGGTCAATTCCTCCTGATACTGGCTTTTTGCGAGTATCTCCGGCGCGGGATAAATTTCAGGATTGTCGCGAATGCTGGCCGGCAGGCGTGCGAGCGCCTCCCGGTTTGCGGTCGGCATATTTAAAAATTGTGCGTTACGCGCGGCGCTTGTCGCGCTTGCGATGTAGTTGAGCAGATCGAGAGCAAGCGCCTTGTGCGGCGACCGATCACTGACGGATAAGCAATCGAGCCAGGAGAGCGTGCCTTCCTTGGGTACGGAGAAGCGCCACAGTCCCTTTTTGTCGACCTTGTCATTCAATACGTGCTGATCGCCACTATAGCCGAGCGCCATCTTGACCTTGGGTCGCACCTCAGGATTCTGGATCGAGGTGATGATATAGTCGTAGGTCAGGACGAATGGTGCTTGCGCCTTCATCATCTGATAGGCGTCCTTAAGCGTTTCGTTGTCGTTGGCGTTGATCGATTTGCCAAGCAGTACCAGCGCCGGCACGAACGCTTCGTTATGATCCTGGTACATCGCAATGTGGTTTCGGAGCGCTTCCGCCGGTAGCATCAGGTCTGCCCACGACGCCGGCGGCGTGGTGAATGCGTCCGAGCGATAGAGAATGCCCATTGTTCCCCACAAATAGGGAACGCCATAGCCGCCGCAGCGGCTGATCCAGCTGTCGTCATATTCCTTAAGCGAAGGTACGTTTTCACTTGAAAGTGTAGACAGGATGCCGCGTCCACCGAAAAGTTTGGCGCCGTTTTCGCCGGTGACGACAAGGTCGACGTCGCTGTTGGGATCGGACAACACCTCGTCACGGGCGTCGCCGCTATCGTAGTAGGTTTGATGGACCTCCACTCCCGTTTTCGCCGTCCAATCCTTCAGGATTGCCTCGTCGATGTAGGATTCCCAGATCAGCAGGTTGAGGGTCTCGGCGCGAACCGCCATCGGGAACAGAAGCACAGTCAGCGACATCGTCGCTGATATCAATCTCGATCGCATGCCCCCGTTCCCCTTGTCATAGGTGCAGAAGAATAGGCGGTAGGAATTGATGAATTGTTACAGGAAAACCCAGCGTTGAGGCAAGGTTTGCAAAAACGCAGGTGTTGCGCTGGCAGTGTGGTTCGTTAGTTTGCTTGTGTTGGCCGCAAGGGGATCGATATGGAATTTCCCACGATGCTTGGTCGGGTAATCAGGAACGGTCAGTTACAGGTCGTCGATCCATCGGGCGGCCTCGCGCACTACGGAGACGGAACCGGTCCGGTATTGCGTCTTCGCCTGGCCGATGCCGCCGTTGGCCGCGAAATCGCAGCCGATCCGGCGCTGAAGCTCGGCGAGGCCTACATGGATGGGCGGCTGATTGTGGAGGAGGGGGACATCTTCGATCTACTCTCCCTTCTCAGGCGCAACGGCGTTCGTCGCGCTGCGACACTCGGCCTCAAGGCCAAAGGGCTGCTGAGGCTTCTCGCCTACCAGGTCAACGCCAGGGTGCCGGTCAATCGCAATCTCAGAAACGTGGCGCACCACTACGATCTCGATGCGCGCTTGTTCGACCTCTTTCTCGACCGCGACTGGCAATACTCCTGCGCCTACTTCGAGCCGCGCGACATTACCCTGGATGAGGCCCAGACGGCCAAGGAAAGGCACATCACCGCAAAGCTGCTCCTGAAGCCGGGGCAGAAGGTGCTCGAAGTCGGGTCCGGTTGGGGCGGGCTCGGCATGTACATGGCGGAAAGCTCCGGTGTCGACGTCACCGGCATCACCTTGAGCGAGGAACAGCTTGCCGTCTCCCGCGCCCGCGTTGCCGCGCGCGGCCTCTCCGATCGCGTCCGTTTCGAGTTGACGGACTACGTCGACGTCAAGGGTGAGTTCGACCGCATCGTTTCGGTCGGGATGTTCGAACATGTTGGTGTTGCCAATTACGGCAAGTTCTTCAACACGATGGCTCGGGTTTTGAAGAAGGAGGGCGTGATGGTCCTCCACTATATCGGTCGCGTGAAGCCCGCCTACACGATCAATCCCTGGATCGAGAAATACATCTTTCCGGGCGGCTACCTGCCGGCGCTCTCCGAGGTGCTGCCGGCCATCGAGCGCGCCGGCTTCCTCGTCAAGGACATCGAGATGCTGCCGATGCACTACGCGTGGACGCTGAGAGCCTGGCGCGAACGATTCGTCGCACGCTGGGACGACGCGGCCACACTCTATGACGAGCGCTTCTGCCGTATGTGGGAGTTCTACCTCGCGGCCATGGAAGCGGCGTTCCGGCACGACCGCCTGCCGATCATTCAGCTCCAGCTCGCCCGGCATCAGGATGCCGTGCCGTTTGCGCGCGACTACATCGGCGAGACCGAGGCTAAGCTGAGAGAATTCGAGGCGGCACGTCCGCCGCTCGCGCCGGTTCGCTACTGAGCCCCGCATGCCGCTCGATATGTTGTGGACTCCGCGCCGTGTGGCGGTTGGCGGGGGGCAGGGGCCGCACTATGGTCGCCGTCCGCCGATACGTTGCCTGGAACCCTCAGGGACCGAAGCCCATCGGCACGCGTGCATAGGAGACCAAGATGGCCGCAACACCGCTGAAAATCGCCAACATGATCGCCAGCGAGATCAAGGCAAGCACAGCTCAGGTGCAGGCGGCAGTGGGATTGCTGGACGAGGGTGCCACCGTGCCCTTCATCGCTCGCTATCGCAAGGAAGTCACCGGCGGGTTGGACGACACCCAGTTGCGTGTGCTCTCCGAGCGGCTCGCCTATCTTCGCGAACTGGAGGCGCGTCGCGCGTCCATCCTCGAATCGATCGCCGGGCAGGGCAAGCTCACCGACGAGCTCTCTGCCAAGATCGCCGGCGTCTCCACCAAGGCCGAACTGGAAGACATTTACCTGCCCTATAAGCCCAAGCGCCGTACCAAGGCCGAGATCGCCCGCGAGCGTGGCTTGGGTCCGCTCGCCGGGCAGATCCTCGCAGAGCGCGACAAGGTGCCGGCCGAGCTTGCGGCGAACTTCCTCTCCGCTGACGTGCCGGATGCCAAGGCTGCCCTCGAAGGTGCGCGAGACATCGTCGCCGAGCAGATCACCGAGAACGCCGACCTCTTGAAGCGGTTGCGCGACTACATGAAGGACAACGCCTTCCTGCGCTCGCGCGTGGTCGAGGGCAAGCAGGAGGCTGGCGCCAAGTTTTCCGACTATTTCGACCACAGCGAGCGCTGGTCGGGCGTGCCGAGCCACCGGGCACTCGCCATGCTGCGGGGCTGGAACGAGGAGTTCCTTTCTGTTGACATCATCGTTGACCAGGACAACACCGAAACGGTCAAGCCAGTCGAGCGCATCATCGCCTCGTTCTACGCGCTCGGTCAGAAGCCCGGCGACAAGTGGCTTGCGGACGTTATCGGCTGGACCTGGCGGGTTAAACTCTCCATGTCGCTGTCGCTCGACCTGATGCGCGAGATGCGCGAGCGCTCCGAGGAGGAGGCGATCCGCGTCTTCGCGCGCAACCTCAAGGACCTGCTGCTGGCAGCGCCCGCCGGTACCCGCGCCACCATGGGCCTCGATCCGGGCATCCGCACCGGTGTGAAGGTGGCGGTGGTCGACAACACCGGCAAGCTGCTGGAAACGACGACGGTCTATCCCTTCCCGCCGAAGAACGACATCCGCGGCACGCAGGCCGAACTGGCCTCTCTCATTCGCAAGCACAAGGTCGAACTGATCGCGATCGGCAACGGTACCGGCAGCCGCGAGACGGAGAAGCTGGTGGCGGACATGCTGGCCCAGCTTCCGGCGCCAAAGCCGACGAAGGTGATCGTCTCCGAGGCTGGCGCTTCCGTCTACTCGGCATCGGAGACGGCAGCATTGGAGTTCCCCGGCCTGGACGTGTCTCTGCGCGGCGCCGTCTCCATCGCCCGCCGATTGCAGGATCCGCTCGCCGAACTCGTCAAGATCGAGCCGAAGTCGATCGGCGTCGGCCAGTACCAGCACGATGTCGACCAGGGCAAGCTCTCCCGCTCGCTGGACGCGGTGGTCGAAGACGCGGTGAACGCCGTCGGCGTCGATCTCAATACCGCCTCCGCACCGCTGCTGGCGCGCGTTTCCGGTCTCGGAAAGTCATCGGCCGAAGCGATCGTCGCCCATCGCGATGCCAATGGCCCATTCGAAAGCCGCAAGGAACTCATGAAGGTCTCGCGGCTCGGCGCGCGCACCTTCGAGCAGTGCGCCGGTTTCTTGCGCATCCCGAATGGCAAGGAACCGCTCGATGCTTCCTCAGTGCATCCGGAAGCCTATGGGGTGGCGAAGAAGATCGTCGCCGCCTGCGGCCGCGACGTGCGGGCACTGATGGGCGACAGCGCCGCCTTGAAGCAGCTCGACCCGAAGGTGTTCGTCGACGAGCGCTTCGGCCTGCCGACGGTGAAGGACATTCTGAGCGAACTGGAGAAGCCCGGCCGCGACCCGCGCCCGGAGTTCAAGACGGCGACCTTTGCCGATGGGGTTGACGACATCAAGGACCTCAAGGTCGGCATGCTGCTGGAAGGCACGGTGACGAACGTCGCCGCTTTCGGCGCTTTCGTCGATATCGGCGTGCACCAGGACGGGCTCGTGCATGTCTCCCAGCTTGCCGACCGCTTCGTCAAGGATCCGCACGAGGTGGTCAAGGCGGGTGACGTCGTGAAGGTGCGGGTCACCGAGGTTGATGTTCCCCGCAAGCGCATCGCGCTGACCATGCGCAAGGACGGCGGCGGCGAGCAGCCTTCGCGCGGAGAGCGCCGTGACGCGCCGCGCGCCGGCAACAACCGCATGCCGCAGCAAAAGCCCCAGGCCCCGAGCCAGGGCGCCTTCGGCGCGGCACTCGCAGAGGCGTTGAAGCGGAAATAGGGCGCTCCCTGTTCTGCTTGTTGTCACAAAAACCGGTCGCAACCTCAAAGCATGCGGCTGCTTTCTGCGGCAGAAACGCCTTTCAATAGTCTGGCCGACGGCCTTAAGCTAGAACGGTCTGGTCGCAGCCATTGAAGGTCGCGCGGCCATGCGTAACCACCATGCATTGAGTTTTGCATAGTGTTGGATTAATTCCGAGCCCTCGGGGGCCATGAGAAAATAGTCAAACATGGGCGCGGCATAGATGTCAGCCAGCGTCAGTTTCTCGCCGACGAGCCATGGGCCGTCTCCCATCAGATCAGACATTGCTGCCAGGCATGTTCGGGCGTTTGCTAGAGACGTGGCCAGCTTTTCCTTGTCTGTTGTAACGCCTCTGTCTGGTTTCGATACCCTCTCCGCGTAAACGCCCCAGACCAATTGAGGATAGGCATAGTTGTCAGCGATGCTGATGAACTGGTTGCATCGTGCGCGATGTTCGGCATCCAAGGGCTGAAGCTTCGGCCCTTCGAACGTTTCATCGATATATCGAGTGATCGCGCCTGTTTCGTAAAGGGAAAAGCCACCGTGTTCGAAGGCAGGGATGCGCCCGAATGGATGCCTCGCCAAATAGTCCGCCGGTGGGCCTCCCTCTGCAAAGACGTCAATCGGCGTAAGGTGATACCCCACACCTTTCTCTATCAGGCAAAGCCGGGCAATCCGCACGTAGACGCTGTAATCTGCCCCAAAAAGATGCGGTTGCTCTGTCATTTTCTACCTTCCTGCATCTGGCTCAGGCCTCGGGGCTCACTCCTAAACATACTGCGCAAGTAATCGTGCAGAATGCTTCATGGCGGTAATTCGGCAAGGAAAACTGCGCGCACCACCCATACTGCCCACTTTTTCCATCTACCGTTAGTGGCAAGCTGCGGGCGGTGATGCGATGCTTCTGTTCCAGCGATCACGGAAGGTTGCGCGTCATGGAACAGACACATGCAGCCGAGTTGGCAACACGGTACCTTCGTCTTGGCGGGCGAAGACTCTCAAAGGTCGATGACAACCACGTCACCACCCGCATCTGGGAGAGCGAACCCCCTGAGGCGGAAGCGTTCTGGAAAGAATACATCGAGCCGTTGGATGAGAGCCATCAGCGAGAGGTGATGACGCTCTTGCCGTCAATCAGCGAAATTTACGGCGCGCGCTGCCCTTCAGCTTTGTAGCGTTTTAGGCCCGGAAGACTTGATCGCCGAACTGTCATCGGAGGCAAAAATCTCGTGATCTAGCGGTGGATCGCCTTGATCAGGTGATTCAAACGGGTGGAAAGCCTGACTTGCTTACTTTGCAAACTTGCGCGCACCGGCCACGCAGAGGATCACCGCGACCGTCACCGCGTACATCACTGGGGTAACGGCTTCGTCGAGCAGGGTCGCCGCAAGCGCCAGCCCAAGGAAGGGCTGCAGCAACTGCAATTGGCCGACCGAGGCGATGCCGCCCTGTGCAAGGCCGCGATACCAGAAGACGAAGCCGATCAGCATGCTGAACAGCGAGACATAGGCGAGACCGAGCAGGGCGGGGGGCCTGATGTCGGAAAGGCTCGGCGGCATGTAGACGATCGAGGCCAGAATCATGATGGGCAGCGACAAGACCAGTGCCCAGGAAATGACCTGCCATCCTCCAAGTGTCCGCGACAGCCGCCCACCTTCGGCATAGCCGAGGCCGCAAGCGATGACCGCAGCGATCATCAGCGCGTCGCCGACCGGCGAGGCGGCAAGTCCCTGCGACAATGCAAAGCCCGCGACGAGAGCGCTGCCCAGCATCGAGAACAGCCAGAAAGCCGGCCTGGGGCGCTCGCCGCCCCTGATGACGCCGAAGATCGCCGTTGCCAGGGGCAGAAGGCCGATGAAGACGATCGAGTGCGCCGCCGTCACGTGTTGCAGCGCCAGGGCGGTAAGCAACGGAAAGCCGACCACCACGCCCAGTGCGACGACCACCAGTGAAACGAGTTCGCGCCGGCTCGGGCGCTTTTCCTTGAAGACAAGCAGAAGTGCAACCGCCAGGAGCCCGGCGATCGCTGCCCGTGCGACCGTCAGGAACACCGGATCGAACTGCATCACTGCCACGCGGGTGGCGGGCAGCGATCCGCTGAAGATCACTACACCGATAAAACCATTGATCCATCCGGCTGCTGTACGGTCCATGAGGCACTCCATCTTCGCAGCAGGCTTATCCACCAGAACCAGTGGCCCAGCCAGTCACAGTCTGGTACAGTTTGTTCAAACTGTTATGGAGTAGGAGGCAGTACGGATGAGCGTTGCGACTGCGGAGCGCAGCCTGGTAGCGATGGTCATGGCCACGATCAGGCAGCGTATCGCGGGCCGCAGTCTGACGCCCGGCGCGAAGCTGCCATCTGTCCGGGGACTGGCCGCAACCTTGAAGGTTTCGACTTCGACGGTGGTCGATGCCTATGCGCGCCTGGTCGCCGAAGGTGCGATCGTTTCCAGGCCCGGTTCCGGTTTCTATGTGGCAAGCCAGGCGGCGCCGTTTTCTCTCGCCGAGGCCGGTCCCAGGCTGGACCGCGTGGTCGATCCCTTCTGGATATCCCGGCAGTCCCTGGAAACCGGCGACGACAGTCTCAAGCCGGGCTGCGGTTGGCTGCCGCCCTCTTGGTTTCCCGAAGGAAGCGTTCGCCGCGCGCTGCGGACGCTGTCCCGCGCCGACGGTCACGCCCTGGCCGATTACGGTTCACCGCTGGGGTTGCCGTCGCTTCGCCAACTCATCGCTCGGCGCATGGCGGAAAAGGGGATCGAAGCGTCGCCGGACCAGATCGTGCTGACCGAATCCGGAACTCAGGCGATCGACTTGCTATGCCGCTTCCTCCTTGAACCCGGCGACACGGTGCTGGTCGATGATCCCTGCTATTTCAACTTCAATGCCCTGCTGCGAGCCCACCGCGCGAGGATCGTCGGCGTTCCCTACACGCCGGCGGGGCCGGACACCGACGCCTTCGCAAGAACTGTCGCGGAACATCGGCCGCGGCTCTACATAACGAATTCCGCCATCCACAATCCGACCGGAGCGACGCTTTCCCCGGTTGTGGCTCACCGGATCCTGAAGGTCGCCGATCAGTTCGACCTCACCATCATCGAAGACGATATCTTCGCAGATTTCGAACACAGCGCGGCGCCTCGTCTGGCAGCCTTCGACGGGCTGGATCGGGTCATTCATATCGGCAGCTTTTCAAAAACCCTGTCTGCCTCGGTACGATGTGGGTTTGTCGCTGCGAAGCCGGAATGGATCGACGGCCTGACCGATCTCAAGATCGCGACCTCCTTCGGTGGCGGTCGGCTTGCGGCGGAACTGGTCCTGAACGTGCTGAGTGACGGCGGCTATCGCAAGCACGTCGAGATTCTCCGTAGTCGACTGGCACGCGCAATGTTCGAGGTCTCGACCCGGCTGAAGGACCTGGGAGTAATGCCTTGGCTGGAGCCGCAGGCGGGGATGTTCCTATGGTGCCGGTTGCCGGACGATGCGGACGCGGCGGATGTCGCGCGCGCAGCGCTGGAAAGAAACATCGTGCTCGCGCCCGGAAATGCGTTCAGTGTGTCGCAGTCCGCAAGGAACTTCATGCGCTTCAATGTCTCCCAGGCACTGGACGCCCGCGTCTTTGACGTGCTCCGCGACGCACTCCAACAAGGCAACCAACTGCCCCGACACTGAGGCTCGGCGCTTGGAAATGACGGGACAGGCTTAGTCCTCCATCTCTTCATTCAGCGCATCCAGAACGCTCATCGCGTGGCCGGCATACTGGCTGATCCAACGGTCGTGGATCGCCTTGATCGGCATGGCGTTGAGATGGTTCCAGCGCTCGCGACCCTCGCGCCGTGCGATCACGAGGCCGGCGTCTTCCAGCACTTTCAGGTGCTGCATCACCGTGCAACGATCCATGTCTGCAAAAGCCTCGCACAGCGCGCCGGTCGTCTGAGGCGTGTCCCTGATCGCATCCAGCATCTGCCGACGCCTGGTATTCGCCAAGGCCTTGAAGACCGCATCTTCGCTTGATTCGCTTGACATGTTATAAATTTATAACATAATTTAGACTGTCACAAGCGATGGAGGAAGGCATGACGCTGGAATTTCGCGTGAACGGACGGATCGACAAGCCGGTGGCCGAGGTGTTCGATGCCGTCGTCAATCCAAAGAAGCTGAGCGGCTATTTCACCACGATCGGTGGCGCCAGCGCGCCGCTCGTCGCCGGCACGACTGTGACGTGGTGGGGCATGGCCCCGGTGATCGTCGACGAGGTGGAGGAGAACGCTCGCATCGTGTTCCTCTGGGACGCGATGGTCGAGGAGGGCGAGGAGCCGTACAAGACGCGGGTCGAGATCCGGTTCGTTCCGCTTGACGACGGCGGCACGATGGTGACGATCGCCGAAACGGGGTGGCGCGAAAACGCCCGCGGCCAGAAGAGCTCCTACATGAATTGCGAGGGCTGGTCGCAGATGCTCGCCTGCATGAAGGCCTATCTCGAATACGGCATCAACCTGCGCCACGGCTACTATCCGAGCGAACTCAAGGGCGTCGTCGCCTCCGAGCAGCAGGATTTCGTTGCTGCCGGGTCAACGGGAAACTGAGACGGTTTTCGCATCGACACGAAGCACCGCTTGGCATGAACCCTACCGACAGCCACACTTGGTCTGCGGCCCGACGCCTGGAAAGCGACGGGCAAACGTTGGAGATCAGATAGCGGCGGGAGGCGTCATTGCCGTCGAAGCGATCGGCATTCCGCCCGCCGGAACGTTCATCGGCGCTTCCTGCTGTATCACGACCACGCGGGAATTGACCGGAACGCGGCCATAGAGGTCGATGATGTCCTGGTTGAACAGACGGATGCAACCACTTGAAACCGCTTTTCCGATCGACCACGGCTCGGAGGTGCCGTGGATGCGGAACAGGGTGTCATTCTTGCCCTGGTAGAGGTAGAGCGCGCGCGGACCGAGGGGGTTGGTCAGGCCAGGCTCCATGCCGCTCGCCCACTTTGCGTTGCGTTCCGGCTCGCGCTTGATCATGCTTGGCGTCGGCGTCCAGCGCGGCCACTCCGCCTTGCGACCGATGCGTGCCGAGCCCTCGAATTCGAGGCCGGCCTTTCCGACGCCGATGCCGTAGCGCATCGCCATTCCATTTTCCTGCACGAGGTAGAGAAAGCGATCGGCCGTATCGACCACGATCGTACCGGGCACCTCGCTCGTTGGGTAGGCGACCTGCTGGCGGAAATATTTTGGATCGACCCTTGCAATATCCATCGCGGGCAACGGGAATTTTTCTTCCGGATGCGGTCCGTACATCGCCAGATGCATGGGGTCCGGGCCCTTCTTCACCGGCTTGGCGGTGGACACGCAGCCGGCAAGGGCAAGCGGTAGGATCAAGAGGGCGAGGGGACGCGCGCAAACGGCTGCGCGGATCACGGACACATACATATTCAACTGACCTGCTATTCGTATTCCGTTGCCGGACGAAACGTCCTGCCAGCCGTTCTAAGGGCAATCGTGACGCTGGCGGGGCGAAGGCGGAGCAAAAATGAGGCAAGGGTCAACTGTGGCTTAAAGGTCACGATCTCGATTGCCTGCTCGGGTGCCTTGACAAGCGGCGTCCGCGCTTGCCCCTGCGGGCTGCCGGGCGTATGGCATGTGGCATGCAATGGAGCGACGAAGCAATCGTGCTGGGCGTGCGCCGCCACGGCGAGACCTCGGTGATCGCCGAGATGATGACGCGTGCTCACGGCCGGCATCTCGGTGTCGTCCGCTCCGGTCGCTCTAGGACGATGCAGCCGGTGCTCCAGCCCGGGAATTCGGTGGAAGTGATCTGGCGGGCCCGGCTTGATGAGCATCTCGGCGAGTTCCGGATCGAGCCGCTGCAGTTGCGCGCAGGCCGCCTGATGGAGACGGCGACGGCGGTCTACGGCGTACAGGCCATGGCCGCGCTTTTGCGCTTCCTGCCCGAGCGCGACCCGCATGTCCATCTTTACGAGATGCTCGGCGTGATCCTGGAGCATCTGGAAGATCCGAGGGATGCGGGCGAACTCTTCATCCGCTTCGAGCTTGCCGTGCTCGAGGATCTCGGTTTCGGGCTCGACCTGTCCCGCTGCGCCGCGACCGACATTACCGAGGATCTCGTTTTCGTTTCGCCGAAATCGGGCCGTGCCGTCAGCCGCGATGCAGGCGCGCCCTGGGCCGACAAGATGCTGGCGCTGCCGGCCTTTCTCGGCACGCAGGCGAGCAAGGCGGCCGACCAGCAGGCCTTGTTCGACGGCTTCCGCCTGACCGCCTATTTTCTCAACCGGCATGTCTGCGAGCCGCGCGGCCTTCAGCTTTCCAGCGCGCGCGACGGCTTCGTCCAGGCCACCTTGAAGGCGCTTGCCGCCATCCCCCCATCGGAGATGACCGCATGAACATAGAACTCCATCCGGGACTGAGCGTCGCCTGTGTCGGCACTCTGCCCCTGGACGTGGTGGCGCGTGACGGCGGACTGAAAGTCCTTCAGGCGATGCTGGCCGGCGAACTGCCCGCGCCGCCGATGTCAAAGACGCTGAATTTCACGTTGGCGGAAGTCGGGGAGGGGCGGGTCGTCTTCAAGGGGTTTCCGACGCAGGAACACCTCAACCCGCTCGGAACCGTGCATGGCGGATGGACAGCCACGGTGATGGATTCGGCGCTTGGCTGCGCCGTCTTCGCCACGACCTTGCCGGGCGAAGCCTACACCACCGTCGAATTCAAGGTGAACCTGGTCCGTCCCGTTCTGCCTGATATGGGCGAGGTGTTCTGCGAGGGACGGATCGTCCACCGCGGCCGCACGATCGCCACCTCCGAAGCCTGGCTGCACGACAGGAACGGCAAACTGCTCGCGCATGGCACGGAGACCTGCGCAATATTTCCCATCGACAACCTGACCCGCTGACCGGCGGCAGCAGAATGAATTGAACGGCGCCATGGAACGTTCCCGCTTCTTGTGCCGTTTACGCACGCGGTGCAAAAGCGCCCCTTGAGGTTGCGCCGCTGCTCCCGCATGATCCACATGAGCAGCGTCGCTGGCGATCAGCGGTCGTGAGAGGCGCCCCGGACACGCGGAGAAGACATGGCGGAATTACTGGCACTGGTCGCCATCGTGCTTGCGATCAGCGTGATGAACAAGACCCGCAAGAACGCGGCGAAACTGACTGAAGAGATTCAGAAACTTCGGCAGGAGGTCGATGCCTTGAAAGCTGGCGGTGTCGCGCCGGCCGCATCCCAGGCCGTGGCCGTCGAGGCAGTCGAGGCGGCGCGCGCCGGCGTTTCTGACGAAGGCTTGCCGCAGGAGGCAGCGCTGCAGTTCCCGAGCCCATGGTTGCAGGCGAGTGCGGTGAGCGCGGCGCCCTTGCCGCAAGCCGGCGAAGCTTCTGCGGCGCTGACGACCGGTGACGGTGCCACTTCTGGTGCTGGCCATGCAGCAGCAGTTGGTGGCTCCGCTGAAGGGGCTTCGAGCTCCGAGACGGCACCGGTTCGTGAAAGCCTCGAGAGCCGCATAGGCGCGCGCTGGGCCGTCTGGGTCGGCGGACTGGCGCTCGCGCTCGGCGGCGTCTTCATGGTGAAATACGCAATCGAGAGCGGCATGCTTAGTCCCGCCGTGCGCTTGTCCCTCGCTGCTTTGTTTGGCCTGATGCTCATCGCCGCAGGCGAGTTCATTCGCCGGCGCGCGCAGCCGCTCATCGCCAACGCCTTCCAGAATGCCATGATCCCCGGCATCCTCACCGCCGCCGGCGCACTCACCCTTTTCGGTGTCACCTACGCTGCCCATGGCTTCTACGGCTATTTCGGCGCGCCCGCAGCCTTCCTGCTGCTCGCCGCCGTCGCCTTTGTCACGATCGCGCTTTCGCTCCTGCATGGCCAGGCGCTTGCCGGTCTGGGCCTGCTCGCCTCGATGGTGACGCCGCTTTTGATCGCGGTACCCGAACCCGATCCCTGGAGGCTGTTCGGCTATCTGTCGCTAACCTGGCTTGCGACGATCGCCGCCTCGCGCTTGCGCCGCTGGCAGGTCGTCCCGACGCTCGCCAATGCCGGTCTCGGCCTGTGGGCGTTCCTCTATCTCGCTGCAGCCGAGCCGTTGGCAATCCTGCCCCTGACGCTGGCGCTCGTGGTCATGCTCATCGGGATCGCGCTGATCTGGCCGGGCTCCGATATCGGAGCAGGGGAGGCCACAGACAACGCCACCCGGCAAGAGGACGCGTTGGCGGAGGATCGCGAGAGCGAGGCTCTCCCGGCCAATGCTGCAACTGCCGGCCTTGCTGCAGAACCGGTTGCCGCGCGATGGCAGCGGTGGCTTTCCCCAGCTTGGGTGCCGGTCTCCCTTAGCGCGGCGCTTGCGACCGTCGTTCCGGCGATCATCCTCGCGTTTATTCATCCATTCCCCGCTTCGGCCATGGCGGGGTTCGTTGCGCTCGTCCTGGCTCTGGCAGCGGTAGGCGCTGTCAGAGCCTGGGCGCTCTATCCGGCAATCCTGGGCGCCCTATGCGCCTTGTCAGGCACGATGGTCATTGCTGGTCTTCCTGGTTTCGCCGTCGGCATGCTGGATCGCTCGGCGGCGTACGAGAGCGCAACGTCACTGCCGGCATTGGCGGATACGGCGCCCGTCAACCTCATTCTGCTGCTTTCCGCCGGTTTCGCGGCGATCGGCGCCGCAGCGCTGCGGCTGTGGAAGGAAAGGGCGCCGGGATACGCGGCACTCTGGAGCATGCTGATGGCGATTTTCCCGCTTGCCATCATGGCCGTCAGCTTCCTCGCCTTCGGCAACCTGTCTTTCGACCTCAAGCACGGGCTTGTCGCGCTGGTGTTCGGCCTGGCTTACTTCGCCGGGGCGGAGTTCTTTTCCCGTCGGCTTCCCGCTGCCGACGCGGCGCCGGTTCCGCAATGGTTGCTCGTATCAGGCGGATTCGGCTTCCTTGTGCTCGCACTGTTCGCCCTGACCGACGGCCTTGCGACGACATTGCTCGTCGCCGTGTTCGGCCTTGCCATGGTGTTTGCGACACGATTTCGCGCCTGGCCGGTGCTGCCATGGATGATGGTCGGATCCGCCCTCGTGGTGGCCATCCGCATCGCCTGGGAGCCGACGATCATCGGTGCCGCAAACCTGTCGCGGACGCCGGTGTTCAACCAGCTTCTCGCCGGCTACGGCGTGCCCGCGCTTCTACTTGCAGTCGCCGCCTACGAGCTCCGCCACTGGCCATACGAACGGGTGCGCAATCTTCTGCAGGCGCTGGCAAGCCTGTTCGTCTTGCTGGCGGTCGCCATCCTCGTCCGCCACGCGATGAATGGCGGTGTGCTCGATAGCGCCGTACCGACGCTCGGTGAGCAATCTATCTACACGCTGCTTGCCGCCGGCGCCTCGGCCATCTTCATGACCCTCGACCTGAAATCGCCGAGCCCGGTCTTCCGCTACGGCTCGATGGTGGTCGGCGCTCTTTCCATGCTGTCGATCCTGTCGGCCCATTTCTTCGCGCTCAACCCGTATTTCACCGGCGAACTCACTGGCCGCTGGCCGTTCTTCAACCTGCTGCTCGTCGGCTATCTGCTGCCGGGCCTCGCCTTTGCCGGGCTTACCTGGTATGCGCGTGGAAGGCGGCCAGCAGCCTATGTGATGCTACTTGCGCTGACAGGTGTCGCGCTCGCCTTCGCCTGGCTCTCGCTATCCGTCCGCCGCTACTGGCATGGCGAGGGCATCGCCGACTGGAAGGGGTTCCTGCAGGGCGAGACCTACACCTACTCCGTCGTCTGGCTGTTGCTCGGCGTGGTCCTGCTTGTGCTTGGTTCGCGTTTCGATGCGAAGAGCATTCGCCTTGCTTCGGCAGCTTTGGTGCTGATCGCGGTGATCAAGGTCTTCCTCTTCGACATGGCCAATCTCGAAGGCATTCTTCGCGCACTTTCCTTCATCGGCCTCGGTGCAGTCCTGATCGGCATCGGCTTGTTCTACCAGAAGATTCTATCCGGAAAGGATGGGGAGCGTGTGACCGCAGGCCCACCAGGAGGGTGATCGGTGGGGGCATCCTTAACGCGCCGTAAACCGGTGATGCGCCATCATGCGCCGGCCCTGAAATGTGGGAACGGGCAGGCGGCGGACAGGATGAACGGGCCTAATCATATCAAAAGCCTGGACGGGCTGCGCGGACTCGCGGCGGCCATCGTGCTCGTGTCGCACATTCCCCTGATCTTTCCCGAGTTCGGACCGCTTCCCTATCTTGATATCGGCACCGAGGCAGTCGGCATCTTCTTCGCATTGAGCGGCTTCCTGATGGCTTATCTCTATGGCGGCCGCCCGGTGACGCGCGAAAGCGTGCTCGATTTTCTGGTCAGCCGCTTCGCACGGATCTACCCCGTCTATCTCGCAGCGGTCTGCCTCGTCGGGCTCCTGTCGGCTGCAGTGCAACTCGGCTATCCCCAACCGATCGCAAGCGTCATGGATTTCATCCTTCACGTGGTGCTGCTCGGAAAGAGCGGCGTCTTCTGGTCGGTACCACCGGAAATCCAGTTCTACGGGGCCTTTCCGGTGATCTGGCTTTTCCTGAGCGATCCGCGCCGCTACCAGGCCATCGGCTTCGGGCTCTTAGGTGTGGTCGCCGTTGTCAGCCTGCTCGATTTTCCGGGACCGGGAATATTGCTGCATGCCAAGCTGCCTTACTTCCTGTTCGGCGTCGTCGCGGGACGACTTCACCAAAACCTGTCCGATCGCCCGCCGTCGGCAGCGATCGGCGTCATGGCGGTCGTTCTTCTCGTCGTTTTCTTCAGCTACAAGCACGTCACGCCAACCACAGGCGAGCCGTTTTGGGGCCTTCCCACTGCCTTTGCCTCGGCGCTGATCGTCGCACTCATCGCGCGCGAACATCCCGTGACGGCGCGTATTTTGTCCTCGGGCCCGCTGCGTTTCCTCGGCGTGACCAGCTTCTCGCTCTACCTCTTCCATGTCCCCGTGATGTTCCTGACGCGCCAGACATTCTCGGCATTCCTACCGATGCCGGTGCTGGCCGTTTTGACACTCGTGACAGCGCTTCTTGCCGCGTGGGTCAGCTACAATGTGATTGAGGCCCCAAGTCGGTGTCGGCTCGGCGAGTTCTGGCGCGCCAGCCGGTTGAGGCACGACCTGCTGCGCCGACCGATCACACTTGTCGGCAAGCGCGGCACGAAACGCACTGTCGGGGTCGGCGGTGTTTCCGTCTGAGGCTAACGACGGTCACGAATTCAACACCCTGCCGCCGTTTCCGTTTTGCTCCTGGTCAGTTAAGGATGCGAAGCCTTTCGTTCAACGGAATCGGACGCCTATGGAGCCCCAGGAAATGACCGTCTCTGGCCTCAACATCCACCCGCTGAAGAGCGGCCGCGCGATACCCAAGACGGCAGTTTCGGTGCGCCTCGACGGCTTCGCAGACGACCGGCGCTTCATGGTGACAGATCCCGACGGGCGGTTCATTACCCAGCGAGAGCTGCAGGTGCTTGCGCAGGTCGAGGCCTATCCGCTGGACGGTACGTTGCGTCTCGTCATGCACGGGCGGGAGATCATGCCCCGCTTCGACCCCGAGCGCCGGCTGCCGGTCACGGTCTGGGACAGCCCGGTCGACGCGGCTCTTGCCGATGATGCCGCCAATTCCACCCTGTCGGATTGGCTCGGCCGTGAGGTGCGACTTGTGCATATGGATGCGCAGGCGAGCCGTTATGAGGGAGAGAATTGGGCCGGCCAGCCGGCCCAGGTCGGATTCGCCGATGGCTTTCCGGTCCTCATCACCACAACCGGTTCGCTCGCCGACCTGAACCGCACCCTCGTCGAAAAGGGCCAGCAGCCGGTCGGCATGGATCGCTTCCGCACGAACATCCTGATCGATCACGACGGGGCCTGGGATGAGGATCTTTGGGAGGCGGTCGAGATCGGCGGGATCGTCTTCGATCTCGTGAAACCCTGCTCGCGCTGCATCATGACCACGCAGGATCAGATGACGGGCGAGCGCATCGGCGGCAATCCGATCCAGGGCCTTGCCGAAAAGCGCATGTCCGCCGACCGCCGTGTTGTCGGCGTGCTGTTCGGCTGGAACGCCGTTCCGCGCGGTGAGGGCACGCTGAAGATTGGCGATTCGGTGAAGGTAGTCGGGCAACGCACCGAACGCTGGCCGATGAAGGTTCGTGACTGACGGCCACGTGGCCATTTGCCCAACATCAATTTCGCTGATTTTCCGCTCAAATTAATTCACTTTTTTGGATGGGTCGTCGCGGCTATTTTTGCCGCCCGAACATCCGGAGATTCGTATGTCTGCTCCTTCCTCGACAGTTGCCGCAACCAGTCGTTCGCAAATGCCATGGCTGATCATCGGTGCGGGCTGCATCATTGCCATGCTCACCTTCGGCCCGCGGTCCGCCATGGGTTTCTTCCAGCTTCCTATGCTGCAGGAAACCGGTTGGGACCGGACGACCTTCGGCCTCGCGATGGCCTTCCAGAATCTCTTCTGGGGCCTGGGGCAGCCCTTCTTCGGCGCGATCGCCGATCGTTTCGGCACCTGGCGCGTGCTCGCACTCTCCGGCCTGCTCTATTCGTCCGGTCTGTTTCTGATGTCGCTTGGCGGCTCGCCTCTGACGCTGCACATCGGGGGCGGCGTCCTCGTCGGGCTCGGCGTAGCGGCCGGTTCCTTCGGCGTGGTCCTCTCCGCGTTCGCGCGCAACGTCACGCCGGCGCAGCGCCCGATGGCCTTCGGTATCGCAACCGCTGCCGGCTCCGCTGGCATGTTCCTGTTCGCACCGCTGAGCCAGGGGCTCATCTCTGCCTACGGCTGGTCGGATAGCCTCGTCATCCTCGGCGTTCTCATGCTTCTCGTCCCGCTGTTCGCATTCCCGCTTCGCGGCAATGCGTCTTCCGGCACCCAGAAGGAGGCGCAGTACAAGCAATCGATCGGGGAAGCGCTGAAGGAAGCGCTCGGCCACAAGAGCTATCTGCTGCTGGTCTCAGGCTTCTTCGTCTGCGGTTACCAGGTCGCCTTCATCACCGCCCATTTCCCGGCCTATATCGGCGATATCGGCATCGATGCGCGCTATGCGGTGATCGCTCTGGCTTTGATCGGCTTTTTCAACATCATCGGCTCGCTCGCTTCCGGCGTGATCAGCCAGCACTATTCCAAGCCCTACTTCCTGGCGCTGATTTACCTCGCCCGATCCGTCGCTGTCGCCGCCTTCATCCTGCTGCCGCAGACGCCATTGTCGGTCATCCTGTTTGCGATCGTCATGGGCCTCCTTTGGCTCTCGACCGTGCCGCCGACGAACGCGCTGGTGGCGATCATGTTCGGTACGCGTCACCTCGGCCTCCTCGGCGGTGTCGTCTTCCTGTCGCATCAGATCGGTTCCTTCCTCGGGGTGTGGATGGGTGGCTATCTCTATGACCACTTCGGTACATATGACCCGGTGTGGTGGTTTGGCGTGGCGCTCGGCATCTTTGCGGCGATCGTCCACTGGCCAATCCGCGAGCAAGCGGTGGAGCGCCCGGCGATGGCCTGATCCAACTTGCCCGCCAGAAATGGCGGGCAATCCCCTTGCGGAGCGTTACAAAAGTTTCTAAATCAGCCCGACCGGCGTTGCCGGTTTTATTTGGGGCTAATTATGCTCAGTATGAGCAAAATAGCCGCCGCCGAAAGGCGGCAGAAAGGGAGGGGGAATGACTAAGGCCACCGCCACGAGCGCTGCAGGCAGCGCCAACAAGCGTGCAACAGCTGCCGAGCGCTTCGGCGTATCTGCAATGCCGGACCTCTCCTACACGCCCGAGATCGCCCGCGAGACCGAGCATCTTTACGAGCGGGTGAAGCAGTTCATCCCGGCGATCGAGTGGCCGGTCTACGCCCCCTATGTCCACGCCATCAACCGGCTGAAGAAGGAGCGTGGAGCGGTCATCGTCGCGCACAACTACCAGACGCCCGACATCTTCCATTGCGTGGCCGATATCGTCGGTGACTCGCTGCAGATCGCCCGTGACGCGACGAAGGTGGACGCAGAGATCATCGTGCAGTGCGGCGTGCACTTCATGGCCGAGACGTCGAAGCTGCTCAATCCAGGAAAGATCGTCCTCATTCCCGATGTCCGAGCCGGCTGCTCGCTTTCGGAATCGATCACCGGTGCCGACGTGCGTCTGCTGAAGGAGCGCTATCCCGGCGTGCCGGTCGTCACCTACGTCAACACTTCGGCAGAGGTGAAGGCGGAGACGGATATCTGCTGCACCTCTTCCAACGTCCTTGCCGTGGTGGAAAGCCTGGAGAGCGATACGGTTCTTTGCATACCGGACGAGTATCTGGCGATGAACGTCGCCAAGCAGACGAACAAGAAGATCTTGACCTGGAAGGGCCATTGCGAGGTGCACGAGCGCTTCACGCCGGCCGAACTGCTCGCCTACAAGGAAGCCGACCCCTCGATCGAGATCATTGGCCATCCGGAATGCCATCCCGACGTGATCGCTGTCTGCGATTTCTCCGGCTCCACGTCAGGCATGATAAACTACGTCAAGGACAAGCGGCCGCCGCGCGTGCTGCTCGTTACCGAATGCTCGATGGCTTCCAACATTCAGGCCGAGGTGAATGACGTTGATTTCATCAAGCCGTGCAATCTCTGTCCGCATATGAAGCGCATCACGCTGCCGAAGATTCTCGACAGCCTGGTGAACATGACGGAGGAGGTCGTGATCGACCCGGCGATTGCCGATCGCGCCCGTCTTGCCGTGGAGCGGATGGTGAATTTGAAGCAGTAGGGCGCTGATCCTTCTCTCCGGCAGGGAGGAGAGGAGTCGGGGCGGAGGAGAATGGAATGCCGATCGACAGTTTTCGTCCCCTTTCGTGGAACGCCATCGACGACATCGTGATCGTCGGCGGCGGGTTGGCCGGGCTCTTTTGCGCGCTGAAGCTCAGCCCCAGGCCGGTCACCATTCTCGCGGCGGCACCGATCGGACAGGGCGCCTCGTCGGCTTGGGCGCAGGGCGGCATCGCCGCGGCCATGAGTTCCGGCGACACGTTTGAAAAACACGTCGCCGACACGATTGAGGCCGGCGCGGGAATCGTCGACGAAAAGATGGCGCGCTTCATGGTCTCTGAAGGACCAGCGCGCATTCATGACCTGCTCGAATACGGCGTTCCGTTCGACCGCGATCTCGAAGGCAAGTTGGTCCTGTCGCGCGAGGCTGCTCATTCGGAACGCCGCATCGTGCGTGTGCGCGGCGACATGGCCGGCAAGGCGATCATGGAAGCCTTGATCGCCGCCGTCCGCAAAACACCCTCGATCCGTGTGCTGGAAGGCTACGTGGTCGAGGAGCTGGTGCGGGAAGGGCGCTTCGTCTCCGGCGTGATCGCCCGGCCTGACTCCGGCCAGTCGAAGAACCGGGTACACTTTCCCGCGCGCGCCGTCGTGCTCTGCTCGGGTGGCGTCGGCCATCTCTACGCCGTGACGACCAATCCCTGGGAGGCCTGCGGGCAGGGCGTGGGGATGGCCGCGCGCGCCGGCGCTATCATCGCCGACCCTGAATTCGTCCAGTTCCATCCGACTGCGATCAACATCGGGCGCGACCCAGCGCCGCTTGCGACCGAAGCGCTTCGCGGCGATGGCGCCCAGCTTGTCAACTCGGCCGGACGCCGCTTCATGCTCGACATCCACCCGGACGGTGAACTGGCGCCCCGGGACATCGTCTCGCGCGGCGTCTTCGCGGAAGTCCAGGCCGGCCGCGGTGCTTTCCTCGACTGCACCAAGGCGGTCGGCAAACATTTTCCCGAGATGTTCCCGACTGTTTACGCCTCCTGCATGGCCGCCGGGATCGATCCCGTGACCCAGCCGATACCGGTCGTGCCGGCGGTCCATTATCACATGGGCGGCGTGCTGACGGATGCGGAGGGCCGCACCTCTATCGACGGGCTCTGGGCCGCAGGTGAGGTGACTTCTACCGGCGTCCACGGTGCCAACCGCCTGGCATCGAACTCGCTCTTGGAAGCCGTCGTTTTCGCCGCCCGCATCGCCGAAAACATCAAGGGCATGCTGCCCGAGCCGAAGACCGAGGACTGGGGCAAGAATGCCGGGGAGAGCGACGATCTGGTGACCGTCGAGGACAGCCCGGCGCTAACGACCCTTCGCAAGCTGATGAGCGCGCATGTTGGGGTGATCCGCGATCGCGACGGACTGAAGCAGGCGATCCGTGCCATCGCCGCTCTGGAGCGCGACAACAGCCGCATGCGCTTCCACAACATCGTGACGACGGCCAAGTTGATCGCAGTAGGCGCGTACCTGCGCGAGGAAAGCCGCGGTGGCCATTTCCGCTCCGACTTCTCCGAGCAGCGGAAGGAATGGAAGCACCGCAGCTACCTGACGCTCGCGGACGCCGACAAGGTGGTGGCCGAATTGATGGAAACGGAAACGGCATAGTTGCGGGTCGGCGAAGCGCTCAACGCACACGGAACGGAAAACGCACATGGCAACACCCAACCTTCCCGTCCTCTCGCCGCTCCTGATCGAGGATCAGGTGCGCGCGGCGCTTGTCGAGGACCTCGGCCGCGCCGGCGACATTACCAGCCAGGCGACGGTCGCAGCCGACATGATGGCGAGCGCGGAATTGAACGCGCGTGAGCGCGGCGTCGTCGCGGGCCTGGGTCTCGCCGCCGCCGCATTCCGGCTGATGGACCCGGCGATCGTTTTTGAAGCCTTCGTCCGCGACGGTGATCGCGTCGAGCCCGACACCGTACTCGCACGTGTCTCCGGACCCGCCCGCGCCATACTCTCGGCCGAACGCGTGGCGCTGAACTTTCTCATGCATTTGTCGGGTGTCGCGACCTACACCGCGGCCTTCGCCGACGAGATTGCCCACACGACGGCGAAGGTCTGCTGCACCCGCAAGACCATTCCCGGCCTTCGGGCGCTGGAGAAATACGCCGTGCGCATGGGCGGCGGCTCCTCGCACCGCTACGGCCTCGATGACGCGATCCTGATCAAGGACAACCACATTGCCGTTTCCGGCGGCATTGCCGGTGCCATCGCTGCCGCCCGCGACTTTGCCGGCCACCTGGTCAAGATCGAGGTCGAAGTCACCACGCTGGAGGAACTGGAGGAGGCGCTTGAAGCCGCTCCCGATGTCATCATGCTCGACAACATGGGGCCGGAACTGCTGCGCCGTGCCGTGGAAATCAATTGCGACTGCGCCGGGTTGACGGATGACGACTATGTCGGCGACCCGCGGCGGGTGAAATTGGAGGCTTCCGGCAACGTCAACCTCAATACCATTCGCGCCATCGCCGAGACTGGCGTCGATTACATCTCGACCTCGAAAATCACCATGGCCGCCCCGACGCTGGATATCGGATTGGACGTCGTCGTACGATAGTCTTGAGGTTGCTTGCCGGGCGCTCGGGCGACTTGGCGTACACTCATAAACGCGGAGCCAGAGGCGCATTGAGGCCAGTTGGACCATAGCCAGGAAGTTTGCCGCCAGCTTGCCGTAGTGTGTTGCTGCAAAAATTCTTCAACTCAGGGAAGAACCGTTCGATAAGGTTTCGCTCTCGATATAGCCATGTGCTGAAGTACGGTTTCGATCTCCGGTTAGTCTTGGCGGGATATTGGCGAACGTTCCCGTCTCGTGAAGAAACGCGCGAAACGATTGGTATCGTCGGCTTCGTCTGCCAGCACAATTCCGGCGTCAACATTCGAGCAGATTGTCAGCGGCATACCGGCTCATGACAAGCCTGAATCAGAAACGGCGGCAGTTTGTAAGTCTCTGCCATACTCCTCTTACTCACGTGGTCAAATCATTGTATGCGGAAATCATGATTACGATCCGACGTTCCCGCCCCGGTGAGGGCGACCGCATCATCGAAATTTGGCGAGGCGCTGTTGACGCCACGCATGATTTTCTAACGCCTGAGGATCGCCTCGCCATTGACGAGATGGTGTGCGGCTTCCTTCCCCAAGCTCCACTCTGGTTAGCGGTTGCAAATGATTACCCGCTGGCCTTCATGCTGATCGGCGGTGGACATATGGAGGCGCTGTTCGTCGATCCCGCTCATCGCGGAACCGGTATCGGTGCTGCGCTTGTGCGCCACGGCCTCACGCTTCATCCAAAAATGACAACCGATGTCAACGAACAGAATGATGAAGCAGTTCGCTTCTATGAGCGAATGGGTTTCAGACAGACAGGCCGCTCGCCAATCGACGGACAGGGCAGGCCGTATCCACTCATCCACCTGGAATATTTGAACTGATTTGCCGGTCGCCGAACAACAATCGCTCGACAACTTCATAGCGCTGAATTTATGCTTTCACAGCCTAAAACGATCTGAAACCACTTCCAGCTTGGAAGGATGTCAGATGACCCGAAATGTCTGCGTGCCACTGGCTGCGACTGTATTCTTCGCCGCATCCGCTTTCGCCCAGAACGGCAACGCCTTGAAGGCCAATTTCATTGGTCTCTCGGGATCAGAAATCGGTCGTGTCTTGTTGACCGAGGGCGATGGCGGGGTGTTGTTCGAGATCGAACTGACCGGTCTGCCACCGCGCAAGTGGGTGGCGCTGCACATTCATGAGATTGGCACCTGCGATCCGAAAGATGGTTTCAAATCGGCGGGTCCCCATTTCAATCCCTTTGGCAAGAGACACGGGCTCCTCGCCGCAGAAGGTCCGCATGCCGGCGACATGCCGAACCAGTATGTCGGCGACGACGGCGTATTGCGAGCCCAGGTGTTCGGCGCGTCAGTACTGATTGACGACAAGGAGCGGGGCATCCGCGCCCGCGCGCTCGTCGTACACGACGGGTCAGACGACTACCGCACCGATCCGGCGGGTGGGGCTGGCGATCGCGTAGCTTGCTCTGTCATCCCCTAAAGACGACTTGCGCAGATTTTGCGGCAACCGCACTTTGCATAAGTGCGCTTACCGTCCGCCGACCTTCAGCCCCGGCGCCGGTCGTTCCTCCAGAATCTGACGTCTGAAGCGGAACAGCGCCGCCGGCCGACCACCGGTCGCTGCTGTGGTTCGTCCGGTTGGCTCCACCAGTTCTGCGCCCTCCACGAGGCGGCGGAAGTTTTGCTTGTGCAGGTGGCGGCCCGAAATCGCCTCGACGGCCGCTTGCAGTTCCGTCAGTGTGAATTCCGAAGGCATCAGCTCAAAGATGACCGGGCGGTATTTGATCTTGCCGCGCAGCCGCGCAATCGCCGTTGCCAGGATGCGCCTGTGATCGTGTCGCATTGCAAGGCCCACGGCCGGCTTTCCCGGCAAGGCCTGGCCATCTGTCACGGATTCCGCCGCAAGCCCGGCCTCATATAGCAGTTCGTAGCGATCGAGCACCCGCTCCTCGTCCCAGGGGAAATCATCCAGGCCGAAGGCAAGCCGTAGCCGCGCCTTGCGGCCGGGGAGTGACTTGCTGTCGGTCGCTCCAGTCTCTGCCGCCCATTCCGAGAGGGCGGGAAGGATCGTCTGGTCAAGCGCTGCCGGCCGGCCGCTTCGCCAGTCCTCCCAAGGCAGGAAAGCATACCAGTCCCGCCAGTGGGCGCCAGCAGCCTCAAGTCGCTCGGTCGCCTCGGCATCGATACGCGTCAGCGCCAGATAGCCGACCGAAACCATGTGCGTGTCGGCCTCGCCGGGCGATCTCTGCCGGCCGCGGTCGCCAAAGGTGTAAAGCTGCTCGATATAGCCGAGCTTGAGTGCCGTCTGCTCCTCGACGCTCGCACGCAGGCTGGTTTCGAATGTGCGATGGCGGGTCGGATCGAATGGCCCAAAGGGGAGGGCCTCGCGTTCGCCCGCATCACCACCGACGGCCAGAATAGCCGGCCCCCGGTTGAAGATTGCCACCACTGCCGCGTTTAGGCCGATCTCGACGGGCGGCGATGGTGGCGGCACGATCATGGAGCGGCTCCAGCGTCCGCGTAGGTCGATGCGGGTGCGATGTCGAAGGAAAACGGTTGCTCGCCGACATAGTCGACGCCCCGCCCGATCTCCTTCACCGCCTGAACGAGCCGGCCGCCGCGTGACAGCAGGGTGTCGCCAATGCCGACGATCCGGCTGTTGGGCGTTGCCTGGCGCGAGGCGGTGCGCAGGCGAAGCGCGAGCGTATCATCGTCCTGCTCGGGAAAGACCGCAAGTGCCGCGATCAGGGCGGCGGCCGGCGAGCGCGAAACGCCCATCATGCAATGGATCAGGAGCGGCGTTTTCCGGTCCCAATCGCGGGCAAAAGTGATGATCGCCTCGACGTGCGCTTCCTGCGGGGCAACCAGATCGCCGGTGCCCGCAAAGGCGATGTCGTTGACGCCGAGCACGAGATGACGGGACGGATCGATCACGGCCGGGCGATGGAAATCCTGCTTCGGCGCGACGAGGCTGATCATCTCCCGGCACCGGTTCCGCACGGCAATTTCGGCGATACGCGAAAGCGGTGCGACGACGATCGTGCTCATGCCTGCCGTTCCCTGGGGGAAGCCGCACGTTCTGCCTCGATTGCTTCGAAACGTTCGGCGAAGCGCCGCTGTGCCTCTACGGCGGGCATTGGAATAATCGTCAGCATGTCCAGCGTGATGCCACGCGGTTCACCGAAGAATTTCGCTGCCTCGACGCGCGAGAAGCCGGCAAGCTCGGTCGCTTCGAAGAAGGCCGCTATGCGGTCGGCCTTCTTGATTTTTTCCCTCAGAGTACGGGGCGTTTCTGCGGGTAGGCCAAAGCGCAGGTGCACCGCTGTCTCCAGACGCTTCTCGACCGTCTTGTAGCCGCCGCCGACCACAGCCTTGAAGGGCGAGATCATATCACCGATCACATATTCCGGTGCGTCGTGCAGAAGCGCCATCAGGCAATCTTCCGGTGTGCTGCGGTTCTGGTGGCGGAAGATCGTTTCCACGATGAGCGAATGCTGGGCGACGGAAAAGGCATGGTCGCCGGCAGTCTGGCCGTTCCAGCGGGCGACGCGGGCAAGACCGTGGGCGATGTCGGAAAGCTCAACGTCGAGTGGGGAGGGGTTGAGGAGATCCAACCTGCGGCCCGATAGCATGCGCTGCCAGGCCCGGGGCTCGGTCTTCGGCCGGGTTGCTCCGCTCATTGTACCGGCGCCACGGTGCTGTCGCCGGGAAAGTCGAGCCCTGTCCACTCCGGCAGCCGCGCTTCGACTTTGACGTTACCGGCAAGGATCGGCGCTTCCGCACGCATTGCATCCGCCACGCGGTCGATCCGCACGATTGCGAGCCCGTCCGTCCCCGCGACCGTGCCGAGCGTCCCGACCGGTTTGCCCTCGGCCGTCAGTTCCGTTCCCGATGCCGGAAGGGGGGATGCGGCGTGCAGGATCACCGGCCGTTTTCGCGCCGTGCCGCGATGCTGCATGCGCGACACCACTTCCTGGCCGACAAAGCAGCCCTTGCGGAAGGAAACCCCATCTGAAAGATCGAGCAGGATGTCGTGCGGGAATACGTCCGAAAGAGTGTAGTCTTTGCCCGCTTCGACGATGCCGCAGGCGATGCGAAGCGCATCATAGGCGGCCGGCGTATCGTTACCCACGGCACCTGGCCGGCGCAGGATTTTCCGTCCCGCCTTGAGGAACCGCCCATCGACGACACCTTCTCCGTCGCAATCCCAGGTGACCGTCGTTTGCGTTTCTGCCAGAGGTAAAATCTCTACGGCCGCGCGCAGCTTGTACAGGGCCAGACGCTTGACCAGGGCGTCGCGCTGCTCTTCCGACGTCTCTATGAGAAAGCTGTCCGAAGGCGCGCGGCTAACGAGAAAATCGAACAGGATCTTGCCTTGCGGCGTCAGAAGTGCTGCGGCGCGGGCTTCGCCTTCTGGCAACGAGACCACGTCGGAAGTGATCAGGCCCTGCAGGAAATCCTCGGCGTCGCCGCCAGCGACAGAAATGTAAGCATGTCCGGTAAGGGTGACTGCAGGCATCGTACGGTCCAGTCTCAGGTGGTGCGCGGCGGGCACGCACAACATCGGCGTTTCGAATGAGAGGTAGAATGCCGGCGCGGGCTTCGCAAGTCCCGTGCATCCAGGACAAAGAGATCAGGCTCAATCGCCCGCTACAAAGAACTTCCACTGTCCGTCCGGCGCAATGCCGACGCGATAGAAATTGTAGCCGCCAAATTCCTGCATGTCGGCAAAGTCGCCCGCCGTAACGATCCGGAGAAGCTCGACCTTTTCCGGTGGGGACAGATTGTCGAGTGATTTTTCCGTGAAGTACGGCCAGACATACATCTCGTTCGGCGTGCCGGCGTCGACCTTGACGAAACCAGTCGCAAGCACGTCGAGCAGGATCGCGAGGATCTCGATGCCCTCCGAATCGCCCGAAAGGCCCTTCAGCGTCGTCACCGGGTCGTCAGTGCCATCAACGACGGAAACCTGCGTTTGCGTCGGTCCCTTGCCGAGCAGCGGGCGCAGACGCTCGATGTCGCCGGATGCCGCGGCCTCGACGATCAGTTCGCGCATCCGCCGGACGGGCTGGGGCGCCTTGTCGATGTCGTAAATCACCTCGACCGGAATCTCGGGCTCGGTTACTGCCTTGTCGGGCTGGGGTTCTGTAACTTCCTGCTCGGCCGAGTCCTTGCGAATCAGCGGGTCGGGCAACGGCAGTTGCAGGCGCCGCGCGCCTTCGTCCGGAACGGTCTCGGACTCGACGTCTGCCGGCGGCGGTTCGTTCGCCTTTTCCTCGGTCTTCTGTCCGGGAATCTGCTGCAACTCGCTGAGTGCAAAGGCAGAAGTGGCGGGGCCGAATGTTCCCGCGGCCGTCATTAGCAACGAGACGGCAAACACGCTGCCGCGAAGCAGCCTGATGCGGTCGGAGAACCTGTGCATCGTCCCGATCTTCCCGCCCTATTGAAGCGTGCGCTCAGGAGAGAACTCACCGGCGAGCATGCGCTCGCGCAGGGACTGCAGCATGGCCTCGGCGCCTTGTTCGCCGAGAAGGCGAATCGTTTCGCGCATTGCCAGCGCGATGGCGGCGTCAGCAATGATCTCCGGCTCGATGCCATCTGCCATGCCGTCCGCCCAGGCCTCGTTCTGGTATTCCAGCGCGGCCTGCATCTTCTCATGTACGATCATCTCGTCGATATCGTTGAGGCTTGGTTCCATCATATGATCCATGCGCGGCATCTACTTCTTTACCAGACTGTTAACAACCTTATCAGCCTTTTCCCAAAACGACACGGGGCAGGGCGAAAAGAGGTTAATTATCCTCTAATTTCCGAACCGGGCGGTAATTTCGGTGGCCAGTGTTGCACCTTCGTTACGGTATTTCTCTTCTGCGACGACGGCCTGCGCGGTGCAGGTGGCATAAACCGAAGCGAAAGAGCGATAGCCGCGGTTAAAGGCGGCAGTGAGGCGTTCCTTGCGCACCTGCTCGTTACCGGCTTCCATCGAGATGAGGTCTTCCATCGCCTTTCGCCAGGTGTCCTCGCCATCCTTCAGGCAAAGATTGCGCAGGTAATGCACGGCGCCGAGAATCTCCGAAAGGCGCTCCAGCCGGCCGTCATAGGGTGCGGGTTTGCTTTCGGGGGCGGGCTGATTCGTGTTGGCGGCCGCCGCGGCGGCAGGCGTGTTCGCGCTTTGCTGGGCCACGGCCGGGCTGGCCCACGTCAGAAGCAGCAAAGTGAGGCGAGCGAGTTTCCGCATAGCGCTCAGCTCATCCCGGCTTGATGAAACGGTTGGGCCTGTTGCTGGCCGCGGTCGGCTTCCAGTCGACGGATACAGTCGCGCACGCTTTCGGGGGCGGGCAGGCCGGCGATCTCTTCGGCCGTGAACCACCCGAGGTCAGCCGCATCGTCGGCGGCCACCGCGACTGCGTCGCGATCCGCTTCGACGCGGAACACTGACAGAAAATAGTGGTTTCCGGTCGAACTGCTCGCAAGATCATATGTGGCGTAGAGGCGAGGTTCGCGCGCGACGATTCCGGTTTCTTCGGCGAATTCACGCAATGCCGTCTCGGCCGGGGTTTCGCCCGATTCGGCGCGGCCGCCGGGAAACGCGTACATCTCCGCCGCCGGCGGATTGCGCCGCAGCACCAGCAGATAGCGGCTATCGCGCTCAAGGATGGCAGAGGAAGCTGCTTGGGGCGGCATCGACGACTCCGGACTTTTCATTGACCCTTTATAGGTACTCCCCGTAGATTGTTCCAGACTGGCGTGCCGGCCGAATGGTCGAGCAGAACGCGGAAAATGAAATCAAAACGCCGTCGAGCCCTGAGTGCAGGCGGCAAGCAGGGACGGTCATCATGTGCGGACGATTTGCCTTGACGGAACCGGCCGCCCGGCTGAAAGAATTTCTCGATGTCATCGATATCGAGGAGTTTCCGCCGCGCTACAATATTGCGCCCACCCAGCCGATCCTTGTCGTTATCTCGGGCGATCGGCAGGAGCCGGGAAGCAATCTGCCGGAGCGCAAGGCTATGTTGGTCCGCTGGGGACTGACGCCATCCTGGGTGAAAGACCCACGCGAATTTCCGCTTCTGATCAACGCGCGCGCCGAGACGGCAATCGGCAAAGCATCGTTTCGGGCCGCCATGCGCCACCGCCGCATTCTCGTGCCCGCCACCGGCTTCTACGAATGGCATCGCCCGGCGAAGGGGACCGGAGAAAAATCGCAGGCCTACTGGATCCGCCCGCGCAACGGCGGGATCGTCGCTTTTGCCGGCCTTATGGAAACCTGGTCTTCGGCTGACGGGTCGGAGGTCGATACCGGTGCGATCCTGACCGCGGCCGCCAATACCGCCATTGGCCGAATCCACGACCGGATGCCGGTCGTCATTCGTCCAGAGGACTTTGCCCGATGGCTGGACTGCAAAACACAGGAGCCGCGTGAGGTCGCCGATCTGCTGAGTCCGGTAGAGGACGAGTTCTTCGAGGCTATTCCGGTTTCCGATCGGGTCAACAAGGTCGCCAATGTCGATCCCGACATTCAAGAGCCGGTGGCTGAGGCGCTGGTTGCGCCTCCTTCTGCCCCGAAGTCGAAACGTACTAGTGGCGACAGTTCCGGTCAACTTTCCCTGCTCTAGGGCGACGGCACGCTAGTGGTGCCGGCAATCGCTTACGCTTCGATCAGCTTGATGCCGGCGGGGAGTTCCCGCTTGACACTTTGGGCTACCGGCTTGCGCTGGCTCGCGGCGGCAACCACTGCCTTCAAGCCCAGTGGCTTGTATTGCTCTACGAGCGCCTTGGTGTTCTCGATGGTTGAATTTTTCGCTCGTTCAGTAACCATTGTTTACTCCCATTAACAATTACGGCGACACCAAGCTCTTCACTCCAGATCCCGGTGATTAAGTTAGTACTAATGCATGAATCTGGTTAAAATCGGTCAGAAGATCGAATTATGTTTGATTTACATGCGATTTGCAGGCGGCTCTTGTTAATGTTTATTAACGTGTGCAGGGTGTATTTCTTCAGTTGTGGGGCCGTTCAATTTCAAGGAGGGCCGGCAGCGCCGGCCATCATGCCGCAAAAGTTATTTTCCTCAGGCGTTCGGTATGTTTGAATCCCGTACGCGCGCCTTCAACTGGAGGGCTGCGGCGAGAACCGCCTTCAGGCCCAGCGGCCGATAGCGATGGATGAGGTCACATCCGGATTTCAGTTTCTTGCTCGTCTTCGTCATCATTGATCTTCCTTGATCGTGTCTGCGGATCATGTGCCGTCCTTGTCGCACATTGCGCATCGCGCTTGTGTCACCGGGGAAACAAGGTCGCCGTTCCCCCGTTCGAGGGCGCGAATCCGCGCCCGAGGAAACGGGCCTCAATCGTGACGATTTGGCGGCGGCGAGGGCTGCGAAAGGGGGAGCGCACAGAATAAATTTACACTGTGTGTCTCGTGAGGCGCAGGGTGGCCTTGACCGCCGGAAAAACCGGCGCGATAAAGCGTTCCATGAAGACGGAACTCTGCATTATTTGCCGGAGCATTATTCGCTAGCCTCACCGCTGGCTTGGCCGTTTTCGTCTCCTGAAATCCCCAGATGACAAACGGGCCGGGCCAGCCGGACGCTTGCCCTTGGGAGATTTTTGATGGCTGAACAGCCGGTCCTGACACTGTACAACACGCTCACCCGCTCGAAGGGGACGTTTGCGCCGATCGATCCGACGAATGTGCGAATGTATGTCTGCGGGCCGACGGTCTACGACTTCGCCCATATCGGCAACGCCCGTCCGGTCATCGTCTTCGACGTGCTTTATCGGCTGCTGCGACACGTCTACGGCGAACAGCACGTGACCTATGTGCGCAACATCACCGACCTGGACGACAAGATCAATGCGCGTGCGCTGCGCGATTTCGGCGCCGACATCAAGGCCGGAACGATTACGTTGAACGAGGCGATCCGCCGGGTGACCGAGAAGACCGCCAACCAGTTCCATAGCGACGTCGCATTGCTCGGAACCCTGCCGCCGACACAGGAGCCGCGCGCCACCGAATTTGTTGAGAAGCGCGCGGATGGCCGCGCCGACATGATCACTCTGATCGAGCGGCTGATCGAGCGCGGCCACGCCTATCAGGCCGGCGGTGAAGTCCTGTTTGACACCTCCTGGTCCGAATATGGCGCGCTTTCGAAGCGCAATCTCGACGAGCAGCTGGCCGGCGCCCGCATTGCTGTCGAGGGTCACAAGAAGAACCCGGGCGATTTTGTGCTCTGGAAACTGTCCTCGCCGGAGGAACCCGGCTGGGACAGCCCGTGGGGCCGGGGGCGGCCCGGCTGGCACATCGAGTGCTCGGCCATGTCGGCTGCCTATCTCGGCGAAACCTTCGACATCCATGGCGGCGGGCTCGACCTGATCTTCCCGCACCACGAGAACGAGATCGCCCAGTCGCGGTGCGCGCATGGCACGAAGGTCATGGCGAACGTCTGGATGCACAACGGCTTCGTGCAGGTCGAAGGCCGCAAGATGTCGAAGTCGGAAGGCAACTTCGTCACGATCCACGACCTGCTGCACACCGAGAACTTCGGTGGCCGCAAGTGGCCGGGCGAGGTGCTGCGGCTGGCGATGCTGATGACGCATTACCGCGAGCCGATCGATTTCTCGGTCAAGCGGCTTGAGGAGGCCGAGCGCCTGCTTGAGAATTGGCACAATCGATTGGCGAGAATTGACGAGGAGAAGCTTGTCGGTTGCGCTGATGAGCCGATTATCGGAATGCTGGCTGATGAATTGGATACCCATTCGGCAATCCAGCGAATTTCAAAACTCGCTAGCACAGTGAATGGCGAAGAAGAGGCTTCTGCATTCTTCTTTTCAATGGAGCTTTTGGGGTTCGTTCCACCTCTGGTGGAGTATCGTCAGATTGCAGCTTCCGCCAGGACAACTGCAATATCCCGCCCTGAAATAGCTGTCCGAGTTCAATCTGGCGAGAGTGGCGAGGCAATTGCTCAAGAGCTGGTTGATGAAGCCCGGCTGTACGCGTCTTATGAAATTCCTGCACGCGAGGTCTTTGTAATGGTAGCAAGCGGAATGAATTTCGCGGCAAACAACTCACTCATCGAACAGCGCGTTGCATCCATAAACGCAAAAAACTTCGCCGAGGCCGACAAGATCCGCGACGACCTGCTTTCCAAGGGCATCCAGCTCAAGGACGGCAAGGACCCGGCAACGGGCGAGCGGGTAACGACGTGGGAGGTGAAAAGGTGACCGATACCCTCTACACCGGTGGCTGCCAGTGCGGTGCCGTGCGCTTTCGCGTTCGGGGCGTGTTGCAGCACAGTTCGATCTGCCATTGCCGCATGTGCCAGAAAGCATTCGGTGCCTACTACGCGCCGTTGGTCTCGACGCGCGGTGCTGAACTCGTCTGGACGCGCGGTGAGCCGAAGCGGTTTCGTTCCTCGAATTTCGTCTCGCGCGGTTTCTGCGCCGAGTGCGGCACGCCGCTGACCTATGTGGCGTCGGACGGTGTGGCGATCGCAGCGGGTGCCTTCGATGATCCCTCGCGCCTGCCGCCGACGGTCCAGTTCGGCACGGAAGCCAAGATCGATTTCGTCGACGGTCTCCACACGCTGCCGGGACACACGACGGAGGAGGATGCGGAGGCGGCGCCCTTCGTCCTCGAGATCGTCTCCTACCAGCATCCCGACCACGACACCGAGACCTGGCCGCCGGAGGGACGCGGATGAGTATCGCGCGGATCTATACGGGCGGATGCCAATGCGGGGCGGTGCGCTATCGCGCCGAGGGCACGCTCGATGATCCGCACCTGTGCCACTGCCGGATGTGCCAGAAGGCGGCAGGCAACTATTTCCTGCCGCTGGCGAACGCCGCACGCGCGACATTCCGGGTGACTCGCGGTGACCCCGCCTGGTTCCAGTCATCCGAGCACGTGCGCCGCGGTTTTTGCCGGGAGTGCGGCACGCCGCTTTTCTACGAAATTTCGGGAGAGCGCTTCATCAACATCGTGCTCGGCTCGCTCGATGATCCCGACGATGTGCGCCCGCACTCCCAGTCCGGTGTCGAGTCGCGCGTGCCCTGGTTCTCGCAGCTTTCGCACCTTCCGGGACGGGAGACCGAGCCGGAAGGGCGGGCTGGCCGCGAGCACCACATCGCCATCTTGGAATCAAACCGCCAGCACCCGGACTACGATACCGAGCATTGGCCACCGGAGGACTGAGATGACCGACACATATCGCACCGGAGGCTGCCAATGCGGCGCCGTCCGTTTCCGCATCCGCGGCACGCTCGGACGTCCGTCGATCTGCCACTGCCGCATGTGCCAGAAGCAGTTCGGCGGCTTTTTCTCCGCGCTCGTCACCGCGCCGAAGGACGGCGTGGAATGGACGCGGGAACAGCCGAGCTACTTCCAGTCGTCGGTGAACATCGATCGCGGCTTCTGCAAGAACTGCGGTACGCCCATGACCTATCGCCATCCGGGCGGGCTGGAGCTCGCTATCGGCACCTTCGACGACCGCTCCGATCTCGCGCCGCAGATCCAGGTCAACCACGCCGCGCGTCTGCCCTGGGTCGAGACGATCTTCGACCAGCCGATCCACGAGGACCCGGACTACTATTCGCGGCAGGAGGCCATCATCTCCTTCCAGCACCCAGACCACGAGACTGATCACTGGCCGTCGCAAGGGCTGAAGATCTAGGGCGGCCGCTGGCGGGTCCCGACAATATGTAAAGCAGAAAAGCCGGGTGAATATCACCGGCAAGGAACATGAGCATGACGAAAGAACGCATCTACCTCTTCGACACGACGCTTCGCGACGGCCAGCAGACGCCGGGCGTAGACTTTTCGGTCGAGGACAAGATTGCGATTGCCGCAATGCTCGATGAGTTCGGTCTCGACTATGTGGAGGGCGGCTACCCCGGTGCGAACCCGACCGATACAGCCTTCTTCGGCAAGAGACGCACGCAGAATGCCCGTTTTGTCGCCTTTGGCATGACCAAGCGCGCCGGAGTCTCCGCGTCGAACGATCCGGGTCTTGCCGCGCTGCTGGAAGCCAAGAGCGACGCCGTCTGTCTCGTGGCCAAGAGCTGGGACTATCATGTGCGGGTTGCACTCGGCTGTACCAACGCGGAAAACCTGGAATCCATCAGCGCCTCGGTGGAGGCGGTCACTGCGGCCGGCAAGGAGGCCATGGTCGACTGCGAGCATTTCTTCGACGGTTACAACGAAAACCCCGCCTATGCGCTCGCCTGCGCGAAGGCAGCCTATGACGCCGGGGCCCGCTGGGTCGTGCTGTGCGACACGAACGGCGGCACGCAGCCGCCGGAAATCCGGGACATCGTAGCTGCCGTCATCGCAGCCGGTGTCCCCGGCGCCAATCTCGGCATCCATGCTCACAACGATACCGGGCAGGCGGTCGCCAATTCGCTGGCCGCCGTGGAAGCCGGCGTACGCCAGATCCAGGGCACCTTGAACGGTATCGGCGAACGCTGCGGCAACGCCAATCTTGTGACCATCATCCCGACGCTGGTGCTGAAGGAGAGCTACGCGGATCGCTTCGAGGTCTCGATCGACCGGGAGCGCCTGCAGGGGCTGACGCGGCTCTCACACCAGTTCGACGAGCTGTTGAACCGTTCGCCCGATCATCAGATGCCCTATGTCGGCGCCTCGGCTTTCGCCACCAAGGCCGGCATCCATGCGTCTGCCCTGCTGAAGGACCCGCGCACCTATGAGCACGTGCCGCCGGAGAGCGTCGGCAATCTGCGCAAGGTGATGGTCTCTGACCAGGGCGGCAAGGCGAACTTCATCAACGCGCTGAAGCTGCGTGGCATTGTCGTTTCCAAGGACGACCCGAAGCTCGACCGGCTGATCGAGATCGTCAAGGAGCGCGAGGCGACCGGCTATGCCTATGAGGGGGCGGATGCGAGCTTCGCGCTGCTCGCCTACCGCACGCTCGGCACGATCCCGCAATTCTTCCATGTCGAGAGTTTCCGCGTCATGGTCGAGCGCCGCTACGACGCCAACGGCAACCTGAAGACGGTGTCGGAGGCCGTGGTAAAGGTTGTCGTGGACGGCGAGACGATGATGTCGGTGGCCGAAGGCCATGGCCCCGTCAATGCGCTGGACCTGGCGCTCCGGAAGGACCTCGGCAAGTTCCAGAGCGAGATCGAGGACCTGGAACTGGCGGATTACAAGGTCCGGATCCTCAATGGTGGCACGGAAGCCATCACCCGAGTCCTTATCGAATCGACGGACGGCACGGGTGCGCGCTGGTGGACGGTCGGCGTCTCCGACAACATCATTGACGCCTCGTTCCAGGCCTTGATGGACAGTATTGTCTACAAGCTCCTGAAGAACCGCGGCGAAGCGGGCAGGGTGGCGGCGGAGTAGGCGACCATGCATGATGGTGAAACGGGGCAGTCTGTCGTGTCCTCCATGGTCCCTGACGGAACCCGGCGGCATGAATGAAGCGCGCTTCATCTACCCTTCACCGAAATGAATTGGTGTATTCACCCCGGTTACATTAAAACTTATGCCGAATTGTCGCGCGGATGCACCCTCGCGCCGCGCCACATGAAATCAGGATTCAACTCCATGGCCGAACAGACCAACGCGCCCGAGGCGACGAATGGCGATTCCCTGCGCGGATTTCTCTTTGCGCTCACTGCCTATCTTCTCTGGGGTATCTTGCCCTTTTTCATGAAGGCTGTGGCACATATCCCTGCGCCTGAGGTCGTGGCGCACCGTATCGTCTGGTCCGTTCCGATTGCCGGCCTGGTCCTTCTTTGGCTCGGCCGCACGGCCGATATCTGGAAGGCATTGCGAACGCCGCGCATGCTCGCCATGGCGATGCTGACGGCCGTGCTGATCACCATCAACTGGGGCATCTATGTCTGGGCGATCGGGGCAGGGCGCGCCATCGAGGCGGCACTCGGCTATTACATCAACCCGCTGTTTTCGATCTTCCTCGGCGCCGTGATCCTGAAGGAAAAGCTGTCGGGGGCGCAGGTCGTGGCCATCGTGCTTGCCGCCGCGGCTGTTGCCATTCTCGCCTTCGATTCGGGCGGTCTGCCGTGGGTTTCCATCGGGCTTTGCTTCTCCTGGGGGTTCTACGCTTTCTTCCGCAAGACCCTGCCGATCGGTCCGAACCAGGGCTTCTTCCTGGAGGTTCTGCTACTGAGCGTCCCAGCGATCGGCTACATCGTCTGGGCGGAGGCGACCGGTCGCGGCCATTTCGGCGATACCAGCACGACCGATCTCGTCTTGCTCCTCTCCTGCGGCATTGTCACAGCCGTGCCGCTGATGGTTTTTGCCAATGGCGCGAAGCTCCTGAAGCTCTCCACCATCGGCATCATGCAGTACATCACCCCCACGATGGTCTTTCTGACGGCCGTGTTCTTCTTCCACGAGCCGTTCGGCCGCGCGCAGATGGCGGCCTTTGCGTTGATCTGGGCGGCCCTGATCGTCTATTCGGCGGCGATGCTGAATGGTGCGCGCGCGCGGCGTGCGGCAACGCTGAAGCCGGCGGAATGACGCCGGCCCTTCAAGGTTTCAAGAGACAGGATTGAGGCTTACAGGCGGGCGATAATGCCCGCCTCACCGCCGCGATCGACAGCACCGGCCCAATGATCGATCAGGGCGGGGACGATCTGGTCCGGCTCATCGATGACGATGGGTTGCACCAGGTGCGCGGCGTGAACGAAGCCGGCGTCTGCCATGTGCCGCATCAGCTTCAACATCGGATCCCAGAAGCCGCCGATATTGGCAAAGACGATCGGCTTGCGGTGGCGGCCGAGCTGCGCCCAGGTCATGATCTCGACAATCTCTTCCAGTGTGCCGATACCGCCGGGCAGCGCCACAAAGGCGTCGGCGCGTTCGAACATCTTGTGCTTGCGCTCGTGCATGTCGGCAGTGACGATCAATTCGGACAACTGACCGAGCGAATGGCGCGTGGCCTCCATGTCGATCAGGAACTGCGGTATAATTCCGGTGACCCGGCCGCCGCCGGATAGAACGCCGCTGGCAACGGCGCCCATAATGCCCTTGGTGCCGCCGCCATAGACGAGGCGCAGGTGATTCGCCGCGATGGTTTGGCCGAGCACCCGACCGGCGTTGATATAGGCGGAATCGCGGCCCGGCTGGGACCCGCAATAGACGCAAATGGCTCGAATTGGCATGGTTTCGTCGTTCATGACCAGATTGAGCCATCCCATACCGGGGCAGGTCAAGAAAAATGACGAAAAAGGCACAGCGAATTCCTGCGCAAACGAGCCTCAAGCTTGTGGAAGGCCTTGGAAATCGCTAGCAATTCCAAGGGGAATTGCGGCGTGCCGCCTGGAGATTCTAAAAGATGAAGTACAAGACCGGTCTCGTTGCGGTGGGCGTTTTGGCAGCAGCCACGGCGCTGATGGTGTTTTTCGTCCTTCCGAACATCGATGAGGGCGAGGCGCCCGAAGCAACGCAACAGGCAGGGCAACCTGCGAACGGGACGACTCCTGCGCAGACACCCGCTGCCGACGCAAAGCAGCCGCGAACGGAGACTGCGGCGGACGGGAAGGCCGCGTCGGAGACGGCAAACGCTGACGCGGCTGCCGCCTGGCAGGCACCCTCCTTCGATCTCCTGCGTGTCGAGCCGGACGGCTCCACTGTCATCGCCGGCCACGCCGAGCCGAACAAGAAACTGCAGATCCTGAGTGGCGAGACGGTTGTTGCCACGACCGACGTCGGTCCTTCCGGCGATTTCGCGGCGGTCTTCGACAAGCCGCTTGCCGCCGGCAATCACGAGCTGACGCTGCGTATCCAGGACGACGGCAGCGTCGCCAAGACCTCCGAAGAGGTCGCAACCATTTCGATCCCGAAGGACGGCAGCGGCGAACTGCTCGCCATGGTGACGAAGCCCGGTTCGGCCAGCCGCCTGATCACCGTGCTTCAGGGACCGGAAGGAACAGCGAATTCCGGTGTTGCGCTATCGCAAGGCACGACCGACACAGCAACGCTCACCCAGCCGGACGCAGGCGCTGCCGACCAGGCTGCTGGTGGAACCGTCTCCGGCGCGACGCAGACAGACTTGCCGAACGTACGTATCTCGGCTGTCGAGCTTGAGGGCGACAAGATGTTCGTCGCCGGCACGACCAAGCCGGACGCACTCGTGCGGATCTATGCCAACGACAAGCTCCTCGGCGAAATCAAGTCCGATCCGCAAGGGCGCTATGTGGTCGATGGCCAGATGTCGCTTCCAGTCGGCCGCCATACCATCCGCGCCGACGTGATGAGCGTGGACGGCGCCAAGGTGGAACTGCGTGCCTCCGTCCCGTTTGATCGCCCCGAAGGCGAGCAGGTTGCGGTCGTGGCCCAGGACAATGGGGCAGCCGACCAGGCCGGCAATACGCTTGGTTTGATCGACGATGGTGCCTTCGACAAACTCCGGGCGGAGGCGAACAAGGCTGTGGCGCTATTGAGCGGGCTCTATGCAAATGGTCGCCTGCCTTCGACAGAAGAACTGGCGGCGGCGCGCTCTGCAACCGAGATCGCCTTGCAGTCGCTGGCCGCCTACAAGGCGCCGCCTGGCGGTCCCGGAGAGGCGATCGCCGCACGTACCTCGGCCGTGGCTGCCGACGCCCTGGCAAAGCTGAAGGCGCTACCGGCCGATGCCGCCACGCTTGGCGAATCCATCGCGGCGATCGAAACCTCCGTCAAGGATGCCTTGACGCCGGCGACCAAAGGCAGCGCTGCGGCAAAGGACGTGGCTCAGGCTCCGTCGGTCGATATCGGTCGACTCGAGGCTGAGGTGGCCGAGCTGAACTCGAAGTTCAGGGATCTGTTCGCCGAGGGGCGCACCACCCAATCGACTGATATCCAGATGGCGCGCGATGCGCTCGAAAGTGCGCTCGGTAAAGTTTCGGGCTATTCGGCACCGACGGGAACCGACGCCGCTCGCCTTGCACTTATCGACAAGCTCAAGGTTTGGGCAAAATCGGCGCAGGAAGGCCTCACCAAGCTTCCCGCCGATGCGCCGAAGGAAAGCTACTCGGACGTGCTCGCAACCCTGAAGGCAGCACCCAAAGCCATGCCTTCGACGCCTTCAGCAGGGGCAACCGTAGCAGTCAGCGAGATACCGGCTGCAGGTGCTACGCAACCGGCGGCGGATGCGGGTGCGACCAATGCCGGCACCCAGTCGGGTGCCGTGGGTACCGAAACCCAGGCTTCGGCCGAAAAACCCGAAACCGTCGAGCAGGCACCGCTGAAGGAGAGCAAGACCTCCGTCATCATCCGTCGCGGCGATACGTTGTGGCAGATCGCGCGCCGTGTCTATGGCCAGGGCGTGCGTTACACCTCCATCTATCTCGCCAACGAGGACCAGATCACCAATCCGGATCGCATCCTGCCGGGGCAGATCTTCGGTGTGCCCGATGAGGCGATGCCCGAGACGGAAGCGGAGCAAATGCACCGCAAGCGCCTGAAACACGACTGAGACCTGTCCCCCGAACCGGTTTTCGGGGGAACGACATGCGAAAAGGCCCAAGGCGCGGCAGCGAATCCGAAAAGATCGCGACGCGCTCGGGCGTGAACGCCGAAACGGCGCTTGCATTGTAACGCGCGAGATCGCGCCCTATCTCAGTCCATGCGGCGTTCTGTTGGGGGCGCCGCATTTTTCATGAACGAATGAGCCGGAACTGATCCGGCACTCGGAGGCAGGTGTGACGGCCACAACGAAGAAAACGGTCTCGGCCGATACCAGCAACCCGTTTGCAACGATCGTCAATCTCTGGCCCTACATGTGGCCCTCGGATCGGCCAGACCTGAAAATGCGGGTCGTCTGGGCGACCGTCTTCCTGCTTGTCGCCAAGCTTGTGCTGCTGCTGGTCCCCTATTTCTTCAAGTGGGCCACCGATGCGCTGGATGGCAGGATGGATGCGGCAGGCTTCCTGCCGCCCTTCCTGCTCGGCGCGGTGATGTTGGTGATCGCTTACAATTTCGCCCGGATTCTCCAGGCAGGCCTCAACCAGCTTCGCGATTCCCTATTTGCCAGCGTTGGCCAGTATGCGGTGCGCCAACTCGCCTACAAGACCTTCGTTCATCTCCACAAGCTTTCGCTGCGTTTCCATCTGGAGCGGCGGACAGGCGGGCTTTCGCGCGTCATCGAGCGCGGCACGAAGGGCATCGAGACGATTGTCCGCTTCACCATCCTCAATTCCGTGCCGACCATTATCGAGTTCCTGTTGACTGCGGTCGTGTTCTGGGTCGGCTACGGTTTCAGCTATCTCCTCGTCACAGCGGTCACTGTCGCGCTCTATATCTGGTTCACCGTCCGCGCGAGCGACTGGCGTATTTCGATCCGTCGCTCGATGAACGAGAGCGATACGGAGGCAAACACCAAGGCAATCGACTCGCTGCTCAACTTCGAGACGGTCAAATACTTCGGCAACGAGGAGATGGAAGCAAGGCGCTTCGATCAGTCGATGGCGCGCTACGAGCGCGCGGCGACCCAGGTCTGGACCTCGCTCGGCTGGCTAAATTTCGGCCAGGCGCTGATTTTCGGCGTTGGTACGGCGATCATGATGGTGATGTCGGCGCTGGCCGTCCAGCGCGGCGAGCAGACGATCGGCGACTTCGTCTTCGTTAACGCCATGCTGATCCAGCTGGCGATCCCGCTGAATTTCATCGGCTTTGTCTACCGCGAAATCCGTCAGGGTCTTACCGACATCGAGCAGATGTTCGAACTGCTGGATGTGCATGCGGAGGTCGAGGATCGCCCTGACGCCCGACCGCTTGAAATCGGATCCGGGGCGATCGCCTTCCGCGACGTTCATTTCGCCTACGATCCCGCGCGACCCATCCTGAAGGGGATCTCCTTCGAGGTTCCGGCCGGCAAGACCGTTGCCGTTGTCGGCCCTTCGGGTGCCGGCAAGTCGACGCTGTCACGGCTGCTTTACCGCTTCTACGATGTCCAGGACGGGGCGATCACCGTCGACGGACAGGACGTGCGCGATGTCACGCAGGCGTCGCTGCGCGCGGCAATCGGTATGGTTCCGCAGGACACGGTGCTGTTCAACGACACGATCGCCTACAACATCCGCTACGGCCGTCCCTCGGCAACCGACGAAGAGGTGAGGGCGGCGGCCGAGATCGCCCAGATCAGCGGTTTCATCGCGCACCTACCGGGCGGCTTCAAGTCGATGGTCGGCGAGCGCGGGCTGAAGCTGTCGGGCGGCGAGAAACAGCGCGTGGCGATTGCCCGCACGATCCTGAAGAGCCCACCGATCCTGATCCTCGACGAGGCCACGTCGGCGCTCGACACCCGCACGGAACAGGAGATCCAGGCCGCCCTCGAACTCGTCTCGGAAAACCGCACGACGCTGGTCATCGCCCACCGGCTTTCGACCGTGGTTTCCGCCGATGAGATCATTGTGCTCAAGGACGGCCTGATCGCCGAGCGCGGCAATCATGCTGAACTGTTGCGCAAGGGTGGTCTTTATGCCTCGATGTGGAACCGCCAGCGCGAGGCGACGGAAGCCGAAGAGCATCTCAAGCAGGTCCGCGATGCGGACGAAATGGGCGTCGTCGTACGAAGCGCTCCAGCGAACTGATTGTGCGGGGCGCGGCGGCTGGAAGCCACCGTGCCCGCCAGTTTCATTGGCAGCACCCGTCTGCTGATCGATCAGGCGACAAGGTCTGGGGCAACCACAATGCTCCGCTCGTAGTCGAGCGCCGTTCCTGCCACCTCCTGTAGGAAGGCAAACCAGTTCGATTTGTCGCTGAAGCTGCCGATGCCTAAGGTCCGCCGGACTCGATTCAAGGCCTGCTCGGTCTCCGGTCCAAAGACGCCGTCGGCCCCCACACTCTGGTTGAATAGTTTAACAAGCGCATGCTGAACGAACAGTGTGTGGCTCCGCGCATCCCGCTTGAACCTTGGGGCGGTACCATTGTCAAAATGAAGATGGTCCCTGTGAGCCTGGTTATAGTCGTGGTTGAGAACAGTTCCGAAATGCAATCGCAGCACCGCCTCGATTGCCAGATAGATGAAGGGGCGGGCGGGAAACGTGTCGGCGAGCCACCGGCTGCCGTCCTTGAAGATCAACGCATCCAGATCGAAGGCTCTGTTTCTGTGGTGATAGGAGACGCCGGCGCCTTCCCTGCCGACGCCACCGCTCCATATCTGCGTGATCTCAAACCCATGCTTGGCGAGCACCTGTTGCATCTCGGCGAAGCATGCGGTGCACTGGTCCAGGAAGTTGTTGTCGATGAACGGCCGCATGGCCACGGCATGCTGTCCGTAGGATGTGCCGTTGAAACGGTCGTAAAAGAGAGGCAGCCCTGCAATGCTTTCAACTCGTGTCAGTGCCATCTCATCCTCCTTGGGTTGTTGCGTATGTAGCGATGCAACTATACGTCGATTTTTACTGTTTAGAAATATGTGAAGTGGAGGTGGAGGCCTTCGGGGAAGAGCTGGAAATGCGGAGCACAAGATTTTCGAATACCGGCCTCCTGCCGCCTCCCCACATTGCCCCCGCGGCAGTTTCGCGCTAGTTGCAGTGCGGAAGAAAAACGGAGAGGTATGGCATGAGTTTGGTCGATACGGTGCGCAACACCCTGGTTCCCGTCCATCGCGACGGATGGAAGTTCGTTGCCATCTTCTTCGTGGTGTCGCTGGTGCTCGGGCTCCTGTGGGATCCGTTGATGTGGATCGGCTTCATTCTCACAGCCTGGTGCGCCTACTTCTTCCGCGACCCGGAGCGTGTGACGCCGCAGGATCCGGACCTTGTGATCAGCCCGGCCGACGGCCGCGTCTCGTCGATCGCGATGGTCACTCCGCCGCTCGAACTCGAGCTGGGGTCGGAGCCGATGCTGCGGATTTCCGTCTTCATGAATGTCTTCAATTGCCATGTGAACCGCGCGCCGATGCGTGGCAGCGTGCGTCGCGTCGCCTATCGCGCCGGCCAGTTTCTCAATGCCGAGCTGGACAAGGCGAGCCAGGAGAACGAGCGCAACGGCCTCGTCATCGATACCGCCCACGGCGAGATCGGCGTCGTGCAGATCGCAGGGCTTGTCGCCCGCCGCATCGTCTGCTGGAGGTCGACATTCGATCATCTCGAGGCTGGCGAGCGTTTCGGTCTGATTCGTTTCGGCTCGCGCCTCGACGTCTTCCTGCCAGCCGGTGCCGAAGCGCGGGTTTCCGTTGGCCAGACGGCCATCGCCGGCGAAACAGTGCTTGCGGAATTCGGCTCCCCGAAGGGACCGACATTGGGACGCCGGGGTTGACAGAGAGACGGGATCGCGTGATTTCGGAGTTGGCGTTCTGCCGGATCGAGGTCAGTGCGTTCCAACCCGCAAGCAAAGCGAGCCGAGATGAAAACGCCGTTTCACCCCTATGAGCCGAACGGGCCGAACGATGAGGCCCGCGGCCCGCGCCTGCGCCAGATCCCGTTGCGGGTGATCATCCCGAACCTGATCACGATTCTTGCCATCTGCGCGGGGCTGACCGGCATTCGCCTCGCCTTCGAAAATCGCTACGAACTCGCCGTCGGCATGGTCCTGCTGGCGGCCTTTCTCGACGGCATCGATGGGCGCGTCGCACGCCTTCTGAAGGCATCCTCGAAATTCGGCGTGCAGATGGATTCGCTCGCCGACATCGTCAACTTCGGTGTGGCTCCCGCACTTGTGCTCTATGTCTTCGTGCTCGACCAGGCGCGCTCGGTCGGCTGGATCGCAGCCCTGATCTTCGCCATCGCCGCAGGCCTGCGCCTCGCCCGCTTCAATGTAATGGCGGAGCGGGAGACCAAGGCGAGTTGGCAGAGCGAGTACTTCGTGGGCGTTCCGGCGCCGGCCGGAGCCATGTTGGTTCTGCTGCCCGTTTATGTTGGCTTTCTCGGCGTCGCGCCGAGCCAGCCATTCGCGCTGATCTCTTCGGCTTACACCGTGGTAATTGCGTTCCTCCTCGTCAGCCGCGTGCCCGTCTGGTCCGGCAAGTCCGAGGGTGGTCGCATCCGCAAGGATCTGGTCCTGCCGGTCATGCTAGCCATCGTCATCTACGTGGCGACGCTGATGAGCTTCACCTGGGAGACCATGGTGGTGACGGTTGCCATCTATCTCGCGTCCCTGCCGTTCGGCGCGCGCGCCTGGTACCGCAAATATGGCGGCTGGCCGGCAACCGATTCATCGGTCGAGAACCAGTTTCCGGGCGAAAGCGACGAACTCTGAAAATTGGCGGGGCCTTTCCGACGGCGCGCCGTAGAGGACGATCGGCGCTCTGACACCCTATGGCGAACAGGTCGGCCCCCGATGGCCGACGACAATGCGCCTGCATCTGACCTGTCGACGCGGCAACCCTGCCGCCGGCAACGGCGCCCCGGAACAGCCCAAGGGCTGACGCGCGGACCTCCGGCGACGCGCACGAAAAGGCCCGTCGCAACCTGGTGGAAGCGCGGGCCTTTTCGTGTCTGCTCTGCCGATGTGGCTGTGCGGCCCTCAACTCGGCATGTTGTAGTCGACGATCTTCTTTTCGCGAACGATGAAGAGCTTGCCGGTCTCCGTCATGTCGGGTCCGAGGAGCGGCATCAGGGCTTCGGCGACGTCCGAAGGATGCGGCACCGTCGCAGGATCCTCGCCGGGGACGGCCAGAGCGCGCATCGCAGTGCGGGTCGGGCCGGGATCGATTGAGAGAATGCGAAGCGCCGTGCGCTGCGTCTCGCCCGCCCAGGTGCGGGCCAGCGCCTCGACAGCGGCCTTGGAGGCGGAGTAGGGGCCCCAGAAGGGCTTGCACTTGTGCGCAGCCGCTGACGAGAGGATCAGCGCGCGGCCAGCGTCGGATTTCAAAAGTAGCGGCTCGACGGAGCGGATCATCCGCCAGGTGGCGTTGACGTTGATGTTCATCACTTTTTCGAACACCTTCGCCTCGACATGGCCAATCGGCGAGATCGTCCCGAGCACGCCGGCATTGGCGACGAGGATGTCCAGCTTGCCCCAGCGCTCGAAGATCGAGCCGCCGAGCTTGTCGATCGCGGCCATGTCGGCAAGGTCAAAGGGCACGAGTGTGGCCGTGCCGCCCACGGCCCCGATCGCGTCATCAAGCTCTTCGAGACCGCCGACGGTCCGCGCGCAGGCAATCACATGCGCGCCGCGCTTGGCGAGTTCGAGTGCCGTGAAATAGCCGATCCCGCGCGATGCGCCGGTGACCAATGCGATCCTGCCCTTCAGATCGATGTCCATCATTCTCTTCCCGTGTGATGCTGGCCAAAAAGAAGAAGGCCACGTTTCCGCAGCCTTCTAGCGTAAGCGTTGCAAATTGAAAACCGCTGCTTCGGGTCAGCCGTTGCTGGCGAGCACCGAGACTTTGCGACCCATCGTCTCACCGTCCTTGTCCAGCAGGCGCGTCGGGTAGTCGCCGGTGAAATAGTGGTCGGTGAACTGCGGACGAGCGGGGTTGCGATCCTCGCCACCGACGGCGCGGTAAAGCCCGTCGATCGACAGGAACTCCAGCGAGTCCGCGCCGATATACTTCGCCATCGCCTTGACGTCGGCATACTGGTTTGCCAGCAACTTGTCCTTGTCCGGCGTGTCGATGCCGTAGAAGTCCGGGAAGAAGATCATCGGGCTGGCGACGCGGATATGTACCTCCTTGGCGCCCGCATCGCGGATCATCTGCACTATCTTCAGCGAGGTCGTGCCGCGGACGATAGAGTCGTCGACCAGGATCACCCGCTTGCCGGCGATCATCGCGCGGTTGGCAGAGTGCTTCAGCTTCACGCCGAAGGCGCGGATCTGCTGTGTCGGTTCGATGAAGGTACGGCCGACATAGTGGTTGCGGATGATGCCGTACTCAAACGGGATGCCGCTTTCCTGTGCATAGCCGAGTGCTGCCGGCGTCCCGCCGTCGGGCACCGGCACGACGACGTCGCCCTCGACCGGATGCTCCTTGGCAAGGTTCATGCCCATGTTCTTGCGTGCAACATAGACGCTGCGGCCGCCGACGACCGAGTCAGGCCGTGCGAAATAGACGTATTCGAACAGACAGAGGCGCTCCGGCGTCGGGTTGCCCGATTTTCTGGCCTCGATGCTGATCGAACCGTCCGGCTGGATCTCGCAGATGATGATCTCACCGTTTTCGACGTCGCGGACATATTTCGCGCCGATGATGTCAAGCGCACAGGTTTCCGAGCAGAAGATCGGCTTGCCGTCGAGTTCGCCCATGACGAGCGGGCGGATGCCGGTGGGATCGCGCGCGGCGATCAGCTTCGTGCGGGTAATGCCGAGCATCGAATAGCCGCCTTCCATCTGGCGGATGGCGTCGATGAAACGGTCGGTCGTGTTGGTGTAGCGCGAGCGGGCGATCAGGTGCAGCACGACTTCCGTGTCCGAGGTCGACTGACAGATGGCGCCGCCTGCGATCAACTGACGGCGAAGCGTCAGGCCGTTGGTGAAGTTACCATTATGCGCAACTGCGATGCCGCCGACTTCCAGTTCGGCAAACAGCGGCTGTACATTGCGCAGCGCGACTTCACCGGTGGTGGAGTAGCGGGTGTGGCCGATCGCCATGTTGCCGGGGAGCTTCGCCAGCGTCGCCGGGTTCGTATAGTGGTCGCCGACCAGGCCCATATGTTTTTCAGTATGGAACTGCTTGCCGTCAACGGTGACGATACCGGCCGCTTCCTGGCCGCGATGCTGGAGTGCGTGCAGCCCGAGCGCCGTTAGTGTCGCCGCATCCGGATGGCCGAGGATGCCGAAAACACCGCATTCCTCGTGAAGCGTATCGCCCTCCAGATCGATGTCGGAACGGTGGGCGGAAACGGAAAGATCGGTCATTTGCTGCAAGCCTTTGCTCGGGACATTTTTGGGTTGCACGGGTTTCGCATCGCGGCGACGGGCTGGTTCCGTTTCACCGTATCGATCGACGCGGTTCATATCCAATTTTGGGCCGCGATGCCAATATGTGTACGCCTTAACGACTTTACCACCGAAGTCCGAAGGCTTCAGTGGTAGCTTGGTTGATCCTATCAGATTTTCGCCGCCGCCGCTCTCGCGAAGAATGCGGAGCAGCCTTGCGAGATCATCCGCTCGTTGCCGGGGCCTCCTCTGCCGGCTCCTCGCCCGAGGCGGGGGCCTGGCCCGCCGCGCCGTCGGTGCCTTCGGCAGGCGTTTCGGTGCCCTCGGCCGGTGCGCGCTTGCCAAGAAGGCGGTCGCGGATCTGCGTGTCGGCGTCTTCCGGCAAGAGTGCGATCAGCTTCGTGCCGAGATTGTCGAGCAGCGGCTTCGACTTCGCGCTGCCGACCCATGAAGGTTGCTGCTGCGGCGCCACCAGCCAGTTGAAGAACAGCATCGCGACGACGACGAGCAGGATGCCGCGGGCGGCGCCGAACAGGAAGCCGAGCGTGCGGTCGAGCGCGCCGATGCGGCTGTCGATGATGAAGTCGGCGATCCGCATGGTGATGAACGAGATCACGATCAGCGCCACGAGGAAGACGGCGGCGGCCGAGCCGATGATCGCAACCGTATCACTGGCCGTGTAGTCCTTCGCGTAGGGCAGCAAAACCGGGTAGAGGAAGTAGGCCGCCGCAGCGGCGCCCACCCAGCTTGCGACCGACAGAACTTCGCGCGAGAAACCGCGGACCATCGCAAGCACGGCCGAAAAGAGCGCGACGCCGATGACGATACCGTCGAGAAGTGTGATGGGCATTTTTGTCCTACTCCAGACCTGGAATGTCGTTCGACCCGGATGCGATTTGCCCCGGCACCTTAGCCGATCGCATCAACGGCGTCTCATTTCGGTTCATCTGCAACGAACTGTTTCCACAAAGGTTTGCCAATTTCGCGGCAGCCGTATCAGTTGTCTTCGTCGCCGCGCATGAGCGCGCTCTTCGAGCCTGCAATACGCGCCACCAGATCCGGCAGGCTGTCGATCTCCGCCCATCGTCCGCCATTGCCCCGCGGCAGTTCGGCTGATCCGGTGGGCAGAACGGCCTGCGAGAAACCCAGCTTTTCAGCCTCCTTCAGGCGCTGTGCCGTGTGCGATACCGGCCGGACGGCGCCCGAAAGGCTCACTTCGCCGAAATAGACGCAATCCTTCGGCAGGGCAAGACCGGCCAGCGACGAAACGAGGGCGGCGGCGACGGCGAGATCTGCTGCGGGCTCGGAAATGCGAAAGCCGCCGGCAACGTTGAGATAGACGTCATGCTGCCCGAGCCGAACGCCACAATGGGCCTCGAGCACGGCAAGAATCATCGAAAGCCTGGCCGAGTCCCAGCCGACAACGGCGCGCCGCGGTGTGCCGAGTGAGGTCGGCGCGACCAACGCCTGCACTTCGACCAGCACCGGCCGCGTACCCTCCATGCCGGCAAAGACGGCAGCACCCGGCGATTTCTCGTTGCGCTCGCCGAGGAACAGTTCGGATGGGTTCGCGACCTCGCGAAGCCCCTTGTCCGACATCTCGAACACGCCGATCTCGTCGGTCGGCCCGAAGCGGTTCTTGACCGTGCGCAGGATGCGATAGTGGTGGCCGCGATCACCCTCGAAATAGAGCACGGCGTCGACCATGTGTTCGACGACGCGCGGGCCGGCAATCTGGCCTTCCTTCGTCACATGGCCGACGAGGACGACGGTAGCGCCCGTCTGCTTGGCAAAACGGATCATCGCCTGTGCGCCGGTACGCACCTGGGTGACGGTTCCCGGCGCTGATTCGACGATGTCGCTCCACAGCGTCTGGATCGAGTCGATGATCGCGAGGTCGGGGCGCTTGCCGTCGGCGAGTGTGGCGAGAATGTCCTCGACATTGGTTTCCGCCGCAAGCAGCACATCGGTCTCGGCGGCATCCAGCCGCTGGGCACGCAGCCGGATTTGCGCGACGGCCTCTTCCCCGGAGACGTAGATGACACGTTGGCCGCGACGGGAGAGGGCGGCCGCCGCCTGCATCAGCACGGTGGATTTGCCGATGCCCGGATCGCCGCCGACAAGAACGGCCGAGCCCCGTACGAAGCCGCCGCCGGTGACACGGTCGAGCTCGCTGATCCCTGTCTCGATGCGGGGCGCTTCTTCGATTTCGCCCGACAGCGCGGTCAAGGCGATGACGCGGCCCTTCTTCGGCGTCTTACCCGGTCCGCCGCCGATCCCGCCCATCGGATCTTCCTCGACGACCGTGTTCCATTCACCGCAGGCATCGCATTTGCCTTGCCAGCGTGAAAAGACGGTGCCGCAACTCTGGCAGACGAATTGGGTGCGGGCCTTGGCCATCAGGTCTCGCTTTCAACAGAAACGTGTAGGGATTCGCTGGAAAGCGAGTTAGCACAAAGCGGGAACGCCGCCTACCTGTTCGCGTCGATATAATCGCGGCGATACCTTGGGCCGAGGCTCGTCAGGAGCACATAGTCGATCGTGCCGCCCGCCTTCGCCACCTTCTCGATCGGCATGTTGGGACCGAACAGTTCGATGAAGTCGCCGGCACGGACCGAACCTGGCGGCAGGTCGGTCACGTCGAAATGGGTCAGGTCCATGGTAACGCGGCCGATCAGCGGCACGGCGCGCCCATGCAGGTAGCCGCTGGCGCCGGAAATGCCGGTCTGACGCAGCGGCACGCCGGCACCGGAAAGGCTGCGCAGGTAACCGTCGGCATAACCGATCGCGACGACAGCAATCCGGCTGTCGCGGGTCAGCGTGGCCGCGGCACCGTAGCTGACGCTTTCACCGATCTTCGCATCACGAACCTGAAGGATGCGCGCCTCGGCCTTGACGACCGGCTTCATCGGGTTCGGCTCGTCGTTGACAGCAGCGCCGCCGTAAAGCGAAATGCCGGGGCGCGTCAGGTCGAAGTGGAATTCTTCGCCGAGGAAGATGCCCGCGGAATTGGCTAGGCTCGCCTCGACGCCATCGAACGCCTTGGTCGCAGCCCGGAAACGGTCGAGCTGCATGCGGTTCATCGGGTGCATCGGCTCGTCGCCGCAGGCGAGGTGGCTCAGGATCAGCACGGGCGAAAAGCTTGCCGGCCGGGCCGGGTCATGGGCGAGCGCGATCGCATCGTTCACCGACAGGCCGAGCCGGTTCATGCCGGTATCGACCTGCAGCGCGCACGGATGATCGCCGCGCTCCGAAATTGCCGCCATGAAGACGGCGAGTTGGTTTTGCGAGGCGAGCACCGGTACCAGATCGTATTCGAAGAACAGCCTCTCCGAGCCCGGCCACATTCCCGAAAGGACGAAGATGCGCCCGTCCGGCACGAGTGGCCGCAGCGCTACACCCTCTGCTGGGCTTGCGACGAAGAAGTCGCGCGCGCCGGCGTCGTAGAATGTTCGCGCCGCCGGCTCCAGCCCGGTGCCATAGGCGTCGGCCTTGAGAACGGCCGCTGTGCGCGCGGCTCCCGATTTCTTCGCCATGAAGCGCCAGTTGTCGGCGAGCGCTCGAAGATCGACCGTCAACCGCGCATGCTCTTCGCCGATGGGGGCAGTGGATGAGAAGGGGCTCTCTGAGAAAAAACTGCTCTTCGTCATGCTTCTGGAATACTCGTTCCCGCTGCGGGCGGCAACAGGATTGAAAACGAGAGTTCACGCGGGAGTTGGTCGGGGCAGCAACAAGGGGCTTTCAGGATGGGCCGGTTCCCTCTAACGTCCGACAAAAAATGAGGGGCAGGCGGGCCGAGATGGGAAAACACTGGGCAGTTGCGGTGTTGGTGTTGGGATCGCTGGCCGTGCCAGGCTTGTCGCCGTCCCACGCGCAGGAGCTTGAGGGGGCGTCAAGCATGGTGCGCGACGCATTTGCAACGCTACTCGGCCTCGAACTGGAAGAAGGCGTTACAGGCGATGGCAGCAGCGACATTTATCGCTCGATACTGGACAACCCCGATGCTCCACGGCTTCTGACCTATCTGGAAGTGGGGGGCAATGTCTGCCGCGCACGCACCGCTTCGGCTCTCCAGTTTCCCGGGAAGTGGGCCGTGCTGTCCCTGACCTTGACGGATTTGCGTCAAGTCACGCGCGCCGTCGCCTATGGATCACTGGACGACATGATTGCCGAGCGGAAGCCGCTCCAGCCAAACGATCCGGATGCAAGGCAACTGGTCCTCGAGGGAATCGGGCTGCGATGCACGCGGCGCCTGTCGCTGGGCTCTGATACAGGCAAGCCGGTCAGCACCTGCAGTGACCGGCTTGATATCGCGATGACGAGCGAGGCACAGACGACGCACGCCCGAAAGGCGCTCGCCCTCATGGCCGAGAAGTGCGGCATCACGGTTCTTGCGAATTGACCGACTGCACCGGTTCTCAGTGTTCCTCGTACTGCGAGAAGGACGGGTCGGCGAGGTCGGTGAAGCGGGTGAACTCCGACTGGAACGCGAGCTTCACCGTGCCGGTCGGGCCGTGACGCTGCTTGGCGATGATCACGTCGGCGGTGCCCTTCACCTTTTCGAACAGCATCTTCCACTCGTCATACTTCGGGTCGAACTCGTCACGCGGCTCGAGGTTCTTGACGTAGTATTCCTCGCGGAACACGAACAGCACCACGTCGGCGTCCTGCTCGATCGAGCCCGATTCACGAAGGTCGGAGAGCTGCGGGCGCTTGTCCTCTCGGCTTTCCACCTGACGGGAGAGCTGGGAGAGCGCGATGATCGGCACGTTCAGTTCCTTGCCGAGCGCCTTCAGGCCGGTGGTGATCTGGGTGATTTCCTGCACGCGGTTGTCGCTCGACTTGCCCGAACCGGTCATGAGCTGGATATAGTCGACCACCAGGCAATCAAGACCGCGCTGGCGCTTCAAGCGGCGCGCGCGGGCAGAGAGCTGGGCGATCGAGATACCACCGGTCTGGTCGATGAAGAGCGGCACCTTCTGCATCATTTGCGAGCAGGCGACGAGTTTTTCGAAATCGTGCTCCGAGATATCGCCGCGGCGGATTTTTGACGAGGAGACTTCCGTCTGCTCGGAGATGATACGTGTGGCGAGCTGTTCGGAGGACATTTCGAGCGAGTAGAAGCCGACGACGCCGCCGTTCTTCGCCTTGTACGAACCGTCGGCTTGAACTTCCTGTTCGTACGCGGCGGCAATGTTGTAGGCGATGTTGGTGGCAAGCGAGGTCTTGCCCATACCGGGACGTCCGGCAAGCACGATCAAGTCCGAGCGCTGCAGGCCGCCCATGCGGGCGTCGAGCGAGTGGATGCCGGTTGAAATGCCAGAGAGCGAGCCGTCGCGCTCGAAGGCCTGCCCCGCCATGTCGATCGCCAGTGCCACCGCGTCGTTGAACGACTGGAAGCCACCGTCGTAGCGGCCGGTCTCAGCCAGCTCGAAGAGGCGCCGTTCGGCGTCTTCGATCTGGTTTTGCGGCGGCATGTCGAGCGGCGCGTCATAGGCGATGTTGACCATGTCCTCGCCGATCGTGATCAGCGAGCGGCGCAGCGCCAGATCGTAGATCGCCCGGCCGTAGTCCTCGGCGTTGATGATCGTCACGGCCTCGGCGGCAAGGCGGGCGAGGTATTGCGGGATGGTCAGGTCGCCGACGCGGCCGTCCGCCGGCAGATGCGTCTTCAAGGTGATCGTCGTTGCGATCTTGCCCATCCGGATCGTGTCGCCGGCGAGTTCGAAGATCTTGCGGTGCAGCGGCTCCTGGAAGTGGATCGGCTTGAGGAAATCCGAGACGCGATAGTAGGCGTCGTTGTTGACCAGGATCGCGCCCAGCAGCGCCTGCTCGGCCTCGATGTTGTTCGGCGCCTCACGGTGATGCACGCCAATGTCGTTGCGGCCCGGATTGGCAAGTTTTCGCACGGCGTCGTTCATGTGGCCCGAATCCCCGAATCCCATTGCAGTGAATGCCCCTGCTTCGACCGGGAAGGCGCACGGGTCAAGCGCCGTCTGCGCTCGTCTGCGCCAAGGCACGGTCTTCGACCTATCCACAGCGGCACCCGTGCACAAATCCCACAGTGGATCAAAAACCGGCACTACATGGGCGGGTGCACGATCGTCAGCCTTGACGCAATCGTGGCACCTCAGGCGATTCGAAAGAATAGGGGCAACGTCCTAAAACGACGCTTCCTGTGGAAATTTTCGCGCACCGGCGGCGCGGCCCTTGCCGTCACCTTCGCGAGCCTTCAGGCAACCCTCACCGTGATCCACATAGTCGCGGGTCAGTGGTACTGCCTGCTGCTCGTGTGCGAGCTGCAATTGGAAAACGACGAGATTTTGCCAGCGAAACGCGCTCTCGGAACTGGCCAGATAAAATTCCCAGATCCGGCAGAAGCGCTCGTCGTAGAGCGCCTTGGCTTCGTCCCGCCGCGCCATGAAGCGCTGGCGCCAGTGCCGAAGCGTTTCGGCGTAGTGCAGCCGCAGGATTTCGATGTCGGTGACGCCGAACCCCGACTTTTCCACCGCCCGCATCACTTCGGATAGGGCAGGGATGTAGCCGCCGGGGAAGATGTATTTTTCGATGAACGGGTTGTTGCTCGTCGGTGCATCGGTTCTCCCGATCGTGTGCAGCAGCATCACGCCGTCTCGTTTCAGCAGTGACGCGGCCTTGCGGAAGAAGGTGAGGTAGTTCGGCCGCCCGACATGCTCGAACATCCCGACCGAGACGATCCGGTCATAGGTGTCCGACGCATTGCGATAGTCCTCCAGCAGGAAACGCACTTCGTCATCCAAGCCTGCATCCTTGGCGCGCTGACGCGAGATCGCGAACTGCTCGTCGGAAAGCGTCACCCCAGTCACCTGTGCACCGAGATTTCGGGCGAGATAGAGCGCCATGCCGCCCCATCCGCTGCCGATATCCAGCACTGACAGCCCCGGCCGGTCCATGGTGAGTTTCGCTGCGATGTGGCGCTTCTTGGCGAGTTGCGCCTCGTCGAGGCTCTGATCCGGCGTCTCGAAATAGGCGCAGGAATACTGCTTGTCTTCATCGAGGAAGAGATCATAGAGGGCGCCGGTCAGGTCATAGTGATGCTGGACATTGTCGCGCGAGCGCCGGATCCCATTCTTCTCCCGCAGCCAGCGCAGGAAATAACGGCTTCGTTCGAGGAAGTGATTCCAGTCGCTGTCGTAATATTTGAAGTCGGGATTGCCGGTGAAGATCGTCGCAAGAAGGGCGAACATGTCGCCCTCGACCAGATCGATGTCGCCGGTGCCATAGTAGTGGCCGAGATAGAAGGCGGGATCCAGAACAAGGCCCCATTGGGCGCGCTTGCTGTTCAGGCGGACATGGACTGGCTTCCCAGTGGCGTCGCCAAAACTGCGCGTCTCGCCGTCCGGGTAGGTGAATTTCAGATTGCCACGTCGAACCAGACGGGAAATCACCGAGGTAAGAATGATTTTCATCTGAATGCTCCATCGCAGGCTGCGGCGGAGCGGGTCTGGGTCGGAAACCGGCCTGGCGCGGCCCGACCGCATTCCAGTCTGATTTACCTAGCAAATAACAAAAAAACCCGGATTTCAACCCGGGTTTTTTCGCGCCTATAGCGGGAGAGACGGAGTGTCAGCCGGAGAGCCCGCTCCGTGCATCAGATCTCAGGCTTCTTCGCCTTCGTGGTCGGCATCCGGATCGAAGAAGTCTTCCGGCTTCAGAGCATCTTCGTCGACGCCGTAGATTGCGTCGGCCGAGGTGAGGCTTTCGCCCTTGGCCTGACGCTCGGCTTCGTCGGCGGAACGCGCGACGTTGAGGCCGACCGAAATCTCGACTTCCGAATGCAGGTGCAGAACGATCTGGTGAAGGCCGATCGCCTTGATCGGGGTGTTCAGTTCGACCTGGTTGCGGCCGATGTTGAAGCCTTCGGCAGCAAGCGCCTCGACGATGTCACGGGCAGCGACCGAGCCGTAGAGCTGGCCGGTTTCGCCGGCGGAGCGAACCATGACGAAGGACTTGCCGTCGAGCTTCTCGGCGACCTTCTGGGCTTCCGACTTGCGCTCGAGGTTGCGGGCTTCCAGCGTCGCGCGCTCGGTTTCGAAGCGCTTCTTGTTGGCTTCGTTGGCGCGCAGCGCCTTGCCGAGCGGCAGAAGGTAGTTACGGGCAAAGCCGTCGCGAACCTTTACGGTTTCGCCCATCTGGCCGAGCTTGGCGATGCGTTCGAGAAGAATGACGTCCATGTTCAGTTCCTTTCTTTCAGTTCAGTTGTTGTTCGATTTCGTTTCAGGCTTCGGGCTTGCCGGGGTCAGCGCGATGGTGCGCCGGGTATCCGTCAGGCCGAGAACGAGAATGAGGAGGACGGGCAGGGCAAACAGCAGTACCGAGCCGTAGGCCAGCCACAGCGCCGCCAGCCGCCACGCCTTGCCGCGGCTGCGCTGGTGCAGGATTGCGAAACCGGAAAGCACGAAGCCCGCACCGAACGTGCCGCAGACGAGCGCGCCGATGATCGCCGGAATACCACCGGAGAAGCAGAGCAGGAGCCCGCCGAGGAAAATGTAGATCGCGTTACGGTGCATGCGCAGCGCCGTCGGCATGGCCTCGCGTGGGCGCAGTCCCTTGCCGGACAGGCGCACTACTGCCGTTGCGATGTAGTAGGCCGCAAAGAGCAGGAGAACCCAAAGCGCGCCCTGCACGACCGGTAGCGCAAGCCCGAAGATCGCCTTCATCTGCGCGACGGCGGCGGGATCGGGATTGTAGAGCGGTTCCTGCTCCTTCAGCGCCTGCAGCATCAGGTCGACCATCTGGTCGGCGAGTGCGCCGCTATAGCCGATGATCGCGCCGACGGCGATCATGCCGAGCGTGACCATGACGGCAAGGTGCGTCAGAATGTTGGAAAGCGGATACCAGGCAAGCGCATCCTTCGGGCCGCCGAGTTCGGAGGCCGGGCGCGCCAGGTTCGCGAGATTGCTGAGCCAGCCGGCCGGAATTAGCGTGATGATCGTGATCAGCAGCGCGAAATGCGAGGAGGCCATCGCAGCGGCGACGGCGCCGCCGGCAATCACGGCAACCATCGCGCTCGCATTGCCCCAGCCGAGGCCGGCAATCAGGATGGGCAGGGCGGAGCCGGCGAAGAAGAAGATCGCAAGGGTCGACTGGACGTTCGCGCTCAGCGAAAGCAGAGCGGCGGTCACACCGGCAACGAGCCCGGTCGCAATCGAGGTCCAATTCAAGTTCTGCACTGCGCTGTCCTGTCTTGCCAGACAGTTAGAGGAGTTTCCTGAAAAGTCGTTTCAGGAACCGCTCCCCAACATGGGGTTTTGGCTGTCATCCGATACACAATCGGACGGCCGGTGACTGTTCCGATCCGCGCCCAACGCGGAAGGGAGAAGAAGGAAGGCGGTGGCCGCCTTCCTTCAATATTTTCCTCACGTGCCGGCTTTAGCCGGAACGCAGAACCGTTAGATCAGGCTACGACGTAGGGCAGCAGGCCGAGGAAGCGGGCGCGCTTGATCGCCTTGGCGAGTTCGCGCTGCTTCTTCTGCGAAACAGCTGTGATGCGGGACGGAACGATCTTGCCGCGCTCGGAAATGTAGCGCGACAGCAGACGGACGTCCTTGTAGTCGATCTTCGGAGCGTTTGCGCCGGAGAAGGGGCAGGTCTTGCGACGGCGGTGGAACGGGCGGCGAACCGGAGCGGAAGATACTTCAGCCATTGTCTTTTTCTCCTTCAGCTTCGATTACGCGCGGTCTTCACGCGGGGGACGGTCGCCACGCGGCGGACGGTCGCCGAAATCGCGGCGCGGGCCACGGTCGCCGAAATCACGGCGCGGGCCACGGTCGTCGCCGTCGCGGCGCGGACGGTCGTCACGGTCGCGCTTCTGCATCATCGCGGACGGGCCTTCTTCGTGGGATTCGACGGCGATGGTCATGTAGCGCAGGATGTCTTCGTTGATGCGCATCTGGCGTTCCATCTCGTGGATCGCAGCAGCCGGTGCATCGATGTCCATCAGGGCGTAGTGAGCCTTGCGGTTCTTCTTGATGCGGTAGGTGAGGGACTTGAGGCCCCAGTTCTCGATCCGGCCGACCTTGCCGCCGTTTGCTTCGATCACGCCCTTGTACTGTTCGACGAGTGCGTCGACCTGCTGGGCGGACACGTCCTGGCGGGCCAGGAATACATGTTCGTAGAGAGCCATGTGGCTTTGCCTTTCTTGCGTTTGATCCACACCCGGAAACCGGCGCCAAGCCTCAACGACTGATCTTAGAGGCCGAATGGCCTGGGCAAGAAAAGCGTTTCATCTATACGGTCGAGAGCGGAGACACGGGAGGCCGAAACGCTTACGTTCCTGTCGCTTCCGCTGCCGGAAACGGCCCTCCGTTCAGCCACCAGCCGATGCGACCGGGTGTTTTGAACAGCGCGCTTATACGGATTTTTGCCCCGAAAGCAACCCTGCTGCCGGGAATTGTGCGGTTCTGCGCCTGATGGCCATTCGGTACCGTGGTTCCTGCAGTAGAAATCCGAAGGGAACTTGAAGCCGGAAGCTGCGTTACTCATTCGATCCAACCAGAAGGAGTGAGTAACGATGCAAGAGCGTCCTGTTCAGGATCCGATTTCTGAAAACCGCCCGCTGGAGGGCCGTGCCACCGTGGTCAACACGAGCGGTGGAAGCAGGGCCGGCGGCTGGGCAGTCGCGGCCATCGCCGCAGTACTCGTAGCCGCTGGCGTGTTCTACCTGTCGGGCGGAATGGGCGACGGCGTTGATCCGAACGCCAACACTTCGTCGATCCAGACGCAGGTACCGACCCCGGCGACGCCATCTACCGATGGCCAGGCCACTGGCACCGAGCCGGCTCCGCAGCCGGTCCAGCCTGCGCCTTCGCAGCCGACGACAGGCGGGACGGGCCAGTAACGGCGAGTCTAAAACGGGAAACCCGCCAGCCGGCGGGTTTCCCGTTTTATCGCCGTGTCAGATCGGCGCCGGATAGAGCCGATGCAGCTTGCGGATGCCGTCGAGTACGTCCGGCGAGAGCTCGAGTTCCGCGGCGGCGATATCCGTCTTTAATTGCGTGACGCTGGTCGCGCCGATGATGACCGAGGTCATGAAGGGTCGCGTCAGGCAGAAGGCCAGCGCCATCTGGGCCGGATCCAGTCCATGCTCGCGGGCAAGCGCCACATAGGCGGCGACAGCGGGTTCCTGATGCGGCTGGTAGCGGCCGCCGAGGTCGCTGTTCTTCGTTAGGCGCGAGCCGTCGGGGCGCGCGCCGTTGAGGTATTTGCCGGTGAGAAGCCCGGCGGCAAGCGGCGAATAGGCGAGCAGCCCCACGTCTTCGTGATGTGACAACTCTGCCAGGTCGAGGTCGAACGCGCGGTAGAGCAGATTGTACTCGTTCTGGATCGAGGCGAGTCGCGGCAGACCCTTTTCCTCGGCGAGCTTTAGGTACTGCATGGTACCCCAGGCCGATTCGTTCGAAAGGCCGACGGCTCGGATCTTGCCGGCTTTTTTCAACTCCCCGAGCGTGTCGAGGATCTCGAAAAGTTCGGCCGTCGCGGTTTCACGGTCCTGCCGCCAGGGGGCGAAGCTCCAGGAGTGGCGGAAGTGATAGGTCCCGCGGTTCGGCCAATGAACCTGGTAGAGATCGAGATGGTCGGTCTGCAGCCGCCTCAGGCTGTCGTCGAGCGCCTGGCGGATCGTTGCACGCGACATCGGCGTGCCGCCCCGGATATAAGGGCGGCCCGGACCGGCAACCTTTGACGCCAGCACGACCTTATCGCGATTGCCGCGGGCGGCCAGCCATGTACCGATCATCCGCTCAGTTTCTCCGTAGGTCTCGGCAGTGGCGGGCGTGGTCGGATAGAGTTCGGCCGTGTCGACGAAGTTGACGCCGTTTTCGAACGCATAGTCGAGCTGCGCATGCGCCTCGGCTTCTGTGTTCTGCGAGCCCCAGGTCATGGTGCCGAGGCAGATTTCGGAGACCGCAATACCGGTGCGGCCGAGTGTGTTGCATTTCATGAGCGGAATTTCTGCTGAGGTATTTGCATCGATGATGGGGCGCAAATGCCCACCGTTTGCATGCATCAGGCAAGCACGCTTGCGCCCGCGCAGCTTAAATGTTGCGCGGGCAATTTCAAGATGTGTCGCGATGTCCAGGCGACCTATTGATCGGCCGGCTTTGCGTCCTGCGCGGGCACCGCCGTCTCGATTAGTCCGCTAAACTCCGGGTCTTGTTTGAAAATCTCTAAGTCGTTTTCGGAGATCGCAGAGTGCTCTGCCTGTGGGTCGAAAATCTTCCGCAGCTGCTTACGGACCGGACTGGCCGGATCGGGGGCAAGCTCGTTGACCTTGATCACTGCCGCCAGGGCTTCCCTCCGCGCGGCCGCCTTCTCCGCTTCGTCCGACGAAGCGCGGAACTTTTGTCCATTCGCCGCAGCGATCCAAAGCTGGACGTGCGGGTCGGCCGCTGCTTCGGGAAAGTTCTTTACGAGGCGCTCGGCGGCAGCGATGGCCGTGGTGTATCCGGTGGGTGGCGGGACATAGAGAGCAGTCAGAAGTGTCTCTTTTAGCACGGCTGGATCGTCAGAGAACCGCTGTGCGACATCGTTGAGGACTTTCGCAGCCTCGTCATTCTCGCCACGCCGCTTGTTGATCGATGCGAGGGCCAGAGACAGCTTGGGGTTGTTGCTGTCCAGCTTCACCGCAGCCCTGAAGGCCTTCTCCGCGTTTGCAGTGTTTCCGAGGCGCTCCTGGGCTGCGCCCCAGATGGCAAGTTCGTCCACCGTACGCAGTTCGCCGAAGGGGATAGCCGCAATTTGGCGGTCTGCTTCAGTGGGCTTGCCCACGTCCGGGGAGGCCGGTGTGATTCGCACCTCATCGAGGATCGCGTCCTTGTTGGTCGCCTCGATGACGACCTCCAGTGTTCTACGATCCGTCACCAGATTGCGTTCGAAGTGATCTGCCGATGCCAGCAGGATCGTGAGCCGGGTCCGCGTCTCGAGATAAAAGAACAGAAATCCTGCGACGAGCCCGCTCAAGACCATTGCGGCAAACATCGCGCCCGATCCCATCGCATTGTCCATGGCAAAGTTGACGAATCGGGACTGCGCACCCAGGAACCCTGAATAGATATTGCCAGCTTGCACGAGGCTCAGGCCCACGATGATCTTCGTCAGCCAGTCGGAGATGTCTTCGAGATTGGTATTGCCGGCAAATCTGGAAAGTGGAGCTGACATCGCATTGTCCGCTGTGCGATTGGTCATGCCGCCGTCGGCGAGCGCAATGGCAACCGGTGCCGTATGCTGCAATCCCTGAAGCAGACGGGGAATTCCGAACAGGAAGCCGAGGAAACCACCGACTGCCACCGATGCTGCCAGCACCGCGAGATAACTCCCTGTCCCGCTCAGCAGGTTATGCAGCGAGGCGGATAGAGTTTGTGAGGCCAAAATCGCGATTGCGGCCGAATAGCATATGATGACGGCCGCGCAGAAGAACAGGAACTTGATCGTGAGCGATTCTACCCCACGCAGGTTATTGTTCATTATGTTTTCGATGGAGGTGGCGCGTGGCACCGATGGATCGGTCTTTGCATTCTCTTCGTATCGTCTGGGAGTAAGCATCGAGCGTCCCTCGCGTTTCGCAATTTATGATTACATATTTAATAAATACTCGCAATGGGTGTGAATCGTGATGAGCCTGCAATCTTGACTCGCCGTCGCATTCCGTGAATTGAGGGGCAAACACGATGGGAGAAGCCCGATGACCATTGCTTTTACCTTTCCCGGCCAGGGCAGTCAGGCCGTCGGCATGGGCAAGGAACTGGCGGATGCCTTTCCTGAAGCCGCTGCCGTCTTTGCCGAAGTCGATGATGCACTTGGCGAGAATCTGTCCGCGATCATGTACGAAGGGCCCGAGGCTGAGCTGACGCTGACCGCAAACGCCCAGCCGGCGCTCATGGCCGTTTCCATGGCCATCGTGCGGGTTCTGGAAGCGCGCGGCCTCATCCTGCGCGACAAGATTTCCTATGTCGCCGGCCATTCGCTGGGCGAATATTCCGCCCTTTGTGCAGCCGGCGCCTTCACGATTGCCGACACGGCGCGCCTGCTGCGCATCCGCGGCAATGCCATGCAGGCGGCAGTGCCGGTCGGCGAGGGGGCGATGGCGGCCATCATCGGTCTTGAGCACGAAGACGTACAGGCGATCTGCGACGAGGCGCTGGTGCATGGTTCCTGCCAGATCGCCAACGACAACGGCGGCGGTCAACTCGTCATTTCCGGCGCCAAACCGGCCGTCGAACGCGCGGCCCGCATGGCGACGGAAAAGGGTGCAAAGCGCGCGTTGATGCTGCCTGTGTCCGCACCCTTCCATTCGACGCTGATGGCGCCCGCAGCAGAAGCCATGCGCGTAGCGCTGGCCGAAGTCGACATCCGCGAACCTGTCGTTCCGGTGATTGCCAACGTCGCGGTCCAGCCCGTCACAGACCCAAAGGAGATCGCCCGCTTGCTGGTGGAGCAGGTGACCGGCCAGGTACGCTGGCGTGAGACCGTCGAATGGTTCGCCGGCAATGACGTGACTTCGCTCTACGAGATTGGCTCCGGCAAGGTGTTGACCGGCTTGGCCCGCCGCATCGACAAATCCGTGACCGGCTACGCCGTCAACACGGCAACCGACATTGAAAATCTGCTGCAGACCCTCTGCGGCTGAAACCCAGGAAACGGGGAAACGACCATGTTTGATCTTTCCGGCCGCAAGGCACTCGTAACCGGCGCTTCCGGTGGTATCGGCGAGGAAATCGCCAAGATTCTGCATGCGCAGGGCGCAATCGTCGGTCTGCACGGTACGCGCGTTGAGAAACTCGAAGCGCTGGCGAATTCGCTTGGCGAGCGGGTGCATATCTTCCCGGCGAACCTTTCCGACCGAGCTGAAGTGAAGGCGCTCGGTGAAAAGGCGGAAGCCGAACTCGGCGGCGTCGATATCCTCGTCAACAACGCCGGGATCACCAAGGACGGTCTCTTCGTTCGCATGAGCGATGAGGATTGGGACGCTGTTCTGGAGGTGAACCTCACTTCTGTCTTCCGGCTGACCCGCGAGCTGACGCATCCGATGATGCGCCGTCGCTACGGCCGCATCATCAATATCACCTCCATCGTCGGCGTCACCGGCAATCCGGGCCAGGCGAACTACTGCGCCTCGAAGGCCGGCATGATCGGCTTCACAAAGTCGCTCGCCCAGGAGATCGCGACCCGCAACGTTACCGTCAATTGCGTGGCGCCCGGATTCATCGAAACCACCATGACTGGCAAGCTTAACGAGAAGCAGAAGGAAGCGATCATGGGGGCAATCCCGATGAAGCGCATGGGCACGGGTTCGGAAGTCGCCTCGGCCGTCGCCTATCTGGCCTCGTCGGAGGCCGGCTACATGACCGGGCAGACGTTGCACGTCAACGGTGGCATGGCGATGATCTGAGGATGAGGGAAACGCCCGGCTTGTCGCGTCTAAATAGCATGTTGACCGCGGCAAGCCCGGTGATTTTCGGACTTTGCGACAGAGTTAAACCGTGTTAATCGGGCCATGACTGTCCGCAGTCGACCGGGGGATGCATGCTTTGTAAGGCGCTCGTAGGCGGCGCCCGGGGGCATCTGCGGTTGAAACGAATTGCCCGGAATGCCTCGGCGTGACGGGCTAGGTTGAGTACCCGGTGCCGTGAAAGGCATCGAACAAACAAAGGTCGAGGAATCCGACATGAGCGATATCGCAGAACGCGTAAAGAAAATTGTGATCGATCATCTGGGCGTTGACGCCGACAAGGTCAGCGAAGGCGCAAGCTTCATCGATGATCTCGGCGCGGACTCGCTCGACACGGTCGAACTGGTCATGGCCTTCGAAGAAGAATTCGGCGTCGAGATCCCGGACGATGCCGCTGACTCGATCCTGACGGTCGGCGACGCCGTCAAGTTCATCGAGAAGGCCCAGGCCTGATTAAGCCTTCCGGCGGGCCCTCGTGGCCCGTCGCGACCCCGCTTGCGGATTGCGTTCGTGCGCGCCGCCTCGGTCCAAGAAGAATGCATAGGGTGGATCACCGACGATGAGACGTGTCGTTATCACGGGTACCGGCATGGTATCTCCTTTGGGTTGTGGTACCGAGGTGACATGGTCGCGCTTGCTTGCTGGCCAGAGCGGCGCCCGTCAGGCGACCGGATTTGAGGTCGACGACCTTCCCGCAAGGATCGCATGCTACATTCCGACGGGAGACGGCACCGACGGCACCTACAACCACGACCAGTGGATGGAGCCGAAGGAGCAGCGTAAGGTCGATCCTTTCATCATCTACGCAATCGCTGCAGCCGACATGGCACTCGACGATGCGGGCTGGCACCCGAAGACCGACGAGGAGCAAACCTCGACCGGCGTGCTCATCGGTTCCGGCATCGGTGGCCTCGAGGGTATCGTCGAGGCGGGCTATGTCCTGCGCGACAAAGGGCCTCGTCGCGTCTCTCCCTTCTTCATTCCCGGTCGCCTGATCAATCTCGCCTCCGGCCAGGTTTCGATCCGCCACAAGCTGCGCGGTCCGAACCACTCCGTTGTCACCGCCTGCTCGACCGGCGCACATGCGATCGGCGATGCAGCCCGCCTGATCGCATTCGGCGATGCCGATGTCATGGTCGCCGGTGGTACCGAATCGCCGATTTCGCGCATGGCGCTGGCCGGATTCGCCGCCTGCAAGGCGCTTTCCACCCAGTACAATGACGAGCCGACCAAGGCTTCGCGTCCCTATGATCGCGACCGCGACGGTTTCGTGATGGGCGAGGGTGCCGGCATCGTCGTGCTGGAAGAGCTCGAGCATGCCAAGGCGCGTGGAGCAAAGATTTATGCCGAGGTCGTCGGCTACGGCCTTTCGGGCGACGCCTATCACATCACCGCACCGTCCGAGGACGGTGATGGAGCCTATCGCTGCATGCAGATGGCGCTGAAGCGCGCCGGCCTGACGCCGGCCGATCTCGACTACGTGAACGCGCATGGCACCTCCACCATGGCCGACACCATCGAGCTCGGCGCCGTCGAGCGGCTGGTCGGCAACCATGCGGGCAAGATCTCGATGTCGTCGACCAAGTCGGCGATCGGGCATTTGCTCGGTGCTGCCGGCGCGGTCGAAGCGATCTTCTCGGCGCTGGCGATCCGTGACAATATCGCGCCGCCGACGCTCAACCTCGATAATCCGGATGTGGAAACGGCCATCGATCTCGTGCCGCACAAGGCGCGCAAGCGAGAGATCAACGTGGCTCTGTCCAACTCGTTCGGTTTCGGTGGTACGAACGCTTCGCTGGTTCTGCGTCGCTACGCCTGAGCGGGTACCGAATAGGCGGCGGTGCTGATCCGTTGCGGATAGGGTAGCCGAAACGAGAGCTGCATGTTCCTTTGCGCCGTTCGCGGCGTAGCTGAAAACGACAAGGGAAACTCGCCTGAAGGCGGGTTCCGATCCTGTTTTTTGCCGCATTGGTCTGCCCTACTGCGTCACGCGTTCGCCTGGGGTTCTTTGGGCGCAGTAACACTCTGAATTTGCGCATGATCTTCCCGGCTTATCGGGACGGAGGCGTTTTTCATCGGCAGGGGAATGACCAGTGATGGCTCGATCTTTTGAGGATTGTCAGTGAACGAAAGCAACGATTCCACTGAAATGTCTTTCGGCCGCGGCGACAACGCCAGCAAGGGCCCCATCATCCCGAAGTCCGCCAATGAGGCGTTGCGTCCGGAGCCGGTGCCAAGCCCGCCGCGTCGCTCGCGCAAGGCGCGCAGCCAGGTCGTGGTCTTCTTGAATTTCATCATGACCTCGATCGTCTTGGTCACGCTCGCGGCCGCGGGTATCTTCTACTATGCGCTCGACAGCTTTGAAAAGCCCGGCCCGTTGGCGGCCAACACCAACTTCATCGTGCGCAACGGCGCCGGCTTGAATGAGATCGCGGCCAGCCTTGAGCGCAACAACATCATCACCGATAGTCGCGTGTTTCGCGCCCTGAGCCGCATCCATCTGGAGGATGGCGTCCTAAAGGCCGGTGAGTATGAAATCCGCGCCAATGCCTCGATGCATGACGTATTGGAGCTGCTGAAGTCCGGCAAGTCCATCCTCTACAGCGTCTCGGTGCCCGAGGGGCTGACGGTCAAGCAGGTCTTCCGCCGCCTTGCCGACGATCCGGTGTTGGAAGGCGACCTGCCGGCCGAGCTCCCCACCGAAGGCACGCTGATGCCGGACACCTACAAGTTTTCCCGCGGTACGAAGCGCGCCGAAATCCTCCAGCAGATGCTGACGGCGCAGAAAGCGCTCATCAGCCAGATCTGGGAGAAGCGGGACGACGATCTGCCGATTGCGACCCCGGAGGAAATGGTGACGCTGGCCTCGATCGTCGAGAAGGAAACGGGCAAGGCGGATGAACGGCCGCGCGTTGCCTCGGTCTTCATCAACCGTCTCGAAAAGGGCATGCGCCTGCAATCCGATCCGACGATCATCTACGGCATCTTCGGCGGCGACGGAAAGCCAGCCGACAGGGCGATCCTGCAGTCCGACATCGACAAGCAGACGCCTTACAATACCTATGCGATCAAGGGCCTGCCGCCAACGCCAATCGCCAATCCGGGCCGCGCGGCGCTGGAAGCCGTGGTCAATCCATCGCGCACCGCCGATCTCTATTTTGTCGCCGACGGCACCGGTGGTCACGTCTTCGCCGAGACGCTCGACGATCACAATGCCAACGTCCGGCGTTGGCGCAAGCTGGAGGCCGAGAAGGCCAAGCAGGTGACGCAGGAAACGCAGGACGCGGGCCAGGGCGGAAGCCAGTGATCGGTACAGGGGCGATACGCATCGCCCCTTTTCGTTTGTGCTGGTGGAAATTGTATCCCGCCAGCGCTTTTCCTCCTCGAACAGTTTATATAGGGACCACGGGACGCCGCGATGATTCCGCGGCGGCCGGAACAGCTTCCAATCGGAGTTTGATATGCCACTGCAATCCATGACCGGTTTTGCCCGGAGTGAGGGAACGAGCGGCCGCTGTCGCTGGTCCTGGGAGCTTCGCTCGGTCAATGGGAAGGGGCTGGATCTGCGCATCCGTCTCCCCCAGGGGTTCGAGCATTTCGAGCCGGAGGTACGGCAAAGGGCTGCAACCGCGTTTTCGCGCGGCAATATGCAGATCGGCCTCTCCGTTTCCATCGCCGAACCGCAGGTGCAGCCGGTGGTCAATCAGGCAGCCCTTTCGGCAATCCTTGCCCTTCGCGAGCAGCTTTCTGGCATCGTCGATCCCGCGCCGCTCAGGCTGGATACGCTGCTCGGTGTCCGCGGCGTGGTCGATTTCCGTGAGGCGGAGGAGAGCGAGACGGAACGCGAGCGCCGCGACCAGGATATCGCGGGAGGGCTCGATGCGGCGATCGAACGACTTTTGTCAATGCGGCTCGGCGAAGGCGAGCACCTTCGGCAGGTGCTGGGCAGGCAGGTCGACCGGATCGCCGATCTGGCGGCAATGATAGAGGCTGATCCGAGCCGAAGCGTCGATGCGATAGCCGAGCGGGTCGCCGGTCAGATCCAGATGCTGCTTCAGGGCAACAACGGTCTCGATCGCGACCGGCTCTATCAGGAGGCTGTGCTGCTCGCCACCAAGGCGGATCTGCGCGAGGAGATTGACCGTCTCGGGGCGCATGTGCGTGCCGCCGAGGAACTGCTCGCGGCAGACCAGCCAGTTGGCCGAAAGCTCGATTTCCTTGCACAGGAATTTAACCGCGAAGCGAATACGATCTGTTCGAAATCCAACGCGGCCGCTGTCACGGCCGCCGGCATAGAGCTGAAGGTCGTCATTGATCAGTTCCGCGAACAGATTCAGAATTTGGAGTAGACCATGTCCGCGCCGCAAAAAGCAAAACCGATCGAGATTGCCCGGCGCGGGCTGATGCTGGTCATCTCCTCGCCATCGGGTGCCGGAAAGTCGACGATCGCGCGCAACCTGCTGGAGGCCGATTCCGGCGTCAGCCTGTCCGTCAGCGTCACCACGCGCCAGCGCCGTCCGAGCGAGATCGCCGGCCGTCACTACCATTTTATCGACCGTGCGGAGTTCGAAATGCTGCGCGACTCCGACGCGCTGCTCGAATGGGCCGAAGTGCACGGCAATTTCTACGGCACGCCGCGCAAGCCGGTCGAAGAAGCGATGGCGGCTGGTCGCGACATGCTGTTCGACATCGATTGGCAGGGCGCCCAGCAATTGCAGGAGAAGATGACGGCCGATGTCGTGTCGATCTTCATCCTGCCGCCGTCGATGACGGAGCTGCAATCGCGCCTGCATCGCCGGGCCGAGGACACCGAGGAGGTGATCGCCACGCGGCTTGCGAATTCCCGGGCGGAGATCGAGCACTGGCACGAATACGACTATGTGATCCTCAACGATGACCTCGATGCCGCTTTTGATGCGGTGCAGAGCATCGTCAAGGCCGAGCGCCTGCGTCGAGACCGGCGCCACGGCATGTACGAGTTCGTCACGAAACTCCTCACCGAACAGCCCGTCCTCTGAAACCGACCACAGCTTCTCGTTGGATATCGCCAACGCTCTCGCGCGACACGTTCAGTAAAGCGTGACGAGCGCAGGAACTTGGCCGATTGCACGCAGATATTCGAGACTTTCGATCAGCGGGAACAGGGCCAGCAGGAACAGGCTGTCGCGGAATGTCGCTGTTAGCGCCTGTTGTGAGAAAGTTGCCCCTGCAACTCCCTTATAGAGAAATGGGTCCGGCAGGAATAACGGCGTCCGACGAGCATAGTCGTCATAGGCCGGTCCGAAGCGGTTGCTCAGATAGGTGGCCTCACGGCGGGCGGTGTAGCGGAAAATGGCGTAGGATGCCGCGGTCATCGCCAGAGCCAGGAGCAGCGATCCGACCATGAGGCCGACGCCGAAAACACCGACAAGCGAAAACAGATAGAGCGGATTGCGTGTCATCGAGTAGGGCCCGACGACGACGAGTTCCCGGTTTTTGTGCGTGCCGATGTAGAGGATACTCCAGAGCCGGCCGAGGATCGCGAAGAACACGAGTATCAGGCCACCCACTTCGAGCGCTTCATGCAAGCTGCTGCCACTCCAGTACGGCTGAATGAAGACGATTGCCGGAAGGAAGACAAACGCCAGCAGCCAGAACAGGGCTATCCGATTCTTCTGGTTGAACGCAGTGACGCTCGGCTGCATCGGCAGCCCCTCCCACAGTCGACAATGCAACTAGAGCGACGGGACTGTGGCTTATTGATGTTTCTGTTCGGCGATCATCCGAGCGCGTTTGCCAGCGTCACGAACTCGTCGACCGAGAGCGTTTCGGCGCGCCTCTGCGGATCGATCCCGGCTCTGGCCAGCAGCGTCTCGCCGCCGAGCGACTTCAGGCTTTGCCGTAGCATCTTGCGGCGCTGGCCAAAGGCTGCCTGCGTGACGCGCTCGAGGGATTCGGCCTTGCAGGGTAGGGGGTCCTCGATCGGCTCCAGGTGAACGACCGATGACGTGACCTTGGGCGGCGGCGTAAAGGCCTGCGGCGGCACGTCGAATGCCATGCGTGCATTGGTGCGCCAGCCACAGAGCACGCCCAGCCTGCCATAGTGATCGTCGTCTTCGGACGCCACGATGCGCAAGCCCACCTCGCGCTGGAACATCAGCGTCAAGGAGCGGTAGAAGGGCGGCCAACGCTTCGGCAGAAGCCAGTTGACGAGCAGTTGCGTGCCGACGTTGTAGGGCAGGTTGGCGATGATGCGGACGGGTTCGCCTGCGGGCGCCAGCGTTTCGAAATCGACCTTCAGCGCATCGCCCTCGATGACGGTCAGACGGCCCGGATAGTGGTCGGAGACGTCCTGCAGGGCAGGGATGGCGCGCGCGTCGCGCTCGATAGCGATAACGTGCTTTGCGCCGAGTGCCAGGATCGCCCGGGTCAGCCCGCCCGGTCCCGGTCCGACTTCGATGACGGTGCAGTCTTCGAGCGGGCCTGCGGCCCTTGCGATCTTCTGCGTCAGGTTGAGGTCGAGCAGGAAGTTCTGGCCGAGCGACTTCTTCGCGTCGAGCCCATGCCGTTGGATCACGTCACGCAGTGGCGGAAGACCGTCGATCGCCGCCATCAGCCAGCGCTCCGCTCGTGAATGGCAAGCCCCCGTGCCAGCCGCAGCGCGGCCAACAGGCTGTCCGGCTTGGCGCGGCCCGTCCCGGCGAGCGAGAACGCCGTGCCATGATCCGGCGACGTGCGGATGAAGGGCAGGCCCAGCGTCACGTTGACCGAATCGTCGAAACCAAGCGCCTTGGCAGGAATGAGCGCCTGATCGTGGTACATGCAGATCGCCACGTCGTAGGTTGCGCGCGCGGCATCGTGGAACATGGTGTCTGCCGGCAGAGGCCCGAACGCGTCGACGCCGGCTGCCTTCAACCGCGCGATTGCCGGCGCGACGATCGCCTTGTCCTCCAATCCCAGCGCACCGCTTTCGCCCGCATGCGGGTTGAGGCCGGCGACGGCCAGGCGCGGCGCTGCGATGCCGAAGCGCTGTTTCAGGTCGGTCGCGGTGATCAGGGCGGTCTCGTAGATCAGATCCTCGGTCAGGGCGTCCGGTACGTCCTTCAGCGGAATGTGGATCGTCACCGGCACGCTGCGCAGCTTCGGTCCTGCGAGCAGCATGACCGGCAGGGCAGGCTTCCCGGTAGCACGTGCGGCGAGGTCTGCGAGAAACTCCGTATGGCCGGGGAAGGCGAAGCCGGCACCGTAGAGCACCGACTTGGCGATCGGGTTGGTAACGACCGCCGAGGTTCGTCCTGCCAGCGTTAGCTCCACCGCACTTTCGATCGCACCGATGACTGCCTGCGCGTTCTGTGAAGACGGTTCACCGGCAACGACCGGCTCGGCCAGCGCGATCGGCTGCACCGGTATTGCGTCGTCGAAGAGCGCCGCGGCGGTTTCCGGCGTCGCTGCGGCCACAGACACTTCCAGCCCGCGCAACTGCGCCCGGCTTTTGAGCGCGTCGGGGTCGCCGATGAAGAGAAAGGGCGGCAGGCCGTGCTTTGCCCGCGCTGCCCAGAGGTCGAGGGTGATGTCCAGGCCGATCCCGGATGGGTCGCCCATCGTAAGGGCCAGCGGGGGAACGGTCTTAACGGTCATCGTAAGTAGCTTCTGAATGCGGGCCCGGCCGGCGCGAAATCCGCGCCGGTGATTGATTGGTGATCAGCGCATCTCGATCCGCGCCTTTTTGCGCAGCTCGTCGACATACTTCTGGCTGTTGCTGTCGTCCTTCTGGCCGCCTTTGCCGAGATCCTCGGCGCGGAAAACCATTTCGGCGGCTATGTCGTCGTTGACCTCGCGCTTCTTGCAGATGCCGAGATACTCGACGCCGCGATCGGTCACGCGAACACCGGTGGTGTTGCCTTCGGCTTTCTCGATCAGCGGCTTCCAGTCGTCCGGAAGCTGTGGTGCAAGCAGGCGGCCGAGGTTGCGGATCGATACGTCATGCATCGTCGCGGCAAAGATCTTGGCGTCATCGCAGCCCGGATATTTCGAGCGCGAGGCTTCGGCTTCAGCCTTTCGCTTGCCGAGGATGGCGTTGCGGCGGGCCGCCGGCACGACGAAGATGACCTGCTGCAGGAAATACTCCGTCGTAGACGGCTTCTGGCCGCCGTTTTCCTGCATGCGGTCGACGAGGCTCTTGCCATTCTTCGCGCCAGCGTAGCGGGCGTTGACCACGCGCGGCCAGCTCATCTGGATAGCGATGTACTGCTTGAAATGCTCAGCACTCACGCCGGCCTTATCAAGGATCTGGTTGAGTTGATCGGTCGAAAGCTTGTTGCTGGCCGCAAAGCGGGCATAGGAAGCATCCACGTCCTGATTGCTGACGGACATCCGCAGCCGGGCGATCTCCGAGCGCTTCAGCGCCTCGTCGATCAGCTGCTCGCGCGCGATCTCGGTGGAGCTCTTCGAGCGCTGCAGTTTCAGAAATGCTGCGCGCCGCGCAATGTCTCCGGAGGTGATGGGTGCACCGTTCACGACGACCGCCACGCCTGTCGCCGCGGCCGTTACCGATGGCAAAATGGCAGTTCCTGCTGCTGCAAAGAGCGCCGTGCCCAAAACCATGGCCCGCATCAACGACATCGTATATTTCATGCCCATCCCTTTCGTCGCTCGGTCGACCGGGCGCATCCTGTGGCGATGCCCTATCCTCCGGTCAGGAGCCCACATTCTCTTCCGGCGCGAACATTTGCAGGGGCTATTCCCGCCGCAACTCGCTCTCGCATGGCCCATTGCATAATCCATGCGGCCAAACGATGACAAGTAGGTTCCGCACGCTTTAGTAGTCGTCGAAACCGTCGAGGGTTGTGTCGCCGATGTTGATGTCGCCGAGGGTACGGAAGCTCAACCGCGCACCGATCGTCCAGTCGTTGGCAATCGTTGCAGCCGTATCGCGCGTGTTCTCATAGACGATCGAGAAGATCGTATCGCGATCGTCGTAGGTGAGGCCGATGCCGCTGCGAGCCATGTTGCTGTTGTTGATATCGTAGGTCAGCGAACCGAAGACGGACCAGTAGTCGCGGAACTTCAGCGCCGCGATGGTTTGCAGTTCGTCCTGGTCGCTGTCCGCGCCGTAGAGCGGCTGGGCAGCGATGCGCGTATAGGTCATGGCGGCCTGCAGACGATAGTTCTCGAAGCCGACCCTTGTATCCGTGCGGCGCAGCGACAGGTCACTGCGATCGAGGCGGGCGCTGTAGCTCAGCGCCCAGCCGGTCGGCATATCGATGCCTGCCATGCTGACGTAGTCGGAACTATCATGCTCAAGGCCGGAATTCGCCCCTGCGTTGACGAGATCCGGCGAGGCAAACGAGTTCTTCCCCGCCAGTTGGTAGGACTGGCCAACGATGCCGCGCAACGTATAGCCGCTATCGAACGTGCCGGTATAGCGCAGCCCGACATTGGCGCGCGTGCCGCCTTCGATCCGATCGAAACCGGAAAACTTGTCACGCTCGAACAGCGACGTCGCATCGAAGACGAAGCTCTGCGCGTCCTCGTTCGGAAGGCCGCCGGCAAGCTGCTCGTCCGGGCGGGCATAGACCTGCGCAACCGGTTCCAGCACATGCGAGCTGTTGTCGGTGGTCATCAGTATCGGGTAGCGCGCTTCCAGCCCGGCCGTGAGCATGTAGCGCGTCGCGCTGTCATCCGTGTCGAAATTACCGGCATATTGGGTGGGATCGGGGGCGGTCATGTTTAGGCGTAGCGCGTCACCGCGCGCGGCGAGCAGCGGCGTAAAGACGAGACCGCCGGGAACGACGAACTGTCGCTTCCACTCAAGCTCGCCTGTCAGCCGCGTGGTACCGCCCTCGAGACCGGGAAAGCGGAACGAGTTGTCGACGTCAACCTCGTCCAGCAGACCGCGTTCGACGTTCGTCAGGTTGACGGTGGCGCTGAGCTGGCCACCGACAATCGCCTCCGGCGCGATGTATTCGTAGTCGAGGCTCTGCGGGATGGCCTGCTGGCGCTCGGCCACGTCGTCCGGATCGGCGTCCTGCACGTCGAAATAGAAGGCGCGCAGATCGAAGTAGTTCCGCCGGCCGAGCCCATTGAGGTAGACCTGGTTCTTGATGACGCGATCGTCGAAATCAGACAGGTCGTAGGTCCGGGCGAAGTTGTTGTCGGTCTGGGCCATCACCTCCCAGCCGAACGCCCAGCGCGGGTTGATTTCGAATGCGCCCGTGGACGCGATCATGCCGCGTCCATCGACCTCGCGGTCGCTGGTTCCGTTTGTGAAGACTTCCGGTTGAAATTGATCGATACCGGCGGCACGCAAGGTGACCATGCCGTTGTGGAACGCCTTGCGGAACTCGCCTTCGAGGAGGAAGCCTTGGCGCGTGTATCCGGTTCCCGTGACAGTCGCATCCATGTCCGGGGCGATTGCAAAGTAGTAGGGAATGCCGACGCCAAGGCCCAGCTTCTGCGCGTACTCGAATCGCGGGAAAAGGAAACCGCTCTTGCGCTTGACGGTGTGATCGGGAACTTCGAGCATCGGGAAATAGGCGATCGGCTTGCCGAACATCTCGAAGCGGGCATGTTCCAGCCGGACGGTGTGCGTTCTTCCGTTCTGGACGACGCGCTCGGCCTTGATCTGCCATAGGGACTTATGCGTCGGATCGGTCGCGCAGGGTGTGCAGGCCGTGTAGACGCCATGGTTGAGGATCATCTCCTCGCCATTGACGCGCTCGCCGCTCGTTGCGGCGATCTTCGTCAGGTCGGTCGTCTCGATTCGCAGCGCATTGGCGAAGCCGTTGGCGAAATCGTCAGAAAGCGTCAGTTCCTGCGCATAGACGCGGTTGCCGGTCGGTTCGATGAACTCGATGTCGCCGGTTGCATGCAGTTGTCCGGTTTTCTGGTCGTATACAACTTGCTTCGCGACGAGCTGGTAGCCGCCATAGTTGATCTGCACCGCGCCACGCGCGGTCACCTTTTCGGTGTCCCTGTTATAGACCAGTTCGTTGGCCGCCAGAATGAGCTTGGCCTCTGGAGGAATGTTCGGCGCCAGAGAATCGACATCACGCGTCTGTGCCTGTGCAGGAGCAATCGCCATGGGCGCAAGCGCGCACGCTGCGACGCCGGCAAGCAGCACGGTCGCGATCACATTCAATTGTCCGCGGTTGCCTGCCGCCACTAGCCATCCTCCTGGTGCAGCAGGATTGTCGCACCGAGCGACATTGCTACAACAACTGGTAGCCATGCCGCAACGAATGGAGGAACAATTCCACTACTTCCGAATGCTTTCACAAGCACGGTGACGACATAAAGCATGAACCCTGCAAGGATGCCACCCAGAATCACTGCACGTGATTGATTAAACCTGCTAAATTTTAACGAGACGCTTGCCGCGATCAGGGTCATGGCAACCAGAAGCAGCGGCAGCGACAACATCGAATGAAACTGCGTTTCGAGCGGTTCGGTGGCAAATCCGAACGATTTGGCCGCCTCGATCTTCCTGGGAAGGCTGAAAAATGAAATGGAATCAGGTTTTTCCAGGCTCTCCTGAACGAATTCCTTTCTCAAATTGGTGCGAAGCTGTGCCGAAGCGGAACGCTTGGGCAACTCGCCGTTGCGAGTCTCCAATACGTTGTTAAGCAGCCAGTAACCATCTTCGAGGATTGCCGAATCGGCATCCTGCCGAAAACTGATGCGCCCGTCCTTGTCGAAGTGGATAATGCTCACGTTCAAGAGTCGCGTGCCGTTGCCCTCGACCGCCTTGGCGCCAATAATCGCATCGTCGTCGCCATAGCGCTGCCTGATCCACGGAATGCCCGATCCCGATGACTTGCGGTTGGAGCCCCATTCCGCCTCCAGAACCTGCGCCTGGCGTGTTCCCCAGGCTGCGATCGGGTTCAGCACGGAGACCGCGAGTATGCCGAAGAGAAAGGCGCCGATGGCAAAGGGCCGCAGGAACTGCCAGACCGACACGCCGGCAGCGCGCGTCACGACGAGCTCGTAACGCCGGTTGAGGGAGATCAGCGCCGCCATGCCGGCAAAAAGGGCGACAAACGGGATCGTCTGCATGAGGATCATAGGGATGCGCAATCCCGTCATCACGAGGCCGCTGGCGACAGTGTATTTCGGCAGCCCGCCCATGCGATTGGAGGTCTCGCTGAAGTCGATGATGAACACGAGCGCGAAAATGCCGATCAGGAACCAGATCGTCGTGATGACGTAGCGCCGGAAGAAATAGAGGCCGAGGGTAGGGATCATGGCTGTGGTCCGTTGCCCGAGGAGGCGGCGTTGGAACGGCCAGGCAGACGCGACAGAAGCGTGTCGCGCAGGTCCAGCAATCGCGATCGCCAGGAAGCCGGGAGGTCAAGGCTCTTGTGGCGCATCAACAGGCGCAAGGCGAGAGCCGCGACCACGATCGGTACGAAGTACATGGCCGGAATGAAGTAGGCCGAATGCTCGGCTGCATTTCCGACGTAGAAAACGAGCCATCGAATGGCAAGTGCTGCAAGAAGAGCCGTTACCATGGGATGGACCCGTGCCTCGCGGTGGGAGCGAGCATCAACGCTGACCACGAGGGCGACGAGGCCGAAGAGGATCGGCAGCAGCCATTCGGTGAAGCGCCGATGCAGTTCGGCGGTAAAGGCGCCGGGATTTCTCTTCACTTGCGAGTCGTTGGGATCGGGATTGAGCAGGAACGGCAGGTCGCGGTCCTTTGCCCGCAGCGTCGCTTCGCCGGCACGCTCGGTAAGGTCCGCCAAGTCAAAGGCGTAGGAATCGAACTTGATCACCGACACATCGCCATTCGGCAGCTTTCGGTGGACTTCGCCATCCTTCATGACGAGTGCGGAGGTCTTCTCGTCAACGGCGCCTTCGCGCGCGTAATAGACGTATTCGACCTTGGGGTCGCGGGTGTCTGCGACGAACAGCCCTTCGAGAACGCCGCCGCTCCTGCGGCGGGAGACCTGCACGTAAAGCCCGTCCGTCACCTTGCGGAAAGCGTTTTCCTGGATCACGGAAGAGAGCATGTCGGCATGGGCTGTTGCGATCATCTGGCGCACGGCCATGCGTGAATAGGGTTCTATGAAATTGTCGACGGTGAAGGACAGGGCGCTCAGGGCAATTCCGAGATACATGACCGGCCGGATGATCATCATGCGCGAACTGCCCGCGGCGTTCAGCACCGTCAGTTCCGAATCGGCGTTCATGACAGTCAATGTCTGCGCGACGCCGATCACATAGGCGAAAGGCAGGATGATGGGGATGACCGAGGGCAGGATCAGCGTGGCGAGCTTCATGAACGCCATCATCGACTGGCCGCTATCCGTGACGAGGTTGATGCTCGACAAGGCCTGGGTGGTCCAGACGATGCCGAGAAGCGGCAGCAGCGTTGCCAGAAACATCACCGTTGTCCGGCGCAGGACGTAGCGTTCAATCAGCTTCATGTCTGTTCCCGAACCGAGGTCCCATCTTCGTTACCTAATGTTCCACCGCAATCGTCGACAAGGGTCATTTTGTGCGCATATAGGCCGTCGAGTGGCAGGCGCCAGCGCAATCGATACCCGCTGCCCGGAAAAATTGCGGCGAACAAACCGGCTTGCGTCTTCTAAACGTGCCTTGGCATCTTGCCAAGCGTCGCAAAAGCGACAAGGAATTGCCGAAAGTCACCCTCTGCAATCGCAGATTCCGTGCCGACCGGCGAGGGCGCCCGGCCTGCATACATTCCGGAGTAGATCATGTCCCAGAAATTCGACGTCAATTTCGTAAAGGCCCTCAAGCCTGCCGGCGGGGTCGCTGTTGCCCTGCAGGCGCCCGAGGCTATTGGCGTGCCCGGCGAGGTGGATCCTGCGGGCATCGTCGCCAAGGCGGCCGAAGTCGGTCGCTTCAAGGCGAAGGCGCTCAAGAGCCTCGACATCGTTGCGCCGCATGGTTCGCCCTTCGATCGCATTCTTCTCCTCGGCCTCGGTGACCCGGCCAAAATCGCCGCACATGATTGGCTGAAGGCTGGCGGTGCTGCCGCCGCGAAATTCCGCGATGCAGAATCGGTGAGTGTCTATCTTGATGCGGCCGGCGTCGAGATTGAAGGACAGGCGGCCGCCGATTTCGCGCTGGGCATGCTGCTGGGAGCCTATCGCTTCGACACGTACAAGACGAAGAAGGACGAGGATGAGCCGCGGCCGAACAGCAAGAAGCCGACGAAGGTCACGATCGTGACGGCCGCTGCTGCCGCCGCCAAGAAGGCCTATGCGGAGAGCGAAGCGGTCGCCGGCGGCGTCCAGCTTGCCCGCGATCTCGTGAATGAACCGGCAAACGTCCTGGGACCGGTCGAATTCGCCGAAAAGGCCAAGGCGTTGGAAAAGCTCGGTGTCGAGGTCGAGATCTTGACCGAGCGCGAAATGAAGCGTCTCGGCATGGGGGCGCTGCTCGGCGTGGCGCAGGGATCGGAGCGTCCGCCGCGGCTCGCCATCATGCAGTGGAACGGCGGCAAGCCGAAGGACCGTCCGATCGCCTTCGTCGGCAAGGGGGTTGTGTTCGATACCGGCGGTATCTCGATCAAGCCTGCGGCCGGCATGGAGGAGATGAAGGGCGACATGGGCGGCGCTGCCGCCGTCATCGGCCTGATGCACGTGCTCGCCGCCCGCAAGGCCAAGGTGAACGCCGTTGGCATCCTCGGCCTTGTAGAAAACATGCCTGATGGCAACGCCCAGCGTCCGGGTGACATCGTCACTTCGATGTCCGGGCAGACGATCGAGGTCATCAATACCGATGCCGAGGGCCGGCTCGTGTTGTGCGACGCGCTCTGGTACTGCAACGACCGCTTCAAGCCGCAGTTCATCATCGACCTTGCCACGCTGACCGGGGCCGTCATGGTGGCGCTCGGCAGCCATCACGCCGGTCTCTTCTCCAACGACGATATGCTGGCCTCACGGCTGACGGCGGCAGGGCTGGCGTCGAACGAGCGCGTCTGGCGTCTGCCGCTCGGCAAGGAGTATGACAAGATGATCGACAGCAAGTTCGCCGACATGAAGAACACCGGCGGGCGCTATGCTGGTTCCATCACCGCCGCTCAGTTCCTGCAGCGCTTCGTCAAGGACGCATCCTGGGCGCATATCGATATCGCCGGCACCGCCATGGGCTCGCCGACGGACGAGATCAATCAGTCCTGGGGGTCCGGCTTCGGCGTGCGTCTCCTGGATGAACTGGTGCGGATGAACTACGAGAGCTGATCGCGTTGAGCGAGATCCTGTTCTACCACCTGACCGAATCGAAACTGGAGGACGCCCTCCCGCCGCTGCTCGACAAGAGCCTCGAACGCGGCTGGCGGGTCGTCGTCCAGACGGGCACGGTGGAGCGGCGTGACGCACTCGACGCACATCTGTGGACCTATCGCGAAGAGAGTTTCCTGCCGCACGGCACCGATGAGCAGCCGAATGCTTCCGACCAGCCGGTGCTGCTGACGAACGGTCCTGACAATCAGAACTCCGCGACCGTCCGCTTCCTCGTCGACGGTGCCGAGCCGCCACCGCTCGACGCCTACGAGCGAGTGATCTTCATGTTCGACGGCTATGAACAGACCGAACTCGAAGCCGCCCGCGGTCACTGGAAGCGGCTGAAAGCCGAGGGGCATCAGCTGACCTATTGGCAGCAGAACAACGACGGACGCTGGGTGAAGAAGGCATAAGCCGGCTTCATCTGCGTTCGCACCTTGCCTTCGAGCACAGGGCGGGGCTGCCATCTCTTCCTTGCTTACTACGCAGCGCAGAGATGTCGCCAGCGGCGGCATATGGCCCCGCATGCCTCAACTGGACATACGCGGCTCGCTGCTCCAATATACTGTCCAGGTAAACGGACAGGACATCTGACGCTCGAAGATTATGAACATCGTGATTTCGAACAAGTCGGCAATCTTTCCGCTCCTGATGGGCACCAGAGCACGCATTGCTTTCGGGTTGCCGCGGCGCTGAGGGCCGGGCAACCCCGAACACATAGCCGAAAATTTCCTGCTCCCGGCGGCTGCGAAGCAGCGCGCCCCTGTGTACATTTAGGAATAGCCGTGACTCTCTGGGCCGAATTGGCGAGAGCCAGCAATGCTGCTGGCGACGAAATCATCCTGCGCAAGCGCAGTGACATCTACGAGATCCGCTACAACGGACTTGAGTTGATGTCGAACCTCAACCACACCTCCGAGGACATTCTCGCCAAGCGCTCTCTCAGGCTTCAGGGGGCGGCGAAAAAGGTACTTATCGGTGGCCTCGGAATGGGATTTACCCTGCGCACCACCCTCAAGCACCTGGGCAAGGACGCGGAGGTGGTCGTCTGCGAACTCGTCCCGGAAATCGTCGAGTGGAACCGGACCTGTTACGGCCATCTCGCTGGTCATCCGCTGCGCGATGCGCGGGTGACGGTTCGCGTCGGGGACGTATTGGAGGTCCTGGCACGGGAGGCGGATGCTTATGATGTCATCCTTATGGACACCGACAATGGTCCCGACTTCACCGTCCGCGCGCCGAATGGGGCGATCTATGGAAATGCCGGCCTGCAATCCCTAAGGCGCGCCCTTCGATCGAATGGCATTGCGAGCTTCTGGTCGGCTACACGTTCGCCGGCGTTCGAGCAGGAGCTCGACAGCGTTTCCCTGAATTGGTGGCGGGCCGAGGTGCCTCTGATTGCGGGACGGTCCGATGCGACCCACTACATCTATTTCGCCAGCGACAGCGCCACGAAGCAAGAGCTCCACCGAGCCGGCTGAGTTGAACCGGCCGCGCTCGCCGCCGGCTCCGCCTCATCGTCAATCGTAGAATGCATCCACGAACTTGCGTCGTCCCAGCATGAAGGCGTCGGCGACGTGGCGCAGCGGTGCGATATCGACGTCCGAGCGGCCCGCCTTGATGATCTCGGCGAAGCGCCTGTAGAGCATCGGGTACTCCTGCTCGGGTTCGTCGTGCTTCAGTGTGCCGTCGACCGACAGCTTGGCGCCGCCCTCCGAAAGCACCATTCGGCCCGCATCGGTCTCGGCGATGATGTCCCAGCTTTGCTTGCCGGTCTGGCGCCAGTCGAATTCGGCCGACAGGTCGAGGCCGGCGGCATCGGTGAACTTGATGTCGGCCGCGATCGGTGCGTCGCGGTTCTCCGGGAACTCCAGCGTCGCCTTCGTGATGAAAACCGGCCGCGGCAGGATGTGGGTGACGATCGACAGCGCATTGATGCCCGGATCGAACACGCCGAGGCCGCCGGCCTGCCAGATCCACTCCTGGTTCGGATGCCAGTGGCGCACATCCTCCTTCCAGATCACCTTCATCGAGCGCATGGTAGTGGAGGCGAGGAAGGTCTTCGCCGCTTCGACGGCCGGCGCATAGCGTGAGTGCCAGCTGGCAAACAGCGACAGGCCCTTCTCGGCGGCGAGCGCCTGCAAGTCCTCGACCTCGCTCAGGGTCGCGCCCGGCGGCTTTTCCAGGAACACGTGCTTGCCGGCCGAAAGAGCCTTGTGCGCGGCTTCATAGCGGTGTTGCGGCGGCATGCAGAGCGAAACGGCCTCGATCTCAGGCACCGCCTCCAGCATGTCCTCGATCGACTTGTAATTGGGGATATCGTCCACGGTCCCGTGACGGCTCGCGGCCGCGATCAGCTTGAAATCCGGGGTCTTCTCGATGGAGGGGAGATGCTGGTCGCGGGCGATCTTGCCGACGCCGACGAGTGCGATATGGATCGGGGACATGGGGCTTCGCTCGATTTGTATGATGAATGGAACGGTGTTGTAGCAGAACGCGAAACGGCGGCAAGACTGTCTTTCCCCGATCGCTGCCTAACCTTTGTGCAACGGGAAGCCGCCGGGCATTCGCCTTTCGTCTAATGTCGCCCTACGATCCGGGAAAACGGAGCCTTGCGCTTGAATCTGGACTTGAAAACGGCACTCTGGCTGTGCATGGCAAAATACCAAAAATTTCACCAATGCGGGGAGGAACGATGCGAGCATTGCTTGGACTAAGCCGATTGATCGACTTAATTACCGAGAAGATCGGCAAGGCCGTTTCCTGGCTGATCCTTCTCGCCGTGCTTGTCAGCGCCGGAAACGCGGTCGTCAGAAAGGTCTTCAACGTCTCGTCCAACGCCTGGCTGGAGGCGCAGTGGTACCTGTTCGGCGGCGCGTTCATGCTCGCGGCCGCCTACACGCTGGCGCAGAACGAGCACATCCGAATCGATGTCATCTACAGCAAGTTTTCACGGCGCACGCAGCACTGGATCGACCTGTTCGGCCACTGCGTCTTCCTGATGCCGTTCGTTCTCCTGATGATCTACTACTTCATCCCTTACGTCGGAATGTCCCTCCGGTCGGGCGAAGTGTCCTCCAGCGCCGGCGGCCTGATTCTGTGGCCGGCCAAGGCGATCCTGCTCGCGGGCTTCCTGCTCTTGGGCGCCCAAGGCATATCCGAGATCATCAAGAAGATCGCCATCATCCGCGGCGACATGGATGATCCGGCGCCCTATGTGCCAACCCACCAGGCCCTGGACGAGGAACTTACCGAGGAGACGCGCGCATGATCGAGTTCATCGCCGAAAACCTTGCGCCGATCATGTTCGTGTCGCTGATCGTGTTCCTGCTTCTGGGATACCCGGTCGCCTTCTCGCTGGCCGCAAACGGTCTAATGTTCTTCATCATCGGCGTCGAACTCGCGCCGTTGTCGGATTCGATCAACCTCTCCTGGCCGTTGCTCAACGCGCTGCCGGACCGGTTCTGGGGGGTGATGTCGAACGAGACGCTGCTCGCCATTCCTTTCTTCACATTCATGGGGATCGTGCTGGAGAAATCCGGCATGGCCGAAGACCTGCTCGACACGATCGGCCAGCTTTTCGGTCCGATCCGTGGCGGTCTCGCCTATGCGGTCATCTTCGTCGGTGCGCTGCTAGCGGCCACCACCGGCGTCGTTGCCGCCTCGGTCATCGCCATGGGCCTGATCTCGCTGCCGATCATGCTGCGCTACGGCTATGACCGCAGCCTCGCATCCGGCGTTATCGCGGCCTCCGGCACCTTGGCCCAGATCATTCCGCCGTCGCTCGTCCTGATCGTACTTGCCGACCAGCTCGGCCGTTCGGTCGGCGACATGTATGCCGGCGCCCTGATCCCGGGCCTGGTGCTAACGGCGCTCTATGCCGGATACATCCTGATCATGTCGATCGTCAGGCCGAAGTCGATGCCGGCGCTGCCGCTCGAAGCCCGTACCCTCGGCTCCGGTGTGACTTCGCTTGCGATCGCGCTCGCGGTGGCGGCGGGTATCGCCTATGGCGCGCATGTCTATCTGTACCCGACGCATGGCGAGAACGCCGACATCCTCGGCGGAACCGTCGGGATCATCTTCATCTATGTCGTCGCTCTGCTCGACAAGAACCTGAAGATTAATGCGATGTCGCGGCTCGCCCAGCAGGTCATCATCGTGCTGATCCCGCCGCTGGCGCTGATCTTCCTCGTGCTCGGCACGATCTTCCTCGGCATTGCAACGCCGACGGAAGGTGGTGCGATGGGAGCGGTCGGAGCGCTCATCATGGCGGCCGCGAAGGGCCGGCTGAATCTCGACGTGATCCGCCTGGCGCTCGCCTCGACGACGCGGCTTTCGTCGTTCGTAATGTTCATCCTGATCGGCGCGCGCGTCTTCTCGCTGACCTTCTACGGCGTCAACGGCCACCTGTGGGTCGAGCACCTGCTGGTCTCCATGCCGGGCGGTGAAACGGGCTTCCTGATCGCGGTGAACATCCTGGTGTTCTTCCTGGCGTTCTTCCTCGATTTCTTCGAGCTCGCCTTCATCATCGTGCCGCTGCTTGCCCCTGCAGCCGACAAGCTGGGCATCGACCTGATCTGGTTTGGCGTCCTGCTTGGCATCAACATGCAGACGAGCTTCATGCATCCGCCGTTCGGCTTCGCGCTGTTCTTCCTGCGCTCGGTGGCGGCCAAGGTTCCCTACATCGACAAGATCACCGGCAAGACGATCGCGCCGGTGACGACGGGCCAGATCTATTGGGGCGCAGTACCCTTCGTGTGCATCCAGATCGTGATGGTGGCACTGACCATCCTGTTCCCCCAGATGGTCATGCACTACAAGGGCTCGGGCGCCGTCGTCGATCCGTCGACGATAAAGATCGAGGTGCCCGGGTTCGGCGGGCAGGGTGGAGGCCTCGGCTTGCCAGACAGCGGTGGCGGTCTCGGACTTCCCGGCGGTTTGCAGCTTCCGGGCGGCAGCCCGCTCGACCAGCCGCCTGCCGCTGGTGGCGGAACGGGCCAACCGCAACAGCCGCCTGCGAACGACCTGAGCCAGCCGCCATCGTTCAATCAGGGCGGCGGCACCCAGCCTGCGAAACCGCCGGCGAACGATCTCAGCCAGCCACCTTCGTTCAATTGATGCCAGTATCGGGCGGCCTGCACAGGCCGCCCGATCTCTTTCTGGCGTTGAGCAGTCCGATGTGGACCGAACGCTCCTCGCGATCAGCCGGCCGCTCCCTTCGGTAAGTCGCGAGTTGCAATACGCTAATAAATATCAGAAGTTGATTTCATGAGCGGGTTGATCCGGCCTTTCGGCCGGGACGGGGGACATGAGTACAGCCTCTGCCATGAAGAACACGGGGCACAGCCGCGCCAGCATCTGCCGGGGCTGCTGGGATCAGATGCGCGTGCCGATCCCGATCCGTGGCCCGCTTGCGCTTCCGTTCCGGGCTTTCGGCATCGGCCGCAGCAAGATGAACCCGAACATCTGCACGATCTGCGAGCGCTCCTTTCGGTACGTCAAGAAGAAGCGCCACATCACCGCGAGAGCGACCATCCTGTTTGCGGATATCAGAGGGTTCACCGCATTGTCGGAGCGGGTCGAGACGGTGAGGCTGAGTGAATGCGTCAGCCTGTTCCAGGATCGCTGCGCGCAGGCAATCTGGGCGCATGACGGCATCGTCAACAAGCAGATGGGCGACGGCCTGATGGCGATCTTCAATTTTCCGATCGAGATAAAGGACCACGCCAGTGCAGCGATCATGGCGGCGCTGGACATACAGCAATACTGTACGGCAGCACTCCGCAGCTTGAGTTCGGATCTTGGAGCATTGCCCGGCAATGCGTTTGGCGTCGGCGTCGGCATCCACACCGGCGATGTCGAGATCGGCGAGTTTTCAAGCTTTCGCTCTGATTTCACCGCCATTGGCGGTGCGGTCAACCTGGCAGCAAGGCTGGAATCGCAGGCCCAGGCGGGCGAGGTCCTGATGTCACTCGAGACGGCGACACTAGCCGGGGAACTGGCGAAAGGGGCCGAAACGCGCCTGCTGCAGCTCAAGGGTATCGAGCAACCGGTACAGGCAACAGTGCTCATAAGCATTGACGCGTAACGTTGAGGGCGCGGGCAGGCAGTCACTCGCATCACAACAAAAAACCCCGGAGCATCGCCCCGGGGTTCTTTTCGATCGATGTCCGATCCGCTTAGAGCTTTTCGCTCCGCTGCTGGATCATCATGAAGGTGTCGTAGTTGTATTCGGCGATCTGCGCGTTGAGGTAGTACTCGCCACGGAAGGCCTTGATCGATTCCCAGATCTTCTTGAAAGTCGGGTTTGCGGCTTCCATTTCGGCATAGACCTCGTTCGACTTGTCGAAGCAGGCCGAGAGGATTTCCTGGCTGAACGGAGCGAGCTTCGCACCGGCTGCGACGAGGCGCTTGATCGCCGGAGGGTTCAGCCAGTCGTACTTCTGCAGCATGTTCGCGTCGGTCGCCTGGCAGGCGGTGCGCAGCAGCGACTGGTAGTTCGCGGGCAGGGCTTCGAAGGCCGCCTTATTGAACATGGCGTGTACGGTCGGGCCGCCTTCCCAGAAGCCCGGATAGTAGTAGTAGGGGGCGACCTTGTAGAAGCCGAGCTTCTCGTCGTCATAGGGCGTGGTCCATTCGGCCGCGTCGATCGTGCCCTTTTCCAGCGCCGGGTAGATGTCGCCCCCGGCGATCTGCTGCGGCACGACGCCGAGGCGTTCGACGACCTTGCCGGCAAAGCCCCCGATGCGCATCTTCAGGCCCTGCAGGTCGGCGACGGTCTTGATTTCCTTACGGAACCAGCCGCCCATCTGCACGCCGGTGTTGCCGCAAGGCAGGCCGACCAGGCCCTGCGTGGCGAGGAACTCGTTGTAAAGCTCAATGCCGCCGCCGTGATACTGCCACGCGTTCATGCCACGCGCGTTCAGCGCGAAGGGAACGGCAGAGCCCAGCGCCCAGACCGGGTCCTTGCCCCAGTAGTAGTAGCCGACCGTGTGGCAGGCTTCGACCGTGCCGGCTGCGGCAGCGTCGGCTGCCTGCAGGCCCGGGACGATTTCGCCAGCGGCGAACACCTGGATCTGGAAATTGCCGTCGGTCGCTTCGGAGAGGTACTTCGCCAGCGTTTCGCCACCGCCGTAGATCGTGTCGAGCGACTTCGGGAACGACGAGGCGAGGCGCCAGTTGATCTTCGGGCTGCTCTGGGCGAGCGCCGGTGCGGCAAGCACGGCGGATGCCGCAGCACCTGCACCGGCGACCCCGGCCTTCTTCATAAATGAACGACGATCCATTCTCATCCTCCCATGGGACGCGGACAGGGGAGTCCGCTTTTCACAATCACGGCGAACCTAAACATGTCAGGAATGGTGATTCAAGCGCACGAGGCCAATTAGCCAAGCGCAAGTGAATTCGACTTTGGTCTAATCGGCAAGGGCAACCTATCCGCATGTTTTCACGCGCTCTCGGCGGCCGCCGATTGTACGCCGGATCGGTTGCGTCCGGCGGCTGGCCACGCTCCTCGCACTCGACGACAGTGTCGACCGATACGGTCGATCCGCGGTTGCATGGCGGTCAAGAAGCCATCGGTAGCAGCAGTCAGTTTGCCATCGCCTCTTCATACTCCGACGACAGTTCCAGCCACTGTTCTTCGGCGGCCGAAAGCTTTGCGGTCGCGTCGGCGCGGTCCTTGGCCTTCTGAGCGGCCTTCGCCGGCGCCTTCTCGTAGAGCGCGGGATCCGCAAGATCCGCATCGAGTACCTGAATCTGTTTCTCCAGCTTTGCCGTCAGGGACTCGATTTCATTGATCTTTTTCCGCAAGGGCGCGAGCGAGGCGCGCCTGTCGGCATTGGCCTTACGCTGGTCGGCCTTGGAGAGACCCTCATCGGTCAGGACCGGCCGCGCCTTGTCTTCTTTCGGCTTCGGACCACCGACGATCTGCGTGCGGTACTCCTCAAGGTCACCGTCGAAACTTGTCACCGTCCCGTCCTTCACCAGCCACAGCCGGTCGACCGTCGCCTCGATCAGGTGGCGGTCGTGTGAGATCAGGATGACGGCGCCGGGATAGTCGTTGAGAGCCTCGATCAGCGCGCGCCGGCTGTCGATGTCGAGGTGGTTGGTCGGTTCGTCGAGGATGAGAAGGTTCGGTGCGTCAAAGGCTGCAAGGCCCATCAGCAGCCGCGCCTTCTCGCCGCCGGAAAGGTCCTTGGCGGGCGTGTCCATCTTTTCGGTCGCAAGCCCCATCTGGGCCACGCGGGAGCGCACCTTCGCTTCCGGCGCGTCCAACATCCGCCGGCGCACGTGCTCCACCGCGCTCTGCGTCGGAACGAGGTCGTCCAGCTGGTGCTGGGCGAAGAAGCCGATCTTCAGGCCCGGTGCCGTCTTCACTTCGCCGCTCTCGGCGGCAAGCTTGCCCGAGATGAATTTTGCGAAGGTCGACTTGCCGTTGCCGTTCGAGCCTAGCAACGCGATGCGATCATCGTTGTCGATGCGCAGGTTCATCCGCTTCAGGATCGGCTTGCCAGTCTCATAGCCGACTGCGCCGCCGCTGATGGCGACGATTGGGGAGGCCGGTTGCTTTTCCGGTTCGGGGAAGGTGAAGCCCTGCACGTGATCCTCGATCACGGCAGCGACCGTGCCCATGCGCTCCAGTGCTTTCACGCGGCTCTGCGCCTGGCGCGCCTTCGTCGCCTTTGCCTTGAAGCGGTCGATGAAGCTCTGCAGGTGCTTTCGCGCCGCCTCGTTCTTGGCCTTGGCCTTCATTTGCAGCTCGTCGGCCTCGGCCTTTTGCCGCTCGAACTGGTCGTAGCCGCCGCGATAGAAGGTCAGCTTCTTCTGGTCGAGGTGGACGATCGAATTGACCGCGGTGTTCAAAAGGTCGCGGTCATGGCTGATGATGAGGACGGTGTGCGGATAGCGCCGCACGTACTCTTCCAGCCACAGTGTGCCTTCGAGATCGAGATAGTTGGTCGGCTCGTCGAGGAGCAGGAGGTCGGGTTCTGCGAACAGGACCGCCGCCAGCGCCACGCGCATGCGCCAGCCGCCCGAAAAACTCTTGGCCGGCCGCTTCTGCGCCTCGTGGTCGAAGCCGAGGCCGGCGAGGATGCTTGCCGCCCGGGCTTCTGCCGCATGCGCGCCGATATCGGCAAGCCGCGTCTGGATCTCGGCGATCCGGTGCGGGTCGGTGGCGGTCACGGCCTCCTTCAGAAGGGCAGCGCGTTCCTTGTCGGCCGCAAGCACGATCTCGATTAGCGGCTCGTCGGTACCGGGCGCTTCCTGGGCAACCTGACCGATCCGCGCATTCTTTGGCAGCGAGACGGTTCCGGCCTCGGAGGCGAGATCGCCGGTGATGACGCGGAAGAGGGTGGACTTGCCAGCGCCGTTGCGACCGACGAGCCCCGCCTTCGTGCCGGATGGCAGCGAAACGGAGGCGTTGTCGATGAGCAGGCGCCCGGCGATGCGGGCGGAGAGGCCGGAAATGGTGATCATGACCGGCGTCTATAATGCATGTCTCCCGAAGGTGGGAACCGGTTTCGGGACAAAGACATGCATAAGGACAAAAAATTTGAATGCATCTCACCGCAAAGTGGGAACCGCTTTCGGGGCAAAGACACGCATAAGAACATAATATTGAAGGAGTTCGCGTGAATCTGATTTCACGCCAACTGCTCTAGAAGGGAACCCATGGTGCCAGACCACACCTGCGCAAGAGGTGGCGTCAGGCGACGCTGCGCCGGTAGTTGCGTCCGGCGCGCTCGGAGAGATCCAGCGAATAGACGCAGGTGCCGCTCTCGTTGGCGGCATCCAGCGCCAGCATCGCCTGCCGGTAGAGTTCGTTGGCGGAGGGGGCGTCCTCGGTAAAGGCTGCGCCAACCGTCAGCGACAGCGTGCCGGGCAGGTATTCCCGACCGGAAATCCGGAAGATTTCCGCCTCGATCCGGTTGCGGATTCGCTCGGCGATCGAGAAGACGCTTTCGCGGTCCACCTTGTCGAACAGGAATGCGAAGCCGTCGCCGCCGACGCGCGCCACATAGTCGAGTTTCTTGATAGACTTGCGGAAGAGCGTGGCGATCTGCTTGAGCGCCTCCTCGGAGGCGCCGCTCGCATGGCTGTCGGAAAGGCCCTTCAGGCGGTCGACACGCATCAGCAGAAGCGCGCTGCAGGCTTTGTCCTCGGCGTCGTAGGTGGCCGCCAGCCGGTTCATCAACGCGGTCCGGTTCGCCAGTCCGGTAACCGGATCGTGCAAGAGAGCCGTTTCGCTGGCAGCCGCGCCGGAGGCGATATTCTCCAGTCGCGCCACCAGGGTGTCGAGACGTTGGCAATGAGCGCTTTCGCTGCCGATCATCGCCTCGACGGACGAGACTAGAAGATCTGCCTGGCCGGCAAAGTCGGACATGGCCATGACAGGATCGGCCTTCAGCCTGCCGAGCATGTGATTGATGTGGGTCAGCGCATTGGTTTTCTTGTGGCGCTCGGCTTCGGCTTCGGCCGCCATCGCCTCGATGGTGCGCATCAGGTCGGTGGCACTGTGGCCGAGGACGAGCGAATTGTGGTCCGGCAGCCCGTTGCGCACACCGATCGCATCGAGCGCTTCCTGCGCCGGTGCCTTACCGAGTGCGGTGATCTCACGCCCAAGCGCGGTGTTGCCGCCGGTGATCGCCTCGTGCAGGAGCGAGTAGTTGCGCGGGATCGCCGGGATCTCCAGCCGCGTCATCAGTTGCGCGACTTTCGCCATAACGGCCGCCGAACGGGCAAGGGTCTCCGATGCATTCGCCTTTGCGCTCATGGTTCACCAACGGTTGGGGCTTGTTGCCCGGATCGCCGGCCCGCGATCGAGCCGCCGTTCAACCCTTAGATGATGAGCATTAAGAACCGTTGAATCCCACCATGTTCAGCCTTGTGCACCGTGCCGTGTTGGCACACGCGCTTCTTGTCCTGTACGGTCGCCGGGGTATGTGTCAGCGTCTGGTGGCAAAGGATCAGGCAAAGCGTCGGGCCATCGGAACGGCGCGGATCATCTGCCGGATCATGCCACCACCGGATGGGTCCTTCGAGCGGGCCGTGACAAACTGCATGTCGCGGGTGGCAGCCGCATAGCCCTCGGCGCGCGCCTGTTGCATTGCCGCCTCGAACATCTTTTCGATGACCGGATAGCAATCCTCCGGCAGGTAGGCATCGGGACTGTCGGACCCGTAGACCAGTGCCATTTTCGACAGTGCGCTGCCCAAAAGGGCGCTCCATTCATCGGTTGTTCTTGCCATGTGTTCCCTCGTTTCGCCGGGGTGGAGAATGAAGGGCCTTGCGGCTTCCCCGACGGCCGGACTATCGCACCCGGCAATGCGTCTCCCTGTCACTTCGGTAACAGGTCGAGGGAATTCCCGGCGAGGACGGGAAATAGGTCAGATCCGCATCCACTCCGCCCCTTCGGCGCGAAGGAAATAGACCAGATCGAGCACAAGACTGGGCCGGCCGAGCGAGGTCAGGATCGCGTGACATTGCCCGCGATGGTGGGTCTGGTGGTTGAAGAAGTGGGCAAGGGCCGGACCAAGCGGCTGGGTGATCTGTACCGGGTTCGTCAGCGGAACGTAGCTTATCGTGTCCGCAAGCTGCTTTTCGTCGAGCGAACCGATCCAGTCGATGATCCCCTGATCCTCGGCAATGCGCGCGTGCCGCAGGCCATCGATGTCGTCGTAGAGAACTGCGTCGAGGCGGGCCGGCACGTCGCCGGAGCCGGTGAAGCGGCGCATCCAGATCCGGTCGGCGACGAGAATATGGTTGAGCGTCCCGTGCAGGGAGCCGAAGAAGGCGCCCTTGTTTTCGCGCAAGGCGGAAGGCGACAATGCCGCGGCCTCGGCATAGAGGATCCGGTTTGCCCAGGCATTGTAGGCGGCGAACATCTTGTAGTGATTCAGCATGGCTGGTTCCGGCGGATGCGTTGGAGATGGCGACACCCTATCATCCCCTCGCGTCTGCGGCGGTGATGGGACGCATGAAATTTTCTGATTTGATCGTCATCCTTGAATTGTACCAAATGGCCCGACTCATCGGGGAACAGCAATGATACGCAAGCTCTATGCGCTCAGCGGCGCCGACATGACCCGCCAGTTTTCGCCGCACGTCTGGAAGAGCGTGATGTCGCTGGCCCATAAAGGCCTCGAATACGAAACGGTGCCGGTCTGCTTCACCGAGATCCCGACCATCGAGGGCGGCAATGCGGCCACGGTGCCGCTGCTCCGCGATGGCGAACGGGTGGTACAAGACAGCTTCGACATCGCGCTCTATCTCGAGGAGGCCTATCCCGATCGGCCGTCGCTGTTCGGCGGTGAGGGCGGCAAGGCGATGGCGCGGTTCATCGAGGCCTGGTCGCAGTCGACGCTGCATATGGCCATCACGCGCATCGCGATCCTCGACATCCACAATCTGCTCGGGCCGGCCGACCGGGAATATTTCCGTCGCAGCCGCGAGGCGCGCCTCGGCGCTTCCCTCGAGGAGATTGCCGCCGCCGGCATGGCGGAGATCGAAGGCTTCGCCAAGAAGCTCCAGCCATTGCGCAGCATGCTGAAGAAGCAGCCTTTCATCGGCGGCAAGGGTCCGCTTTTTGCCGACTACATCGTCTTCGGGGCATTGCAATGGCTGCGCACGACCGCCGGAACGAAGGTGCTCGAAAACGACGACCCGGTCGCCGACTGGTTCAGCCGATGTCTCGACCTGCATGGTGGCGTCGGCCATCGTGTGACGGCTGCGTGAAACTTCGACGCAGAGCAGCGCATTCGCCTGCACCCTCTTGTTTTGCGGGACATTGGCGGCTATTGAACCGCCACTTTTCACCGAAGACCAAGGAAACGAGATAATGGCGATTGAACGCACCTTTTCGATGATCAAGCCGGACGCAACGAAGCGCAACCTGACCGGCGCCATCACCAAGATGCTCGAAGACGCAGGCCTGCGCGTCGTTGCATCCAAGCGCGTCTGGATGAGCCGTCGCGAAGCCGAAGGCTTCTACGCCGTCCACAAGGAGCGTCCGTTCTTCGGCGAGCTCGTTGAAGGCATGACCTCCGGCCCGACGATCGTCCAGGTTCTCGAAGGCGAGAACGCTATCCTCAAGAACCGCGAAATCATGGGCGCAACGAACCCGGCAAACGCCGACGAAGGCACGATCCGCAAGGTTCATGCCCTGTCGATCGGCGAAAACTCCGTTCACGGTTCCGACGCCCCGGAAACCGCTGTCCAGGAAATCAAGTACTGGTTCTCCGACACCGAAATCGTCGGCTGATCCAGCTTCGCAAGGTTCGTTGCAAGTCCCTGATTGGGCTTGCGAGCCGGCGATGAAGTTGACCTGAAATGAAAAATCGCCCGGAGCACGCGCTTCGGGCGATTTTCTTTTGATAGCGGCGGTTCGCGATTGGTGAGGCGCGTTCGATTGCTGAACCTCCCGTCGCCAATTTCTCCATCCGTCATGCCGGATCAGGGCCGGGATGACGGACGGTAGGCACTACGCCATATGAAAAATCGCCCAGAGCACAGGCTTCGGGCGATCTTCGTTTTGGCGACGGTACCTTTGCAAAGGAAAGAGTTCGCGAAACTCTCCATCCGTCATGCCGGACCTGATCCGGCATCCAGTGCGCTCAAGTCTTTGAGCGCAAAAAGACTCTTTCGCGCCGCGGACGCGATGCTGGTCCCGGCTCAAGGCCGGGACGACGGGCGGTCAGGCACTACGCCATGTCCACTTCATACGCCCGCTGCGCGTCCAGCAGGCTCTGGCCCAGCGTGTTGCCCGACGGATAAAGTGCGAGTTCCGGCGGCTGCTCCACGCCCGCCACAAGCCGCGAACAGGGTTCCACATCGCCGAGCACGGTCCGAACCGGCACGATGCCGGCCCAGATCGGCAGTGCGAAGTCTTCCTCGTCATCGCCTACGCCCTTCGCCCGAACCTTGGCCGAGGCCTGTTCAATCTCCATGCCGATAATGGCCGTCGCTTTCGCCTCCTGCGCCGTGATCGGCCGCAGTCCGGCGGATCGACCGGGATAATAGCGGTCGACGACACTGCGCATGGCGGCGGCCTTTTCTTCCGCGTCGTCAATGATCCGGGCCGTCCCGAAACACATGGCGGCACGGTAGTTGGCCGAGTGGTTGAAGCCGGAGCGGGCGAGAACCAGCCCGTCGAGGTGCGAAACGGTCAGGCAAGCCGGCGTTCCCGCCTTCAGGTGGCGAAGCATGCGGCTTGCCGCCGAACCGTGCCAGTAGAGCCGGTCGTCCTCGCGCCAGAACAGCGTCGGCGTGCAATAGGGCTGGCCGTCGATGGCGTAGGCAACGTGACAGAGCATCGCCGCATCGAGGATCGCATGCACCGCGGCGCGGTCGTAGCTTCCCCGCTCGTGCAGGCGCTTTACTTTGTTCCGGTCGGTTACCGGGTAGCTGGTCGATGGGTCTGTATGCTGTACGGCTGACATGGGCCTTGCCTTTCCTCTGAGCTGCTGTCTACTTGCCGCATGTCATTGGTTCGAAATAGCTCCAATTCTGTGCCAATTACCAAGACCATTCTGTCGGACTGGTCGGCGCTGGTTCCGGTGCTACCGGGCGAGGGGCCGCGCACGCAGGCGCTTTACGACGCGATCCGCCAGCTGATCGAAACCGGGGCGGTGCCCCCCGGCGCCAAGCTGCCGCCGACCCGTGACCTTGCAGCACGGCTGCACATGTCCCGCCTTGCCGCGGTCGCGGCCTTCGAGCGGTTGATCGCCGACGGTTTCGTGACGGCCCGCGTCGGCGCCGGCACTTTCGTCAGCGACGAGGTGCCGCTGATTTCGGTGCGCCTGCCGGCGGATGAGCCCGTTGCCAGAGCCGCGATGCCGCTGCCCGGGACGCTTGGCGTTGCGACGGCGGACGAGCGAACGCTGAAGATTTTTCGCACGCTGCTGTCGCGTCATCTGGCGCGACCGTCACCCGAGCATTTTCACTACGGCGACCCCAAGGGTGGGGCGGCTCTGCGCGAGGCGATCGCTTCCTATCTCCGAACGGCGAGAGGTGTGCGCTGTCAATCCGGGCAGGTCCTCGTCACCACCGGTACGCAGCAGGGGCTCGACCTGTTCGTTCGCTCGATGTTGAAACCGGGCGAGGGCGCCTGGATCGAGGACCCCTGCTATCCGAGTGCGCGTGCCGCCTTCGAGGGCAACGGCATCAGGCTGCAGGGCGTGCCGGTGGATGCGGAAGGGTTGGATCCCGACCTCGGCATAACGCTGATGCCGGACGCCCGCGCAGTCTACGTCACACCCTCGCACCAGTTTCCGCTCGGCGTGGCGATGACCATGCGCCGCCGGCTGGCGCTGATCGAATGGGCGCGGCGCAACGATGCGTGGATCGTGGAAGACGACTACGACAGCGAATTCCGCTACGCCGGCCCGCCCTTGACCGCCATGCAAGGCCTCGATGCCTCCAGTCGCGTGGTCTATCTCGGTACCTTCTCCAAGGTCCTTCTGCCTGGTCTCCGCATCGGTTATGCCGTCCTCCCGGACGAAGTCATGGCGAAGGTCGTTGCATTGCGTGTACGGACAGACCGCTTTCCCTCCACGCTGGCGGAGGCCGCGCTCACCGATTTCATCCGCGAGGGGCATCTCGCCGCCCACCTCCGTCGCGCGCGCTGCCACATGGCTGCCGCGCGGGATGCGCTTGTTGCCGGACTGAAGGGTGCGAGCGGACTTACCGTCACCATTCCGGAACAGGGATTGCATCTGCTGGCCGAGCTGGGTTCGTCTTGCAAAGACACCGAGCTTGTCGAGGTTGCGCTCGCGGCGGGGCTTGGGGTGAGGGCGCTGTCGTCGATGGCCGTGTCGCAACCGCCGCGGCAGGGACTTGTGATCGGCTTCGCGGGGTTTTCGCCCGAAGCGCTGTTCAGGGCCGCGAGCGCGTTTCGGGTGGCATTGGACCAGCGTTCTGGCAGTTGAGATTCAAACAGGACACTTCGCCGTCTCGAAGTGCTCCGGCGCCTTCCCGTTTCTGAAGACGCGCGGGTTCTTTTCGTAGGCCGGGCCGACGACGAGGGGTTCGGCGGGAAGGATGCTCTGGTCGACATCGGAGGTGACCGTCGTCTCCAGCGACTGCAACACCGTCCCGTCGGGACCATTGACGCGGATCGCCACGCGGTAGGGTCTTTCCTTCTGCACGCAGGTGATATCGGGGCTTTCCAGCACCACTTTTTCCCACTGCGGAAAGAGCTTTCGGGTCGTTACCAGGGGCTCACCACCCGCCGGGTTCTCGAACTCTGCCGTGACGGTCGAACCATCCGGCACGGGTGCGGTCTTGTCGAACGTGACCATGTAGGTCGCGTAGGCGAGCCGGTAGTTGAAGACGAATATCTTGCCGGTCAGTTGCAGCGGATCGTGACCGGTTTCGCGTTGGCAGGCGGCAAGCGGTAGGGCGAGGAACAGAAGGGTCGCAAGACGCGGGATGGTCTTCATGGGCCGGTCTCCTCCCGGTGGCGATAATAGTGACGGCTGGCCTTTGCCCGGTTGCCGCAGATTGCCATGTCGCACCAGGTTCGAGAGCGGTTGCGGCTCTTGTCGAGAAAGAGCCAGCCGCAGTTGGGGCAGATCTTCAGCCGGTCCGGTTCTGCGTTGACTGCAAGTCGCAAGGCTGAATGGGCGGTGGCAGCATCGAGTGCGCCGGAGCTCGCGCCGGAATGGCGCAGCGTGTCGGCGATCGCCTCCAGCAGCGCCGCCAGCAGTTCCGGCGTACCTTCTCTGCTTGCCTCCGCGCGAAAATGACCGTCGATCGCCTCGCGCAGGTCGATGAAGGCCCGGCGTCGCGCCGCTGCCACGGGGGCGAGGCGCCCGGTCCGGTCGCGCTCGGCGCAATGGACATTGGCGGCTTCGGCAAAGCTATCCATCGTCTTCGCATCGGCATAGCGATCGATCCGCTGCATCGGATCGAACCGCAACACGACCGAATTGGCCACATCAAGCGCAAGCGCGCCGCCGGAAAATCGATGCGGAGTCCAGGAAAAGGTCATGACGTCGTCCTAACTGGTAAAATCGATTTTACCAGTTATACTGCGTTTGTCACCCGCGGGGCTCCCGATGGCGTATTTTCTGCAGCAGCTTGCCAATGCCGTGCCAGTCTCAGCACTCTACGCCGTGCTCGCCTTCGGCTATGCGATTGCCTTTTCGGTGACACGTCGGGTGGACGTCAGCTTCGGCGCCATCTTCGCCTTTGCGGCGCAGATGTTCATTCTCTTTGCCGACTACGGCTGGAACCGGCTATGGCTAGTGCTTCCGGCAGCACTCATCTTCGGTGCCGCGATGGCTGTCGTCTTCGGCATGGGGGCCGCCATGGTGACGGGCCGGTATGTCATGCGTCCGCTCGCATTCTCCTCTGAAAATTCCGTCATCGTGGCTGCACTCGGTGTCGTTCTCGTGCTGATGGAGACGGCGCGGCTCGCCGCCAATACGCGCAGTGTCTGGCTTCCGCCCCTCCTCAGCCGGCCACTGGAACTGTGGGGGGATCCGTCATTTCCGGTGACGTTGACCGTCCTGCAAATCGCGAATGCCGCCCTCATGGCGGGGATCGTGCTGGCCGGTCATGTCTTTCTTGCCCGCTCGGAGTGGGGGAGGCGCTGGCGCGCGGTCTGCGACGACCGCAAGGCGGCGGAACTCTGCGGCGTCGATTCCGGCCGCGTCTTCCTCGCCGCCTTCGCCCTTGCCGCATTGATCGCCTGCCTAGCCGGCATTCTGGCCGCCAGCTACTACGGCAACATGGATTTTGGCGCGGGGCTCAATTTCGGTGTCAAGGTGCTGTTCATCGCCGCCATTGGCGGCTATTCGACGCCGGTCTTTTCCGCACTCGGCGGTGCCGCGGTCGGTCTCGCCGAGACGATCTGGAACGCTTACGGCGAATTCCTCTGGCGTGACTTCGTCATCTACTCCGCGCTGGTGCTTCTGCTGGTCGTCTTCCGGCGGGAGAAGGCGATTCCGTAGCGGATGGTAGGTCGAGTGCTTTACCGACCACAACGCTGCTAATGGAATTCAGCGTTGCCCACTCATTCCCGTCATGCCGGACTTGATCCGGCATCCAGTCGCTCAAGTCCTTGAGCGCAACAGACTCTTTTTTGCGCGCAGACGCGGCGCGGCTGGACCCTGGCTCAAGGCCGGGGTGACGGAAAGAGACGGAGCTAGGCTAGTACAAACCGCGGCCAACCACAAACTGCACGGTTACTTCTTCCACTTCTCCCGCGCCCGGTCATCCCTGTCCTTGGCTTCCACCCATCCGCCCGCGCTGCCGTCAGTACGGTGCTCCTTCTTCCAGAAGGGGGCGGAGGTCTTCAGGTAGTCCATGACGAAGGAGGCGCCGTCGAAGGCGGCGTGGCGATGCGGCGCGGTGGCGACGACGATGACGATGTTCTCGCCGGGGGCGATCTGGCCGACGCGATGGATGGCGGCGATGCCTTCCAGCGAGAAGCGTTCGATGGCCTCGTCGCAGATACGGCGGATCTCGGCTTCCGCCATGCCGGGATAGTGTTCTAGTTCCAGTGCCGAAAGCGCGCCGCCTTCGTCGCGGCACAGTCCGGTGAACGTCACAATCGCGCCGATCTGCTTCCGTCCCGCGATCAGGGCCGCCGTCTCCGCGGCGATGTCGAAATCCTCGCGTTGGACCCTGACGACGACGGGAATGTCGGCTCGGCCGGCCATGGCGCTCAGCCTCCGGTCATCGGTGGGAAGAGGGCGATCTCGAGCGCGCCCTCGATCGATTCCCGGTGCTCCACGTGCTCATGATTGACGGCGACGCGGATGACGTTCTCGTGCTCGAGCGCGATCTCGTATTCCTCGCCGAGCGTCTTCAGGTGCTTCAGCAGGTCGCCGGCGGTTCTGACATGGCCGGGAAGGTCGATCTCCTCCTCGTCCCGTCCGATCCGCTCGCGCACCCAGGCAAAATACACCAGCTTCGTCATCATTCACCCACGATATGCTTCAAACCGGCGCGGAAGTAGTCATAGCCGGTATACATGGTGATTGCCGCTGCAATCCAGAGAAGCACGATGCCGATCTCGGTCGTGAACGGCAGATATTTCGCACCGGCCGGTCCAGCCAGCAGAAAACCGATGGCAAACATCTGGATCGTCGTCTTCCACTTGGCGATTCGGGTCACCGGCACGCTGACCTTCAGTTCGGCGAGGTATTCGCGCAGGCCGGAAACGAGGATCTCGCGGCAGAGGATGATGATCGCCGCCCAGATCGTCCAGCCGGCGATCGTGCCGTCGGCCGCCATCAGAAGCAGAACGGAGGCGACCAGCAACTTATCGGCGATCGGATCCAGCATCCGGCCGATGTTGGAGGTCTGCTTCCAGATGCGCGCCAGATAACCGTCGAAGAAGTCGGTGATCGAGGCTGCGGCGAACAGGCCGAGGGCGGACCATCGCGCAAAGTCCGAAGATTGCAGCCTCCCCTCCATGAAGAAACAGAGGACGATCAGCGGCACGGCAAGGATGCGGCCGTATGTGAGGAGATTGGGGATGCTGTAAGCGGGAGAGGCCATGGATTCGCAGTCTCGGATGGGTTTCCGGTTAGTTGTGGACTTTGTGGCAGGTCCGTCAACCATTTGCGAGAGCTATTCACCGCGAACAAGGCAATATTCCGATGCCGGTGGTGAAAAGATCGTCACCCGGATTCGCTAAGTGTAGGAGAACGGGGCCACGAGCCGGGCGGTTTGAGCGTGGCCGTGAAGAAAAATTTTCACTTTTCTTCGAATAAATTGCGTTTCCTGTTCGTTTTTCGACAAAAATGCGCGTTTTGGCCGCTGCCCCGGTTGACCTGTGGTTGCATCTGGCTATTTTCGCGCCTCGCAAGCAATCAGCATCACGAACGGGAAGGACGGATCCTCCATGGGGATCATCGGGGGGAATTTGTTGCCGGTGAACGGCCATCTGGCGCAGGATATGTACCAGACCGACATCGTCACGCTGCGCGATGGCGGATTCGTCGTCGTTTGGAGCGGCGTCGCCGAGGACGGCACGACCAACGTGTCCATGACCGTGTTCAGCGCTGTAGGCAGCCTCCTTTCCAAGGTCGAACTTCCGGTCAGTGCCCATGTCTCCGGTGATCAGTTGGCGCCGCGGGTGACGGCGCTCGCCGACGGCGGGTTCGCCGTGGTCTGGAGCGGCGAAACGCCGACCGACCCCGAAGGAATCGCGCTCCGTCTGTTCGAAGCCAACGGCACGGCGTGTGCAAACGCCGATATTGTGGTGAACAGCCAGATCGACGGTCGTCAGTTTGCCCCACATATCACGACGCTGTCCGATGAGAGCTTCGTCGTTGCCTGGTCCGACGCAAGCGCTGCGGGGGCAACAAGCCTGGTGCTGCGCGTCCTCCAAAGCGATGGGACGGCTGATCCGCGTGCCACCGACATCCGGATCGAGCCCTTCGGCGATCCGGATGATTTCGCCATTGCCGCGCTCGCCGGCGGCGGTTTCGTCGTCGTGTATGCGGAATTGGCGCTGGAAGATGGGCGGACGTCGGGATTACGAATGGCAATTTACGACGGAAGCGGCGCCCTGAAGACGGAAGCAGCCGTTCCGGTCTCTTTTGGCAAGGCCGACATGCAGGGCCATCCGGCAGTCACCGCGCTCGCCGATGGCGGGTTCGTCGTCGCCTGGGAAGGGGACAGGATCGATGACAACGCGGGCATCTCCCTGCAGATATTCAATGCCGATGGCAGCGCGCGCGCTGCCGCCGACTTCAGTGTCAACGCCTACACGAAAGGCGATCAGGTCAACCCGATCATCACCGCGCTCAAGGACGGCGGCTTCGTCGTGCTTTGGAGCGGTGCTACGGCGCATGATGATAACGGGCTCGCCATGCAGGTCTACAACGCCGACGGCAAGACCCGCATTCCCGGCGATATTCCGGTTAACGTCCAAACAGAGGGGATGCAGGGCAACCCCTTTGTCGTCGCGCTCGCGGGCGGCGGTTTTGCCGTGGCCTGGACCACGCAGAACAGGGATGGCTACGGTATCGCACTGCGGGTCTTCAACGCGGCGGGCACAGCCCGCATGTTGATCGAGGAGCCGGTCGGCGACGCCACCTCTTCGCTTGAGGGGATGCCGAAGATTGCCGCGCTTCGGGACGGCAGCCTTGCCCTGACCTGGCAGGTCAAGGGCGACAACGGCGTCCAGATCTACGAGAAGGTCTACCGGGCGGTGAATGACGCACCGACTGGAGAGGACACGACGCGCACCATCAAGGAAGACGGTCGTTACGTCTTCAACGTCGACGATTTCGGCTTGCGGGACATCAATGGTGACACCCTGAAGGCGGTCAAGATCGCGGATGTGCCCGCGAACGGAATGCTAACGCTGAACGGATGGCCGGTCATTGCCGGGCAGGAGATCAAGGCGGCCGATATTGAGGCCGGCAAGCTCGTCTGGAAGGCAAGCGCCAATCTGAGCGGAACAGCGCTCGGAGCGTTGATGTTCAATGTCGTCGATACGGGCGGAACCGATTTCGATGGGCAAGATACAGATCCGATCGTACGCAAGATCACCTTCGATGTCGCGGAGGTCAACGACGACCCCGTCGCCAGGGTGCGGAGTGGCTCGACCTATGAGAACGCGCTATTCGCGATCGAGGTTGCCGATGCCGTGATGGACGCGGACGACGACAACCTGACGATGCTCAGCGCCAAGATTGTTTCCGGCTTCGGCTCGGTCATGATCGATGCGAAGAAGATGCTGGTCTACAATCCGATGGCCGGACCGAACCAGAACATCGGCGATGGCGATACCCGCACGGTCGTCATCAGCTATACCGTGTCCGACGGCAGGGGCGGCACCGCGACGGCAACGATCACGCTGACAGTGATGGGCGTTTCGGCCGACATATTCTCCGGGACGAACAGTGCCGACAAGCTGACCGGGAGCAGCTACGGCGACCTGATGTACGGCAAGGGCGGAAACGATACGCTTCGCGGAAGCACCGGCAACGATCTGCTCGATGGAGGTAGCGGTGCGGACGCGTTGAAGGGTGAAGGCGGCAATGACAGCTATGTGGTCGACAATGCGGGAGACCAAGTGATCGAGGCCGCCAATGGCGGAACGGATACGGTCCAGGCGACACGCAGCCACACCCTGAGCGAGAATGTCGAGAAGCTAACCCTCATCGGAGCGAGTAACTATAGCGGCACCGGTAACGCGCGCGCCAACACGATTGTGGGCAATGGCGGTTCGAATGTCCTGAAGGGGCTCGATGGCAACGACAAGCTCTATGGCGGAGCCGGTAACGATCGCCTCGAAGGTGGTGCCGGAAAAGATTCTCTCAACGGCGGCGCCGGTGCGGACAAGCTCGCCGGTGGTGCCGGTGACGATACCTACGTGGTGGACAACACCGGCGACGTCGTGGTCGAGGCAGCCGGCGGCGGCACCGACGCCGTTGAAGCAGGCTGCAGCTACACCCTTGCCGATAATGTCGAACGGCTGGTTCTGACGGGGACGGGCGGTTTTGCCGGGACAGGCAATGCGTTATCCAACAGCATTCTCGGCAATGCGGCGGCCAACACCCTCAAAGGGCTCGGTGGCAACGACAAGCTCTATGGCGGAAGAGGAAACGACCGGATTTACGGCGGTAGCGGCTGCGACAAGATCGACGGTGACGCCGGAGCGGACAGGCTGTCCGGTGGCTCGGGTAGCGACACTTTTCTCTTCCGGGCCGTGTCGGACAGCACGGTCTCCAGCACGGGGCGGGATACGATCGTCGATTTTTCCAAGGCCTCCGGCGACCGGATCGACCTCAGCGTGATCAATGCTCGCGCGGCGAGCAGCGCGGACAATGCCTTCGCTTTCATCGGCAAATCCAGCTTCACCAAACATGCGGGTGAACTGCGCTATCAGAAGAGCGGCAGCGACACGCTGGTTCTTGGCGATACGGATGGCGACGGCCATGCTGATTTCAGCATTCTGGTCAGGGGGAGCATCGCCTTCTCGAAGGGTGATTTCCTGTTGTAACGTGAATGAATTCGGTTTCTATCCACGTGATGCGACAGGTATCTACCGTGCCCCATCCTCGTGGAAATGGTTGTAGACCAGCCGGGCGACGCTTTCGGAAATGCCCTCGACGGCCATGAGATCGGAAATGCCGGCGCGCGACACCGCTTTTGCCGTGCCGAAGTGCTGCAGCAGCGCCCGTTTGCGGCTCGGACCAATGCCGGCGATCTCGTCCAGCGGGTTCTTCACCATTTCCTTTTTGCGCCGCGCCCGGTGCGACCCGATGGCGAAGCGGTGCGCCTCGTCACGCAGACGTTGGATGAAGTAGAGCACGGGATCGCGCGGCGGCAGCGAGAAGTCCGGCGTTGCCGCGGCGAAGAAACGCTCGCGGCCGGCCTCGCGGTCGGCACCCTTGGCGACGCCGATGGCGATCACCTGGTCGGTGATGCCGAGTTCTTCCAGGATCGCGCGCACCGCCGTCATTTGCCCCTGTCCGCCGTCGATCAGGATGACGTCCGGCCAGGCGGGGAAGGGCAGGTCGGCGGCGTCCGCCGCCTTGTCAACGTTCGCATCCGCGCTGCGGTCGGGCAGGCCTTCCTCCTTGATCAGGCGGGAGAAGCGGCGCGTCATTACCTCGCGCATCATGCCGAAGTCGTCGCCGGGGGTGATGTCGGTCGACTTGATGTTGAACTTTCGGTACTGGCCCTTCACGAAGCCCTCGGGTCCGGCGACCACCATGCCGCCGACCGCGTTGGTGCCCATGATATGCGAGTTGTCGTAGATCTCGATCCGGCGCGGCGCGTAAGGCAATTTGAAGGTCTGGGCGAAGCCCTCCAGCAGCCGAGATTGCGAGGCGGTCTCGGCCAGCTTGCGGCCATGCGCCTCGCGCGCGTTGGCCAGCACCTGGTCGGCCAGATCCTTCTTCTCGCCCCTCTGCGGCACCAGGATCGATACCTTGTAGCCCGACTTCTCGCTCAGTGCTTCGGACAGAAGGTCGAGTTCCTCGATCTTCTCTGACAGCAGGATCTGCCGTGGACACGGTTTGTCGTCGTAGAACTGCGCCAGAAACGCGTTCAGCACTTCGGCGCCGGTAAGCTGCGGATCCGCCTTCGGGAAATAGGCACGGTTGCCCCAGTTCTGCCCGGTGCGGAAGAAGAACACCTGGATGCAGGAGATGCCGCCCTCGTGATGGATGGCGAAGACGTCCGCCTCCTCGACGCCGGCGGGATTGATGCCCTGATGGCTCTGCACGTGGCTCAGCGCCGCCAGCCGGTCGCGATAGACGGCGGCGCGCTCGAAATCGAGCTCTTCGGCCGCCTCGTTCATCGCAGCTGCGATCTGGCCTTTCACGTTCTGGCTCTTGCCGGAAAGGAAGTCCTTCGCCTCTTGCACCAGGTCTGCATAGCCGGCATCGCTGATTTCATGGGTGCACGGCGCCGAGCAGCGCTTGATCTGATAGAGCAGGCACGGCCGCGTGCGCGTCTCGAACACGCTGTCGGTGCAGGTCCGCAAAAGGAAGGCGCGCTGCAGTGAGTTGATGGTCCGGCCCACCGCACCGGCCGAGGCAAACGGGCCGAAATAGTCGCCCTTGCGGCTGCGGGCACCACGATGCTTGAAGATCGCCGGCGCACGGGTGTCCGCGGTGACGAGGATATAGGGAAACGACTTGTCGTCTCGAAGCTGGACGTTGAAGCGCGGCCGCAGCCGCTTGATCAGGTTCGCCTCGAGCAGGAGCGCCTCGGTCTCCGTGCGCGTCGTGACGAACTCCATGTTCGCCGTCTCGCGGATCATCCGGCCGATGCGGTTCGAGTGTCCGCGCCCGAGCGCATAATTATTGACGCGCTTCTTCAGGCTGCGCGCCTTGCCGACATAGAGCACGTCGCCGGCTTCGTTGAACATGCGATAGACGCCGGGACCGTTCGGCAGGCGCTTGACGAATTCCTGGATCAGTTCGGCGCCGCGCAGCCCTTGCTGCACATCGACCGTCTCTGACCACTCGATCGCAGGCAGGGGGGAGGGGGCGGGCTGGGCCTCCGCCAGCTCTTCTTCGTCGTCCCGCTCGTTTTCGTCGTAGAGGATGCCGCCATCCTCTACCGGTCTGCCGGTGGTCATTCCGCGATCTCCGCGACGTCTGGCGTTTCCCAGGCGAGGTGTTGCCCGCCGTCCAGCGCGATCATTTGCCCGGTAATCGACGGCGTGTCGAACAGAAAGCGGACGGTGCGGCCGAATTCCCCGAGTTCAGGACCGGAGCGAAGCAGAAGCGCGTCGGTCTGCGTCTGGAAATCCTCTTCGCTCTGCCGTTCGTTTGGCAGCGTCGGTCCCGGCCCGATCGCATTGACGCGGATGCGCGGTGCCAGCGCCTGCGCCATTGTGCGCGTCGCCATCCAGAGTGCCGACTTGGAAAGCGTATAGGAGTAGTAGCGCGGCGTCGGGTTCCAGACACGCTGGTCGATGATGTTGACGATCAATCCGCCGGAGCCCTTCGGCAGTTGTGCGTCGAAATCGCGCGCCAGGATCGAAGGTGCCCGGACATGCACATCGAAATGCCGATCCCAGAGAGTGCTGTCGAACCGGCGCAGGCTGTCCGGCTTGAACAGCGAGGCATTATTGATGAGCACGCCCAGCGGGCCAAGCGCCTCGGTTGCGCGGCCGACAAGCTCCCCGGTGGCGGCCGAATCGGCGAGGTCGCAGTCGAGGGCAACGGCGCGCCCGCCCGCCTGATTGATGGTCTTTGCAAGTTCGCGGGCAGCCTCAATCGAAGTGTTGGCGTGAATCGCGACGACGAAACCGTGTGCCGCCAGTTCCTCGACGATCGCGCGCCCGATCCTTTGGGCTGCGCCCGTCACCAATGCTGTCCGATGAAGAATCCTCAAGGATCTGCCCTATCGCGTCGATTTTGCTTAACCTGTCCCAGATATAGAGAATAACGCGCGGGCTTAAACTGGGCCCAGCGAAAGTTTTCAGAAAAATTAACAGAAGTGTACCGGATTTAATATTTCTCTCCGGAAAAGCAGTATAATTCGTGTTTCTCAGTTTATGGTTAACAAATTCCATGTTGTGCGAAAGCAACATCATAATCTGATCATGCTTGTGCCACAAAGAATTCACATTTTGGCTCTTTCAAATCCTCAATCTTTATTCAATTTGCCCTCAACCGGGCGGTTCGCACCGTATATTAGTAATGCCGAATTGGCGCGTAACTTGCCATCGGTATGGGAATGCAAAGGAGAATAGCATGCGTACCCTGATCATCACCCTGATGGCTTCCGCCATGTCGATCGCAGCTTTCCAGGCAGCACACGCGGCTGACGCCGTCGAAGAAATCCCGCAGGCTCCCGCTGCCGATTTCTCCGAGCCTGTCGCTGGCAACTGGGCTGGCGGTTATGCGGGTGGTACGGTCACCTGGCAGCACGGCAACTTCCAGAAGCAGAGCGGCAACGGTGCCAACGGCTTCGGCGGCGGTGTCTACGGCGGCTACAACATGCAGAGCGGCCAGCTGGTTTACGGCGGTGAAGCCGACGTGAACTACTCTGGCATCGACTCGAAGAACGCCACCCGCGAGGCCGAGCAGGGCATCAACGGCTCGCTGCGCGCCCGCGTCGGCGTCGATCTGAACCCGGTCCTGCTGTACGGCACGGGCGGTGTTGCCGTCGCACGTTCGAAGATGGAAGACGACACCTCGTCCGACAAGCGCACCATGTACGGCTGGACCGCCGGCGTCGGCGCCGAAGGCTTCGTCACCGACAACGTTACGGCTCGCGTCGAATACCGCTACACCGACTACGCCGACAAGAAGTTCAATCTCGATTCGGGCAGCGTCCGCGCTGGCCAGGACGAGCAGAGCGTCCGCGTCGGCATGGGCTACAAGTTCTGATCCTGCCGATCAGGCAGATATTGAAAGGCCGGGCGCGCAATCGCCCGGCCTTTTTTTCAGGAGGGCACCACTCCACCTCCGTCATGCCGGACTTGATCCGGCATCCAGCCACCGCGCGTCTGTGCGGTGAATAGCTTGGGAACAACTTCGTATCTAAGAGGATTCTCATGCGCGATGGACATCGCGCGCTGGATGCCGGGTCAAGCCCGGCATGACGGGTAGGGGATGCTGCTGCCTCAGTCCTTGAACTTCACGTAGTCCGGAAACACCGCCTCGAACTTAGTCAAATAGCGCTTCAGCTTCGGGCGGCCCTTCTGCCATTGTCCGGCAAAGCGCAGTTCGATGTAGTGCAGCATGGCGGCGAGGGCGAAATGGCCGCCATGTGGTTTCTTGCCGAGCCGCGGCATGCTCTTTTCAAGATGATCGAGTCCGCGCTCCACCTTCGACCACTGGCGGTCGATCCAGGGCTGGTGGAGCTTGTCTTCCGGGCGCATCCGTCGTTCGTAGACGATTGCAAGAAGACAGTCGCAAATGCCGTCCGCGGTCGCTTCAAGCACTTCGGCCTCCGTCCGCTTGGTGCTGGCGCGGGGATAGAGCTTGCGGCCGGTCTCCCGGTCGATGAACTGCATGATGACCCGGCTGTCGAAAATGGCCTGGCCGCTGTCGGTGACGAGCGTGGGGATCTTGCCGAGCGGATTGGCGGCGATCAGGTCGGCCGGATCGGCAGTGGTGTCGGCCACAAGGTGCTCGGCATCCAGCCCGCTGTAGTGGGCAGCCATGCGCACCTTGGTGGAATAGGGCGAGGCCGAGGAATAGTAGATCTTCAAGGGTATTCTCCTGGTTGGATGGCCGACTGGAGTAATTCCAGCAAGAGTGGGTGGCGGCCTTGCGTCCGGGGATTGCATGAAAACAAGACGTTAGAGCATTTCCTCGATTCGGCTAAGCGCGCAATTGCGCTAGCGGACCGGTGGCTGGGTTATGGTTTTTGCCTTGCAGGCAGCCCGGTCGACCTCGGGGCAATCGCGAAAATCGAGCCCCGGCGTCAGGCAGATGCGTATCTCCTCGAGCCGGCCGCCGTCGCAGGTCACGGCGATGCCGCGTTCGGTCAGCCCCGGATTATCCTTGATCAGTGCCGATTCCACGTCCGCCGTATCCAGTCGTTTGCCGGATGCCTGTTCCAGGCTGTCGGGGATGGCGATCCGCGCGAAGGCCGCGCGGGTGACGGCCAGATAGTCGCGCTGGCTGAGCCCCGAACAACTGCCGTGCTTGCGCCATTGATGTCCGATCAGGCCCATGGACGGGATGATGTCCAGATATTGCTGGCCGAGCGCTGTCGGCACGCGGTCGGATTCGCGCGTGCGGCAAAATTCCGGGAAACCGCGCTCGAATTGCGGCCACAGGCCATGAACGATGAAACTGGCGTTCCGGCCGCTCCGGCACTGCTCGCTGCGGCCGGCCGCATCGTTGTCCATGCACCAGGTCGGCGACCAGGACAGCGACAGCACGTAAAAGTCAAAGCCGTGCCCTTGCGGCACGGTCGCAGCGGCTGGCGGTTTGGCATTGCCGGTTGTCTGTGCAGTTCGTTGTGTGGGCTGGGCTTTGCCTTGGTCGGATTGCGTTTGGTCTTCGCCGCAAGCGGCAAGCGTCAACGACAGGGCGGCGGCAAGCGGCACGGCAAGGCGGGCGGCGAGGCGCCGATCAGGGGTATCAGGATCGGGCACGGTTCAATAGGGGGTGCGAAGCGATGCGCAATCGTCGCCGTAGACATACCAGGGATCGAGGCCGGGAATGCAGAACTCGATACTGCGTCCCATCCCGGCAAAGCCCCACGGCCGCTCGATCAGGTAGAACAGCGGACGATGGCTGCCATCCGTAAGCGTCGCGTCGGCGACGCAATATTGGCGCTGCACTGACGAGATGTATCCGTTGAACGGTTCGAACTGGGTCAGTTGCGCCCGGCGGATCTCGTAGATCGACAGGTTCTGCCGGATGTAGTTCGCGGCCTTGTATTCGAAGCGGCGGGTAATGAAGCCGAGGACGCCCGGGTCCGCGCAAACGCTTGCCTGGGCTGGCGAGGCATAGGCCGGCCGGACCTCGGCATAGTTTCCGTAGTCGGCCGCTTTGGCCGGGGCGGCAAAAAGGCCGGCAGTGAAAAGGCATGCTGCCAGCGTAACGGCGCGTTTGACTGTCATGGTCCCCTCCGGCAGCGCACCGGTCCAATGAACGTTCCGGCACCGCGCTGAATTCCAGTGATGCCGCCCTCGGCGACACGCTCATCTGCCAAGAGATTGCGTCTCACACCCGCATGAGGTCAAGAGGCGAGTTGCTGCTCGCCCGCGATCCAGAAGCTGCGCGCCGAGGCAAAGCGGTCCTGTCGCAGCCTTTCTTTCAGGAACGGCAGAAGAAGTCCGAGCTCGTCCTTCAGCGTGAAGGGCGGGTTGACGACGATCAGGCCGGAACCTGTTAGGCCCGTCGTCTCGCGATCGCTTCTAACCGATAATTCGGCACAGAGCATTTTCGGAATGCCGAGATCCTTCAGCGCCTTATGGAATTCGGCGATCGGTGCGCCCTTTTTCAATGGATACCACAGGCAGTAGACGCCGCCCGGAAATTTCCGATACGCCCTGGCCAGTCCGTCCACCAGCCGCTCGTACTCACCTTCCTTCTCGAACGGCGGGTCGACCAGGATAATGCCGCGCTTTTCCTTCGGCGGCACATGCGCACCGAGCGAAAGCCAGCCGTCGAGGTGGGTGACACGGCTCTGGAAGTCGCCGTCGAACAATCGGTGCAGGGTTTCGTAGTCGTCCGGGTGCAGCTCCATCGCGGAAAGCCGGTCCTGCGAGCGGAAGAGCATGCGCGCCAGTTTGGGCGAGCCGGGATAGAGCCGCACGCCGCCATCGGGATTGAGCGCCTTCACGGCATCGAGATAGGGCGCAAGCAGGGGGACGATATCCGCCGGAAGGTCGTCGCCGAGCAGCCGGCCGATCCCCTCATGCCATTCGCCCGTCTTCTGCGCCTCCTCGCTGGAAAGGTCGTAGAGGCCGATTCCGGCATGGGTGTCGAGCACGCGGAACGCCTTGTCCTTGCCCTGCATGTAGGTGACGAGCCGTGCCAGCACCGCATGCTTGAGCACGTCGGCAAAATTGCCCGCATGATAGATGTGGCGATAATTCATATCGGGTACCGTGATGTGCCGATCATTTGTTTCGATCGGAGAATTTTATGCCTTCTTGGCGCTTTGCCTCTGGAATATAGAAAAGCCATGAACCTTGCGACCCCCAATCTCGGCAAACCCACGATCGGCCACTCGGTCTGTCCGCACGACTGTCCGTCTGCCTGCGCGCTCGATATCGAGATCGGCGCCGACGGAAAGATCGGCAAGGTGCGCGGCAGCGCCGACAACAGCTACACCGCAGGCGTCATCTGCGCCAAGGTCGCCCGCTATGCCGATCGGCTCTACCATCCCGACCGGCTGCTGAAGCCGCTGCGCCGCAAGGGCGAGAAGGGCGGCGGCGACTGGCAGGACATCTCCTGGGAAGCCGCACTCGACGAGATCGCGGACGCCTTCGTCAAGGCCGAGCAAGCGCACGGGTCCGAGGCCGTCTGGCCCTACTACTATGCCGGCACGATGGGGCAGGTGCAGCGCGATTCCATCGACCGCCTGCGCCACGCCAAGCGCTATTCCGGCTTCTTCGATTCGATCTGCACCAACACCGCCTGGACCGGCTACGTGATGGGCACCGGCAGCCTGCGCGGTCCGGATCCACGCGAGATGGCCAGGGCCGACTGCGTCGTCATCTGGGGCACCAACGCCGTCTCCACCCAGGTCAACGTGATGACCCATGCGGTGAAGGCGCGCAAAGAGCGCGGCGCGAAGATCGTTGTCATCGACATCTACGATAACCCGACGATGAAGCAGGCCGACATGGCGCTGAAGCTGCGCCCGGGCACGGATGCGGCACTTGCCTGCGCCGTCATGCACGTCGCCTTCCGCGACGGTCACGCCGACCGCGCCTACATGGAAAAGTTCGCCGACGATCCAGCCGGGCTCGAGGCGCATCTCGCCACCCGCGGGCCGGAATGGGCCGCCGCGATCACCGGGCTTTCGGTGGAGGAGATCGAAGCCTTCGCCCGCCTCGTCGGCGAGACGAAGCGCGCCTTCTTCCGCCTCGGCTACGGTTTTACCCGCAGCCGCAACGGGTCCGTCTCGATGCATGCCGCGCTCTCCGTCGCGACCGTGCTCGGGTCGTGGCAATACGACGGCGGCGGCGCGTTTCACAACAATGGCGGCATCTTCCGCCTCGACAAGCGCGAGTTGATGGGCCTCGATATGGTCGACCCTGACATCCGCGAACTCGACCAGTCGCAGATCGGCCGCGTCTTGACCGGCGACCCGGTGGCGCTGCGCCAGCGCGGCCCGGTCACGGCCATGCTGATCCAGAACACCAACCCCGCCAACATCGCCCCGGAACAGCGGCTGGTGAAGCGCGGCTTCCTGCGCGACGACCTGTTCCTCGCCGTGCACGAACAGTTCATGACGGACACGGCCAAGCTCGCCGACATCGTCCTGCCGGCCACCATGTTCGTCGAGCACGACGACCTCTATCGCGGCGGCGGCCACCAGCACATCCTGCTCGGCCCCAAGCTCGTCGAGCCGCCGCCGACCGTGCGCACCAACCTTTTCGTCATCGATGAACTGGCCAAGCGCCTCGGTGTTGCGCATCTGCCGGGCTTTGGCCTTTCTGAGCGCGAGCACATTACCCGCATGCTGCCGCACTACGAGATGGACTATGACGGGCTGGCGGAAGAAAAGTGGATCGACTGCCAGCCGGATTTCGAGACGGCGCATTTCGCCAAGGGGTTCGGCCACCCGGACGGCAAGTTCCGCTTCCGGCCGGATTGGCTTGCTACGCCCGCACCCAACCAGCCTCCGGCCTCGATCGGTGTGCTCGGCCCGCATCAGGCGTTGCCCGAATTCCCGGATTACGTCGAAGTGATCGAGACGGTGGATGAGGCGCATCCTTTCCGTCTCGCCACCCCGCCGGCGCGCACCTACCTCAATTCCAGCTTCACCGAGATGAAGTGGTCGCGCGAGCGCGAGGGCCGTCCCGAAGTGATGATCCATCCGGTCGACGCGGAATCGATGGGTATTGCCGACGGCGACATCGTCCGGCTCGGCAACACGCGCGGAGAGATCCGTCTGCATGCGAAGGTCGCAGGCGACGCCAAGCCGGGCGTGCTGATTGCCGAAGGCATCTGGCCGAACGGCGCCCATCTCGACGGAGAGGGCATCAACGTGCTCACCGGCGCCGATCCGGTCGCGCCCTATGGCGGTGCCGCCCTGCACGACAACCGCGTCTGGCTTGCGAAAGAAACCGCATGACGAAGTTCCGCGACACGAAGATCGAGATCGTCTCGGACAAGACGCTCTCGGACAACTGGTATCACCTGCGCAACGTCACCTTCGACTACACCGGCGCGGACGGCGAGACCGTCCGGATGAAGCGGGAGGTCTACGACCGCGGCAATGGTGCGACGATCCTGCTGCATGACCCGAAGCGCGACACGATCATTCTCGTCCGCCAGTTCCGCATGCCCGCCCATCAGAACGGCCATTCCGGCTGGCTGCTGGAGACGCCTGCCGGCCTGCTCGATGGTGAGCATCCGGCCGACGTCATCCGCCGCGAGGTGATGGAGGAAACCGGCTACCGCATCGACGAGGTGAAGCTGCTCTTCAAGGTGTTTATGAGTCCGGGTGCCGTGACCGAAACGATCCATTTCTTTGCCGCCACGATCGACGCGTCAATCCGCGAAGGCGAGGGCGGCGGTCTCGACCACGAGCACGAGGACATCGAAGTGGTCGAAGTGAAGCTGGACGATGCCGCGCGCATGATCGAGACCGGCGAGATCTGCGACGCCAAGACGATCATGCTGATCCAGTGGGCGCTCTTGCAGCGGAAGTAGCGGCAGGTTCCGGTGGTCCCAATGGCTTCATATGAGCCGTCATGCCGGACCTGATCCGGCATTCAGCGCGCTCAAGTCCTTGAGCGCAAAAGACTCTTTGGCGCCGCGGACGCGACGCTGCTGGATCCCGGCTCAAGGCCGGGATGACGGTAGGCCTTCGCTCCTCACCCTAACCCTCTCCCCGCAAGCGGGGAGACGGAACGCGCCATACCGACGTGTATGCGAAAGCGGTGAGGCAGTGCCACGCCCGTCCTTCGCCCCGTTCTTGCGGGGAGAAAGTGCCCGTCAGGGCGGATGAGGGGCGGAAACCACGCGATCTGCTGGATGCGGCGCTCGACGGGCGGCACGCGCCGCGAGATCGGCCGGCGTATTGCCTCCTTCCCCCGATGTCAGGGGAACTATTCTGGTCGAGCAGGGTTCACACAGCGTCCGGCCAGGAGAAGAACAAATGAACCTGCAGAAGGCCTACACCGTATTTCTCACCGCAGAACTTGCGGCGGCCGAAGGGTGGTATACGAAGTTGCTCGGCCGTGGCCCGGATTATCGGCCGATGGATACGATGGTGCAGTGGGAACTCTACGGCCGGGGCGGGATAGCGCTTTCAACGGACGTCGAGATCGCCGGTAACGGCGTGATGTCCTTGTCGTCGATGATGTCGCGACCGAGCGCCGCAGGCTGCAGGGCCTGGGGATTGTGCTTGGGGACGACATTCAGGGCGACTACTCGACGCTGGCGCAGGTGCGTGATCCCGACGGCAACCTGCTCACACTGGCAACGCCGCCCTCCCGGCCCTATCCGCCCGCGTGACCGCGCCGGAAGAAGGGAACCTGCCTTTCTTGAGAGGGGGCCGAGCCTTACTTTGGTGACTTTCACCCGGTGTTGATCGCCGGACGGCGGATGCACGTCGCTCTAGATGCCCGGCTGGTTGCGAAAGGCGGTCAAGTTACTGCTGGCGAAATCAGGTATGCGCCATCTATCTGCGGCAGGGTCGCGACCGCGACCGCCTTGCCGCCTTCCATGCGCACCTTGCCTTCCGCCAGCATCTTCAGCGCCAGCGGATAGGCCTGGTGCTCGACCGTGAGCACGCGCGCGGCAAGGTCTGCCGGGGTGTCGCCTGCGAGAATCGGCACGGCCGCCTGGACGATCGCCGGACCCTCGTCCATGCCTTCGGTGACGAAATGCACGGTGCAGCCGGCGATCTTCATGCCGGCTTCGATGGCGCGGCGATGGGTGTCGAGGCCGGGAAACAGCGGCAGCAGGGAAGGGTGGATGTTGAGGATCCGCCCCTCGTAGCGCGAGATGAACCGTCCCGACAGCAGCCGCATGTAGCCGGCAAGGCAGACGATGTCCGGGCGCTGGCGATCCAGCTCGGCGAGGACCGCCTCTTCGTGCGCTTCCTTGGAATCGAAATCCTTGCGCGGGAAGACGAAGGTCGGGATGCCGAGCGCCTGCGCCTTCTCGATCCCGCCCGCTTCCGGCTTGTCGGAAAAGACCGCGACGATTTCGGCCGGAAAACCCTCCGCTGCGCAGGCCTTTGCCAGCGTCAGCATGTTGGAGCCGCTGCCGGAGATGAAGGCGACGACGCGCTTGCGGGGGGCGCCCGAACTCATAGGGCGAGCGTGCCCTTGTAGTTCGTGCCGGGCGCGCCGTCGTCGCGGGCGATCATGCGACCGAGCGTGAACACGCTCTCGCCTTCCGCCGCAAGAACGGCGCTGACCTTCTCGACCTCACCGGCCGAAACGACCGCGATCATGCCGACGCCGCAGTTGAAGGTGCGCAGCATCTCGTTTGCCGCCACGCCGCCGGTCTTCGACAGCCAGGAGAACACGGCCGGCGCCTTCACCGCGCCGAGATCGATCTCGGCGGCCAGGTGCTTCGGCAGCACGCGCGGAATGTTTTCCGGGAAGCCGCCGCCGGTGATGTGGGCGAGCGCCTTGATCGCGCCGGTCTCGCGGATCGCCTTCAGAAGCGGCTTCACATAGATCTTCGTCGGCGTCATCAGCGCTTCGGCGAGCGTCTGGCCGGCTGCGAATGGGGCAGGGGCATCCCAGGCAAGACCGGACAGCGCCACAATCTTGCGCACCAGCGAGTAGCCGTTGGAGTGGACGCCGGAAGAGGCAAGCCCGAGGATCACGTCGCCCTCGGCGATGTCGCCGGCCGGCAGCAGCTTGCCGCGCTCGGCAGCGCCCACCGCAAAGCCTGCGAGGTCGTAATCGCCGCCGGCATACATGCCGGGCATCTCCGCCGTCTCGCCGCCGATCAGCGCGCAGCCGGCCTGGCGGCAGCCCTCGGCGATGCCGCCGACGATCGCCGCCCCCTGGTCGGGGTCGAGCTTGCCGGTGGCGAAGTAGTCGAGGAAGAACAGCGGCTCGGCGCCCTGCACCACGAGATCGTTGACGCACATGGCGACGAGGTCGATACCGACAGTGTCGTGCTTGTCGGCGTCGATCGCGATCTTCAGCTTGGTGCCGACGCCGTCATTGGCGGCAACGAGCACCGGATCGGTGAAGCCCGCGGCCTTCAGGTCGAACAGGCCGCCGAAGCCGCCGATTTCGCCGTCGGCGCCCGGACGCCGCGTGGACCGGACGGCCGGCTTGATTTTCTCGACCAGCAGGTTGCCCGCGTCGATGTCGACGCCCGCGTCGCTGTAGGTCAGGCCGTTTTTCCCAGACTGGCTCATGTCGGATCTCCGCTGGTGCAGGTGTTTGCGCCCGATTGGCACGAAGGGGGCGGAAGTGCAAGCGCAATGCCCGTAACTCCGACCCTTTTTTCCGTTTTTGCCCGCGGCCGATCCCCACCGTCATCCAGGGGCTTTAATTCGTCCGCCATGCACTCCACATTGCGGTGCAAATCGGGTGAGGGGAGAGAAGCTGACAGGTGATGACGATACCGAACATGATCACGGTTGCGCGGCTTCTGGCCGTTCCGGTCTTTGCCTGGTCGCTTCTGGATGGAAGGCTGCAAACGGCCTTTTTCCTCTTCCTCGCGGCCGGCCTGTCGGACGCTGTCGACGGATTTCTGGCGCGACGATGGAACCAGCATTCCGCTTTCGGCGCATGGCTCGATCCGATCGCCGACAAGCTGCTGATGGCGAGCGCCTACGGACTGCTCGGCTATCTCGGCGTCCTGCCGGCTTGGCTGGTTCTGCTGGTGATCGGCCGCGACGTGCTTATCGTCGCAGCGGTCGCGGTGGCCCGCCTCTTGGGCAAGGCACTGGAGGTGCGACCGATCCTCGTCTCGAAGGCGAATACCGCCGCGCAGGTGTTCCTCGTTGTTCTCGTGCTCGCCAATCTCGCCTTTGCCTTTGCCGCCGATCAGGTCGTCTGGGCGGCAATCCTTGTGACCGCCACCTTGACCATTCTCTCCGGCGCGGCCTATTTCAACATATGGATGCACCTCATGCGAAGAGTACCAGCACCGTGAAAGGCCACGAGAGCGAACAACAAAGACCTGTCTCGGCCCATGTCAGTGGGGCCGGGCTGAAGCGGCAGGTCGTCTTCTGGCTGCTTGCGCTTGCGGGGCTCGTTCTGTTCCTTTTGGTGTTCAGCTCGATCCTGCTGCCCTTCGTGGCGGGCATGGCGCTCGCCTATTTCCTTGATCCCGTTGCAGACAAGCTGGAGCGCTTCGGTCTCAGCCGCATCATGGCCACGGTCGTCATCCTGATCGCCTTCATCATCCTCTTTGCCCTGTCGCTGATGATCGTCATACCGCTGCTGGCGACGCAGGCCTCCGATCTGCTTTCCAAGCTGCCGGGCTACATCGCGCAATTGCAGTCGCTGGTGACGAGCTTCAATCCCGACATCCTGCCGCCCTGGATCTCGAGCCAGATGGGCACGATCAAGGAAGGCTTTGCCGGCGTTCTCGCCGAGGGTGCCGGATTCCTTGGCACGATCTTGAAGCAGATCTGGAACTCCGGTCTCGCGCTCGTCGACATTGTCTCGCTCCTGATCGTCACACCGGTCGTCGCCTTCTATCTGCTGCTCGACTGGGACCGGATGATCGCCAAGGTGGATAGCTGGGTTCCGCGCCAGCATGTGGAAACCGTGCGCCAGATCGCAACCGAGATGAACACTGCGATCGCCGGCTTCGTCCGCGGCCAGGGCTCGATCTGCATCATTCTCGGGCTGTTCTATGGCATCGGCCTGACCGCAGTCGGGCTCAATTTCGGTCTGCTGATCGGCCTCTTCGCGGGCATGATCAGCTTCGTCCCCTACGTCGGCTCCATGGTCGGACTGGTGCTGTCGGTTGGCGTCGCCATCGTGCAGTTCTGGCCGGAGTATCTGTGGATCGGCGCCGTCATCTCCATCTTTTTCGCGGGGCAATTCATCGAGGGCAACATCCTGCAGCCGAAGCTGGTCGGCAAGCAGGTGGGCCTGCACCCGGTCTGGCTGATGTTCGCGCTGTTTGCCTTCGGCGCGCTGTTCGGTTTCGTCGGGCTGCTCGTCGCCGTCCCGGCCGCCGCCGCCGTCGGCGTGCTTGTCCGCTTCGGCCTGCAGCGCTACCTTGACAGCGACCTCTATCACGGTCAGGGCAATCCGCCTGCCACCAAGAAGAAAGAGACGGCTTCGAAGACGAAGCCGTGACCGGGTATCGTATGAAGTCGCCGAAGGCCATCGAGCAATTGCCGCTTGCGTTCCAGCACGTTCCCGCGTCGGGGCGGGAGGATCTGTTGATCTCCGACCCGCTCAGCGCTGCGGTAACGGTGGTGGACGCCTGGCCGAACTGGCCGTCACCGGTGGTTATCCTCGCCGGGCCTGTCGGTTCGGGGAAGTCCCACCTCGCCGCGATCTGGCAGGAGAAGTCCGGCGCGTCAGAGATTCGTCCGATCGAAGGTGGCGGCGCGGAAGAAGCGGCGGCGGCCGGCCCCGTGCTGTTCGAGGATGCCGATCGCCGCGGCTTCGACGATCGCAGCCTGTTCCACGTCATCAACAATGTCCGCCAGCACGGCCACACGCTGCTGATCACGACGCGGCTGTGGCCGATGTCCTGGCCGGTCGAGCTGCCCGACCTGCGCTCGCGGCTGAAGGCGGCGACGGTGGTCGAGATCGGCGAGCCGGACGACGAGTTGCTGTCGCAGGTCATCGTCAAGCTTTTTGCCGATCGCCAGCTTTTCGTCGACGACCGCCTCGTCGCCTACATGGTCGCCCGGATGGAGCGCTCGCTGGACGCGGCCCAGACGCTCGTCGAGCGCCTCGATCGCCTTGCGCTTGGGCGCGGCAGCCGCATCACCCGTGCCCTTGCCCAGGAAGTGCTTGGAAACATGGCGGAGGGAGACGGCGCCGGCTTCGGGGATTGACTGTCACAGAACCGTCGTCAAACTGCTCTACGAGCCTGAAACAAAAAGCAATGGGGCGGTATGGATATGGACGGAGTATCGACGACTGTGGAAAGTGCGGAGCAGCCGGCGAGCGAGAGCCTGGCGCCCGTTCAGGAGCTGATGACCAGCCCCGAGCGCTTCGTGAACCGGGAGTTCTCCTGGCTGCAGTTCAATCGCCGAGTGCTCGAGGAAACCCTCAATACGGCCCATCCGCTGCTCGAACGCGTCCGCTTCCTGTCGATCTCGGCCGCAAATCTCGATGAGTTCTTCATGGTGCGTGTCGCCGGCCTCGAGGGGCAGGTGCGCCAAGGGATCGCCATGCGCAGCCCCGACGGCAAGACGTCGGCCGAGCAGCTCGACGATATCCTCAAGGAAATCGACAACCTGCAGATGGAGCAGCAGGCCTCGCTCGCCGTATTGCAGCAGTACCTCGCCAAGGAAGACATCGTCATCGTTCGGCCGGCGGCGCTCAAGGCCCAGGACCGCACCTGGCTCGCCCAGGAATTCGAGCAGTCGATCTTTCCGGTTCTGACGCCGCTGTCGATCGATCCGGCCCATCCGTTCCCCTTCATCCCCAACCTCGGCTTCTCGATGGGGCTGCAGCTCGTCAGCAAGACCGATCGCGAGCCGATGACCGGGCTGCTGCGTCTGCCGCCGGCGCTCGATCGCTTCATAAGGCTGCCGGATGACGGTGCGGTGATCCGCTACATCACGCTTGAGGATGCGGTCAGCCTGTTCATCGACAGGCTGTTTCCCGGCTATGAGGTCCAGGGCTCGGGCACGTTCCGCATCATCCGCGACAGCGATATCGAAGTCGAGGAAGAAGCCGAGGACCTGGTCCGGTTCTTCGAGACGGCGCTCAAACGCCGCCGGCGCGGGTCGGTGATCCGCATCGAGACCGACTCGGAAATGCCGGCCTCTCTCCGCCAGTTCGTCGTGAATGAACTCGGCGTGCCGGAAAATCGCGTCGCCGTTCTGCCTGGCCTGCTTGCGCTCAACGCACTCTCGGAGATCACCAAGGCACCGCGCGACGACCTGCGTTTCGAGCCCTACAACGCCCGCTTCCCCGAACGCGTTCGCGAGCATGCCGGCGACTGCTTCGCTGCGATCCGCGAAAAGGACATGGTGGTTCACCATCCCTACGAGTCTTTTGATGTGGTGGTCCAGTTCCTACTCCAGGCTGCGCGGGATCCTGAAGTCGTAGCGATAAAGCAGACGCTCTATCGCACGTCCAACGACAGCCCAATCGTGCGCGCGTTGATCGACGCCGCCGAAGCCGGAAAGTCGGTGACGGCATTGGTCGAGCTCAAGGCCCGCTTCGACGAAGAGGCAAATATCCGCTGGGCGCGTGACCTGGAGCGCGCCGGCGTGCAGGTCGTGTTCGGCTTCATCGAGCTGAAGACGCATTCCAAAATGTCTCTGGTGGTCCGCCGCGAGGAGGGCAAGCTGCGCAGCTACTGCCACCTCGGCACGGGCAATTACCATCCGGTGACAGCGAAGATCTATACAGACCTTTCCTTCTTCACCTGCAACACCTCGATCGCCCACGACATGGCGAACATCTTCAACTTCATCACCGGTTACGGCCAGCCCGAAGCCGATATGGAGATTGCCGTTTCACCGCACACGCTGCGCCCGCGCATACTCCATCACATCGAGCAGGAGATCGAGCACGCCAAGGGTGGCCGTCCCGCGGCGATCTGGATGAAGATGAACTCGCTCGTGGATCCTGAGATCATCGACGCCCTCTATCGCGCCAGCCAGGCAGGTGTGGAAATCGATCTGGTGGTGCGCGGCATCTGCTGCCTGCGGCCGCAGGTACCGGGCCTGTCGGACAACATCCGCGTCAAGTCGATCGTCGGCCGCTTCCTCGAGCATTCCCGCATCTTCTGTTTCGGCAACGGCCACGGGCTTCCCTCCGAGAATGCGCTTGTCTATATAGGCTCGGCGGACATGATGCCGCGCAACCTGGACCGGCGGGTCGAGACGCTGGTTCCCCTGACCAACCGCACTGTGCACGAACAGGTACTTTCGCAGATCATGCTGGGCAATCTGATCGACAACCAGCAAAGCTATGAGATCCTGCCGGACGGGACTTCGCGGCGCATGCAGGTGCCGCAGGGAACCGAGCCGTTCAATGCGCAGCACTATTTCATGACGAACCCGAGCCTTTCCGGCCGGGGTGGCGCCTTGAAGTCGAGCGCTCCGAAAGCGATCGCCGGCTGGAAGAGCCAGCGCAAACGGTGATATTGGACCCGCATGGTTGAGTCGGAAGCGCAGGGGCGCCTGCCGGGAATTGCCCCGGTATCGGTCGTGGATATCGGGTCGAACTCCATTCGGCTCGTCATCTACGAGGGGATGAGCCGCGCGCCCTCGATCCTCTTCAACGAAAAGGTCATGTGCGGCCTCGGCAAGGGGCTCGCCAAGACCGGCCGCATGGACGAGGCGAGCGTCGAACGGGCTCTGGCCGCCCTTCACCGCTTCAGGGCTCTCTCTCACCAAGCCCGCGCGACGCGCATGTATGCGCTGGCGACTGCGGCCGCACGTGAAGCCGAGAACGGACCGGAATTCATCGAGCGGGCCGAGGCGATCCTCGAACACAAGGTGCGTGTTCTGTCCGGCGATGAGGAAGCCTATTTCTCGGCGCTTGGCATCATCAGCGGCTTCCACGATCCCGATGGCATCGTCGGCGACCTTGGCGGCGGTTCGCTGGAACTGGTCGATGTCGCCGGAGAGGCGATCGGCAAGGGCATGACGCTGCCGCTTGGCGGCATCCGGCTGTCGGAGGCAGCCGTCGGATCGGTCGCGCAGGCGCGGATCGTCGCACGCAGGAATCTCAAGACCGCCGGGCTTCTGAAGCGGGGCGAGGGGCGAACCTTCTATGCGGTCGGCGGGACATGGCGAGCGCTCGCCAAACTGCATATGGAAGTAAACAACTATCCCCTGCACATGATGCAGGGCTACGAGATCTCCTTTGACGAGGCGATGGATTTCCTCACCTACGTCGTCACGACGAAGGACACCAAAGACCCCGCCTATGCCGCGATTTCCAAGAGCCGCCGCACGCTCCTGCCCTTCGGCGCCGTCGCGATGCAGGAGGCGATTGCGTTGATGCGGCCGGCGAAAGTTCGATTTTCCGCCCAGGGCGTGCGTGAAGGCTATCTCTATTCCTTGCTGCCGGAGAGCGAGAAAGCCCGCGATCCGCTGCTTGCTGCCGCCGACGAACTCGCCATCCTGCGTGCTCGTTCTCCCGAACATGCGCGAGAACTTGCCGACTGGACCGGTCGCATGATGCCGCTCTTCGGCATCGAGGAGACACGGGAAGAGGGGCGTTACCGGCAGGCGGCCTGCCTGCTTGCCGACATCAGCTGGCGGGCGCATCCCGACTATCGCGGCCTGCAGGCGATGAACATCATCTCGCACGGTACTTTCACCGGCATCAGCCATCCCGGCCGCGCCTACATTGCGCTCGCCAACTACTACCGCTTCGAGGGCCTCAACGACGACGGTGCATCGGGCCCGCTCGCGGCAATCGCGACCCCGAGAATGCTGTCGCTGGCAAAGCTCTTGGGCGGTCTGTTGCGCATCGTCTACCTGTTCTCAGCCTCCATGCCCGGCATCGTCCCGCGACTTTCGATCCGCAAGTCTTGCGAGCCGGAGCTGGATCTCGAATTTGTCGTCCCTGCCGAGTATTCGGAGTTTGCCGGCGAACGCATCGAGGGCCGCCTGCAGCAATTGGCAAAGCTCACCGGCCTGAAACTGGCATTCTGCTTCGAATAGCCGGGAGTTGCCGCCCCAACTGTTCAGCTTTCAACGCTGCCTCGGCAATACGGTCAGCACCCGTTGGATGAAGCCCTGAAACTCGGCCATGTAGTCTTTCAGGAACTGGGCCGTTGAAGCTCGCGTCACCTCGCCGTCGTCCTTGATCAGGTCGGGCGTGAACTGAATGTAGGCTTCCGGGGCGTTCATCTGCGGCGAGTTGCAGAAGCTCAGAATGCTGCGCAGGTGTTGCTGTCCGACGGCGGTGCCGATCGAACCGGGCGACGTGCCGATGACAGCCGATGGCTTGCGGCTGAAGGAGTTCTGGCCGTAAGGCCTGCTCCCCCAGTCGATGGCGTTCTTCAACGCGCCCGGAATGGAGCGGTTATATTCCGGCGTGACGAACAGAACGGCGTCGATCGAGGCAATCGCTTCCTTGAATTTTTTGGCGGATTCCGGGAAGTCGGCATCGTAGTCGTAACAGTAGAGCGGCAAATCCCGTATGGGGATTTCCCGCATATCCAGTTGAGGGGGCGCCAGGCGGGTGAGCGCCAGCGCCAGTTTGCGATTTATCGACTGGGAAGAAAGGCTACCGACCAGATAGCCGACCTCATAGCGAGCCATTGGGAATCCTTTCGGCACCGACAGCGACACGATCAGCCCCAGCCGACTATGCTCTTGCCGGCATCATTTGTCACTGCGCCCGGGGGGGGGGGGCGGCATCAGCCGCCCCTTTCAATTTCGGCCCGATTACTTGGCCTTCAGCAATTCACCCGCCTCAAGCAGAACGAACTCGTTGTCGTCGGCCTTGTCGACGAAGCGGCCGGCGGAGAAGGGCAGGTTGTTGTCGTTGCCGACGATGATGTGCGTGTCGTCCACCCGGTCGACGTTCTCGATCGTCAGGAACGGCATGTCGTAGAAGCCGTCGCCGCCTCCCTGGCGCTTCCTGTTGTCGGGATCGGCAACCTTCAGCAGGTCGATGTAGCCGATCTTGCGCACGGCCTTGCCGACGTTTGCGTCGCTCATCTCGATCTTGTAGATGCGCTTCACCTTCGAGGCGACCGCGAAGCAATCCGGCTTCGGATCCTTCGGGTCGGCGCAGGCCTTGTCCGCCGTGCCGACGCCGTTGTCGCGTTCGATTACGAGCGCCGTCGTCTCGTCCAGCATGTTGAAGTCGCCAATCGCCTCGCCGCCCTCGGCCAGCGGGTAGAGCCAGCTGCGGCCCGTCCAGGCCTTGGTGGCGACGTCGAATTCGACAATGCGGAGCGCCGGACGACCGTCCGCCTGCTCGACCGATTCATTGTCGACCCACAGCGGCCCTTCCAGCAGGCCGTAGAGCTTGGATCCGTCCTTCGACAGCGCCATGCCCTCGTAGCCGCCCGAACGCTTCAGGTTGAAGACCGGCATCTTCTTCGACGGATCTGCCGGCACGGTCAGTGTCGGGTTGTCCGGCGACAGAACTGGCTTGCCGTCGATGACGGTCGCAACGACGTCTGTGAGCTTGCCGTCCCGGTCGAACTTCAGGATGTAGGGGCCGAATTCCTCGCCGATCCAGAAGCCGTCCTCGACCGGCTGGATCGATTCCACGTCGAAGTCGCCGCCGGTCAGGTAGCGGGTTGCGGAACCTTCCATCACGATCGGGAAGGGCGCCTTCCGGTCCGGATCGGAGAGGAACACCGTCTTGACCGGTTCCATCGTGCCCTTGTCCCAGTCGAACTTGACGTTGTGGAGCATAAGCATCGCGTCGGTCGAGTTCAGCTTGTTGCCGAAGCCGTTGTCCGACAGCGTCCAGAACGTGCCATCGTCCATCGCCTTGATGCCGGAAAAGCCCTGCATCGGCTGACCGTCGAACGGCAGTGACAGGCCGGTCGGGCGCACGCCGTCCTTACCGGCAACGGTGCCGAGTTGTACGGCCCGCTTGCGGTCGGCCGTCGTGAACTTGCCCGAAGTCTTCAGGTAGTCGGCAGCATCGGCGGGTGCAGCGATGATCGTGTTTGCGGGAAGGATCGCATGCGCCTTCAGCGTCGCGGGAAACTCGGTGTCGCCGGCAAGTGCGGTACCGGAGAGGAGAAAGGCGAGCGCTGCGCCGGCCAGGAGCGATTTCGTCATGGAATTCACCTTGTTGTGGAAGGATCGAACATCGTCCCGATAGGTGTTGCGCATGACCGCTGCTTGACAGTTGGCTGAAGCTTTCGTGACGGAAGCTGCTTGCGGGGCGTTATCCAGCGTTTGGACACAGGGTGCCGCAACGCCGCCGGCAGGCTGCGCCAAAAGTGTCCATTGTTGCGATGGCAGGAAGCGCTATCTTCCAAAAGTGTGGGGTGCCGAAAAAGGGAGGGAGAGAGAATGACTGTCAGGCGGATTGATCATGTTCAACTGGCGATGCCCGCGGGGCAGGAGGAGGCAGCGCGTGCCTTCTATCAAGGCTTGCTCGGGTTGAATGAAGTGGAAAAGCCATCGCATCTGGCGGCACGAGGAGGCTGTTGGTTCGAAGCCGATGGCGTCAAGGTACACCTTGGCGTTGATCCCGATTTCAGGCCGGCAAAGAAAGCCCATCCCGGATTTGTTGTCGACGACCTTTCAGACGTCTGTGCCACACTGGAAGCGGCAGGGTTTCGCGCCGTCTCCGATCAACCGCTTGACGGGTATGTGCGAAAGTATGTGAACGACCCTTTCGGCAATCGTATCGAATTGATGCAGGTTCTTGCGGACTAGATTTTCCCCTACGGAGCGAAAGTTGCCGTCCGTGACATCTGCTTTATGAGATCGGGAAATCGCTGCGACGAACGTTCAGCTTTGATAAACTCGGGGTCCCGGTTTGCCGCCCCCGCGAATACCATCACGACGGCAGGCAGACGCCTTCGATTTCAGCGCCGGACGCGCCGTCGCAGCGGCGGCGTTTGGCTTGGAGGCAGCATCATGACCGCGCCTGAATCCCCACTTGGTCCCGCAGAAGTATACGACGCCCACTTCGTCCCCGCACTTTTCGCGCAGTGGGGGCCTGTGGTCGCGGCGGACGCGTCGGTACGAGCGGGCAATCATGTGCTCGACGTCGCCTGTGGCACGGGCGCGCTGACGCTCGCGGTTGCCTCCATCGTTGGCCCGGCCGGGTCGGTGGTCGGACTGGACGCGAACCCCGAGATGCTGGACGTGGCGCGCAAAAAGGATACGCGCATCGAGTGGCTGGAGGGCGCGGCCGAAGCGTTGCCGCTGGCTGACGACAGCTTCGACGCCGTCGTCAGCCAGTTCGGCCTCATGTTCTTCCAGGACAGGCCGCAGGCCCTGCGTGAGATGATGCGGGTACTGAAACCGGGCGGCCGGTTGGCGGTCGCCGTCTGCGACAGCGTCGACAATTCGCCGGGCTACAGCGCCTTTGCACAGCTGCTGGATCGTTTATTCGGCAGGGAGGTCGGCGACGCCTTCCGGGCGCCGTTCGTTCTTGGGGATGCCAAGCAGTTGCAGGACATTTGCCGGGAGGCGGGCATTGGAAATGCAAAAGTCGCCCGGCGAAACGGAAGGGTTCGCTTTCACTCGATCGATGCGCTCGTCTCGACGGAGCGTGCCTGCGTGTGGACGCTCGGCGGCGTGCTCACAGACGATCAGTTTGCCCGGATTCTGAAGGAGTCGCAGACGGTCCTGCAGCCATTCGTGATCGACGGAGGGGCGATCGAGTTCGACATGCCTGCCCTGATCGTTATGGCGCAGAAAGCCGGGCCTGCCTGAAGCTGCCGGCAGGGCCGCTAATCACCAGAAAGTTGGCTCATGCGATCAAGCCATGCGGTGAGCCTTGATCGTTGGCGGACCAGGCCATGCTGATCGAAGTGGTGAACACAAAAATGCGCCCAGCTGTCTTCGAACGCCATCTCCATATCCCCTGTGATCGTGGTCGTGCCGAGCCCGATCTCTGCGTAGGTAAACTCGAAACTGCCGCTAGGACGCGCCATCGCGATGTGGAACGGTTGACCGGTAAACTCGTTGATCGATGGCCGGCCGCTGCTGCGCATGACGCCGGGTATCTCCACTCTGGCGGTTCTGAGTTCCAGATCCGCTTCTAGATAAATCGGCAGGAACAGCGTCTCGCAAAACTCAGAGCACGTCGTCGCGAAAACGGAGAAAAGATTGCTGAGTGGTTCGCCTGCTTCGCCTGAGATGATCTTCTCGAGCGCGATCCGTTGAGCCTTGTCCGCACGCTCGTCGATAACGATCTGGCGTCGGCCGTGCCCATCCTTGATTTCACCGGGCCACTTGAACAGCGCCGCCCAGTTCAGCCCGGCGATCGGCGTATCGCCGAAGTGGCCATCAACGATGTTGCCGACGAACGCCGACTGGCAATAGCCGTGGGTGCTCGGCAAGTTGAACTGGCAGCCGCAATTCATCGCGCAATTGCAGTTGTCGTAGGTCTCACTCTTGAATAGCCATTGATCCGCCATCCCTCCGATCCTCCCTGAGTTGTTCCGCCAATCCCGTGCTGGCGAACAGTTTGGATGAATTCAACAGGTTCGGACCCTAGCCAGCCGCAGCCCAGCGGTACTGCCCCTCGGTCTGGACTGCGCCGGGCCGTACCGCCCTGATCTTGCGGAGCGCGACGTCCGGTTCCTCGCCGCGCTCGACGAGAAGCCGCAGCGCCACCATCCCAGCCCGTCCGTGGCCACCGTGGCAATGGGCCAGCACCGCGCCTCCGTGATCGAGAATCTCATGGAGTTTTGCGGAATACTGGGGCCACTTTGCTTCAGTCGAACCGCTCGGACCGCCAAAGTCGCGGATCGGCAGGTGAAACCAGGCGATCTCCCGTTCGGCAAGCCGGGCGCCGAGATCGCTACACCCCCTTGCCTCCATCTCGACCCTGTCGGTCATCGATATGACGGCGTCCGCACCCCAGTCGGCAATCGCCTGCAGGTCGGCGGCATATTCGCCGGTGCGTCCGGGAATGCGGCTCAGGCCGATGCGGCCGCCGTTCGGCAGAACTACCGTGGCAATCGTGAACTTCTCCGGCGTGTCCATATCCGCCATTCTAGCGAAGTTCGTACGGACGGCAAAATGACAAGACGCGTTTGCGCTATCCGGATGGCCAGTGAATTCCCTATTCGAGGGGCAAGCCCTGATGCTGTCCCCCCTTGCGCCGTCATGCCGGACCCGATCCGGCATCCAGCGCGCTCAAGTCCTTGAGCGCAAAAGACTCTATTGCGCCGCAGACGCGTCGCTGCTGGACCCCGGATCAGGTCCGGGGAGACGGAAGCAGGGCCGCTGCGACGATTGACGGGCAGTCTGAAAGCCGATGGTCCTTCGGCTTTCTCAGGGAGATTTGAAGAATTGCCCTCAACCAGAGGCGGTCAGAGCGCCACCGCCTCGATCCGCTTGTTGACGAAGCGCAGACCCACCTTGCCGCTGATCAGGTCGAGCGCGACGTTGCCGAACAGGTCGCGGCGCCAGCCGTGCATGGCCGGTACGTCGGCGGCTTCGCCCTCGGCGGCGATCTTTTCCAGATCGTCGCTGTTGGCGATGATCTTGGCGGCGACGCCCTGTTTTTCCGAGACGAGTTTCAGCAGCACCTTCAGCATTTCGCTGGCGGCAGCCACGCCCTCGGGAACCTGGTTCTGGCGGGGCAGGCGGGGAAGGTCGGTTTTCGGGATGGCAAGCGCCTCTTGGATCACCGCGACCAGTGCCGTTCCCGACTGTGAGCGCTCCCAGCCCTTCGGGATCGTGCGAAGCCGCCCCAGCGCCTCGGCATCGGCCGGCTGCTGCTGGGCGATCTCGTAGATCGTGTCGTCCTTGAGAATCCGCGAGCGCGGCACGTTACGGCCGCGTGCTTCGCGCTCGCGCCATGCGGCAACCTTTTGCAGAACAGCCAGTTCGATCGGTTTCTTCACGCGCAGCTTCAGCCGCTTCCAGGCGTCATCAGGGTGAATGTCGTAGGTGCCGGGCGCCTCCAGAACGGCCATCTCCTCGGCCAGCCAGAGCGTGCGTCCCTCCTGTTCCAGCTTGCCCTTCAGGAACTGGTAGACGTCGCGCAGATGCGTGACGTCGGCCAGCGCATATTCGAGCTGCTTGTCCGTCAGCGGCCGGCGGCTCCAGTCGGTGAAGCGCGAGGACTTGTCGATCTGCACGCCCTTCGTCTTCTGCACCAACTGGTCGTAGGAGACGCTGTCGCCGAAACCGCAGACCATGGCGGCGACCTGGGTGTCGAAAATCGGGTGCGGGATCAGCTTGCCGAGATTGTAGACGATCTCGAGGTCCTGGCGCGCGGCGTGGAAGACCTTGATGACGTTCGAGTCCGCCATCAGCGCGAAGAACGGCGCAAGGTCGATGCCAGGCGCCATTGGGTCGACGATGACTGCCGTCTCTGGTCCCGCCAGTTGGATCAGGCACAGTTCCGGCCAGAAGGTCGTCTCGCGCAGGAATTCGGTGTCGATCGTCAGATAATCGGATTTGGCAAGCAGCGCGCAGGCATCGGCGAGGGCTGCGGTGGTTTCGATGATTTGCATCAATTCGCTCGGTGGAGGCTTCGTTTGACCGGATGGTTTACCTGCTCCACCATTCCGCCACAATCGAAAACTGTGCAAACCCGTCAGGTCACCCGAACATAGCTGGTCATGCCAGTCTTCTGGTGCTCGATGATATGGCAATGGAACACCCACGCACCCGGATTGTCGGCGACGAGCGCAAGGTCCGCCGTTTCGTCCGGCTCCAGCAGGATCGTATCGGTCGGGTGCCCGAGCAGCCGCGGCTGGTTCGAGGCGACGGCGCGGAAGCTCATGCCGTGCAGGTGGATCGGGTGGGCGTGCGGCGTGCGGTTGGCCATGCGGAAGATATAGCTCTTGCCCAGCTTCAGTTCGGCGAGCGGGGCGACCGGATCGGAGGCGTCGCCGGGCCAGGCGACGCGGTTGATCGCCCAGAACGTGTAGCCGAGCGATCCGCAGATGCTGGGCTTTGCCCCGTGCTCGGCGGTCGCGGTGAATTCCATCGGAATGATTTCCGCTGACTTGAGATCTGCCACGGCGACGGGGTTGGCCGGCAACGCCGCCACGTCGCCCAGTTCCCGCTTCAAGCTGGATCCGACCGCCCGGAACGAAGCAACCGTCCATGGCGTGCTGCCCTTCACATTGCCGAGCGTGACGATCTCGCCTTCGCCATCCGGCATGCGCAGCACGAGGTCAATGCGCTGGCCGGGACCGACGTCGTAAAGGTCGAGCGGGAAGGGCGCCTCCAGCGGATTGCCGTCGAGCGCGACCACCTTCGCCGCCCCGCCTTGCAGTGCCAACCGGTAGATGCGGGTGACGTCCGTTGCCGCGATGCGCACCCGCACCAGTCCGCCGGCCGGCGCGTCGTAAACCGGAGCTTGCAGCCAGTTGGTCGTCCGCACCGTGCCGTAGGTCCCGCCACGGGCAGCGTCGCGCGGCTTGAACTGGTCGATGAACTGCCCGTCGCCGCCAAGCCGCCAGTCGCGCAGGTTGAGGACGATTTCCGCATCGAACACGGGATCTTCAGGGTTTTCGACGACGATCATGCCGGTCAGCCCGCGGCCGATCTGCTCCAGCGTGTTGCAATGGGGGTGATACCAGAAGGTGCCGGCGTCGGGCGGAGTGAAGCGATAGTCGAAGCTGTCGCCGGGATAGACGTAGCCCTGCGTCAGCTCCGGCACGCCGTCCATCGCGTTGGCGATCCGCATGCCGTGCCAATGCACCGTCGTCGGTTCCTTGAGCTCGTTGATGAACCGCGCCGCAAATTCCTCACCCTTGCGCATGCGCAGCACCGGCGGAACGCCGTCGCCGGCCTCACCTTGCCTGTAGGACATGGTCCGCATCGTCGCCGCATCTCCGGAAAGCCGCGCGCTCCCCTCATAGGCAATAAGTTCTGCCGGGGCTCCAGCCAGCGCCCGGCGCACCAGCGGCAGGGCAAGCCCCGTTCCGTAAGCGGCTGCGGCAAGCGTGGAGCCTTTAAGAAGCGTGCGGCGGCTGATCGGCATGGGGCGTCCCGGTAGGAGTTAGTTTTGCTCACTGATTAAACCTGATTGCAAAACTCATCAATGCGGCAAATCAAACGTGTGGTCGCTGGGGAAAACCGGCTGCCGGTTACGAAGTGGATCGCGAGGATACCGTGGGTGCAATCTGGTGGATAGCTGCGCTATGATGGTGCATGATGCCGGGCGGTTGTTGTGAAGATCGCCAATTCACCAATGTTTTCCGAGTGTTCCACCATTTCTGAGGTTTGGAGACCCCATGAACCCATCCGAGCGCATCGACCAGTTGATCGCAGGCCTCACGGACTGGCGCAGCAAGACGTTCGCCGGCATCCGCAAAGCCATCCTCGAGGCCGATCCGGAGATCATCGAGGAATGGAAGTGGATGGGCAGTCCGGTCTGGTCGCGTGATGGAATGATTGCCGTCGCCGATGCCCACAAGGGAAAGGTGAAGCTCACCTTTGCCCACGGGGCGGGCCTGCCGGATCCGGACAAGCTCTTCAACGCCGGCCTCGAAGGCAACGCGCGGCGGGCGATCGATTTCTTCGAGGGCGACGAGATCGACGAGGATGCCCTGAAAACCCTTGTCCGCGCCGCGATCGATTACAACCGGACGAAGCTGAAAAAGAACGCAAACGCGGCTGCTCGGGCGAAATCGAAAAAGAGTAGCGCCGAGACGTAAACCCATAGGCCGCTCGGCGGCATCCCGACGCAAAGCCGGAGGGCGGCGCTACTTCTCCCCGCCGTTCCGTCCTTCGCCCGCAAGCTTATTGAAGAACGCGGATGTGCGCAGCAGGTTACGGAAGCGGCCATGCCGCTGCTCGGCTGGCACGCCCGGCCGCGCACTCATGCGCACAACCGTGTAGCCCATGAAGATCACCATCACGACGGCCGTATAGGTGAACAGCGCGTCCGGCCCGAAGATGTCGAGCAGCACCGAGGCGAACAGCGGGCCGACGACGGCTCCGATCGACCAGAAGAACAACATCCCGGCCGAAACCAGCGCGTGCTCGCCGTCGCCGGCGTGGTCGTTGGCGTGGGCCGAGCAGAGCGAGTAGAGCGGCATGGCGAAGGCGCCGAAGACGAAGATGCCGGCCATGTTCAGCCATTCGTCGCCACCGGCGAAGATCGCGAGGAACAGGGCCGCGAGCGTCGCACCCAGCGTGGCGACGAGGATGATCACGCGCCGGTCGAGCTTGTCGGAGTAGAGCCCGAGCGGATATTGCAGCACGACCCCGCCGATGATGCCCGCACTCATGAAGCTGGCGATCTCCGTTACCGATAGCCCAATCTCCTGGCCGTAGATCGGTCCGAGCGAACGAAAGGCGGCGTTCGTCAACCCGACGACGATGCAGCCGACCGTGGCGAGCGGCGAGATGTTCCAGAGCTTCTTGACGTTGAAGCGGATCGCTTCGGGTGCCACCGGGCTGGAGCGGTCGGCAAGCGAGATCGGCACCAGCGACAGCGTCAGCGCCATCGAGATGATGGCGAACAGTTGGAAGCCGCCGATGCCGACGCCTGGGATCAGATACTGCGCTGCCGTCACCGAACCGAGGTCGACGAGGCGGTAGATCGAGAGCGTGCGCGCCCGGTTGGCATTGTTGACGCTGGCGTTCAGCCAGCTTTCGACGGTGGCGAACAGGCAGGCGAAACAGAGACCCGCCAGCAGCCTCATGAAGAACCAGAAGGTTGGATCGATAACGAGCAGCATCGCAAGCGACGAGGCCGAGGCGATCGCCGCCATGGCCGAGAAGGTGCGGATATGCCCGATCGCCCGCAGTACGCGGGAGACGTAGATGCAGCCGATCGCAAAGCCGATGTTGTAGCCGGCGCCGACAAGGCCGATCAGCGAGGTGGAAAAGCCCTCCTGCGAGGCCCGCAGCGAGATGAAGGTCCCCTGCAAGCCGTTGCCGCCGATCAGGATGCCGGCAGTGATGAGGAGGGGAACGAGGGGACGGATATGGCTCATGCTGGCGCTTTGCGGGAAGGGAATCGGGGGGCGCTGTCACTCGGGTACGACTTCTATCGTGAGAACCACGCCGGCGACAGGGTTATTGCAAGCATGGGACGCAATTCTCTTGGCGCAATGCGGTCTGTGTCCGTTTCCGCGGCTGGTCGACGATCTCCTCGCATTGGGGCGATTTCATATTGTAGCGGGGCGCAGTGTTTCCGCGGCCAGCGCCGCTTCCAGCGCTGGCCGATCAAGTGGCAAGAAACCTCCATCCACGGTGGGGCTGGACGGTTTTTCAAATTGATGAGAGACCTCCAAGCTGACCTTCTGCACGGGCAAAGGATCACCGGATCGGGCTGCGCACCTGCGAAATCGCGCCGCTCGACAGTTTTGTTTTTTGCAATCCAGGCGCGTCAAAAGTCGCCGGAATGTGCGCCAAAAGTGGCATTCTTGTTAGCTATTTCATAAGCTTAACGGACATTTGATCTTTTGCAGGCCGCACCGACGCGATATAGCGCCCCGTTGGCGGCGATGGCTCAGCTTAAGCATATTAGCCATTAATGATTTTAATTGCGCCATGAATTCGGACGCTGAATCCTTCAGTCCAAATAATCGATCCCAATAGCTGGGGGTGGGGATGATGTAATGCATCCCCTGAATTTCAAAGTGTGGAAATATAGATATGAGTATTACTTTTATCGATAAGCATATCGGTTTCGGAAGGGGAATCTCTAATGGTGTTGTCATTCCAGATTTTACGTCTTCCATTAAGAATGTTCCTACGAGTGCATCAGGAGACGTCACATTTCTGCTGGAATTTCTGGGGGACTTTGAAAGCTCTAGCGACGGCTTCTCAATCGAAATCGAAGGCTTATACGACACGGGGCTGATAACTTCGGCCAAGGAATATGTTGCCGATTCGAGAATCTTCACCATCAGCAAGGCGGACTGGGCAGCCATTATCGCCGACGGCAAGATCGTTATCAGCTACAACTTGGGCCCTGATACGCAGGAAGGTAGCCTCACCCACGGCGAGAAGGAAGAGTACTTCCGCCTTAGCTTCACGTGGGAGAAAGGCAACACCGCCCCCGTCCTGACCGGCGATCTGAAGGCCACGGTGAAAGAAGGGTCGAGCTACAAGCTGACCACTACGGACCTCTATTTTACCGACCCGGACGACACCGCTGCCGGCGTGCGCTTCACCGTCTCCAGCCAGACAGCCGGCAAGGTCTATGTCAACGGCAAGGCGGCGACGAGCTTTACCGGCGCCGAGCTTGACGCCGGCAAGGTGACCTTCCTGCATAACGGCTCGAAGACGACGAAAGCCTCGTTCAAGGTCTTCGTCGAGGACGGCAACGAGGACAAGTCAACCCCGGTCGCAAAGACCTTCAATTTCTCCGTCACGCCCGGCACCAAAATCTCCGGCACCACCGGCAACAACAGGCTGACCGGAACGTCAGGCCATGACGTGCTGGACGGCAAGGCCGGCAACGACGTGATCAAGGGCGGCGCCGGCAACGACACGTTGATCGGCGGCACCGGCGTCGATGTGCTGACCGGCGGCGCCGGTCGTGACACCTTCGTCTTCGCCTCGGTGAAGGATACGGCACCCGGCTATTCCGGCTTCGTCAACAATGGCGGCTTCAGCCCGCTGTCGGGTGCAGGAAAACGCGACATCGTCACCGATTTCGTCCGCGGCGAGGACCGGTTCGACGTATCGAAGATCGACGCCGACTTGAAGCTTGCCGGCGACCAGGCATTTGTCTGGCGCGGCAAGGGCGAGTTTTCCGGCAAGGCCGGCGAACTGCTGTTCCGCACCTCCGACGTCAAGGGCACGGCCAACGACAAGACGATCGTCTACGGCGACGTCAACCGCGACGGCCGCGCCGACTTCCAGATCGAGCTTGCAGGCATCATCAACCTGACCAAGGGCGATTTTATCCTGTAGGCGTATAATGTTCCCCGCCAACGTCACTGATGGATCGTGTCTCCCGATAGGGGATGCCGGGGGACGCATGCGCAAAAAACAAATGAGCTAACGCGCACGGAGCACTTTAGCTCTGGTTTGTTTACATTGTGCAGCAGACCGCCGCAGATTTGCAGCTTTGTTTTCGCACCCAGTGCGCGCGTGTAACCATGAATGCTATACCAGAAATGGCTTTCGATTACTTATTTCATAAGTTAACCGGTTTCTTGATCTTTTGCGCACGAACACGATATATCGCGCTCTGGTGGCAAAAGCGCGATTCGAGCGCATTAGTTGTTGATTATTTTATAATTTTCGCTTCCGGGGGGAAGTCGGTGCCCTGTCGTTACACGTTCATGGTCGTTTCGGCCGCCTCGCTGATATTGTCTGCAGCCTCCGCAACCACTAGCGCATTCGCAGCCGATCAGACGTCGACTGCCGGTGCTGCGTCCTGGTCCGGTTGCTATCTGGGTGCCAATGCCGGCTATGGCCGCGCCGATGTCGATGCGACCGACACGCCCTATCGCGAGGGCCCCTATGCCGGCATGGACGTGTTCTGGAACGACGGCTTCTACGACAGGATCTCCACCGATGACGGCGGGCTGACGGGCGGCGTCGAGGCCGGCTGCGACCGCCAGTTCGATCTCGGCGGCACCGCCTTGGTGCTCGGCGGCGTGATCGACTTCTCGCTGATGAACTTCGGGGCGACCGGCACGTCGGCGATCAGCAGCAACACGCATGCGACGTTCGACATCGACTGGGCGGCGAGCGCGCGCCTGCGCGCCGGCGTCGCCGCCTCCGACGTGCTCTTCTACGTCACCGGCGGCTATGCGCTGGCGAAAGTGGACGTGCGCGCCTTCTCCACCCCGACCCCGCCGGTCAACGTAGAGATGGACGTCTCCGGTGGCGGCACCGAAGGCGGCTGGGTGGCCGGCGGCGGCGTCGAATGGCGCTTCAAGCCGAACTGGTCGGTCGGGCTGGAATACCTGCACTACGACTTCGGCGCGGTCACGGCCACAGGTGCGGCAGCCTTTCCGCCAGATAGCTTCCCACGCTTCGAAAACGACGTGACGCTCGACACGATCCGCGTCGGGCTCAAGTGGCGGATGTAAGCGAACTCGCGGGATGACGCAGGGTTCGGCAAGCAAGGTTGGGCATGAGCGCGCCGCCGAAAAATGGGCGACAGGTCCGCTTAAGCTTTTGTCCTCTGCTTCTCGACGAAGACGCCAAGCATAAATAATTTTGGATATTTCGGGTTAATTGAATGACCATTGAGCATATTACGTTCGAGAATGGTACCGGCGACGGCACCGACACCGTTCAATTCGCAACGACAACGATGGGCAACCTCATCGTCACCGCGCGACATATCGATGGCTTCGCCGTACCAGTGTACGAAGGCGATGCCGACCCCTTTGCCGGCCTCTCCTCAACCGGCCCAATCGACCTTGGCTATATCTCGGCGGTGACATCATTGCCAACGACGAAGCTTGATTACCTGTCGATCCGCCAGGCGGACGGCTTAGGTTTCTCTGCCCAAAAGTTGCGCATATACGAAACCGGCAACTTTGGTGATTTGAGGACGATTGTCTACGCCTACAAGGGTGGCGTTCTACTGGGGAGCGTGACGCTCGAAGGGAACATGAGTAACAACAGCTCATTGGAGATCGACCTTACGTCGCATCCAAACTTTGCCGACGTCGACGAAATTCGCATCTCCCGACCAATGGCACCGGACGGAAGCGGAGCGCACGGTGCCGCAGTCCAGGTAGATGCGCTGTGGGTCGAGAGCCTGGCGGAGAAGGCTCCGACCGACATCTCCCTCTCCGCGTCATCCGTTGCCGAAAACAATGCGGGCGCGGCGATCGGCACACTGACGGCAACCGACCCGAATTTCGGCGACACCTTCACCTACACCGTCGATAACCCTCGTTTCGAGATCGTCGGAAATCAGCTTCGGTTGAAAAGTGGCATATCCCTGGATTTCGAGACGGAACCGGTTGTCCGTGTAAACGTCACAGTGACAGATCGAGGCGGACTGACGTTCAACAAGGGTTTCGACATCCATGTGACTGACGTTCACGACACGAACACCGCCCCCGTCCTGACCGGCGACCTGAAGGCGACGGTGAAAGAAGGGTCGAGCTACGTGCTCACCACCACGGACCTCGATTTTGACGACCTCGACGACAGTCCCGCCGGCGTGCGCTTCACCGTCTCCAGCCAGGTGGCCGGCCAAGTTCTGGTCAACGGCAAGGCGGCGACGAGCTTTACCGGCGCCGAGCTTTACGCCGGCAAGGTCACGTTCGTTCACGACGCCTCGGAAACAACCAAGGCCTCGTTCAGGGTCTCAGTCGAGGACGGCAACGAGGACAATTCGGCCCCGGTCGCAAAGACCTTCAATTTCACCGTCACCCCGGTCAACGACGCGCCGAAGCTCGGCGCCAAGCAGGTGCTGACGTCGATTGCCGAGGACGCCTCGACGGCGAGCGCGCGGAAGGTGGCTGACCTCTCGATCGTCGATCCCGATGGCGGCGACAACCGCCTGTCGCTCGTCGGCGCGGATGCGAAGCTGTTCGAGATCAGGAACGGCGCGCTGTGGCTGAAGAAGGGCGCCAAGCTCGATTTCGAGACCAACCCGTCGCTCGACGTCACCGTGCGCCTCGATGATCCCTCGATCGGCACGAGCTACGAGGCGTCGAAGGCGCTCAAGATCACAGTCAAGGACGTCAAGGAGCCTGTTTCCGACACCTATGGCAACGACAGGCTGACCGGCACGAGCGGCAACGACGTGCTCGACGGCAAGGCCGGCAACGACGTCCTCAAAGGGGGAGCGGGCAACGACACGCTGATCGGCGGCACCGGCGTCGATCAGCTGACCGGTGGCGCTGGCCGCGACACCTTCGTTTTCGCCTCGGTGAAGGATTCGGCGCCCGGCTATTCCGGTTTCGTCAACAACGGCGGCTTCAGTGCACTGTCGGGCGGGGGAAAACGCGACATCGTCACCGACTTCGTCCGCGGCGAGGACCGGCTCGACGTCTCGAAGATCGACGCCGACTTGAAGATAGCCAGCGACCAGGCCTTTGTCTGGCGCGGCAAGGGCGAGTTTTCCGGCAAGGCCGGCGAACTGGTCTTCCGCACCTTCGACGTCAAGGGCACGGCCAACGACCGGACGATCGTCTACGGCGATATCAACCGCGACGGCCGCGCCGACTTCCAGATCGAACTTGCAGGCATCATCAACCTGACCAAGGGCGATTTCATCCTGTAGGGGGGGGCTGGCATCGAGTGATGCCTCACGCCAACTGGCCCATCCAGGCTGCGCGGCGCTGCAACTGCATCCGGTGAGGACGCGTTTCCGCATGTCGCCACAGATCAAGGCACTTCTGCCAAGTTAAAATTGTATCTGATTTCAGCAACAACCTCGTCGTGGGTTTTCTGCCTGCGTCGCTAAACGAAACCGATTATTTCATAGAGAGATAGGTCCAATGAATATTGAAGGCACTCCAGGTAACGATACGCTCAAAGGTGGGGCGTACCACGATGAGCTATATGGCTAGGACGGCGACGACATCCTCATAGGCGATGGCGGGTCGGACGACCTCTATGGTGGTGACGGTGATGACGTTTACGATGGCGGCGAGGGCAGCGACTATTTCTATATAGAGGGGCAGCCAGGCAGGGACACTTTTCGTGGTGGAGCAGGCGAGGATACGATCTGGCTCCTCGGCGACACCATCCTTGACTACCTCGATCTGTCGACGTCGACGAGCGTCGAGTATCTGGACGGAGGCGTCTGGACTGTCGATTCGACGTATTCGTTATCCGGTACGGGCGGAAGCGATTTCTTCGATGTGTCCGGAGTTTGGGTAATTACGATCACCAATGGCATCGACCTCGCAGGCGGCGACGACACTTACTATGGGGCGATCGGCCAGGACGTCGTGTATGGCGGAGCCGGCAACGACCGCCTCGAGGGGCGGGCGGGCAACGATTTCCTCTATGGCGGGGCCGGGATTGACACGCTGGTCGGCGGAACCGGCGATGACGAATACGAAGTCGACAGCACCGATGGCGTCGTGGACACCGTCATCGAGGATCCGAACGCCGGAACGGATACGATCAGATACCGTCCGACAGCCGGCGTTACCTTCGTTCTCGCGGCCAATGTCGAGATCGGTAGACTGTACGACGGCGCCAATGCCAATCTCAGCGGCAATTCACTTAACAACACGTTGGATGGGAACAATCAGGACAATATCCTGCGGGGGGGCGATGGACATGATCGCTTTAATCCTTACGGCGGCAACGACTCCATCTATGGGGGCAAGGGCAACGATTACTACTATCTTGCGTCCCCGGGGATCAAAAAGCTTTTCGAGAATGCGAATGAAGGAACGGACACCGTCAAGCTTGTCGGGGATAGCTTTGCAGCCGCCTACACATTGGTTGCAAACATCGAAAACCTGATCCTGACGGGCAAGGTCGGCTCGGGCACCGGCAACAGCGCTAACAATGTGATTTACGCGAGTTCGCGCCACGATGCCAACCAGTCTCTCTACGGGCTGGACGGTAACGACAAGCTGGTCAGCGGCGTGTCCGATCACCCATGGGGCGACGATTATCGCAATATCAATCTTTATGGCGGCAAGGGCGATGACGTCTATGTGATCACGTTTTGGCGCCAAAAGGTTGTCGAACTTGCCGGTGAAGGCATCGATACGGTCCAGTACGATGGTGCGGCCGGAAACACATATACGCTTACGGCCGACGTTGAAAAACTTGTCCTCATCGGCAGCAACGCGACGCACGCATTCGGGAATGGCCTCGCCAACACGATGACCGGCAATTCGGGCGCCAACGTTCTGGATGGCCTCCTGGGTGACGACAGCTTGAGCGGCGGTGCTGGAAACGACACGCTCAAGGGCGGTGCGGGGAACGACCGGCTGAACGGCGGGACGGGGGTGGATACGATGACCGGCGGGACCGGCAATGATATCTACTATGCCGACCACGCCAGCGACAGGGCTATCGAAGCCTCCAACGGCGGAACCGACGTGGTCGTGTTCGCCGGCCCTGCCGGCCAGACCTACACGCTCTCCGGCAATATCGAGAGGCTGACGCTCTCGGGCACGACCTCGAACAACGGCACGGGCAACACGCTCAACAACGTGATCGTCGGCAACGGCGGCGCCAATAAGATCGGCGGCGGGTGGGGCAACGACACCTTGACCGGCGGCGCGGGCAGGGACGCTTTCGTCTTCAACACATTCCCCGACGCATCTCTCAATTGCGACAGGATCACCGACTTCAGCGTGAAGGACGACGTGATCTATCTCGAGAACATGCTGTTCACTAAGATCAAGGGAACGGGAACGCTCTCCTCGGCACAATTCAAGGTCAACAAGACGGGCGCGGCGGAAGACTCGAGCGATCGCATCATCTACGAGAGCGACACCGGCAAACTGTTCTATGACATGGACGGCAAGGGCGGTGGTGGAGGGGAACATTTCGCCACGCTCAGCGCCGGGTTGAAGTTGACCAACGCCGATTTCTTCATCATCTGATGGAAAGGCTCAGTTCCAGAGCAGGAGACATTTCCGCGCCGCACCGGTGCGGGATTGTCGTTTGATGAAGGTTCTCGATCCGTGAGGGCCGCAATATGCCTGGAATCGTGGACATCCCGCGTGCATTTCCCCAACAGTATCAACGCCGCTGTCGCGCTTCGTGCCCGCCGTTCCGGGCCATGCCATACTCGCTTTCGTTCCGTCACGGATACCCCGCGAGGCGTCGCGGCGAGGCGGAGCCGGCGCCTGGTGCAGGGAAGGGACGCATGTCCCGGCATCCGGGGTTCGTGAGACAGGTCCCCTCTGGTGATGGCGGGTTTTCCCGAGTTTCGCACCGGACGTGCCCGTGGGGTGGCACACATGGCCCCGCCTTGAGAGGCGGGAGCAGCAGAGGACGAAGTTCATGGGCATAAACCGCCGAACGGGGCGCTGAGAGGTGCCACACACATCTTCGATGAGGCAGCTGTCAGCGCCCTGTCCAAACCACACCCCCATGACACGGGCGGAACGCCGCCGCGTGAAGTCGTTGCGTGTCCGCACTTGCCGAAAGAGCGGCTGCCATCGAGCCTTGAGTCTGCGGGATGCAGCGTGCAGAAGTGCCCCAAGCCTTGACAAATCGGACGGGCCATGCGCTTGTCCGCCCGATTTTTGAAGAAGTGCGGCCTCGCTTTCGAAGCCGACCTCAAGAGCATTCCAGGATAGAACAATGCACCGTTATCGCAGCCATACCTGCGCCGCCCTCCGCAAGTCCGACGTCGGTTCGACCGCCCGCCTGTCCGGCTGGGTCCACCGTGTCCGCGATCATGGCGGCGTGCTCTTCATCGACCTGCGCGACCACTACGGCATCACCCAGGTCGTCGCCGATCCCGACAGCCCGGCCTTCAAGGTTGCGGAAGCCGTTCGCGGCGAGTGGGTCATCCGCATCGACGGCCTCGTCAAGGCGCGCACGGACGACACGGTCAACAAGCACATGGCGACCGGCGAAATCGAGCTCTACGCCCACGAGATCGAGGTGCTGTCGGCCGCCAAGGAACTGCCGCTGCCGGTCTTCGGCGAGCCGGACTATCCGGAAGACGTGCGCCTGAAGTACCGCTTCCTCGACCTGCGCCGCGAGACGCTGCACAAGAACATCGTCAAGCGCACCCAGATCATCGCCGCCATGCGCCGCGAGATGAACAATGTCGGCTTCACCGAGTATTCGACGCCGATCCTGACCGCATCCTCGCCGGAAGGCGCACGCGACTTCTTGGTGCCGAGCCGTATCCACGAGGGCACCTTCTACGCCCTGCCGCAGGCGCCGCAGCAGTACAAGCAGCTCCTGATGGTCGCCGGCTTTGACCGCTACTTCCAGATCGCGCCGTGCTTCCGCGACGAAGACCCGCGCGCCGACCGCCTGCCGGGCGAGTTCTACCAGCTCGACCTCGAGATGAGCTTCGTCGAGCAGGAAGACGTCTGGAACACGATGGAGCCGGTCATCCGCGGCATCTTCGAGGAATTCGCCGACGGCAAGCCGGTCACGCAGAAGTTCCGCCGCATCGCCTATGACGATGCGATCCGCACCTACGGCACGGACAAACCGGACCTGCGCAACCCGATCGAGATGCAGGCCGTCACCGATCACTTCCGCGATTCCGGCTTCAAGGTCTTCGCCAACATGATCGCCTCGAACCCGAAGGTCGAGGTCTGGGCGATCCCGGCCAAGACCGGCGGTTCGCGCGCCTTCTGCGACCGCATGAACGCCTGGGCGCAGAGCCACGGCCAGCCCGGCCTCGGCTACATCTTCTGGCGCAAGGAGGGCGAGAAGCTCGAAGGCGCCGGTCCGCTCGCCAAGAACATCGGCGAGGAACGCACCGATGCGATCCGCACCCAGCTCGGACTCGACGACGGCGACGCCTGCTTCTTCGTCGCCGGCGACCCGGCCAAGTTCTACAAGTTTGCCGGCGAAGCCCGCACCAAGGCCGGTGAGGAACTGAACCTCGTCGACCGCGACCGCTTCGAGCTCTGCTGGATCGTCGACTTCCCGTTTTACGAATGGAACGAGGACGAGAAGCGCGTCGACTTCGCCCACAACCCGTTCTCGATGCCGCAGGGCGGGATGGAGGCACTGGAAAGCGCCGATCCGCTGTCGCTCAAGGCTTACCAGTACGACATGGTCTGCAACGGCTTCGAGATTGCCTCTGGCTCGATCCGCAACCAGTCGCCGGAACTGATGGTCAAGGCGTTCGAGAAGGTGGGCCTCAGCCAGGCCGACGTCGAGGAGCGCTTCGGCGGCCTCTACCGCGCCTTCCAGTACGGCGCACCGCCGCATGGCGGCATGGCGGCCGGCATCGACCGCGTGGTCATGCTGCTGGTCGGCGCCAAGAACCTGCGCGAGATCTCGCTGTTCCCGATGAACCAGCAGGCGCAGGACCTCCTGATGGGCGCCCCGTCGCCGGCAACGCCGACCCAGCTGCGCGAACTGGCGCTGCGCGTCATGCCGACACCGAAGAAGGATTGAGGGTAGGGCGCTGCCCGCCCGACAGCGAGCAGCGCCTTGGACGCTACGTATCAAAAAAGCCCGGGATCACTCCCGGGCTTTGTCGTCTCTGGAGGCTCAGGCCGCGTACTACTCGTTCGCGGTGACCTTCACGCCCAGCACCTGCGGGATCGTGTTTGGCGCGCCCATGGCCGCACCCATGATCATCGGGAAGGGGACCGGGTTTGCCGGCTCGGCGCTGATCTTGATGTTCTTCGGGTCGTCCAGGTAGGTGTTGACGGCCTGCGAGATCTGGTTCTGCAAGTCCGGCATGTTGAGCTGGGCGATCATCAGCGGTACGAGACCCTTCAGCGACTGTGCCATCTGCTCGCCCGAGACGCCCTGCTCGGCGCCGACCACGTCGAGCACCTTCTTCGTCAGCGAGGCGTCGGCGAAGCTGATCGCGGCGCTGTTGAAGGTGAGCTGCTGGAGGAGCCCCATCATCGACATGCCGAGCGCGGCATTGGCCTCATCCTGGTTCGGATTGGCCTGGCTTGCCTCCATCGCCTGGCGCATCGCCTTGATGAACTCCATCGTATAGCCGGAGATGGCGAAGGTGAGATCGAGCCGGCCGACATCGTTGAAGTCGAGCGCGTATTCGTCCAGCGCCAGTTTGCCGCTGGCAAGCTCCCAGCTGCCCTTCATGGTGATCTTGCCGTCGATCGTCTGCATGCCGAGCTTTTCGATCGTTTCCTTGGACTTTGCATCCTCGACCTGGGTCAGGTCGGCCTTGATGTCCGAAAGCGTGGCGTCGAAGGTCAGGCCCGCATCGTTGTCCATGCGCACGACATTGGCCTGCATGCCCGACATCGAAAAGACTTCGGTGCCCTTGCTGGTTACGACGACCGGGCCGGAGCTAGCCGTCTCGTACATGAGCATGGAAGCGAGCGTGTCCGTCTCGACTTTTCCAGGAATGGTCAACGCGCCGATCTGCAGGTCGGATGCCGTGACGGTCACATCGTTTTCGGTGCGGTTGATGTTCGGAAAGCGAACCGTTTCGACCGTGTAGCCGTCGCTGCCGTCTTCTTCGACACCTTCGAGCGTGATGTCGCCGATTTCCAATGCTTCACCGCCGGCAGGCGTCAGCTTGGCCCCCTCGATCGTCACCGTGTCGTCATCGACCGCGATGTTGCCATAGGATACCGTCACCCCGCTTGCAGCGTTCGCCGCGTTCAGCTTGGTGATCAGATCGGTTCCGTCGATGGCAAGTGCAGGGGTTGCGAACGCCGAAAGCGCGACGCCGGCAAGCATCCTGCGAAGGGTGCGGTTCTGAAGCATGTCTGTCCTCTTGTGTGGATTTACAACGGCGAGCGCCGTCTCGGCTGTTAGACGTATCGGGCGCGGACTATATTCTGATCGGGTTAAGCGTCTGTACCGATAGAGTGTAAGATGCGAAAGTTCCACAATTGTGACTTTCGGGAGTGATGCGCTATCCACAGCGCAATCGCCCGGATTCCTTGCCGCGAATCGGCAATTTCGGTAGTCAAGCCCCATGGGACAAGAGATTTTGCCGCCCTCAGGCGGAGACGACCACATTCAACCGGTTGACCTCAAGGCGGCGCTGGAAGAGCGCTACCTTGCCTATGCGCTGTCGACCATCATGCACCGTGCACTGCCGGATGTGCGCGACGGGCTGAAGCCCGTTCACCGCCGCATCGTCCACGCGATGCGCGTGCTCAGGCTCGATCCGGGCCAGGCCTACAAGAAGTGCGCCCGCATCGTCGGCGATGTGATGGGTAAGTTCCACCCGCACGGCGATGCGTCGATCTACGACGCACTGGTTCGCCTGTCCCAGGATTTCGCCATTCGCTATCCGCTCGTGGACGGCCAGGGCAACTTCGGCAACATCGACGGCGATAACGCCGCCGCCATGCGCTACACCGAAGCGCGGATGACCGAAGTCGCAACCCTGATCTTGGATGGGCTGGACGAGGACGCTGTCGATTTTCGGCCCACCTACAACGAGGAGGACGAGGAACCCGTCGTCCTGCCGGGTTCCTTCCCGAACCTGCTCGCCAACGGCGCTTCGGGCATTGCGGTCGGCATGGCCACCTCCATCCCGCCGCACAATGCGCACGAACTCTGCGACGCTGCCCTCTACCTGATCAAGAATCCCGAGGCCTCGGTCGAGGAACTGATGTTCGACCCTGCGAACCCGCAGAAGGGCGGGATCGAGGGACCGGACCTTCCGACCGGCGGCGTCATCGTCGAGAGCCGCGAAAGCATGCTCGAATCCTACCGCACCGGCCGCGGCGGCTTTCGCGTGCGGGCGAAGTGGGAAACCGAGGATCTTGGCCGCGGCGGCTACCAGATCGTCGTCACCGAAATTCCATACCAGGTGCAGAAGTCGCGCCTGATCGAGAAGATCGCCGAGCTGCTGCTGGCCCGCAAGCTGCCGCTTCTTGAAGATATCCGTGACGAGTCGGCCGAGGATGTGCGCGTCGTGCTCGTGCCGAAGAGCCGCAGCGTCGATCCGACGATCCTGATGGAGTCGCTGTTCAAGCTTTCCGAGCTCGAGAGCCGCATTCCGCTGAACATGAACGTGCTGTCGATGGGGCGTGTTCCGCGTGTCATGGCGCTGAACGAGGTTCTGTCAGAATGGCTGGCGCACCGTCGGGAGGTGCTGCAGCGTCGCTCCCGCCACCGGCTCGCGGCGATCGAACGGCGGCTGGAAATTCTCGGCGGCTACCTCGTTGCCTATCTCAACATCGACGAGGTCATCCGCATCATCCGCGAGGAGGACGAGCCGAAGCCGGCCCTGATGGCGCGATTCTCGCTCACCGATCTTCAGGCGGAATCGATCCTCAACATGCGCCTGCGCTCGCTGCGCAAGCTGGAAGAGTTCGAGATCCGTACCGAATTCGACGCGCTGACCAAGGAGAAGGCGGATATCGAGGCGCTGCTCGCGTCCGAAGCCAAGCAGTGGCAGACGGTCGCCTGGCAGATCGGCGAGGTGAAGAAGAAGTTCGCCAAGGCGACCGACATCGGCAGACGCCGCACGCTGTTCGCCAATGCGCCCGAGGCTGATGTCGAGGCGATCCAGCAGGCGATGATCGAAAAGGAACCGGTCACGGTCGTCATTTCGGAGAAGGGCTGGATCCGCGCGCTCAAGGGCCATATCGCCGACACGTCCGGCCTCCAGTTCAAGGAAGGCGACGCACTGAAAGTGGCGTTCCCGGCGCAAACGACCGACAAGATCCTCGTCGTCACCACCGGCGGCAAGGTCTACACGCTCGGCGCCGACAAATTGCCGGGCGGGCGCGGGCATGGCGAACCCCTGCGCATCATGGTCGACATGGAGAACGACCAGGACGTGCTGACCGCCTTCGTCCATGATTCCGGCCGCAAGGTCGTTGTCGCCTCGCAGGCCGGCAATGGTTTCGTGATCGCCGAGACGGAAATGGTTGCCAATACCCGCAAGGGCAAGCAGATCATGAACGTGGCGATGCCGGACGAGACGAAGCTCGTCGTGCCGGTGCGCGGCGACCATGTCGCGGTCGTCGGCGAAAACCGCAAGATGCTGATTTTTCCGCTGGTCCAGCTGCCGGAAATGTCGCGCGGCAAGGGCGTGCGCCTGCAGCGCTACAAGGATGGCGGCGTCTCCGACGTGCGCTGCTTTGCGATGGACGAGGGGCTGTCGTGGGACGACAGCGCCGGGCGCAACTTCGTCCGCACCAAGGACGAACTGACCGAGTGGATGGGCGATCGCGCAAGCGCCGGTCGGACTGTGCCGAAGGGATTCCCGAGGAGCGGCAAGTTCAGCGGGTGAGTGGGCTTTCTGTTAGCTCGGAAAGTCTGACGCGCGCTATACTGAAAACCGCGGCGTTGTGTAACAAAATGCCACCGAAGGATACCGATGGTGGTGATGGCGGCTTTGCGCCAACAGCGGTCATCGGATTACGCAGACTGGCAGCACGAGTATCTGGGCCGCGCGACGGCGGAATGGCAGCAGGATCGCTATCTCGACGTGAACCCGCGGGCGACTTAATTTCAGGTTGCCTATTCGTCCACGCGTCATCGGGGTGCCTGGGTCTCGGGTCGATATCGCCTATATGCGCAATGCCAGCGGCGGCATTGTCGAGCTTTTGGCCTATTCAGGTCCAGATGAACGCCATGCATTGGGCACAAATGCAACGATAACCGGCCGACGTCACGGTCTGCCCTCAATTGCCATTAAGTTTACGATGCCCATCTCAGCCGACTACCAGCCAACAGCTTCGAGTTAACCTGACGTCATCCCCTTGGGGACAGAGTCAGCAGGTGACAGGTCCAGCACGCAAACTCTCCCGTTTGCGGTGATCAAACATGATTTGACCAATAAAATAACGAGATCTGTCGCAGGTGGAGTCTAAAATAGTAAAATTTTAGAATTAAATTGAGCGTAAATAGAATACAATAATTTATGTTGCTTGTGATTTTGGAAATGCATACGTTAGCGATAGTATTTAATCAGAAATAACTATCAAAAGTCCCCTTTTGGACGGCGGAGGAGGCGTTATGACCAAGATCATCGGCACGCCCGACAATGAGACATTGCGCGGCAGCGAGGAAGTCGACCATATCTGGGGGCTTTCCGGTAACGACAACATCGACGCGGGTGGTGGTGACGATTTCGTGAACGCGGGTGCAGGGCACGACGTCCTGACGAGCTCGAGCGGCTACGACCGTCTCGACGGCGGTGCCGGTGACGACAGGATCATCCTCATCGGTACAGGTGGCGCCATTACTGGTGGCTTCGGCTACGACACGCTGATCGTCGATCTCTCTACGCTCTCTGATCGGGTGGTGTTCAACGGGGGAAGCGGTCACGCTGTCATCGGATATGGCAGTACGGATGAGCGGCACCTGTTCTTTCGTGATATCGAGGCACTCGAACTCAGGACGGGAAGTGGAGACGACCGCATCACGGGAACGGCGCGGGGTGACAGGATCTTCACCGGGGCCGGCAACGACGTCGTTGATGCGGGAGCCGGAAACGATTTCATCGAGAACATTGGCGGCTACGATCGCATCAATGCCGGTTCCGGGGACGACCGGATCAGCCTCGTCTGTGCGGGCGGTGCGGTCTTCGGTGGCGCTGGATCCGATACGCTGTCCATCGATCTTCGCTCTGGCTCGGAGCCAGTGGTGTTCAACGGCGAGAACGGCCATGGCATCATCGGATACCAGACGAGCGAACAACGGCACCTGTTCTTCGAGTACCACGACATTGAACTGATCGGCTTGTCGACGGGAAGCGGAAACGACCATGTTCGAGGAACCGCCTTCGCCGACTACATCTTGACGCAAGCGGGAGACGATTACGTCGACGGAGGAGCGGGAAACGACACGATTGTTGACGGTCTCGGCGCCAACCACCTATTCGGCGGTGACGGCAACGACCTCATCAATACGACGTTCGCATCAGCAGAGATCGATGGCGGTCAGGGCTGGGATTCGCTGCGAATCTACGAACAGACGCGCTTGACCGGCATCACCATCGATTTCGCTGCCGGCAGCGCATCGACCGGCACGGTCCTTCGCGGCATTGAGGAGGCTGTTATCGTGCTCGGCGCCGGCAACGACACGGTGATCGCGACCAATCTCGCTTATGTGACCGTGCAGGCCGGCGCCGGCGATGACCACATCGAAGGCGGGGCCGGCAACGACGCGCTTTACGGTGAGGCCGGCAACGACACGCTCGTCGGCGGCAACGGGGTCGACATATTGATCGGCGGCAGCGGCGCGGACATGTTTCTCTGGTCCACCGAAAGCCGTGATCAAGGGGGGATCGATCGTATCCGCGATTTCGGCACCGCCAGCGGCGATGTGATTGCGTTCTCTGACGTCGCCCAGGCCAGCACCGGCATACACGATTACGCCAGCTTCCTTGCGGCTTCGACCGATACCGCCTCCGGCGTGTATGTCGCCTTCAACGGTTCCAGTACTTTTGGCTTCCTGATCGAAGGCGTTTCGCTTGCGGCGCTCACGGCCGAAGACTTGGTGTTCGGCATCTGATACCAAACCGCCACTGACGCTGACTCACGGGATTTCCGGGGCAAATCATAGTTGACTATTGCAAACGGGAGGGTGATGTCAGGTTAACCGGCGCTGAAACCATGGCTCCGTCGCAAACTTGCATTGGGGACACGAAATTCGGCTGATGGTCATCCGGATAGGATGTCGAACTGTTCAGCGACCGACGGCGCGGGATCGTGGGCGTAACTCGCCTGGCGCTTTCGCATCATGTGAATCATCTCGATTCTGATAGAGGGTCGCGGCTGTGACTATCCGGCAGCCACTCCGGCTGCCGCTGCGCGCATCGCTGCTGCCTTTGCCTTGCTGCGCATCTGCCAGAGCGAATGGGCAAGCAGGGCGGCAATCAGGATCGCCCCGCCGACCAGCGTCTGGTTCGTGGGTCGCTCGGTGAAGATGATCCAGACCCAGATCGGCGCCGATACCGTTTCCAGCAGGTAGAACATGCCGACCTCGGGGGCCGAGAGAAAGCGCGGACCGGTCGCGAGGCACCAGTAGGCGAGGGGAATCATCACCAATCCGTTGAAGAGGATGAAGCCCGGCTGTTCGATCTGGAGGGTGCCAGCGGGCAGCATGAACACGGCGAAAAGGCCGGGAAGAATCGCCGCCGCAAGCGGAACGAAGCCCATGTCCGCACCGCTCTTGCGGCTAATGGTGATGGCCGAGGCCAGCACGAAGGCCGTGCAGGTCGCCATGGCGTCGCCGAACAGATTGCCGCTCTCCAGCCCATCTTGGACAATCAGCGCCACGCCGCAGACCATCGCGGCCATCGTCAGCAGCGTCGCCTTCGATGGACGCTCCCCGAGGAAGATCCAGGAAAGCAGGGCAGCGAACATCGAGGTGAAGGCGAGGAGGAAGGCGACGTTGGCGGTCGTGGTGTTAAAGACCGCCAACACGAAGGTCACCGAGGTGATGCCGTAGAAGACGCCGGCCGCGAGCCCCGCCCAGCCGGGGATGAGAACCATCGGCCTTTTCATCAGGAGCCGAATGATCGACCAGGCCGCAACCGCAATCAGGAACGTCGACAGGCTGCGCGCGGCGAGCACCGACCACACCTCGCCTTGCGCTGAGCGGATCAGGGGAATGTCGAAGGAGAGGGCGAGGCCGCCTATGGCTGTGATTATGAGGCCCTTGCGATGCAAGGCAGGGTCTTGGGCTTGTGACACGCGAAAATCCGATTCTCAGGCTGAACTTTCGCCATCATAGCGTTCCCAGCCGTGGGAAAGCAGATGCTCCTGCGGCAAAAACTTTACCTTGTAGTCCATTTTTCGCGAACCCTTGACCCAGTAACCGAGGTAGACATGCGGCAGCCCGAGCGCTTTCGCACGCCGGACGTGGTCGAGGATCATGTAGGTTCCGAGCGAACGCGGAGCACGGTCGGGGTCGTAAAAGGAATAGACCATCGACAGCCCGTCGCCCATCTTGTCGGTCAGGGCGACGGCGACGAGTTCGCCGCGCGGCCGCTCCTCGATGCCCGAGCCTTCCTCGCGCACACGATATTCGATGATCTTCGTGTGCACATGGGTATCCTCCACCATCATCGCATAGTCCAGCACCGACATGTCCGACATCCCGCCCTTTTGGTGGCGACTGTCGAGATAGTGTCGAAAGAGCGAATACTGCTCGCTGGAGGGCTCGGCCGGATATTCGTAGGCGACCAGATCGGCATTGGCGGCCAGAACGCGCCGCATCGAGCGGGATGGCTTGAACTCGTTGACGAGGATGCGCACCGAAACGCAGGCGCGGCAGGTTTCGCAGGCCGGACGGTAGGCGATGTTCTGCGATCGGCGGAACCCCCCTTGCGTCAACAGATCATTGAGTTCGGGAGCTCGCTCTCCGACGAGATGGGTGAATACCTTGCGCTCCATTTCGTGCGGCAGGTAGGGACATGCCGCCGGAGCCGTCAGATAGAATTGGGGAGCTGGGGTTGTCTGGGTGTTCATATTTCGGCGCGCGACTCCAATCGTGCCTCACGAATTATATTAGCATGGCGCAACTAAGGAAAAGGTCAACTGCCCCTGTGTGACTGCCGAAAGCAAGGACAGGAGTCGCAACGCCCATCCCGGCCGCCTAAAGACTTGAGCGCCGGACGACAACGGTGCCGAGCAGCAGGTCATGCAGCAAGCGGCTGCGATCGGTGAAGAGGCCGATCAGCAGGATGAACGGCGTCAGGATCGCATTGCCGATCCAGAACAGGACGAGATAGACGACGGCAGTGAGGAAATCCATCGGCCGCCCGTCGACCCGCATGACGGCGAGATCCATCACATTCATTCCGACACTCGCCTGGTTCGGTCCGCCGATCGTGAGCCCGAAGTAAAGCATGGCAACAATGACGAAGAGCGCCGGATAGAGCATCCAGCCGAGTCCGAGTGTGATGATGCCGAGGAAGAACACGACGACGGCTGCCGGTATCCAGAGCAGCGCGACGATCGCGTAGTCGATCAGGAACGCGAAAACCCGTCGCGACAGCACGCCGCGATAGGCACGCCAGTCCGTGCTCGGCAAACGAACCTCGTCATAGTTGCTCATGGAGATGCTCCTGTGTTCCATCATCGCACTGATATGGGAAACGCCCACGCAAATGCAATGCACGGCACGGCATTCCGCGGCGGCGGCGCACAGGAGTTGTCTGCGATCCGTTAGCCCTTTTTCGAAAGCGACCGGGCAACCTCAACTGCGAAATAGGTGAGAATACCGTCGCAGCCCGCACGCTTGAAGGCGAGCAGGGTTTCCATCATCACACGCTCCCCGTCGATCCAGCCGTTCATCGCTGCTGCCTTGATCTGGGAATATTCACCGGAGACCTGGTAGGCGAAGACCGGAAGACCGAAGGCTTCCTTCATCCGCCAACAGATGTCGAGGTAGGGAAGGCCGGGCTTGACCATCAGCATGTCCGCGCCTTCCTCGACATCGAGGGCTGCGTCGCGGATCGCCTCGGTGCCGTTGGCGGGGTCGATATAGTAGGTCTTCTTGTCACCCTTCAGCAGTCCACCGGTGCCGATCGCCTCGCGATAGGGGCCGTAGAAGGCGGAGGCGAACTTCGTTGCATAGGACATGATGCCGACGTTCTGATGGCCTGCGTCGTCGAGTGCCTGGCGGATTGCGCCGATCCGTCCATCCATCATCTCGGATGGCGCAATGATATCCGAGCCGGCATCTGCCTGTATCACGGCGGCTCTTGCGACCTGTTCCACGGTCTCATCGTTGACGATCTCGCCGCCGCGCAGGATCCCGTCATGGCCGTGAGTGGTGAACGGGTCGAGCGCCACATCGGTGATGACGCCGATCGACGGCACATGCTTCTTCAGCGCGCGCGTCGCTTCATTGATCAGGTTGTCGGCCGCAAGACAGTGCGAACCCGTTTCGTCGCGCAGGCTCATATCGATGTTCGGGAAGGTTGCGATGGCGGGAATGCCAAGGTCCGCTGCTTCCTTCGCCGCCTCGACCAGCCTGTCGACGCTCATTCGGTTGACGCCCGGCATGGCCGAGATCGGCTCAACGATGTTCGAACCGGGGACCACGAAAACCGGCCAGAGCAGATCGTCGACCGTAAGACAGTTCTCCCGGACCATTCGGCGAGTCCAATCCGCCTTGCGATTGCGGCGCATGCGCCGGTGGCCGGTGATCTGGTCGACGATATTGGTCATGGCTTTACCCTGCGATTTTCCTGCGCTCATAGCACGCGATTGAGCCTTATCAAAACCGGACAAAAGATGCGATTGCGGCACAAGGCCGCTTTGCGATGACATTGCTGCTTTATGCATGGGCGGGGACTGCTATTGTCCGCCCATGGTTTCTGATTCACTGAAAGTGCCGCGACGCACCCTGACCGACACGCTTTTCCTGTTGTTTCTGCGACTGATGGCGGTCGTATGCCTGTGGTTTGCCCTGCAGTATTGGGCCATGCTGACCGGCTTCTCTCTCGGAGGCAGGGGGCGCTTCGATCTCCTGCCGCCAGCCTGGAAGGCAGCCGCGACAGCACTTGCCGTGATGTACCCCGTGGCTGCCGTGGGGCTTTGGCTGCTTGCTCCCTGGGGTGCGGTTGTCTGGGTGCTGGCGGCGGCTACCGAGATTGCCATGCACGAATTCTATCCGTCCATTTTCGGCATCAACCGGCTGCTCGTCTTCACTCATATGGGAGTGGCCGCTTTGTACGTCCTTTTCCAGATCGCGTTCTTCTTCCAGCGCCGCAAACAGGCACGGCAGGTAAGGACTGATTTACCCTGAAACACGGAGCGGCGAGGGTAAGGCACTGTTAAGGCTGCGGTTTAAGTAGAATTTTAGATGCATTCGATAGGGTCTCACTCAAGGCGGGAAAACAGACACCGCCACCAAAACAGTGAGGCAGAAAACATGAACACGAAGCTGAAGCCGCAGGCCGTCGCAGTCGATCATCAGGAAGATGCGATCCGCAACCTCTATCTGGAATCCCTCCACCTCGTCGAGCGTCTGCACCGTCGCCTGCTCGACGTCATCAAGGACGAGTTCGACCGTGCCGGCCGTTCCGACGTCAACGCCGTCCAGGCGCTGCTCCTTTTCAACATCGGCAATTCCGAGCTGACCGCCGGCGAGCTCCGCTCGCGTGGTTATTACCTCGGCTCGAACGTTTCCTACAACGTCAAGAAGCTGGTCGACCTCGGCTTCATCAACCACCAGCGCTCGCGTGTCGACCGCCGTTCGGTCCGCATCAGCCTGACCGAAAGCGGCCAGGAAATCGCCGAGACCGTCGCCAGGCTCTACGAGCGCCATATCGGCTCGATCCAGAAGGTCGGCGGCATCGGCGAGAACGAATTCAACGAGATGAACCGTCTCCTGCAGCGCCTCGACCGCTTCTGGAACGACTCGATCCTCTATCGCCTGTAATTCGGCGCGGCGAGCGCGTCGCAACGACCTCCAGCGTCGATCAAAACCGGATGCGTCCCTGCGCGTCCGGTTTTCTCGTTCAAAATTCCGACTGGTATCGAAGTGTGAACCAGCGTGCCTGTGTGCGTGCCTCTTGGAACACGAATCGGCCATATTGCTGTGACAGCGAAAAGCCTCCAGGCATGCGCCAGCCGCATGGCCGGTTTCCGTTTGTTAACCCTGTTCGTGATAGGCGTTGTCGGATATGGGTCTTGATGGCCGAAGGACCCGCACGGGCCTGGGCCGCGGTTTGCGGCCGGCAGAGAATGGTAGGATAGATGTCTCGCAAGATCGGAACTGATGTTTTTTCGCGCCGCGCCTTCCTGCGCTCCGCCGCAACCTTTGGCGCCGCCGCCGTTGCAGGCTCCGCAGCCGCCCAGACAGCGATCGACGATATCCTGAATGCGCCGCGCCGAGGCAACTGGGACGATCAGTTCGATGCGAAGGCCTCGCGCACGGCAACCGCCGTCGTCTCGAACAGTCCGGTCTTTGGTCCTGATTCCGCCGGCCATATCCAGCAGGCGATCTTCGACTACCAGAACATCGTCTCGGGCGGGGGATGGCCAATGGTCAGCGCCTCACAGAAGCTGGAGCTCGGCATCAGCGATCCCGCCGTGCAGACGCTGCGCCAGCGCCTGATCATCTCGGGCGACCTGCCACGCTCGGCAGGCATTTCGAATGCCTACGACTCCTATGTCGACGGTGCAGTGAAGCGGTTCCAAGCCCGTCACGGCCTGCCGGCCGATGGTGTTCTCGGCGAATACACGCTGAAAGCAATGAATGTGCCGGCGGATGTCCGTCTCGGCCAGCTCCAGACGAACCTCGTCCGCATCCAGGCCATGTCCGGCGACCTCGGCTATCGCTTCGTGATGGTGAACATTCCCGCCGCCCATATCGAGGCGGTGGAGAACAACCGTGTGGCGCTCCGCCACACCGCGATCGTGGGTAAGTATGATCGTCAGTCGCCGATCCTCAATTCCAAGATCTACGAAGTGATCATCAACCCCTACTGGACCGCACCGCGCTCGATCATCCAGAAGGACATCGTGCCGCTGATGCGCAAGGATCCGACCTACCTGACGCGCAACAACATCCGTCTGATCGATGGCAGCGGCAATGAGGTCGCCCCGGAAACGATTGACTGGTTCGCCGACAAGGCGCCGAACCTGATGTTCCGCCAGGATCCGGGCAAGATCAACGCCATGTCCTCGACGAAGATCAACTTTCACAACGAGCATCAGGTTTACATGCACGACACGCCGCAGCAGGGACTGTTCAACAAGCTGATGCGGTTCGAATCGTCCGGCTGCGTGCGCGTGCAGAACGTGCGCGACCTGTCGACCTGGCTCCTGAAGGATACGCCCGGCTGGTCGCGCTCGCAGATGGAGGCTACGATCAAGACCGGCGTCAACACGCCAATCAAGCTTGCCCAGGAAGTGCCGGTTTATTTCGTCTATATCACCGCCTGGTCGGCCAAGGACCGCGTGGTCCAGTTCCGCGACGACATCTACCAGCGCGACGGCGCCGCCGAGCTGGCGCTGCAGACGAGCTTCGGACAGGAGGGAACTGTCGAGCAGGACGCGCTGCCGCAGTAAAATTTCTGCCTTCCCAATACGGGGCCGTGCAATCGCCAGGTTGCACGGTCCTTTCGTTTCATGCCTCCCACGTCGTTTTTATTTCACAAGCGGGATGGAAATGCCGCATTCGGCACAGCGGATATTGCCCTTGCCATGCGAGGACGATAAACACCGTGCCACCGTCTCACAGGAGCCTCGAGGATGAGCCTTTCTTCCACCACCGATGCATTCTTCAGCCGCTCGCTCGCCGATACCGATCCAGATATCTTCGGCGCGATCGAGAAGGAACTCGGTCGCCAGCGTCACGAGATCGAACTGATCGCCTCGGAAAACATCGTTTCGCGCGCCGTGCTCGAAGCCCAGGGCTCGATCATGACGAACAAGTATGCGGAAGGCTATCCGGGCAAGCGCTACTATGGCGGCTGCCAGTTCGTCGACATCGCCGAGGAACTCGCCATCGAGCGTGCCAAGAAGCTCTTCGGCGTCAATTTCGCCAACGTCCAGCCTAACTCCGGTTCGCAAATGAACCAGGCCGTGTTCCTGGCGCTGCTCCAGCCGGGCGACACTTTCATGGGCCTCGACCTGAATTCGGGCGGCCACCTGACGCACGGCTCGCCGGTGAACATGTCCGGCAAGTGGTTCAACGTCGTCTCCTACGGCGTGCGTGAAGGCGACAACCTGCTCGACATGGACGACGTCGCCGAGAAAGCGCTGAAGCACAAGCCGAAGCTGATCATCGCCGGCGGCACCGCCTATTCGCGCATCTGGGACTGGAAGCGCTTCCGCGAGATCGCTGACGAAGTTGGCGCCTACCTAATGGTCGACATGGCCCACATTGCCGGCCTCGTTGCCGGTGGCCAGCATCCGTCGCCGTTCCCGCACTGCCATGTCGCAACGACCACGACGCACAAGTCGCTCCGTGGCCCGCGTGGCGGCGTCGTGCTGACCAACGACGAGGACATCGCCAAGAAGATCAACTCGGCCGTGTTCCCCGGCCTGCAGGGTGGTCCGCTGATGCACATCATCGCCGCCAAGGCCGTCGCCTTCGGCGAGGCGCTGCAGCCTGAGTTCAAGGACTACGCTGCGCAGATCGTCAAGAACGCCAAGGCGCTCGCCGAAACGCTGATCGCCGGTGGTCTCGACATTGTGTCGGGCGGCACCGACAATCACCTGATGCTCGTCGATCTTCGCAAGAAGAACGCGACCGGCAAGCGCGCCGAGGCAGCCCTTGGCCGCGGCTACATCACCTGCAACAAGAACGGCATCCCCTTCGATCCCGAAAAGCCCTTCGTCACCTCCGGCGTCCGCCTTGGCACGCCGGCCGGCACGACGCGCGGCTTCAAGGAAGCTGAGTTCAAGGAGATCGGCAAGCTGATCGTCGAGGTTCTCGATGGCCTGAAGGTCGCCAACTCCGACGAAGGTAATGCCTCGGTGGAAGCATCCGTCCGGGAAAAGGTCGTCGTCCTGACGAACCGCTTCCCCATGTACCCCTACATGTAAGGACCAGGAATGCGCTGCCCCTATTGCGCTTCGGAAGACACGCAGGTGAAGGATTCCCGTCCTGCAGAGGACGGGACCGCCATCCGCCGCCGCCGCATCTGCCCCGATTGCGGCGGTCGCTTCACGACGTTCGAGCGGGTGCAGCTTCGCGAACTGATGGTGCTGAAGAAGACGGGCCGCAAGGCCCCCTTCGATCGCGACAAACTGATGAAGTCGTTCGAGATTGCCCTGCGCAAACGCCCCGTCGACCGCGACCGGATCGAGCGCGCCGTCTCTGGCATCGTCCGTCGCCTCGAAAGCTCCGGCGAAACGGAGATTTCGTCGGAGGAGATCGGTCTGCAGGTGCTCGAGGCACTGAAGGCGCTCGATGACGTCGCCTTCGTTCGCTACGCCTCCGTCTACCGTGACTTCTCGCATGTCGATGACTTCGAGAAGACGCTGTCCGAGGTCGCTGCCAAGATCGCCCGCGATCCCGGCGACGGAAACTGAACATGACCGGCGCGGCGGAAGACAAACGCTTCATGGCCGCCGCGTTACGGCTGAGCCTGCGAGATCTGGGGCGGACCGGTACCAATCCCTCCGTTGGCTGCGTCCTCGTCAAGGACGGGACAGTCCTGTCGACGGGCGTTACCGATATCGGCGGGCGGCCGCACGCCGAGCGCATTGCGCTTGCCGAGGCCGGTGAGGGCGCCCGCGACGCAACCGCCTATGTGACGCTTGAACCCTGTTCCCATCACGGCAAGACGCCGCCTTGCGCGGAAGCGCTGGTCGCCGCCGGCGTCGCCCGCGTGGTGATTTCCGTCACCGATCCCGACGAGCGCGTCGCAGGCAAGGGCATTGCCATGCTCGAAGCCGCAGGTATCCAAGTCGAGACGGGTGTGCTGGAGGAAGAGGGGCGCAGGGCACTCGCGGCCTACCTCATGCGTCAGATCAAAAAACGGCCGTATGTGACACTGAAGCTTGCCGTTTCCTCCGATGGAATGCTCGGCCGACTTGGTGCCGGCCAGGTCGCCGTGACCGGTCCAATTTCGCGCGGTCAGGTGCATGTGCTGCGCTCCCAGAGCGACGCGATCCTGATCGGGATCGGCACTGCAACGGCCGACAATCCCGAACTGACCTGCCGGCTGCCGGGGCTTGAGGGCCGCTCGCCGATCCGCATCGTGGTGGATCACGATTTGCGACTGCCGCTCTATGGGAAGCTGGCGCTGACGGCACGCGATGTGCCCGTGATCGACGTAGCGCCGGAACCGCCGGGATTTGACGACGTAACCGACAAGGCTATTCTCAGGCGTCGCGCGGCATTGGACTCGACAGGGGTCGAAGTTCTCCAGAGCGATCCGAACCTTCTGGGCAACCTACTGGCCGGTCTTGCCTCGCGTGGTATTTCCTCGCTGCTTGTGGAGGGCGGCGCGACGGTGGCGCGCAGCTTCCTCGGCGCGGAACTTGTCGATCGAATCCACCTTTACACGGGACCCAATCCGATTGGCGAAAACGGGGTCGCGTCCCCATGTGTATCCGGCGCCATGCCAACCGGCTTTGCGCTGCGGCGGACGATGCGCTTCGGCGCGGACCTGTTTGAAGAATACGAAAGAGACGAAGAATGTTCACCGGCATTGTAACCGATATCGGCACCATCGAGCGCGTCGAGCCGATGAACGAGGGCGTACGGCTGCGGGTGCGTACGGCCTACGATCCGGCGACCATCGACATGGGCGCATCGATAGCCCATTCCGGCACGTGCCTGACGGTGACAGCACTTCCGGAGCGGGGCTCCAACGATCGCTGGTTCGAGGTTGAGGCCTGGGAAGAGGCATTGCGGCTGACGACGATTGCCGGGTGGAAAGCGGGAACACGGATCAATCTTGAACGCTCTCTCAAGATTGGAGACGAACTCGGCGGTCATCTCGTGTCCGGCCATGTCGACGGCAAGGCAGAGGTCCTTTCCATAGAGGCGGAAGGCGATGCGACGCGATTCACCCTGCGCGCGCCGGCTGGACTGGAGCGTTTCGTCGCGCCGAAAGGTTCGGTTGCGCTTGACGGTACCTCGCTCACCGTGAATGCCGTGGAAGGAGATGTCTTCGACGTTCTCCTGATCCGCCATACGCTCGAGGTTACCACCTGGGGCGAGCGCAAGGCCGGCGACTTCGTTAACTTCGAGGTCGACACGATGGCTCGCTACGCGGCCCGGCTTGCAGAGTTTCCGGCGCCAAGGGCGCAATAGGCCTTCATTCCGCGTACTCAACCAGAGCGATAGTCTCACTCCAATAGTCGAGGCTTTATACACCCTCGTGACTACAACCGTCTCCCGCAGCCGGCATACACGCGGTCGAATGGTTATATTCCTTTACATGCGAACTTGAAGCAGCATCGATGTGAATATGTTCGCGTACGCACAGCGTGATGGACCAGCAATCGTTCAACAGGGGCAGGGAGAGAACGATGACGCCAGACAATGAAAGATCTTCCCAGGTGAACCGGGCTCGTCGCCATTTTCTCGGCGCAGCCGCAGCCGCCGGCGCCAAAGTGGCCGCGATGGGCGTTTTTGCCACGACGATATTCCCAGCCTCCAAAGCGCGCGCTAAGGGTACGAATTGGGGCGATGGCGGCGATGGCGGCCGTGGGTCCCGCTGCTTCCTACGCGGAACCGCGATCCTGACGACGAATGGCGAGGTTCGTGTCGAGGAGCTTACAGTCGGCGATCTTGTCGAGACCGTGAACGGCAAGAGCATGAAGGTCCGGTGGATCGGCCGTCAGGTGTTCAAGCGCGCAGGCCCGGCCTGGCCGAAAAATGTCATGCCGATCCGCATTTCGCGGCATGCACTCGATCAGCAGACCCCACATACGGATCTGTACGTTTCACCCGATCATGCCTTTTTTATCGACGGCGTGCTTATACGGGCGAAGGATCTCGTCAACGGGGCAACAATCGCGCCATGCCTTCCATCCGCTTGCGAAACGGTCGAGTATTTCAACCTACTGCTCGACAGTCACGAGGTGATCCTGGCCGAGGGCGCTCCCGCCGAGACTTTCCGGCCGGTGGCCGGAAATCATGAGGCATTCGCCAATTTCGCCGAACTCGAGCACCTCTTGCCCGATGTGGCGCGAAACACCATGGCACCTTTTGCGCCGGTCGTCGGTTTTCGCGGGCGGGACCATCTCAAGGCGCTCCTGCTGCTCGGGTTGCGGCCCTTCACACCGTCGGACGATCCGATCGCAGACGCACAGGCGCGCTTTGCTGCCCGCGCCAAAGAGTTGGCCGACTGATAGCCGATCGGCCTCCTGGATGTCGGGTGCACGTGAGAGCGAAACGCCGCCGGCCACACCGCGGCGTTTCCTATCGCAGGAACAGAACGACGTCGCCATTGCAGGACGTGCGCGCCGTCTCGCGAAAGCCGAGCCTTGTTGCGACGCGCATGGAGGCCGCATTGTCGGGATGGATGATGCAGGACATGATCTTGCCGGGAAAACGATCTTCGGCCCAGGAAATCAACGTCTTGAGGGCCTCGGTTGCATAGCCGCGGCCTTGCGCGGAGGGATCGAGCATCCAGCCTGCTTCCAACGTCCCTTCGATCGACGGCTCCATTACGCGGCGCATCTCCTGAAAGCCTGCTTCGCCGATGACGCGGCCGGTTTCCTTTTCTTCAATGACCAGAAAGCCGAAACCGAGATGATACCACATGCCGGTCCAGCGCATCATGCGAACCCAGGTCTCCTGCCGCGTCGCCGGGCTGCCGGTGATATAGCGCATCACGCTCTCGTCTTTGCTGAGCTCGACGCACCTGTCGAAATCCTCCAGGCGATACGGCCGCAGGATCAGGCGTTCGGTCTCGAAAATGGGTATCGTCATCGTTGTCGTGCCTATCGTCATCGTTCTTAATGCCTCAAAATTGTGTCGGTGCCGGCCGGTTCAGGCACCCGGCTCGCCTTCCCAGTAATCCACGGTGCTCTCGGCCCGTCCGATGAAGCGGAACCGCGCAGGGCCGCCGGCTTCCGGCCGGGTCTTGGCGAGAAACTTGCCGGAGTCCGGGTACTCGCAGATTTCAGTGGCGGCCATAGTCGAGATGGACAGGTACTTGAGCGACACGGACCCCGTGTTGATCAGGTGGTGCGCCGTTTCCGGTCCGCCAGCGGGCGCGCCGAGGACATCGCCCGGGCCGACCTCGTAGCGGGCAGCACCGAAGCGGTAGGTACCGGTTCCCTCGATGATGATGAAGAGTTCCTCCTCGACATGGTGGTTGTGAAACGGGCAGCCGGATTTTCCTGGCGGCACCTCGCCATAACCGATCCCGAGGTCTTTCAGGCCCAGTAACCCTCCAAAGGAGACATCACGTGATTCGAAGAAGTCGCCTTGCGTCCAGTGATCGAGCGCTAGTGTTTTCGGATTGATGATCGGTTTTTGTGGTTCGGTCATGGTCGGGTCCTCTGAGCGGCGGCTGTGGCCATTTATCGGCAACACGCATTAAGGGAGCGGGTCAGGTATCCCGCACTGTGACGGCGGCGTAAAGCGCTTGGTTCCCCGGAATCGGGCACATTTGTCCGAATTTCCTTGCCTTCGTCGCCCCGTCGTGGTTTGACCGCGGCCTCTGCCGCGACGATCCGCGTGCCTCCTCTCACAACATTCGGGTGACCCATGGCAAATGCTGAAAGCCCTCATCTCCTCATCGTCGAGGCGCGCTTCTATGATGACATGTCCGACGCGCTGCTGGATGGCGCCAAGACCGCGCTCGACGAAGCGGGCGCGACCTACGATATCGTAACCGTTCCCGGTGCGCTGGAAATTCCAGGAGCCATATCGATGGCGCTCGACGGCATGGATTATGGCGGCATAGAGTATGATGGTTTCGTGGCGCTCGGGATGGTGATCCGCGGAGAGACCTATCACTTCGATATCGTGGCCAACGAATCCTGCCGTGCAATCATGGATTTGACCGTCAGCGAGGGGCTGCCGATCGGCAACGGCATCCTGACGGTGGAAAACGACGAGCAGGCCTGGGCGCGCGCCCGCCGCTCCGAGGGCGACAAGGGCGGCTTTGCCGCGCGCGCCGCGCTGACGATGATCAACCTGAAGAAGAAGCTGGGCGGCGCATCGTGACCAAGGGTAAATCGGATCACCCGGTGAAACAGGCGAACCAGCGGGGCGCTGCGCGCCTTGCGGCCGTGCAGGCTCTGTATCAGATGGATGTCGCCGGTACCGGCGTGCTCGAGATCGTCGCCGAATACGAAGCCCATCGCCTGGGCCAGGAAGTGGACGGCGAGACCTATCTGAAAGCGGATGCATCCTGGTTCCGTTCGATCGTTTCGGGCGTCGTGCGCGATCAGCGCAAGCTCGATCCGCTGATCGGCGGCGCATTGCAGGACGACTGGGCGTTGTCGCGGCTGGATTCGACCGTTCGCGCGATCCTGCGCGCCGGGACCTTCGAACTTCTGGAGCGCAAGGACGTGCCGGTCGCGGTGATCGTCACGGAATATGTCGAGATCGCCAAAGCCTTCTTCGAGGACGAGGAGCCCAAGCTCGTCAACGCCGTTCTGGATCGCATCGCCCGTCAGGTTCGCAGCGAAGCAAAGTCATAGGGTGACGCAATGACCATGGTGGCAGAAGGCCTCGAACGCGAACTTTCTTCCGCTCGTCGCAATGTCTTTCTGCTGACCATGGCACAGGCGATCCTCGCCTCCGCCGGACCGATCGTATTCTCGATCGGCGGCATTGCCGGCTACCAGCTTCTTGGCGAGGACAAGTCATTGGCGACGGCGCCGCTGACTGGTTTCAACGTCGGCGTGTCGCTTGGCGCGGTTTTGGTTGCCATTCTTGCGCGTCTGTTGGGGCGCGCCTACGGTTTCGTCGCCGGCGCCGTGATCTCTGCCGTCGGCGGATTGACCGCGGCGATTGCCCTTTTCCGTTCCGATTTCTGGATGATGGCGGTCGGCTTCCTGCTGATTGGCATGTCCTCGGGCTTCGCCCAGAAGATCCGCTTTGCCGCCGCCGACGCGTCGCCCTCCTTCTACAAGCCGCGCGCGATCTCCTGGATTCTTGCCGGCGGCGTGATTTCCGCCGTGCTCGGCCCGCAACTCGTGATCCTGACCAAGGACCTGTTCGAGCCCGTTCTTTTCGCCGGTGCCTTCGTCGCGATGGTGCCGCTGTCGCTTGCAGCGATCGTGATCTTCCTGCTGCTGCGGCTGCCGGACACGTCTGCATCGGCAGCGGGGCATGCCGAGCCTGCGCGTCCGCTTGCGCAAATCGTTCTCAGCCAGCGGTTTCTGACCGGGATGATCTGCGGCATATCGAGCTATGCACTGATGACCTTCATGATGACGGGCGCGCCGCTCGCCATGGTGATCGGCTGCGGCTTTTCGCAGGAACTGGCAACGCTCGGCATCCAGTGGCACGTGCTTGCCATGTTCGGTCCGAGCTTCTTCACCGGCATGCTGATCCATCGCTACGGCACCGAGAAAGTGGTTGCCGCCGGACTTGTGATCCTGATGGCATGCGCAGGCGTTGCCCATGCGGGGATCGAACTGTGGAGCTTTTGGGGTGCACTGATCCTGCTCGGCGTCGGCTGGAATTTCGGCTTCATCGGCTCGACGGCGATCGTTGCCTCCACGTATCGCCCGCATGAGGCCGACAAGGTTCAGGGTTTCCACGACATCGTGCTCTTCGGCACCGTCGCGCTTGCCTCGTTTTCCTCGGGCAAGGTGTTCAATGCATATGGCTGGCAGACGATCAATCTCGTCTTCTGGCCGGTTGCGGGGATCAGCCTGATTCTCATCCTGATGCTGGCTTATCGTGGCCGCGAGCGGTCAGTCTAAGCCGACGCACTGAAAAATAAGCACTTCCGATCACTTGCGTTGTGACGCTGCGTCTTGACGCAAGCGATTCGCACTTGCACTCTCTCCGCGTCGTCAACTGCCCGCATTGTGAGGAGGCAAGCGGGCCGCTGGCGTTTTTTATGGCCGCAGCGGAACGGAGCGCGGCTTCACAGGAGGAAATAGCGAAATGACCATATTATTGGGCGTTATCGCATGCGGGTTGCTCTCGGTGGTTTATGCCATCTGGGCGACGCGATCGGTGCTGGCCGCCGATCAGGGGAACGCCCGCATGCAGGAAATTGCAGGCTATATCCGGGAAGGGGCACAGGCCTATCTGACCCGCCAGTACAAGACCATTGCAGTCGTCGGCGTCGTCGTTTTCATTGCCGCCTGGCTTCTTCTGTCCTCAACCGCCGCCTTTGGTTTTCTGATCGGCGCCGTTCTTTCCGGTGCGGCCGGCTTCATCGGCATGCACGTCTCCGTCCGCGCCAACGTGCGCACAGCCCAGGCCGCATCGGTCAGCCTGGCATCCGGCCTTGAGATCGCCTTCAAGTCTGGCGCGATCACCGGCATGCTGGTTGCGGGCCTGGCGCTTCTAGGCGTCTCTATCTACTACTGGATCCTGACCTCCGTTCTCGGCCACGAACCGGCCTCCCGTGAGGTCATCGATTCGCTCGTGGCACTTGGTTTCGGCGCGTCGCTGATCTCGATCTTCGCCCGTCTCGGCGGTGGCATCTTCACCAAGGGTGCGGACGTTGGCGGGGACCTGGTCGGCAAGGTCGAGGCTGGAATTCCGGAAGATGATCCGCGCAACCCGGCCACGATCGCCGACAACGTCGGCGACAACGTCGGTGACTGCGCCGGTATGGCTGCCGACCTTTTCGAGACCTATGCCGTATCGGTCGTTGCGACGATGGTGCTGGCCGCAATTTTCTTCGGCGGCACGCCAGTCCTTGCGACCGTGATGGTCTATCCGCTCGCGATCTGCGCAGCCTGTGTGATCACGTCGATCATCGGCACGTTCTTCGTCAAGCTTGGCACGAACAACTCGATCATGGGGGCGCTGTACAAGGGCCTGATCGTTACGGGTCTGCTTTCGATCCTCGGCCTCGGGGCGGCAACATCGCTGACGATCGGCTGGGGTTCGATCGGAACGGTCGACGGCATGGATGTTACCGGCACAAACCTGTTCATCTGCGGCTTGCTGGGCCTCGTCGTGACCGCACTGATCGTGGTCATCACCGAGTACTACACCGGCACGAACAAGCGCCCGGTCAACTCGATTGCGCAGGCCTCCGTCACAGGCCACGGCACGAACGTCATCCAGGGGCTTGCCGTTTCGCTGGAATCGACGGCGCTTCCGGCAATCGTCATCGTCGGCGGCATCATTGCCACCTATCAGCTGGCGGGTCTCTTCGGCACGGGTATCGCTGTTACCGCCATGCTCGGCCTTGCCGGCATGATCGTGGCGCTCGACGCTTTTGGTCCGGTCACCGACAACGCCGGCGGGATCGCCGAGATGTCCCACCTGCCGCCGGAAGTGCGCAAGTCGACCGATGCGCTCGATGCCGTCGGCAACACGACCAAGGCGGTCACGAAGGGCTATGCCATCGGTTCGGCCGGCCTCGGCGCGCTGGTGCTGTTTGCCGCGTACTCCAACGACCTGTCCTACTTTGCCGCCAATGGCGACAAGTATCCCTACTTCGCCGGTATCGGCGAGATCTCCTTCGATCTCTCCAATCCCTATGTCGTGGCGGGTCTCATCTTCGGTGGGCTGATCCCGTATCTCTTCGGCGGCATCGCGATGACGGCCGTCGGACGCGCCGCAGGCGCAATCGTCGAGGAGGTGCGCAAGCAGTTCAAGGAGAAGCCCGGTATCATGGAGGGCAAGGACAAGCCCAATTATGGTCGCGCGGTGGATCTCCTCACCAAGGCGGCGATCCGGGAAATGATCGTGCCCTCGCTGCTGCCGGTGCTTGCGCCGCTCGTCGTCTATTTCGGCGTGCTGCTCATCTCCGGTTCGAAGGCCTCGGCCTTTGCAGCGCTCGGCGCTTCGCTCCTCGGTGTCATCGTCAACGGGCTCTTCGTAGCAATTTCCATGACCTCCGGCGGTGGCGCCTGGGACAATGCGAAGAAGAGCTTCGAGGATGGCTTCGTCGACAAGGACGGGCAACGTCACATGAAGGGCTCCGAGGCGCACAAGGCCTCCGTCACCGGTGATACCGTCGGTGATCCCTACAAGGATACGGCCGGTCCGGCCGTCAACCCGGCGATCAAGATCACCAACATCGTGGCGCTCCTGTTGCTGGCCGTGCTGGCTTGAGCGACCTTTGAGAAAACGAAAAAACCGCGAGGCATGCGCCTCGCGGTTTTTTCGTGCCGGTTTGACCGAAGAGCTTATTGCGGTGCGCTGAGTGCGTTGCGGATTGCCGCGTTCGGATCGCCGCCGCCCTTCAGCAACTGTCCGAGGAAGGTCGTTTCCACCCCGCCGGTCGGCGTCGTGCGCGAGACCATGTCGAACGGCACACCGTCCTTCAGCGCATAGTTCGCCAGTCGATCCACGTTGCCGTCCTTGTTGAAATAGACCGCAAGAATGCTCTGCTCGATGATCTTCGGCTTCATGAACGCGACCGGGCGCGAGCGCTTCTGCGAGATGTAATAGAACACTTCGCTGTCGAAGGTTGCCGTCGTCGATGGGGTTCCAAGCGAGAGCAGCACCTGTTCGCGGGAAGAACCGACCGGCGCAAGTGCCAGCGTCTGGTCGTCCACGATGTAGCCCTGATTGAGCACTTCACCCGTTTGGCAGCCGGCAAGGACGCTGGTTGAAAGGGCAATAGCAATCGTGACGTTGCGCAGCAAAATCATATCAGTCCTGAAATAGCATCTCTTCAACGACAAACCCCTTAAGGCTAAGATGGCCGGCGAGCCATTGCAATTCGTGCATGCTTCGGTAAACCAGCTTCGGCTGTCATGCAACACGACACGGACGGCTCGCACTCCTTCAATCAGCCAAAACTAGGCGTTATGATGATTTTCGGCCTGTTCAGGAAAAAAAACGCCAACCAGCGGATCGTCGAAAACCAGTACGCCCTTCTGACGGCCGGGGCCCGCCAGCCCTATCTCTATGAGGCGCTCGGCGTTCCCGACACGGTGATGGGGCGGTTCGAGATGCTGTCTGCCGTTCTCATTCTCTATTTCCGCCGTACGCGCGCTTCTGCAACGTCCGGTCAGGAAATCGCCCAGCAGATCATCGATGCCTTCTTCCAGGACGTGGATCATTCGATCCGCGAACTCGGCATCAGTGATGTCGGCGTGCCGAAACGCATGAAGAAACTTGCTGGTCGTTTCTACGGCCGCCTCGAATCCTACGCCGCCGCGCTCGATGCCGGGAATCGCGATGCCCTTGCACAGGCATTGAGACGCAATATTCATCCAGAGGGCGGCGACGATGCACCGGACATGCAAGGGCTGGCACACTATCTTTTTGCCGCCGAAGCGCATTTGACGGCGCTGGACGAATTGACGATTGAAACCGGAACCGCGCAGTTGCCTGCGGCAGGTTCCGCCGACTGACCGGCGCAAGTCGCCGAGGAAGCACAATGAAGCACGACGAAGACATCCCATTCTCCTACCTCGTCAAGGTTGGACACATCTCGGCCAATCCCGTCGAAGTAAAGATCGCCGCGGATGGAAATGAATGCAGCGGCCTGGCGCGCCAGTGGGGCGTTCCGGAGGTAAGATCCTTTTCGGCCGAACTGCAGGTCCAGCGCTGGAAGAAGGATGGCGTCAGACTGAAGGGCAGGGTGCAGGCCAACATCGTCCAATCATGCGTGGTGACGCTCGATCCGGTGGAATCGTTGATCGACGAGCCGATCGATGCCGTATTTGTACCCGAGGGCTCCAAGCTGGCCCGGACGCCGGTGGTCGAGGGCGGCGAAATGCTGCTCGATCCTGATGGTCCCGACAGCCCGGAGACCTTTCACGGCGATACAATCGACGTTGCTGTCGTGGCTGCTGAATACGCGGCGATGGCGATCGATGCCTATCCGCGCAAGGAGGGCGTCATGTTCTCCGGTCATGTGGAGCACAGCGAAGACGATGATAGAAAGCCGTCTCCTTTCGCCGTGTTGAAAGACTGGAAAAAGGACTGAATGGGCCTATTGAGCCTTGATAATTCGGTTGTCACCCGGGCGAAAAGCGGTATTTTGACCGAAATTCCGCCCCCGGGGGGCTGGAGAAAAGGACAAGACTCGCGTGGTCAAAATTTCCGTTGATGTCATGGGTGGCGATTTCGGCCCGCAGGTCGTGATCCCTGGCATAGCCAAGGCACTTGAACGTCACCCCGACATTCGTTTTTGCCTGTTTGGTCTTGAAGAGCAATGCCGGCCGTTGCTCGATCAGTATCCGAAGGTGAGGGACGCCAGCACCTTCACGCACTGCGAAATTGCAGTTGGAATGGATGAGAAGCCGAGCCAGGCGCTTCGTCGCGGCCGGGGCAAGTCGTCCATGTGGAAAGCGCTCGAAGCTGTCGCCAAGGGCGAAGCGGATGTCGCCGTTTCGGCCGGCAATACCGGCGCGCTGATGGCCATGGCGAAGTTCTGCCTGCGCATGATGGCCAATATCGAGCGCCCGGCCATCGCCGGCATCTGGCCGACGCTGAAGGGCGAGAGCATCGTCCTGGACATCGGGGCGACGATCGGCGCGGACGCCAATCAGTTGTTCGACTTCGCACTCATGGGCGGCGCCATGGCGCGAGCTCTTTTCGAGATCGATCGCCCGACACTCGGCCTGCTCAATGTCGGCGTCGAGGAGATCAAGGGCCAGGAAGAGGTCAAGGCCGCCGGTCAGCTGATCCGCGAGGCCAATTTTGACACGATCGACTATTATGGCTTCGTCGAAGGCGATGACATCGGCCGTGGCACTGTCGACGTGGTCGTGACGGAAGGCTTCGCCGGCAACATCGCGCTGAAGGCTGCGGAAGGCACCGCCCGTCAGATCGGAGAATACCTGCGCGCCGCCATGTCGCGCACCTGGCTTGCCAAGCTCGGCTACATCCTGGCCAAGAGTGCATTCGACCGGCTGCGCGAAAAGATGGATCCGCGCAAGGTCAATGGCGGCGTGTTCCTCGGTCTGAACGGCATCGTCATCAAGAGCCACGGCGGGACGGATGCAGAGGGCTTTGCTGCGGCGGTCGATGTCGGCTACGACATGGCCCGCAACGGGCTGAAGGAAAAGATCGAAAACGACCTCAAGAGATATCATGCAGACAGACCCGTCGAAGGCGCGGCCGGCAGCATGAGCGACGGGATATAGGAAGAAGAATGATCCGTTCAGTGGTTCGCGGTTTCGGGACGGCGCTCCCGAAGCGGGTGCTCACAAATCGTGAGCTGGAAAGCATGGTCGACACGTCCGACGAGTGGATCGTGCAACGCACCGGCATTCGCCAGCGCTACATCGCCGGCGAGGGAGAAACGACGGCATCGCTCGGCGAAGGGGCCGCACGCGCCGCATTGGACAATGCCGGGCTGACGCCTGGCGACATCGATCTGATCATCGTCGCCACCTCGACGCCGGACAACACCTTTCCGGCGACGGCCGTCAACATCCAGAACCGACTCGGGATGCACCACGGCTTTGCCTTCGACGTGCAGGCGGTTTGCTCCGGGTTTGTCTATGCGGTGACGACGGCGGATGCCTATATCCGCGGCGGGTTGGCGCGGCGCGTGCTGGTTATCGGCGCCGAAACCTTCTCGCGCATCCTCGACTGGACCGATCGCACGACCTGCGTGCTCTTCGGTGACGGGGCCGGTGCAATCGTGCTGGAAGCGCAGGAAGGCGAGGGCACGGTTGCCGACCGCGGCGTCCTGACCGCGCAACTGCGCTCCGACGGCGCCCACAAGGACAAACTCTTTGTCGACGGCGGTCCCTCGACCACCGGTACGGTCGGGCATCTGCGCATGGAAGGCCGTGAAGTGTTCAAGCACGCCGTCGGCATGATCACCGACGTGATCGTCGCCGCCTTCGATGCGACGGGGCTCTCGGTTGACGATCTCGACTGGATGGTTCCGCACCAGGCGAATCGCCGCATCATCGACGGCTCGGCCAAGAAACTCGGCATTCCCTTGGAGAAGGTCGTCGTCACCGTCGATCTGCACGGCAATACGTCGGCCGCTTCGATCCCGCTCGCGCTAGCCGCCGCTGCAAGCGATGGTCGCATCAAAAAGGGCGACCTCGTCCTGCTGGAGGCGATGGGCGGCGGGTTCACCTGGGGCGCGGTGCTGCTGCGCTGGTAGCCGACTAAGACTTTGCACCCGATTTCAACGGCGCTTGACCGGCAACGGCAAGAGAAATACTCTTGCCGGATAAGTAAGCGCTTTCAATAAGAAACGGTGGGAGAAGATGAGCGGCAAAACCGTGACACGCGCAGATTTGGCCGAATCGGTATTTCGTAAGGTGGGCCTGTCCAGGACCGAATCGGCGGAACTCGTCGAGACCGTCATCGATGAGATATGCAACGCTATCGTGCGTGGCGAGAGCGTGAAGCTGTCCTCATTCGCGACCTTCCAGGTGCGCGACAAGAACGAGCGCATCGGCCGCAACCCAAAGACCGGCGAAGAGGTTCCGATCTCGCCCCGGCGCGTCATGACCTTCAAGGCTTCGAACGTGCTGAAGCAGCGGGTCTTGAAGGCGCACACGGCCCGCAAGACCAAGCAGAAGCCGCAAGCCCCGGCCCCCTGACAGAACGCGGCTTTGGAAAGCTCGAATTCTTCGCTTGAAAAAGGCGAGACAACCCGCTGAAATGCAACGACTCGCCGGTTTTTCCCGGCTTTGAGTCGAAACCGTCATTCGGTGAGGTTGCCCGATGGAGAAAAGCCCCGACGCCTTCCGCACCATCAGCGAAGTTGCGGACGATCTCGACCTGCCGCAGCACGTGCTGCGCTTCTGGGAAACGCGTTTTTCGCAGATCAAGCCGATGAAACGGGGCGGCGGGCGGCGCTACTATCGGCCCGACGACGTCGAATTGCTCAAGGGCATTCGTCACCTGCTCTACGATCACGGCTACACGATCAAGGGCGTCCAGAAGCTCCTGAAGAACAACGGCAACAAGTTCGTCGCCGCGATCGCGAGCGGGGATCTGGCAACGGTCGAAGCGCTGGCCGCCGCCAGCCAGGAGGAGCCGGTCGCGCCCAAGACCGCCGACGACGACCAGATCGTCGGCCGCGCCAAGGCGCCCGCCAGCCGCCGCTTCTTCTCCTTCGTCGGGGGCGGGAGCGACGATGCGCCGGAAGTCTCGATCGGCAAGAGCAGCGTCGGCAAGGAAGACCGGGCGCTGTTGCAGGAAGCGCTCTACGATCTGCTCGAGTGCAAACGCTTGCTGGACCAGGTGCGCTGACGTCGCAGCGGGCACCGCCCGGCACATAGCCGCAGCGATTTGCGGCCATCGGCGACATAGCTCGCCGCCTGTGCCTCCCTGGCTTGCGCCACCTTTCCCGAAAATGTTCAAATCCTTCCGCGCGAGGAAAAGGGCGCTGTAGCCGCGCGCGTTATCGCCCCGTGCGATTGGCAAAGCGCGCGCAGCGGTGTCCGGCATCGCAGGTCCCCTACGCGTGATGGCCGCGCCCCGGGTTTGCCACGCAAATGACGGCCGCGCCGCCCGTGTTTCTTCCAAAAGACCTGTCGAGCGAGTTCGACTCTTGGCCCCTTCCTGACCGGTGGGTTTCGAACGGGTTTCGGTCGAGCCTCTCCCTTCGCCTGCCTCGAAAGACGTGCATCAACAAAATATTTCAACCGGCCTCACCCAATTGGGGGAGGCGGAGCCGTCATTTTGACTGTTTAACAAGTTGTTAAAGCCGTTTGGGGGAGCGGCGGGCAGGGCGTCGCAGCGTCAGAGGCAGAGCTCGGCCGGCACGGCCACGCGCCGCTGGAAGCGACGGCAGCAAACGAGGGGAGAGTGACAGAATAGCGAACACAGGCCGGCGGCGCCGATCGCGCGACGCAGAGCACACCACCCCAGGTCCGGAGGACGACGGCGCGGACGAGCACCACTACTGCATATTAAATCAGATCTTCTCAATAACTTAAGGAGCATTTTGAAATGGCACGCAAGATCAAGACCATAACGGGTTCGGGCAAGGCTGAACTTCTGCGCGGTACGAACCTGATGGACCGCATTCTCGGCAACGGCGGCAATGACGACCTGTACGGCTACGCAGGGAATGACACGCTCGACGGCGGCTCCGGCAACGACTATCTGAACGGTGGCGACGGTGACGACAAGCTGTACGGCGGCGACGGTCGCGACTATCTGACCGCCGGCAACGGCAACGACTACCTGGATGGTGGCAAACACGACGACCAGCTCTTCGGTGGCGAAGGTAACGACCGGATGCTTGGCGGCGACGGCCATGACTACCTCTCGGGTGACAATGGCAATGACATCGTGGATGGCGGAACCGGCAACGACCAGATGCATGGCGGAGCGGGCAACGACAAGATGTACGGCGGTGCCGGAGACGACTACATCTCTGCATCGACCGGCGATGACAATGTCAGCGGCGGCGACGGCAATGACACGATCTATGCTGGCAGCGGCAAGAATACGGTCAACGGCAACGCTGGCGATGACGTAATCTACGGTGGCAACGAGGCCGACGTTCTCAGCGGTGACGACGGCAACGACACCATCTACGCTGGCAACGGCGACAACAAGGTCTGGGGCGGTAACGGTAACGACCGCATCGAGACGGGATCGGGCAACGACACTGTCAGCGCCGGAGAAGGCAACGACGCGGTCTACGCAGGGTCGGGCAATGACGTGATCTCTGCTGGCGGCGGTACAGACTTCATCGACGCCGGAGCCGGCAACGATACGGTCCACACCAACGGCGGCTTCACCACTGTCTACGGTGGAACCGGGACCGACACGATCTACGTTAGCTCCAATGCCAACGGCGCAGACGTGTTCGCTGGAAACGACAACGACAAGATCAACGTCGCCAGCCTGTCGACCTCCAACGGCGAGTACAATCTCGACGGCGGCAAGGGTTCGGATACGCTGAACTTCGCCCTCGCACAGAGCTCCTACACGATCACGGATCTCGGCGGCGGTTCCTGGACCATCACAGACTCCAAGAACAACCTGTTCAACGTTCGCGGCGTCGAGCGCCTCAACTTCAACGGCCAAGCCTACTACGAACAACCGGTCGTTACGACTGCTAACGGTACTCTCGACGAGGGTGCGGTCAAGGCTGACGGGACGCTGCTGATGGGCACCGGTATCGCTGCGGACAACATGAACATCGTTACGCACAACGTTTCCGGTATCGAGTTGGGTCTCAAGGCCTTCCAGCACAAGGGAGACTATGGTGACGCTTCTGTCGATGGCAACACCTACCACGTACGGGACGGCTTGTCGGCCCAGCAAGCTGGCCGTGCAGACTGGTCCTTCGCCATGACGGTGGAGCAGGGCCTGAACGGGGCGCGTATGACGGTGGGCAACAAGCAAGTGAAGGGTGACTTCGACGTCGGGATCTACCTCGACATTGACCCGACGGCAGCAGACAATTTCGTGTTCATCGGCAACCTCGAAGAGATCGCTGACAGCGTGACCAGCAACCCGAACGCCTTCCAGAACGCGTGGAACATCGGCTTCGACTTCCTCAAGGCAAAGTTGGGTGCCTACGGACTAGGCGACTTCAACGGGCTCGCCGAGTTTGGGTTGGAGCTGCGCCTCACCGACGTGGCCACCGGCTCTGTCGTCGCGAAAAACGAGATCAACGTGATCGTTGACGGCGACGACCCGGTCGTTACGAGTGCCAACGGGACTCTCGACGATGGTGCGGTAAAGGCTGACAAGACGACGCTGCTGATGGGCACCGGCATCGCTGCGGACAACATGAACATCGTCACGCACAACGTTGCCGGTATCGAGTTGGGTCTCAAGGCCTTCCAGCACAAGGGAGACTACGGTGACGCTTCTGTGGTCGGCAACACCTACACCGTACAGGACGGCATGTCGGCCGCGACCGCTGGCCGTGCAGACTGGTCCTTCGCCATGACGGTCGAGGAGGGCCTGAACGGGTCGACCATGACGGTCGGCAATGCGACGGAGCAGGGTGACTTCGACGTCGGCATCTACCTCGATATCGACCCGACGGACGCGGACGAGTTCGTGTTCATCGGCAACCTCGAAGAGATCGGCGACAGCGTGACGAGCAACCCGAACGCCTTCCAGAACGCTTGGAACATCGGCTTCAACTTCATCAAGGAAAAGTTGGGTGACTACGGAGCAGGCGATTTCGAAGGGGCCGCCGAGTTTGGGTTGGAGCTGCGCCTCACCGACGTGGTCACCGGCTCTGTCGTCGCGAAGAACGAGATCAACGTGATCGTTCACGACGACGACGCCATCCTGTAGGGACTGAACCAACTAGACAAGAGCAGCCCCGGCAGCATCAACCCTGCTGGGGCTTCGGGCCGTGGCGATCACGGTGGACGACGTCGTCAACGATATCACCGGTAATCGACTTCTTCATCATCAAAACACGAAAAATGCCCCCGGCGCGCCACCTTCGTCGAATGCGGTCTTCCCTCCACCGCAACAGCGCACCGGATTCACCGGCCAGCGACCATGAAACGACATGGAGCTCCAAGGGCGTGGGCGGCAACAATTAAGTGTATCACGCAGGAGATTTCCAATGAGCATCATTAACGGAACAGCAGATCCCGACAACCTTGCCGGTACGAGCGCTAGCGAGGCCATCAACGGCTTCGCCGGTGATGACATTATCACGGCTGGCGATGGCAACGACTTGATTGACGGCGGCGAGGGCAACGACACGATCGACGGCGGCGCCGATGAGGATACGGTCATGTATTCCGGGAACCAGGGGGACTACAGCGTCACCGACCTCGGCGGCGGATCCTACCGGGTGAAGCACATTACCCCAGGCGCGCAGGACGACGGAACGGACGTGCTCACCAACATAGAATTCCTGAATTTCAATGGTACAACATACGTTGCCATTGCAGATGCGGTCACCAACCAGGCGCCGACCGGCACGGGGGTGGGCGTGCCGGTGGCGGACGGCGTTGAGGACACCCCCTACACGGTCAGCACGGCGAACCTTGTGGCGGAGTTCAGCGATCCGGATGGCGACCCGCTGTCGATTTCGGCGATTTCGGCCAACAACGGTGCGACGGTCACCCCCAACGAAGCCGGCGACGGCTACACGGTGAAGCCGGCCGCGAACTTCCACGGCATCGTGACGCTGACCTACACGGTCAGCGATAACAAGGGCGGCGACATTGCGCATACGCGGTGGATCGAATTTGTGCCGGACAACGACGAGCCGACGGGGACGCCGGACGCGGTCCTGCCGGCCGGCACGGAGGACACCCCCTACACGGTCAGCACGGCGAGCCTGCTGTCGGGGATGACCGATGGCGATGGCGACCCGTTGTCGATCACGGCGATTTCGGCCGACGAAGGTGCCGAAGTCACCGCCGATGGCGCGGGCGGCTACACGGTGAAGCCGGCGGCGCACTTCAACGGCACGGTGACGCTGACCTACACCGTCAGCGACGGCAAGGGCGGCGAGACTGAGGTCACGCAGACGGTGACGTTTGCCGCCGTCGAGGACGAGCCGACGGGCGGGGTGACGATCACCGGCACGGCGATCGAGGACGGCACGCTGACGGCGAACGTCAGCACGCTGGACGACGCGGACGGCCTCAACCCTGCCGACCTCACCTACCAGTGGATGCGCGGCGATGAGGTGATCCCCGGTGCGAACGGCGCGAGCTACACGCTCGGCCAGGATGACGTCGGGGCGGAGATCACCGTGGTGGTCAGCTACACCGACGGCGAGGGCAACGCGGAGACCGTCACCAGCCCCGCGACGCCGGAAGTCGCAAACGTCAACGACCCGTTGACGGGTACCGTGACGATCGAAGGTGAGGCCATCGAGGACGGCGTGTTGGAGGCGATCCATGACGACCTCGACGATCCGGATGGACCCGGCACCATCACTTACCAGTGGATGCGCGGCGACGACGAAGTGATCGAAGGGGCAACTGGCAAGACCTACACGTTGACCCAAGCCGATGTCGGAGCCGGGATATGGGTGGTCGTTTATCACACCGATCAAGGCGGCACGAAGGAGAGCATCGAAAGCGATGTCACCGACCCCGTTGAAGACGTTCTGCACGATCCTGACGCGGTTAACGATGCGGCAGAAGTCTTCGAGTACGGCACCGTTTCGGGCAACGTCAAAAGCAACGACACGGACGCCGATGACGACCCGATCGCCATCACCAGTGTTTCCGGTGCTTCCGGTACGGTGGCTGTCGCTGCCGGTCCGATCGCCGCGACCATTGTCGGCCGCTACGGCACGCTGAACCTGCTGGCTAACGGCATGTACAGCTATGAAGCCAACGACGCCGAATCCCTGGCTGCCGGCCAGAACGAGGTCGACGTGTTCACTTACACGGTCTCGGACGGAAAGGGCGGCACCGATACGGCCACGCTCACCATCACCGTCAAGGGCACGAACGATGGCACGAACGGCAATGACCTCCTGCGAGGCGCCGATCAGGACGAGAGCTTCTCGGGCGGCATTGGCGATGACATCATCGATGCCAGGGGCGGTGACGACGTGCTCAACGGTGGCGATGGCGACGACATCCTCAAGGGGGCGTCGGCAACGATACGCTGGACGGCGGCGCTGGCCTCGACATCCTGACGGGCGGTGCCGGCAACGACACCTTCGTGCTGGGTAAAGAAAACGACGTGGTCGTCGACACGGCGGGGATCGACACGATCACATCTACGATCACCCGCAGCCTTGCCGGCTACGCCGGGATCGAGAACCTGACCTTGGTCGGCGGGGATGCGATCAACGGCACCGGCAATAGCGGGGCGAACGTCATCACCGGCAACGACGCTGCCAACGTGCTCGAGGGCGCGGGTGGTGCCGACCTGCTGATTGGCGGTGCCGGCAGCGACACCTACATCACCGACGGCGGCGATACGATCGTTGAAGCGGTTGACGAAGGTATCGACACAGTGCGCTCCAGCGTCTCACTGGTGCTCAGCGAGAACCTGGAAAATCTCGTTCTCACCGGCTCGGCAGCCGACGGCACCGGCAACAGCCTTGCCAACACCATCACCTGCAACGGCGGTGCCAACAGGCTGGACGGCGGTGCAGGCGACGACGTGCTCGACGGCGCTGGCGGCAAGGACACGCTGATCGGCGGCGCCGGCAACGACACCTTTATCACCGACGGCGGCGACCAGATCGTCGAGGCGGCCAGTGGGGGGACCGATACGGTACTCTCCAGCGTTTCGCTAACACTCGGCGCGAACCTGGAGAACCTGGTCCTCACCGGCTCGGCTGCCAAAGGCACTGGCAACAGCCTCGCCAACGTCATCACCGGCAACAACGCCGCCAACGTGCTGAACGGCGGCGGCGGTGCGGACAAGCTGGAAGGCCGTGGCGGCAACGACACCTATATCACCGACGGCGGCGATACGATCGTCGAGGCGGCCAATGGGGGAACCGACACCGTTTACTCCAGCGTCTCGGTGACGGTCGCGCTTGGGGCGAACCTGGAGAACCTGATCCTGACCGGAAGTGCGCTCAAGGGGACCGGCAACAGCTTGGCCAACGTCATTACCGGCAACAGCGGTGCAAACACGCTGCTCGGCGGTGCGGGCGATGACACGCTCAATGGCGGGCTCGGCAAGGACACGCTCACCGGCGGCAGCGGCAAGGACCTCTTCATCTTCAACACGAAGTTGTCCTCGGCCAACATCGATCTCATCACTGACTTCTCGGTCAGAGATGACACGATCCGCCTGGAAAACGCGGTGTTCACCGCCCTGACGAAGACGGGAGCGCTTGCCTCCTCCGCCTTTGCCGCGAACAAGACCGGGCTTGCGACCGACAAGTACGACCGCATCATCTACGAGACGGACACCGGCAAGCTGTTCTACGATGCGGACGGCAACGGTAAGGGAGCGGCGGTGCAGTTCGCCACCCTGACGAAGGGGTTGGGGCTCACATCCGCCGATTTCTTCATCATCTAAACGCGAAAAATGCCCCCGGCGCGCCACCGCGCCGGGGGTATCACCCCTTGCGGCAAGCGCTCGCCATTAACGCGACGATCGCCTCGACCGCCTGGCCCCGTCTCGATGGACCTATATCGCCCGAAACGTCGGCCATGCGGCCGGACGTTTCCATAAACGCCGTCGCGCCATTGACCCAGGGGTGGCAGGTCGCCGGCATCTTCTTACGATTCGGCTGCGCGACCATCCCGGTATCTGCGAGCTCTGCCTTCAAGTTCGCGAAATCCTTCTGCCGCCGACATTTCCGCTCTCCCGATCTCCTCGGTCGAATGCGGCCTTCCCTCCACCGCAACAGCGCACCGGATTCACCGATCGGCGCCCACAACGATCCGCCGCAAGTGATTTGCACCAGGGCTTGTGTCCGCCGCAACTTTTACAAGGAACTATTTGATTCATCGAGACGATTCCGGTCTGTCGATCAAAGACTGGGAACGAGATCTGAGTGAACTCCTAGTGTCGCCAAAAGTAGATCCAATTAAAGAGTGCAAATGACCGATTGGCGCATACCTTTCCGAGAAAGTGACGAACCGCGATCTTATGGTGGCTATAAAATTTACAGCCAATTCAATCACCGGTAGCTAAGTGTTTGACTTTAATGGTTGGAGCGGCGGGATTCGAACTTTATATGGGGTGGGGTCGTAGTGTTCACAACGCGCTGAATCAGTCGACACTATGACCGCGTGAGGAGCGGCTGGGTACAGTTTGTATCGCTAACCGCGGCGTCTTCTTCCCTCTAATGGAACACGACGATGGACTTCGGTATTCATCGTCTCCGGTGACGACGAAGCTATTTGCCTATTTGGGTTTCATCTTTATCCGGATGCACAGCCTGCTTGACCACACGGTCAAAGTCGCGTTCGATGCCGAACATCTTCGGCAGGTCTTTTCCCGCTATCCCAAGCTTTCCTCCGGTAGTCTCCAATATGGCGATCGCAGACGTGTGAGTTTCAACAACGAGGCTGGCACACTGTCTGAAACGTGCGAGTTCATGACGTCGGTTGAAACGCTCCGCAACCACGTCATTCACGACGGTCTTCTGGCGATATGCCGAAGGCGCATGAGCACATTCAGGATGGTGCCGCGGTCGAGAAGTCAAATGGCCAGTTATGGCCTCGATCGTTGGCCACCAGATGTTTTCGTCGCGTGAGGATGGGCAGCCGCCACCGGCAGCCCTGCCTCGAGGCACGCGGAGACAAACGATTCGCGCGCCACCGCCAGCGGGGTGCGGCGATTGAGCGCTGCACGGCATAAGCGAACGGCTCTCTCTCGCTTCTGGCTTCGCCGCAAGGGCCATTCGTTCTCAAGAAAATCAAGAGCCTCAAAGGGGCCAGCGAAGATGTGTTGCATACCGTTTTGCAGGCGAACGATAAGTGGAACAGACCACGGTAGATCGGGAACGAGCATCGGTTTCCTCCCTTCAATGCACAGGCCGAATTCAGAGGAAGCGCGATATGTATCGATGGAAATTCTTCGGCTTCCAGACTTCCGTCAAGCTGGCACCATGGCGAACCAAATGGGCCTGAAACTGAACCTAAAAACGTCGAGAAGTGCGCAATGTTCCCCAGGCTGATCAGCACGCCGGCCTAGTCTTGGGCGAAGCGGCGGCGGCGTTCGCCCAGACCCATGCGGCCTTCGCACCGTTCAGTGTGGTTTGCTTCCACGCGGATAATTTTCGTCGGTTCGGCCGCGTTTTTCCAAACTCACCAGCGCCAGGTAAACCGAGCAGTCTCTCACTCCAGCGCGGCACGATCTTAATGCCGACAACAGGAATTGTGATAACGTCTCTGTTTCGGAATTGTTGTCCGGACCCGGTGCCGGCAACTTTCCGCCGGCACCGGTCAACAGATGCCTCAAGCGGCCATTGCGTTCACACTCGATACTGCAAGTTTTGTCAGAACCTTGTCAGTGGTTTCTTCTTCGGCCAGCGTCTGCGACAGGAGATCTGCCGCCTCTTTCTGACCCAGAGTTTTTGCCCAGGTTATCAGCGTTCGATAACCGCTGATTTCGTAATGCTCGACAGATTGGGCACCCGCGATCAGACCTGCGTCGAGCGCATCACACCCCTTAAACCCTTCCATCACTTCTTTGCCTTCATCGACCAGGCCGATAATGGCTTCACAGGTTTTGCCGCGAGCGGGCCTGTCGATTAGCTCGAACACTTTTTGTAGCCGCTCGACGTGCATTTTCAGTTTCGTCAAGATGCTCTTCAAATGCCCTTTTGAGCTCCGGGGCTTGAGCCGCGCGGGCCATTTTCGGCAATGCCTTCAGAATCTGCTTTTCCGCATAGTAGATGTCTCTGAGCGTGTCATAGAACAGCTCGCCCAGATCTTTGGCTTGTGCTGGCATTTTGCTTCTCCTTCCCTTGAAGCGCCCGCCGTGCGAGGCCGGTTCTGGCCGGACGGCCGCCCACTTTCCAACGTGAGCGCTCGGCCAAAGTTCCTGCGGAAATTGGTTTCGCTCCCTAGCCAACGTTGAGGCGCGCCGGATTGGCGCTGCGGAACAAAACAAATCCCCGACCCCTTATGCAGCAATACCAACACAGGAGTGAGGATGAGAGATGAAAACCTCGACTATCGGAGCCATCGCATTGTTGATGGCGTGTTCCGCCGCCTGGGCGCAGAGCAATGTGCCGGCTGCAAAGCCGGCCGACAAGCCAGCGATCGTGATGCCTGGGGACCAGAACCCGGTTGCGCCGGTTACCGGCGAGAACAGTTTCACGGAAGATCAAGCCAAAGAGCGGATTGGTGACGCGGGCTACACCGGCATCTCGGATCTGAATTTGGACGAAAGCGGCGTATGGCGCGCCAAGGCGATCAAAGACGGCAAGCCCGTGGTCGTCTCACTCGACTACCAGGGCAATATTGTCGCCAATTGAACGTAAGGAGTACTGTGATGAGGACCGTAACAGGGCTGTTTGACACTTATGACGATGCACGGCGCGCTGTGAGCGACCTGGAGGCGGCGGGGATACCGCCGGACGACATCAGCATCGTTTCACACCGGGCTATCGACGGGGATAGCGAAACATATGTCGCGGAAGGCTTGGGGGCGGGAGCGGGCCTCGGCGCATTGGCCGGCGGCACAGGTGGATTGTTGGCAGGACTGGGCCTCATGGCCATACCTGGTATCGGGCCCGTCGTGGCAGCAGGTTGGCTCGTGGCCACCGCAGCGGGCACGGCAGCCGGGGCTGTCGCCGGTGGCGCTGCCGGGGGTGTTATCGGAGCCTTGATCAAATCCGGCCTCTCCGAGGAAGACGCCAATGTCTATGTCGAGGGTGTCCGTCGTGGCGGCACGATGGTGGTTGCAAAGGTCAGCGAAATGGACGTCGCCGTGGCCGAAGACATTCTCGATAATGCGCAGCGAGTTGATGTTGTCGCTCGCGGCACAGCATACCGGGATGCAGGATGGAGCCGGTTTGATGACGCTTCGCCGCCTTATACCGCAGCCGAAATCGACGAGGAGCGTCGACGCTGGCGGGTGGGCCGGTAGGACTGGTCGAAACTGACGTAGGTGATGCCATGCCAGACCTTGCGCCTGGTGGCTGCGGACTGATCTATGTCAGCGACAGCGAACCGGGCATCCGTCGGGAGAAACGCGGGCGCGGTTTCTGTTACCGCATGCCGGGTGGCGGGCGGGTGACCGATCCGGCGATCAAGGCCAGGATCGCTTCGCTCGGCCTGCCACCGGCGTATCGCGATGTCTGGATCTGCATGGACGAGAACGGCCATTTGCAAGCCACAGGCTACGATGCTCGCGGTCGCAAACAGTACCGCTATCACAATGACTGGAAAGCGTTTCGCAGTGACGACAAGTTTCGGCAGTTGATCCCATTTGGGCGCAGTCTGCCGAGGCTTCGCCGTGTCGTCCGGCGTCATCTCGACGGGCCGATCAGTGACGCCGATACAATTCTCGCAGGCTTGGTCACGTTGCTCGACGAAGAGCATCTGCGGGTGGGGAACAAAAGTTACGCTGAAGAGAATCGCACTTACGGTGCAACAACGCTGCTGAAACGGCATGTGCGGATCAGATCCGACAGGATTGAGATGGCTTTCACGGCCAAAGGTGGCCGGCGCATTCGTCGCGTCCTGCGAAATCCCCGCTTGCACCGAATGCTGGAGGCGGTGGCCGACTTGCCCGGCCGCCAGTTGTTTGTCTGGGAGGGCCCGGATGGTTCGGTTCGTCCGATCGATTCAGGCAAGTTGAATGCGTTTCTTGCAGAGCATGCGGGATCCGGGGTGTCGGCGAAGACATTTCGCACGTGGGCGGGAAGTGTGGCGGCCTTCACCGTGGCGCGAGCCGCGCTGGAGCGAGGGGAACGCCCGACAATCCGGAGAATGTGCGACGCGGCGTCCGCAATTCTGCACAACACCCCGGCGATCTGTCGCTCGAGCTACGTCCACCCCGATATCCTTGCCTTGGCGGATCGGCAAACGTCGTTGCCACGCGGGCCCCTTGCTGTTTCCCGATCAGTACCGGCGGGACTGCGTGCAGAAGAAAATCGGATGCTTGGCTTTCTGTCACGATGCGCCGGCGGAAGACGACCGACACTATAAACTGGATGGCCGGGTGGGCGCCCGTGTCATTGCCAAGAGTTAAGCCACTGCGAGGGGCAACACGCGGGTCACGCAGCGATAAACTTGTTGAACCGGCTTATCTTGCCTTCGAAGGTCTTGTCCTGATGCAGGAACGCCAAGTCGTTCTCGTCGAAAATGCGGAAGAAATCGTCCCAAGAGATCGCCTCCAGGGCGTCTTCAGGTTTCCCGAAATCAATCCTGAGGATCCCGCCCGTTTTCTCGCCTCTCACTTTCGCCGGGCGACCGTTGCGCTCTTCTACCCATTCGCGGATCTCAGTGTGATTGGATGTTGTTTTCGCATCGCTCATGGCTGGCTCCTATCTGTTTCTGCCGTCATCCGCATAAACTCCCCCTCAGAGGAGAGGTTTCCCATGGGGCGTTTACGCCACCGCCTTGAGCTCAGCCTTCGCAATGGCGAGTTCATGGGTGAGGCGTTCGACGTCACCGTCTACCTGCAATATCTGCACGAGATTGTCGTTCAGGTCTGCGATCTTGACGCCACGAGCGAGGCTGTCGCCCATCGCCCTGCGAACGAAACTGTCGTCGCTTTCTGGCGGGGCACGTGTCAGCGCCCGCACTGCTTCAAGAACTGGTCTGGAAAAACCTTCCGCTTCAAGCCGCTCAAGCGACCAGGAGCGAGTCTTCTCGACGACATCATGAAGAAAGGCGACCGTCTTCTCGTCTGCGGACGTGACCTGTTCGGCGACACGCCGGCAATGCTCAAAATACGGTTCTCCGACCTTGTCCAGTTGGGTTTGGTGAGCCGTCTGGGCGATTTCGATTGCGCGATTCAGTTGTTCGAAGTGGTTCATGACACCCTCCAGCGATGGCTGCACGCTGTCGAGTCATCAAGAGTTCGGTGGGACAGATTGTTCCTTCTGCCGAGCCGAATTTTTGACTGCTATCGTGGAACTTCAGGTCGCAAAACACATTATCGTCTTTCGCAAAGAGGAAGACTGTGATGCCAGCTAAATCAAAAGCACAGCAGAAGGCCGCCGGCGCTGCCCTGGCGGCCAAACGAGGCGAAATCAGCAAGAGTGAATTGAAAGGCGCTTCGAAAGAAATGGAAAAATCCATGAGTGAGGAGCAATTGGAGGGTTTTGCCGCAACGAAGCGGAAGCGCTTACCAAACCGCGCCAAGTAATACTTTTGTTAGGAAACTGAGGATGAGCAGACTGCGAGGTCGTGCCCGGAGCATCAACTCCAAGGTGGCCCAGGGTCATTCTGTGCACGAACACCTTTTCACAAAGTTCGCCAACAAGGTCGCCGATTGGTCAGGCCATCCGGCCACGTTTGCCGGAGCAGTCTGCTTGGTCTCAGTCTGGGGCATTACGGGTCCCTTCTTCGGGTTTTCCGAGACCTGGCAGCTCATCATCAATACCGGAACCACGATCATCACATTTCTGATGGTGTTTATCCTTCAAAACTCCCAGATACGCGACAATCGAGCGATTCAAGCCAAATTGGACGAGCTCATCTTGTCGTCGCACGCACAGAACAATTTTGTCGGTATTGAAAACCTGGAAGAGGAAGAGCTCCGGGAGCTAAGTCAAAAGCTGGCGGAGCAGGCCAAGCGCCTGGCTGGTGCTGCGGACGGTTCAAGTTGATACGCGTTCGGTGCTGCGGCAACTCTGGTTGAGTGATCACCGCCATCCGACCGTTTGCACTCTGCCACTACGGCGAAGGTGATTACACAGAATGCCCAGTCCCGATGTGCCGTTGGTGTCGATCGCGATAGGACCAAGTCGCGAGTCCGATGGAGTTAAGCGGCCGCAATTTTTAAGCCTGCGATGTGAGCCGACAATACCGGTATTTTCCTAGACTCGACTGCAGCCGGGCGCAGTGGAGCATAACGGCCGTTGGACGCTGCGCGATGGAAGCTCATGATAACAGACTTTGGTGTGCCCAGCGCTGATCATGCCGATCTGAGAGGCCGCCGCCTTAGAGAGGTCAAGCACCCGGCCTTTTACGAACGGACCGCGATCGTTGATCCGCACAACGACGCTCCGGCCGTTGCTGGTGTTGGTGACCTTTAGTTTCGTGCCGAAGCGAAGGGACTTGTGGGCGGCGGTCAATTTGGCTGGGTTCATGCGTTCGCCGGAGGCCGTTCGCGAATAGAGCGCATACCAGGAGGCGCGGCCGCAACCGGTCGCCTTTGCAACGTTGGGCCTGATGACAATTGACGCACCGCCAGGGCCAGACTTGTAAGTCGGACCGCGGTTTATAGATGCGGTCTTCTTGCGTGTTGTCTCCGACGGCACATGATCTGTTAACGGCTCGGACTGGCGCACTGCGGGTTGCGTTGTCGAATCCGAACCATCCACCCTTCTGTTCCAATATTCTGATACATCCCAAGCTATCGGTACCAACAATACGCTGCTAGCCAATAAGACGAGAAAAGTTCGCCCAAACTGCTCCATCGACCTGGAGGTCTTCTCCGCGCCGCTATACAGAGCGGCCACGGTCGTCTCCTCTGTGGATGCGACATCTTCGGCATCGCTGTACTTCATGACAGCCTCCCGCGAGGGATCAAACTCGCTGCTTTAGTAAGCGGGCATGCAGGTGATTTGTTCCCTTATCACCAACTAGGCGACGAAGGATGCCGACCCCTTGGGCCAGGCCTGTTTATCAGCGCGACCATGTCGCTCAGACGACCGGATCCGCGATAACTGTCTTCGCCATGATCTGGCACTGGCTCCATCTTCTTCTGGAACCGGGCATTGGTTGCTGTTGCGACGGGAAGGGAGGTTTCGGGTAGGCGGTCATGACGGTCACTCCAGTGTTCACCGATTTCGAATTCCCGCGCCAGGTAGAAGTGCAGGCCCGAAAACTTCGGCGGGGCAGCGGATGCGGGACTTACCGCCCCTCTCTTCTGATCTTCGAAGCAATCAAGGGCACTGCGGCCGCGCCGGCCGACCCCAGGCGAAAATAGCGAACGGCCGCGCTGAGAACGAACGTTGCGGCCACCGTCGCCGTAAGACGAAGCCAAAATCGGTCATCTCGAACCTTCTTCGAACTCGCTGGATACCGGTTTCGGGTTTCGACTACTAGCCGCCGCAGTTGGCGTACTTCTGTTCGAAGTTTGGAAATCTGACCTTGCAGATCAGCGTTTCGACGATCCGCGTCTTCATTACGATCATCCTCAAGTTCGGCCAGGTGTTCTCGAAGTTGCGCAGGACTGTCGAAGCCACTCGAGCGAATATTCGTCACGTTCACCTCCCACGACTTCTGTTCGCCATGACGCGATAAATTTCTAGGGGATCGTAAAGTTCCAAGGACTGGGAACCACAAAGTTTGAAAACCGTTCTGAGGGAAGAGCGGGCCACCACGTTTGACACGCAAACGCGGCACATTCGGAATTCGCGCTGATAGTAGTCGGTTCGAAAATGCAAGGAGCCAGTCATGGCGAAAAAAGCTCGGATACCGAAAAAGGTCGCAGGGTTGAAGGTACCCAAGGGCATCCGGAAGTCGCCGGTGCTGACCGGCCTGATGCGAAGCAAGATTGGGCGCGAACTGCTCGCGAAGGCCCTGACGGCGGGAGCAGCGGCTGCCGCAGCAGTTCTTATCGAGGAGCGGAAGCCGCTGGCTAGCGCTGCCAAGAAGGGTGTTTCCAGAGGCGGCAAGGCGGTTCAGCTTGCCGGGCACGCATTGGAGAGCGGGGCAAGTGCTGCAGTCGAGGTTCTTCGGGATGCGGCGAGTTCAGCGCTTCCCAAGCGGATTCGAAAGGCAGCGAAAAAGGACCCTCGGCGGCGCGGCGCGAGGCACGGAGCGTTGGAGAAAAGTCGTTGGCCAAACGCTACGGTCACTCGCTTGTCGCCCGCGCTGGGCTTGAAGGGATGACACAAGCATTGCGTAAACTCGTTCGAGACCATCGCCAAGGGGCGACGATGCTAAATTATTTGATGGCCAGCTCGATTGCCATGTACGGTACGGACGCGGATGGTCGAATTACATTCTACAACAACGCCGCGGCGGAGTTGTGGGGAAGGCAGCCTGAACTCGGTACCGATCTGTGGTGCGGCTCGTGGCGGCTTTTCCATGCAGACGGCCAACCAATGAAACGCGACGAATGTCCTTTGGCACGAATGCTGAGGGGAGGGTCACCGCCGACAGGCGAGCGTCTTGTCGCGCAACGTCCGAATGGCACGAAAGTCAACTTCGAGTCCCTTCCAGATATGGTGAGGGATGACGCCGGCAAGGTTGTAGGAGCGATCAATGTTCTGATCGACGTTGCCGATCGCATCGCGATAGAAGGGGCCGACGCTAGACTTGCAGCTATTGTCGCTTCTTCCGATGACGCGATCATCAGCAAGATGTTGGACGGAACGGTTACTTCCTGGAACAGCGCCGCAACCCGAATTCTGGGCTACGAGGCTGAGGAGATGATCGGGCAATCCATCCGGAAGATCATACCGACCGACCTTCAGGGGGAGGAGGACGAGATACTGCGTCGCCTCAAGCAGGGGGAGCATATTCGGCATTTCGAGACGGTCCGTGTGGCAAAGAGCGGCAAGCACGTCGATCTGTCGATCACTGTTTCGCCGATCCGCGACAAGGTGGGACGATTGGTCGGTGCATCAAAAGTCGCCCGAGATATCACGGAGCGAAAACAAGCGGACCTGAATGCTGCACGCTTGGCGGCGATCGTCGAGACTTCGGATGACGCGGTCATCAGCAAGGGCCTGGACGGTATTGTCGAATCCTGGAACGCCAGTGCGACTCGGATTTTCGGCTACCAGGCGGAGGAGATGATCGGCCAGTCGATAACGAAACTAATTCCACCAGAGCTGCAGGACGAAGAAACCGAAATTCTGGCGAAACTCGGCCGGGGCGAACGCATCGATCACTACGACACGGTTCGCGTCGCTAAGGACGGAACGCGCCTCGCCGTCTCGCTCACGATCTCGCCGATTCATGACGCAAAAGGTCGGGTGGTTGGCGCATCGAAGATTGCTCGGGATGTCAGCGAACGGAAGCAGCATGAGAATCTGCAACGGATGCTCTTCGACGAACTCAACCACCGTGTGAAGAATACGCTGGCAACAATTCAATCTCTTGCAAGACAGCCGCTTCGGACGGCCGCCAGCCCAAGTCAATTTGTCGACAGCTTCATCGGTAGGATCCAGGCGCTTGCACGAGCCCATGATATTCTTGTCGAACAAAAATTGTCCGGAAACGAGCGTCGCGGAACTCGTCAGAAACCAAGTCGCACTTGGCGACAAGGGGACGCAAATCACTTTTCAGGGGCCCAACGTGATCGTGGAGGCCCATTCTGCGGTGCAGCTTGGGCTTGTGCTGCATGAGTTGGCGACGAACGCGAGAAAATATGGTGCCCTCTCGGTGGGCTCTGGAAAACTTGATATCAGCTGGGAAGCCAGTGCAGGTCCGGGAAGTGAACTCCGAATCCACTGGCACGAGACGGGTGCGCCAGTGGCGGCCGAACCCACGATGGTCGGTTTGGGCACGACGATCATCGAACGCAGTCTTCTGCCATATGGAGGCAGCGCGGAGACTTGTTATTCTGCCTTTGGTCTAACCTGCGAGATCCGCCTGCCGCTACCGGATGACGATCCCAATTTGAACGTTGTGTCAGATACTCCAGAGGATCTGGCGGTCAAACCGAAGATACTCGTCGTCGAGGACGAGCCGCTGCTCGCAATGGAAATCGAAGCAGACCTCCAGGAGAACGATTTCCTCGTGGTCGGCCCAGCATACGATTTGGAAACTGCGCGGCAGGCAATTGCGGACCATCGATGCGACGCTGTCCTTCTCGATGCAAACCTTCACGGGAAGCGCGCGGACGAATTTGCCGACATCCTGGTGGAAAGAAAGATTCCATTCGTTTTCGTCAGCGGCTATGGGCGCGAGGCTTTGCCTCCGAAGTTCAAGAACGTCCCGCTTGTATCAAAGCCGTTTGATCCAAAACACCTAGTCTCCGTGTTGACCGACGTGCTTCGTCAGCATCTGGCTGGAACCCAGGGCTAGCGGGACGGTCAACCCGATCCCTCGGTCTTTCCGGAGGGAACGACCAGAGCTGCTGCAGCCGACACGTGTCTGCGCTCCCGTGAACGCGCCTGCTTCCTTGCGTCTCGCAACTCGTCCAGTGTCGGAAGCCACCAACCTTTTCTGTGATCAATCTCCGCACGCGCGGGCCAGGCAGATACAAGCTCGGAGAGCGTCGGCACACGCCAGGATGCCCAGACAAACTCCATCCGGCTGTTGCCCATATGTGGGTACAGGCCGGAAAAGCCGGAGGGCACGGTCTCGGTCGAAACCCCGTTGCATATAACGACCCCGTATGTGGCGGTGGCCACCGGACGGTTCAACATGGGCGGAAAAGTGCGTGGAACCGGGTACCGCCTTCGGCGGCGCTCGCTTACCCTTGCCCGTGCTTCTTGTTCCTTTGCGGAGCCCTGCAGGGCGCGCCGACGCATCTTGCGTTCTTCAGGTTCGTTGCGTTGAGCCTCCGTCTCGATCGTTGGCCACCGTTTTCTTAGCTCCTGAAGCGATCGATATGGAATTCGCCAAAGCCTCAGCGCGTCGTCCCAGCGCGCCCAAGGCACCTGTCTCAATTCCCGAACGATAGCCCTCGAGTATGGGGTCCGCAGTTGGAGGTCTTCCGCGCCTGCGAGATATGGACTGACGATCGGGTCGAACGCGAAATCGTCCATTCCTTTCTCATCGGCAAATGGATCGCTGCTTGCCATGAGATTATCCATCCAGCGGAAAAACCTTTTCTCGGCGGTTTTCCCTGGAACGAACCAGCGCGCCTCTTCGTCGTTCCAACGCGCTCTCGGGAAGGACTGCCGAAACTGGTCGACCGCCGCACGGTCGTAGGGGAAGGATACGAAAGCTCCCGCAGGATTTGCTGGAGCGTTCACGGACTTTGGCTCATTTTCGTTCACGAGACATCTCCCGTTTTCCGAAAAGGATTAATCTTCTACGGCGCGAGGATGTTTGCATCTCGGCATGCTCCCATGAACGTGTATCGAGCTTCCTCAACGGTCTGGGGTCTGGAGAGCGCAGCAATGCACGCTCGCTTCGCTTGTCTGAAGTGTTCATCGTCCGCTGGCGGCCACATTCGTGGGAGGACGGCAAGAGCATCTTTCGGACCCCGTATGACCTCCACCGTGCCTTCCGGGGTAGTGATGCGGACTGGCGATTTCCAGCGAAGTCGATCGTCGTCCATGACGCAGATCCTTACACGAAAAACAAAGCCCCAAAGTTCCGACTGCGAAAGACCTCGGAAGCCTGCCTGCTACGCGAGATGCGGTCGACTGCATCGGGTGGGATGGCATGCCCATGTTCGGTGCGCTCACCAAGCGCTTTCCTCTGCCGGAGGGTGCTTGGATGAGCTGCCTTCTCGCGACGCGGTATCGGAAATTCAAGGATTGACGCGGATTTGACAGATGACGCGCTGGACCTCGTCAAAGCTCGCAGCGATGTCGGTCACTTCTCGCCGTTCTTCCTCGGTCGACACGGTGCCCGTGAGGACGATCGTATGGCCGACAAGGGTCACTTGAACATCGCTGGCGTCTACGTTTCCGGCGTCCGCAAGCGCATTCGCAACTCGTTCTTCAAGGCCCGCTTGGTTTTTCGGGTTTTCCGGGTCGTATTCTTCTCCGTTGAAGGTCGGGGGTTTGAAGACCATAGATACACCTCCCTGTCCTTCTTCAACGCGCGGGCGGTCTTTTCGTTCAAGCTCATCGAGGGGAGGGTCGTAGAGGATTGACACGCGCGTCCACAGCATCTCCGAGGAGCATGGCCTGACCCGTGATACGCTCGCATGCGCGAGGGCGCGCGCTGTCGTGACGCTTGACCGGGATCCCTCGGCAAGTGACACGCGGCCGGCATTTGCACCGACGGCCACCCAACTAAGCGCGTCGCTTGAACGATGGCAGGAGTATCGCTTTGATGAAGATCGGATCGTGTTGCCCCTGAGAGTAGAGGCGAATGATAGCGCTTCCCAACGCTTCAGCGGCCTGGCTATCGATGGAAAAAGCACATTCGCCAAGGCAGTCGTCGAATAGGCTTTGAAGGGCGTTCAGGTGATCCGGACTGAACACCGCTCTGCCGTGGCTGCCGCTGGGAAAGGCCGGATAACGGCGGCATCGTAGTAGAAGGATTTGGACACAAGACTCTCTCCCTCTGTTGGGGCGAGAGCTGCCATCTCCCTGTCGTTCCTGCCGTGCATATGGAAACGATGCGAAACAGTGCGCCTCCTGTGCAGCGAAGTCTATTAAATTTGACGTAGCCGGAAATTGGTCGAGCTTTTTGACGTGTCGGGCACCCGGGAGTACGCTAACTCTGCCTGCCGGGGCGGAGCACGCTGGTCATGCCGTGCTACTGGGAGGTGATCGCGCTTTGCCTCGACAGGCACACGAACGGACGCTCAGGACTTGAGTGGCAGGCCCTGAATCGCATAGCGAGGCATACGTGTTGGCGTGCCAACGGTGTTGCGGTTGAAGATAGCCGTAAGTTCTCTGGCGTCGAGTTCCGAAAGGTTGGTAGCGCGATAAAAGCCGAGTTCCGCAGCGCGGCCGGAATGTGTGTCGAACACCGTCCACGTATCGTTCGTTTCCAGGCGGCATCCATACGGCAATAGTTCCGCAGGCCCGATCACTTGGCTGGTTCCTGCATCGTCCCGGTCATGAAGCGCCGTAGCACAGACTGTGAGGGATGATTGAGAGGGCCGGCCAAGGGCTTCAGCTTCGCAGTGACGTAATTGGCCTGCTTCAGCATTTTTCTAAGAATGCGGATGTCGCGTGTTCGGAAGTCGATACGCGCGATGTTGGAGGACATGTATCCTCCTTTCGCATTGGGGCTAGGGCGTGGCGACCCTTGAGCAGCAGCGCCCTGACAAGTGACTGCTGAAGATGCGACAGTGAACGCAACCCGCCCCATTTACAAGCAACCCACCAAACTGGCGTGCAAACTTGTTTTGACCACAATGCCGACCTATATGGCCTACATCGGCATCGCTGATGAGCGCTGGAAAGCATCTGTCGCTCGCGATTGCCACAGCCGCTTTCGGCCTTTGACCACGGATGTACTGGCACTGGATGAACTGCGGCAATAAGGAAGGTCGGTGCGGTTTCGCCCCGGCCTTTTTTGTTGCCGACATCATTCGCTGGTTTCTGTTTCGAGGGGCCAGTTAGCGCTCCCAGCGACCTTCGTACTTGAATTCTGGAGCCTTCTGCAGCTCTTCTTTAGTTGCGTTCATCACGGCCGTCCACTTCTTGTCATTCTCAAGATAGGTGACTTTTACGGCGGACGGGCCGACCATAACGTAGTGATCGCCCATTCCTAGAAACCCGCCAACCGAGACGATGTACCCGCTAAGTCTGCCCTCGGCGATGACCAGATCCTTGATTTCACCGATCGTCTCGGCGGCATCGTTGGTGACGTTGAGACCGATGAGATTGTAACTCAACACATCTGTTGGCTGGACCGTGACGAAAGTCTCGGTTGTCGTGGTTTGCGCCGTCTGAGCGTAAGCCGCACCGCCAATCATTGTCGTGGCGGCAAGTGCAATCAGAAAATGTCGCATTGTCGACCCTCCCGCGAGTGTCTGGACCAGACCTCAGAACGTCGTGAAGTGGTCAAAGGTTCCAAGCCCGCACTTTACGCGGCGGGTGTCTTTGTGTTGAAACACGATGGGCAGGAATGCAACATCATGAACGGCGGCCGCCTATTACGGCCCACTGAACAAGCGCCCACTGTTCCAATCAACTGCGCCTGTCAGGTGCGTCCGCCAGTCTTCGCGCTGACGGCAGGGAGGCTTCTTCCGCCCCGAGTGGAGGACGTGCTGTGGGCTCAGATTCTCCGAAGAACAAAACTGTCCAACAGGGTGATGGCGTCGGCATTGAGCGATTTGCCGCGGTGCGCAACAACACCGGCTGTATCAGTCCAGAGGACTTGACGATGCTACAGACGATCTTTGACGAGGCCTGCCACACCTCGGTGGAGGTCGATCGATGAGCGTGCCACAGACAAACCTCACCGACGACATGAATTACGCATTGGAGCGAGCGCGCAAGGACCTTGGCCCCCAGGTCGCGACCTCCAGCGCGGCAGCAGTCGGCCGACCTATTTCGCAGTGGAACGAATAGCCACGCTACGCATTGATCCCGCGCTACGCATTCATCGTCGAACACGCGGAAAATGACTGCGCCATATGGATAAACTAACTGCGCTGATCTTGGAGCCGAAGGAGCATACTTGGTGGACCGTCCATCGGGGGGCCTCACCGATAGTCGGAACGGCCATCCATGACGGGCACAACGTGCGAGCCGACGCCCTTCAGGAAATCCGCATTACGGATGAGGAGCGGCAGCGCGAGGAAGACCCGTTCACGGGTGCAATGATCCGTGATCTCTCCAATCAAATCATCGTCCATCGGTCCCGCTTCGAAATAGACCTCAACAGGCCAAGAGACGCGGCGGTATATATCCGCCCGGAGCAGGCATGGAAAATGGACCTCTGGCGTGAACCGCCGTCAGACGTCTCGATCGCAAACAGCCTTGCAGTCCACGATTCCTACTACGCAATGCTGAAGGGCTATTTGCGCGACCTTGAAGCACAGTACGGCTCTTTCGTCGTGCTGGATGTGCATAGTTACAACCATCGTCGGGATGGACCGACAGCGGAGGCTGCCGACCCCGAGCACGCGCCAGAGATCAACATAGGCACCTTCTCCATGGATCGTGGTCGCTGGGCACCGATTGTCGAGGCATTCACAAGAACCGCACGAAGCTTCGACTTCCTTGGCCGCCGTCTGGATGTTCGTGAAAACATAGCATTTCAGGGGCGTGGAGAGCAGACGCGTTTCATCCATGAACACTTTCCCAAAACGGGTTGCGCATTGGCCATCGAGTTCAAGAAGTTCTTTATGGACGAATGGACAGGAGTGCCTGACCTGAAGGCCATTGCCGCGCTTCGCGCTCTGATCACTGGTACGGTGCCCGTGCTTGAAAAGGCCCTGAAGGAGGTTTCATGAGCGCTGATGCTGCTGTGCTCAAGCCGCCGACAGACGTCGTTCTCGACGCGCTCGCAACGGGAAAGCCCATCCGCCAGGAATTCGACGGCGGGCGGCTGCACATCGACCGACCCCTGCCGTTTTTGTGTTTACATATCGGAGATGCAGACGAACACCCGGTTGCCCGCGAGCTTGCCGCGTCGCATGCGTCGTATCTTCTTGCCAGAAACGTCGAGGATGCGGTTCGACTGATCAAGCCGATTGCTGCTGCGATGAAAAGGCAATTCGGCACATTTGGAGTGCTCGACGTCGATGAACTACAACGCGACCGTTTACTTTCGCAAGATGCTCCCTTCCTCCAGCCGTTCGAGATCACGCTGTCTGCAACAGGCGAACTTTCTTGCAAAAGAGGGGCGAGAGCCTTTGTTGCATCCGTGGAGGCATTCAAGTCTCGCTTTCGTACACCACATGCACGGCGGCTTCTGTCGAGATCACACGGGAAATCTTGGACATAGCAGAAATGGTGCGGCCGAAGCTGATTGAGGACGGAATGTTCCTCGTTGGCCTGGATATTGTCGGCAACAGAATCCTGGAGATCAACGTCTTCACGCCAGGTGGTCTCAACATCATGCATGAGCTCTATCAGGTCGACTTTGCGGAGTGCGTTATCGATGCCCTCGAAAAGAAGGTCGCCCAACGAAACGCATATGATGGCGAGATCGCCAACAAAGTACTTGCAACTCTGTAGCTCGATTTGACAGATGCGCGGAGGGTTCCAGTGGAGGCAATAACGCGAAAGCGCACGCTTCGATCCTTTAAACCTTTGTGGGCGAATACCCGCGGGGCCCAATTCACCGCCATGAACTCAATCCCCGCCAAGAATGTCGACGTGCTGATCATCGGGGCAGGGATTGGCGGCGCGTTGATGGCAGTTTCACTTCTGGGGCGAGGCTTGAAAATTCTTGTCGTTGATCGACGTGAACCGCTGCGCGGCAGTTGCCTGGCAAGCACTGCCATGATTCTGCACGAAATTGACGTGCCGTTGCACAGGCTCGCATCCAGGATTGGCAAAGAGCAGGCGCGGCGTGTCTGGCAACGTTCAGCAAGAGCGGTGGAAAGTCTGGCAACGCTTGTCGATCTGCTGGGCGTGAAGTGCCAGCTACAACGCAAGAAAGCGCTCTATCTCGCCGGCGACGCCTACGGATCAAGGGCACTCAAGTCTGAAGCCGCGGCGCGAGAGCAGGCAGGTGTTACGGCACAATTCCTAACTGCAGCCCAACTGCGCGATCGGTTCGCGATAGAACGTATGGCTGCTATTGAATCCAATGTATCCGCCTCCGCGAATCCCGCTCAGTTGACGGCTGGGCTGTGGCGCAAGGCGCAGACGGACGGAGTTTTCATCGTTCGGGGCACCGAGATCACTGACATCCGCAGTGTTGGTGGTTCAACTCTTGCCGCGACCTCCAAAGGTGAAATTCTTGAAGCAAGAAGTGTCGTCTTCTGCACCGGGTTGAGTTTCTCGATGCGGTTGCCAATCAAGGGCATAGCATCGTCTCAACCTGGGCACTTGCAACGAGGCCACATCATCCGCGGCCGCGTTGGCTGAAGGATTATCTGCTGTGGGAGGGATCAGATCCCTATCTCTATTTCAGCTCGACACCTGACGGGCGCATCATTGTTGGTGGAGAGGACGAAGAAAGCGCAACTGCGTTCCAAGACCCCGGCAAACTCAAAGGGAAATCCCAGACCTTGCGAAAGAAACTGGCGGACCTTTTGAAGATCCAGATCGAGGAGCCTGAGTATCAGTGGTCTGCCGCGTTTGGCGTGACTGCAGATGGCCTCCCCATGATTGGACCGGTTCCAGGGCTGGACAATGTCTATGCTGCTATGGGGTATGGCGGAAACGGTATCACATTCAGTCAGATCGCTGCCGAGATCGTGTCTGCCACGATTCTGGGCCACGATGATCCAGACAGTCAGTTGTTCGCGTTTCGATAAGCGGGGCTAAACAGCCGCTCAGCCCATAAAGCAACCGCGTGACCAAGTCGGCCACAGTGGTGATGAACCGATTGACGCCAGTAGTGGCTTCTCCGTTGTCAACGATCCTGTGGTGGGGAAGCGTTTTTGAGCTGGAACCTTTCGTGCTCGGCGACCCTTGCGCCTGGTTCAGAAGCGACATCAACTCAGGTTCATTCGCGAGCTTCGCGCCATGACCCGTCTCCTGCTCTCGTGGTACGGACTAATCTCCAGCAGGTCAGGAAGTTCCCTGGGACTACCAAATACGGCCACCAGTCAACGCCGAACCATCGAGAAACCGAGAGTTTCGGCCTTTGGGCTCAACGTTGGCGGCTTACCCGCCAGATGATATTGCCGACATCGTCGGCGACCGGCAGAGTCGGGTTGGGGCCGTAGCCAACATTATTGCTTGTTGCGGCGAACTGCGTTGTCGCGCTGGCGCAGCCTGTTGCGAGACCTCCCGTCAAAGCGATGACCATCGAAATTTGCGAAAAGGCCATGCTCCATCCTCCGGAGTCGATTTGACAATACGTTAGACCCGAAATCCCTTTGGGTTATTCCCGACGCGCACCGCTTGCTGGCGTCCTGTGATACTAAGCGCCGCTTTCATCCCCGTATCGCCTCCGCCTCGAGCGCCCGAGTGTGTGAGTTCAAACGCGCTACAATGACAGCGTGAACTGATCGTCATCTCGGTCGGCGGATCCTAAGGCGGAAAGGGTCACCCCAAGCAGCCGAATGGCCTCGGGAAATGGATAAATTGATGCCAGCAGTGCGCTCGCCGCGCCTAGTATTTCGGACTCGTTCGAAATCGATCGCGCAATTGGACTTGCCACAGTCAATGCAATCGGTTCGAAGCAGGCGCTGCCCGACTTCCAATGCATCACTTCTCTTTCTCGATGTCATCGCAAAGCGCCGCGCGCTACGAAAAGCTCGAAATCCCGGTTATTCTCCCAAAAACAGAGAACGGCCCCGAAGGGCCGATCATCTAACGCTTGTATTTCTTGGGGAATTTTTGGTCGGAGCGGCGGGATTCGAACCCACGACCCCTTGACCCCCAGTCAAGTGCGCTACCGGGCTGCGCTACGCTCCGAACCGACGCAACCCCTAGCGTCTCGATGTCCGGGATGCAAGGGGCATTTTCACTGGCATGAACAAAATGCGGGGATGGCCGAGGGGGCATCCGCGGCGACGCGCAGTTGTCTGAAGCAAAAATACCGCTCGCGTCGTATTCGAGCCTGGTCATCCGTGGCTCGGAACCAGCGGGAACCGTGCCTGTCGAGCGACTTTATCTGACGAGGCTGCGGTAGATCGCTTCCGTTTCCGAAATCATGCGGGGGAGGTCATAGTCACTCCGGCGCAGTTTCGCGCTCACGGTGTAACGTTGCAGCCGGGCAGGATCGGCGAGGCGGATCATGGCGTTTGCGAGCTGGCGCGGATCGTCGTCATTGGCAACCAGGATGCCGTTGCGACCGTCCTCGAGCACGGTCGACGCGCCGCCGACCTCGGTGAGGATCATGGGTTTGGCCGCGGCAGCCGCCTCCAGCATCACGTAGGACATCGCCTCGTAGCGGCTTGGCATCACGAGCGCGTCGATCGCATCCATTGCCTGGGGGCCAGTGTATCGGTTTGTAAGGTGGATCCGGTGTCTGGCCGGGCTGGCGTCGATCCGCTGGCGCATCGCTTCTTCGAGTTCGCCTGCGCCAATCATCAGGAGGTGCGCGTTCGCCAGTTTCTTCGCCGCGATTGTGAAAGCGTCGATCAGGCGCTCTGGCGCCTTTTGCGGCGACAGTCGGCCGATGAAGCCGAGCACAAGTGAACCGGCGGGGATGCAGAGGTCCGCGCGGATCACATGTCCCCAACCAGTTGGCGGCGTCTCCACGCCGTTGACGACGATCGACAGCTTCTTGCGCGGCATGCCGAGCGACCGGGCATGTGCATATTCATCGGCGGAAACGCAGATCAGGCGGTCGGTGAGGAAATGCGCGAGGCACTTCTCGATCGAGCCATAGAGCATATGTCCGACCCGGCCGAGCCCGGGATCCATCGTCCGGAACGCATGGGGAGTATAAACCCGTGGCGCATTGGGGCCGGGCAAGCGGATACGGGATAGGGCACCCGCCTTCGAGCTGTGGCCGTGGATGGCATCAAAAGGACCAAGCTGGCGCATCAGGCGGCGCAGCTTTGCAAAGGAACCGAAGTCGGACAGTCCCGGCGAACGCGCCATGTCGACTGGATGGACGCCATCTAGACCAAGCGCGACCAGTTCGCCGACGAACCGCTCTTCGGCACGCCGCGGCGAATAGACGGCGTGTATCCTGTGGCCGCGCTGCTGGAGCCCCCGGCAGAGATCGATGAAATGGCGACCGGAGCCGCCGCCGCTTGGCTCGAGTACCTGCAGCAGACGCAACGGCCGCGTGGCCTTGTCAGTGTTCCGGTCCGTCATTGTTCGCTAGTTCGGCGCTTGCGGTGGCGATGTTCGAGGGCGAAGCAGCCCCAGAGGATGCCGACGATGAGATAGAAATGGCGCCAGTGATCCGTGTCGATGACGAAGCCGATCGCCGTGTGTCCGACAAAGGCGATGTAGGCGACCATCAGGTAGGGCTGCCAGGGCCGGTTGAGCAGCAGGTTGCGGAAGCCGGCCCAGAGGGTCCAGATCACCAGTGTCAGGTAGCAGAGAAAGCCGAGCCAGCCGTAGCTGGTCAGTGACTTCAGCCAGATATTGTGCTCGTCTTCGGGGAAGATCGTGCTGAAGACCATGGGGCCAATTCCGAGCGGATTCTCCATCGACATCAGAAAACCGAGGCGGTGGCGGGCAAAGCGGCCGAGATGGCCGCCATCGTAGTCCTGCACGAGTTGGGTACGGCTGGAAAACAGATCGGCGACCTGCGGGACCTGCAGCGCGATCGCAAGGCCGATCATCATGAGCCCGACAGCCGCGATGCTGAGCGCGAGGATCTTCAGACGGAAGGCGCCGGTCCGCTCCTTGAGCAGCATGACCAGGACCAGCGCCACCGCCGAAAACAGGAACAGCGCCCAAGCCGCGCGTGAGAAGGAGAGAAAGAGCCCGAGAGCGATGACGAGGAGACCGGCGATGTTTGCCGGCGCTTGTGCCAGTCTGTTCGCGAGCAGGCCGTACATCAGGTAGAGGGCGGGGGCGACCAGAAAGGGGCCGAAGACGTTCGGATCCTGGAAGGCGCCTTTGGCGCGATCGTAGAGCGTGAACGCTTCGCTGCCGGGAAAAGCGTTGAAATATCCAAGAATGCCTAGTGCGGAGGTGATCAGCGCGCTTGCCACCCAGGCGCGGAAGATCAGTTGCAGCCGCTGTTGCTTTGCCTCGATGATCGCAGCGAAGAAGACGGACGACAGCGCCAGGAACAGCGAAACGGCGACATACATCGGCCCGTCGGCCATGTCGGTCATAACGGTCAAGGACAGCATGCCGCCTATGTTGAAAGTGAGGTACAGCGCAAGCAGCGGCGCGACGCTACGCGATATCCGAAGGCCGAGGATCGCCCAGATGCCGATCAGCCCCACCATAAAGAGCTCGTAGGGCGCGGGCTCGGAGATGACGAAACCGGAAAGGAAGACGCCAAGGGTCACGAGCACCGAGGCGATCAAGCCGATGGACGCCAGCTGTGGCCGCAAAGGCGGGGATAATGGGAGAGCAGCGGCGCTCAATAGGCGTTTTCCGTGTTGAGCAGCCGGAACGGCGTGAGGAACAGGATCTTCAGGTCGAGCATCAGCGACCAGTTCTCGATGTAGTAGAGGTCGAATTCGGTGCGGAAGCGGATCTTGTCGTCATGGTCGATCTCGCCGCGCCACCCATTGATCTGCGCCCAGCCGGTAACGCCCGGCTTGACCCGATGACGCGCAAAATACCCCTCGACGACATCCACGTATTTGCGGTCGTGCGACTGGGCCTGGATGGCGTGAGGACGCGGGCCGACAAGCGACAGCTCGCCTTTGAGCACATTGAAAATCTGCGGCAGTTCATCGATCGAGGACTTGCGCAGGAAGCGCCCGACCGGCGTGACGCGTGGGTCGCCCTTGGTGACGGCGGCCTTTGCGGTCGGATCGGACATGTTGGTGTACATCGAGCGGAATTTGTAGACTTCGATGATCTCATTGTTGAAGCCGTGCCGCTTCTGCTTGAAAATGATCGGCCCCGGCGACGTGAACTTGACGGCGAGTGCCGCGCCGATGAAGACCGGCCACAGCAGCAGGAGCGCCACCAGGCTGAAGCCGATATCGAAGATACGCTTGGCGACTGAATCCCAGTCCGCGATCGGCTTGTCGAAGATGTCGAGAAGGGGGACGTTGCCAACCTGCGAATAGCTGCGCGGGCGGAATCGAAGGCCGTTGGCGTGTGCCGCAAGGCGGATGTCGACCGGCAGCACCCAGAGCTTGCGCAGCAGCGACAGGATGCGTGTCTCGGCCGACAGCGGCAGCGCGATGATGAGCATGTCGATACGGGCCATCCGGGCAAACTCGACAAGCTCGGCGATCGTGCCGAGCTTCGGATATCCGGCGACGATCGATGGCGAGCGGCGCTCGTCGCGGTCGTCGAAGATGCCACAAATGCGGATATCGTTGTCGGGCTGACGTTCCAGTGCGCGGATCAGTTCCTTGGCCGTCTCGCCGCCGCCGGCGATCACCGCGCGCCGCTCCATCGTTCCGTTCCGTGCCCAGCGGCGGATGGAATAGGCGATCAGTTGGCGCTCGGAGACGAGGTAGATGGCGCCGCATACGAACCAGAGGACGAACCAGACCCGGGAGGTATCGTCGGCCGCCTTGAAGAAGAAGAGGGCGAGCGCCATCGTCCCGAACGCGATTGCCCAGGCGCCCAGCAGCCGGGGGATCATGCGCCAGGCCGCTCGAAGGGAGGGGATCTGGTATGTGTCGGCGAGGTGCAGCAACAGGATACCAAGCGCCGAGCCGGCTGCGACCACGCCGATATAGAACAGCATCATATCGAGCGAGGGAACGACGTAGAACGCGGTGATGCCGTAGCCGATCGCAAAAAGCGACGTGAACTCCAGCAGCCGCAGGAGTCCGGTAATCATGGCCGGTGAGTAGCTTTCCGCGCGAAATTGCAGCGCGATCTGCTGCGCAAGCGGATTGAGTTCGACCGTCTTGCCGCCATCCTGCTCGTCGATCGGGGCGCCGAGCTCTATGGTGCGCACTTCTGAAACCTTGCGCCGGATCAGGTCCGGGTCGAAGGTCTCGGGCTTGTCGATGTGGTTCATGGCATGCATCCGGCTCGGTTATCTCCGACCGGATAGCAGAAAGCCCCTAAGAAACCGCTTACGCGAGGCGGGCCGAAACGGTACAACCTGCCTTGTGACCTCGGCGTGGCAGAAGTTCGCGATACAGCTTCATCATCGATGCGGCCATGACGGAAGCTGAAAACGTCCCCTTGAAGCGGTCCGGATCCGGCATCACCTGCATGCGCCACTTCGGGTCGGTGACCGAACGCGCCATCGCCGCCGCGAGGGCGTCGGCATCGGCGGGCTCGGCAAGTGCGATGTTGTCATTGCCGAGCACTTCGGGAATGCCGCCCACGCGGCTTGCGATCACGGGCACCTTGGCGGCCAGTGCCTCAAGCACGATGTAAGGCATGGATTCCGCCCGCGAGGGCACGACGACCGCGCGTGTCATTGCGAACGCTTCGCGTGCCTTCATCGCCGGCATCATCGCAATTCGCCGGCCGAGGCCGAGACGTAGCATCGTGTGCTCGTATTTAGCCTCGTCCGGTCCATCACCGATCATCAAGGCCGAGAGCGGCCGGCCGACCCGACGTTCGGTCTTCGCGAAGGCCTCGATGAAGACGTCCGGACCCTTCAGGTCGCGAAGCATGCCGATATAGAGGAAATCGGCGGCGTCTTCGCGCGGGTAGACCGTATCGAAATCTCGATCACTGATGCCGTTGTAGATGCGCTCGCTTCTGCAGCGGGGCTTTCCGACCTTGGCGACATAGGTGTCGTGCTCGAAATCACAGACGAACACGAGCGCGTCGGTGAAGGACTCCAGCAGGTGCTCGATGCGCAGAATGGCATTTCCCGCAAATGTGTCGCGGGAGTAGTGAAGACTGCCGCCATGCGGTGAATAAAGGCGGGCTACGCGATACCTGTTCACCCGCAGCACTGAGCCGATGACTCGGGCAATGGCGCCGCCCTTGGCGCCGTGCCCGTGGAGCACATCCGGCTGCAAACTTCTTATTTCACGATAGCTGCCCCACAGCGCCCGCAAGTCGCTAGGACTGACCGAGCGGCGAATCGGCAGGCGGAACATTCCGAGCGACAGGAACGGACGTATTTCATCGAACAATGCGTCCTCATAGGCGCCTCCGGTGCTGCTGTCGCAGACAATGCCGACATCGTGGCCTTGCCTGGCGTGGTATTCCGCAAGGTCGCGAACATGCCGGAAGATTCCGCCGATCGGCGACCTGAAGCAGTGGATGATGCGTAGCGGACGCTCGTTCACCATGGAGATCAGAACAGTCGCTCGCGGACATAAATCGTGTCGCCGGCCATGATCGGATCGGAGATCGAGACGCGGCCGGTAATGATCTTGCCGTTTATCTTGCGCGTGACGTCGACGTTGGCCTGGTTTGCCCGCGGCGAGAAGCCGCCGGCGACTGCGATGGCGTTCTGCACGGTCATGCCTGCCACGTAGCTGTATTGCCCCGCCTGGCCGACTTCGCCCATGATGTAGATGGAACGATAGTTTGCGACTTCGATAGAGACGTCCGGATCGCGCAGATATCCCTGGCGCAGCTTGCCGGCGATGATGCTCTCCATCTCCTGGATGGTTTTGCCGCGTGCCGGTACGGAGCCGATCAGCGGAACGGCAATGTACCCGGCCTGGTCCACCATGTAGGTGTTGGTGAGGTTGGCCTGCTCGAACACGGTGACGCGCAAACGGTCACCGCTGTCCAGCCGGTAGGGCTGGATCGTCGCTTCCTGAAAAGCCTTCGGGGCAGGGTGATAGCCGCTGCAGCCGGCGATGACAGCCGGCGCGAGTGCCGCCACTGCGATGATCGCGCTTTTTAGTGTTCCTGCGAAAGCCATTTCGCTCATGCCTGTCGGGAGTGCTTCGTTTCTCCTGTTGTTATCGATCCGTTAGGGTTAATGGCCGGTAAATTCTGCAACGGATGGATGCCAATTTGTGCGGGCAGCCGCCTGCATGGTTGTGGCGCGTGCTGTGTATTAACGCTTGGGTTACCATGATTGTTTACCGTGCCCGTGAAGTAGCGTGTTCATGGAGTAGCGGATGTCTGGCGGTTTCGGAGCTCAGGACGATGTCGATATCGACCTCGGCGGGCTGGCTCGTGCGATCTGGCGACGCCGTCGGCAGGTATTGCTTGCCACCGTCGCATCCGCTGGCATCGCCTTCGGCGTCGCAAGCCTTATTGCGCCGACCTATCGCAGCGAAACGCGTCTGTTGATCGAGGGGCGTGAGCCAGCATTTACGACAAGCACGGACCGGAGTGCGGGGCGTGAGCCGGCAATCGACGAATTGGGCGTGGTTAGCCAGGTGCAACTGCTGAAGTCGGCAGACCTCATCAAGCAGGTCGCCCGCGACATGAAGCTCTACGAGCTTCCGGAGTTCGACCCGACTGCCAATCCGTCTGCTCTGTCTGACATACTCGTGGCCTTTGGCCTCAAGAAGAACCCGCTCGACTTACCGCCGGAAGAGCGCGTGCTCAAGGAGTTCCAGGAGAAGCTGGTTGTCTATCAGGTGGAGAAGTCGCGTGTCGTCGCGATCGAGTTCACCTCGAAGGACCCGATGCTTGCCGCCGCCATCCCCAACGCGATGGCGAAGGTCTATCTCTCCCTGCAGAGCGGTGCGAAGCTCGATACCAATTCGGAGGCAACGCGCTGGCTCGAGCCGGAGATCGCCAATCTGCGGGAGAAGGTGAGGGAGGCGGAGCAGAGGGTCGCGGAGTACCGTTCCAGTTCCGACCTGTTGCCCACGGGTGAGAACGCCACCTTTGCCGTAAAGCAGTTGAACGACATTTCCACCGAGCTTGCGCGGGTGCGGACGGAAAAGGCGACTGCGGAGGCGCGGGCGGAAAGCGTGCGCGCCGTGCTTAAAGATGGTGGTGCGCCGGATACGCTCAGCGATGTCGTCGGTTCCCAGATGATCCAGCGGCTGAAGGAGAACGAGGCCCAGTTGCAGGGGCAAATCTCCGATCTCTCGACGTCGCTTTTGGATCAGCATCCGCGCCTCAAGGGGCTGCGCTCGCAACTCGCCGGTTTACGCGGGCAAATCAAGGCTGAGTCGACCAAGATCCTTGCGAGCTTGGAAAACGAGGCCAAGGTCGCCCGCCTGCGCGAGCAACAGCTCGTACAGCAATTGAACACGCTCAAGGCCGATTCGGCGCGGGCCGGCGAGGATGAAGTGGGCCTGAAGGCGCTCGAACGCGAAGCTACGGCGCAGCGTCAGCTGCTGGAGACCTATCTTGCGCGCTATCGCGAGGCCGCCTCGCGAACCGGTGCAAACTCGACGCCGGCCGACGCGCGGATCATCTCGGCCGCGGTACCGCCGACTGAACGACAATTCCCCAAGGTTGTGCCGATCACGATTGTCGGCGGCCTGGCCGGCTTCCTCCTGTCGGTGATCTCGATCCTGCTGGCGGAACTGTTCAGCGGGCGGGCGCTCAGACCCGTTTCGCCGTCGCATCCAGAGCCGGAAGGCGAGGCTCATCGCGAGGAACCCGTGGCGACGCGACCGGCGTCGCGCGCCGACGTCGAGGCAGCGCGTCGCGCTTTGAGGGACGCCAGCATCGCCGCGCATGCGGAAACGCCCGCGCATCACTCGCTTCTGGTTGGGCTCGACGTTGACGAGCCGGAGGAAAAGCCTCCGCTCGACGAGCGGTCATCCGGGGCCGGCGAGGAGGAATCGAATTTCAGCGTGGCGGCGGTGGCCCACCACTTGATCGAGGGCGAAGTCTCCGTTGCGATCGCCGTATCTCCATCCGGAGATGCCGGTTCGGCTGCGACAGTCGCGCTTGCACGCACCATTTCAGACAGTGGACGAAGGATAGTCCTGGTCGATCTGACCGGTTCGGCATGTCCGACCCGAATCATGGCCGCGACAACGCGGCTTCCTGGTATCACCGACCTGCTTGTCGGCGACGCCGCCTTCTCGGACATCATTCACGGTGACGAAGCCTCGGGTGCGCACTTCGTTGCGCGCGGAAATGCCGACATCAAGCGCGCAATGAGCGGCCTTGACCGGTTGTCGATGATCATCGGCGCGCTGGCGGATGCCTATGAGACGGTCCTGGTCGAATGCGGACCGGCGGAAGTGGGTGGCGTGCGCAGGTTGACCCGGTCGCGTGAGGCCGAGATCATCCTCTCGATCCCGGAAGCCGACGAGGACCGGATCGTCGAACTGATCGGTGCTTTTGGCGAGGCTGGCTACAGCGAGATCGTGCTGATGACCGGAAGCGCGGAGCCATCACATCGGGGACGCAGGGCAGCGTAGTTCGCGGCATCGACGCTCGCGTCAGTTCAGCTCGCTGTCGGCCGGTGTTTCCACGAACTCGGTCTTGCCTGACCGCAGCCGTTGGACGAAGCCGTAGAGCCTCGGATTCTGCTTGATGGACCGCTTGGCGTTGGCCTTGGCACGGTGCAGGGCCGCGACGAGGCTGCCTGCAGCCGTCGTGGGCCAGAGAAGGTCGTGCTGGACGGTCTCGACAGTGCACCAGGAGCGCTTGTAGGCCTGGTCGCCGATGCCGAAATCGAACAATGCGACGCCTTCGCTGCAGAGCTGGCGGATCATAAGGTAGAACAGAAATTCGCCCGGGCTGGTCTCGGGCGCAAATCCCTCGTCAATCGAACCAAACTGGCAAATGACGTGGTCGCCTTTGCGCGAAAGGCCTGCGATCGCAATGATCCTGCCCTGCTCCTCACCATCTCGAATCCGCAGCGCGTGCAGTCGCAAGGGGTAGGCGTTTTCCCGTACCGGAGTTCGTGCAAGCGAACGGAAGAACGCCTGCGTCTCCTCATCGCGAAAGACGTTCGGCAACCCCAGGGCGTCGAAGCGTACGGCCTTCTGCTGGAAGAACTGGCTGAGTGTCGTGCAGATGTCGCCCGGCGTTTCGGCAATGAAGTGCTCGTATCCTCCGTGCGCTTCCAGCCGGCGCTCCGATTGGCGAAACTTCTTGCGCCGCCGCTTGGCGTTGACCTGCGAAAGCGTCTGGTCGAAGTCCGCAAGAAGGGGCAACTGGTAGGCCGCATTCTGGTTCAGGACCGAGGGCAGATGGGAGAAGGGGTGCGCATGTCCGCGCCAGGTGAGCGGCATGTTTTCCAGCATGAAGAGATCGAAATAGCGGGAAAACTGACCGCGCGCCTGATCGAGCGCCTGGCGCAGCATTGGCGGGGAGGCGAACGAGCGGAAGCCCTCGGTGTAGAGGCCCGTATTGATGTTGCTGAACCGTGAGCCGAGGAAGCGCGCTGTGCGGACGGGGCCGTGCCGTACCACCTCCAGCGGCAGAATCATTTCGGTTCGACCTGCATGGACGCCTTCGACGATGAGGAGGCTGCAATGATGCGTCTGCGCCCAGGCTCGGCACCAATCGTAGCTCTGATGCAACGAAAGATCGTTGTCAGCCTCCAATCGGCGCCACGTCGCCTCAAGCGGTTCCATCCGGTTGTGCAACTCAATCGAAAAGGGAATGACGGCAGCCCGGCGTTCACCGCCGGGAGCATAGCGCGCCAGCTTGCCGAGGACGTCGCCGTCCGCGGGCATGACCTGAAAATCAAGCTGCATTGCACGCATGTCCGGTCCCATCGACCCCTTCCTGGCCGCACTTTTGCCAGACTTTACGTCGGGATGATCGGTAACTGGTTTACGTCTGCAACCAACCGGCCGGTTGTCCGCCGAATTCGACAACTACGGTTAGCAACGGGCTAATGGGCCGGCGCTCGGGAGGCCGCGCCTCAGTCTCTCGGCTTGGACGGCTTCTCCATCCATTTGATGATCAGCATGGCCGGGAGTATCCAAAGAAGGCCGGTGAAGAAGAAGTAGAGCATGTGCACCCACCAGGGCGAAGTCGCAAGCGTCAGCGATGCCACGGTTGTTGCGACCAACGCATAGACGATGACGAGGATGATGATCAGGACTGTGCCAATCAGTTTGCGCAGGCGAGCGGGCATCGGAATTCTCTTCTCGTTGGACGGCCGGTCATCGGCGTTATCGCCGCGACCTGATGCCGCAAAGACTTCGGGCTTGTTTTGCATGGCACGGTGATGCAAATCAACGTCAACGAGACAGGAGACACCATGACCAGTACCGACGGCGCGATAGAACGCCAGCTCGCGAGCGACATCGACCGTATCGACCGCAACCGCCGGATGGTCCGCATCTGGCTTGCCGTTGTGCTGTTGACGCTGTCTGCGCTCGTGCTGGTGGGCGGAGCGACGCGCCTGACCGGTTCCGGTCTATCGATCACGGAATGGAAACCGATCCACGGTGTGATCCCACCGCTGAACGAAGCCGAATGGCAGGAAGAGTTTGAACTTTACAAGCGCATTCCGCAGTTCGAACAGTTGAACAGCGACATGACGGTGGAGAGCTTCAAGTCGATTTTCTGGTGGGAATGGGCGCACCGACTGCTTGCGCGCTCCATCGGTCTTGTCTTCGCGCTGCCGCTTGCCTTTTTCTGGGTCACGGGTCGGATCGAGCGACGGCTGCGCTGGCCGCTCGTCGGCTTGCTTGCGCTCGGCGGCTTCCAAGGTTTCATAGGCTGGTGGATGGTGTCGTCCGGCCTGGCTGAGCGGGTCTCGGTCAGCCAGTATCGGCTTGCCGCGCACCTCACGATCGCCTGTCTGATCTTTGCCGCCTGCATGTGGATCATGCGCGCGCTCGCTCCGCACAGCGGCGAACCGGCGCCTACGGAGCGATCCAAGGGGATGGCGGCGCTGATCGCCTGCATGGCCCTGTTCCAGATCTATCTCGGCGCGCTTGTCGCGGGTCTGCATGCCGGGCTGACCTACAACACCTGGCCGCTCATGGATGGTGCAATTGTGCCGGGTGACCTGTTCGTCCAGAATCCATGGTGGATCAATCTGTTCGAAAACCCGAAGACGGTGCAGTTCGCGCATCGTTGTGGTGCTTACGTACTTTGGGCTTTGGCGCTCGTGCACATGGTCGTCTCGCTGCGTGCCGCACCCGATGCCACCCATGCCCGCCGCACCGTCCTGCTTTTTGCCCTCATCAGCCTGCAGGCGCTGATCGGCATTCTGACGCTGATCTGGCAGGTGCCGCTCGGCTGGGCGCTCGCGCATCAGGGCGGCGCGCTCGTCGTCCTCGGCTTCGCCATTGCCCATTGGCGTGGTTTCGTCGGTGCATATCCGAAGGAGGCGCGGATCGAGATCCGTGCCTGATCGGGTTGGTGGTCGCCGACCGCTGCCGCAGCAGCCTTTGCAAATTCAATACTGCAATGAAGAAGGGCGCCAATTCCAACCGGAACGGCGCCCTTCTTGTTATTTCGAATTACCAGATCGGGCCGCTCAGTTCCGCAGCATCAGATCCATGTTCTGGACCGCCGCGCCCGAGGCGCCCTTGCCGAGATTATCGAGCAGTGCCACGAGGTTGACGTGGGGCGCGCCGGCGGTGCCGAAGACGTAGAGCTTCATCCGGTCCGTGTCCGCCAGTTCCACCGCATTGACGCGTGCGAGGTTGGCGCTCTCCTTCAGGTCGACGACTTCGACAATGTCCTGGCCTGCATAATGGTCCGCGAGAGCGGCGTGAATCGAGCCGAGCGAGGCATTATCGTTGAGATCGGCGAGATAGAGCGGAACCTGCACGATCATGCCTTGCGCGAACTTGCCGACGGACGGTGAGAAGAGGGGCGCGCGGGACAGAAGCCCGTGCACCTGCATTTCGGGCACGTGCTTGTGCTTTAGGGGCAGGCCATAGAGGAAGTGCGGCGCGTCGATGCGCTCGGGATGGCCTGCGTCCTCCATCTGGGCAATCATCTGCTTGCCGCCGCCGGTGTAGCCGGAAACTGCGTTGACGGTGATCGGATAGTCCTCCGGCAGGATGCCGGCGGCCCTGAGCGGGCGGATCAGGCCAATCGCACCTGTGGGATAGCAGCCGGGATTGGCGACGTAGCGGGCCGCGGCGATCTTACCGGCCTGGCTTGCATCCATCTCGGCAAAACCATAGGCCCAGTCCGGATTGACGCGGTGTGCCGTCGAGGTGTCGATGATGCGCACCTTGTTGTTGCCGGCGACCATGGCCACGGCCTCTTTTGCCGCATCGTCAGGCAAACACAGGATGGCGATATCGGCGCCGTTCAGGAGGTCCTCGCGCATCGCGCTGTTGCGGCGCTCGGCCTCAGGGATGGAGAGAAGCTCGACATCGGCGCGGCCGGCCATGCGCGTGCGGATCTGCAGGCCCGTCGTGCCGTGTTCGCCATCGATGAAGATCTTCGGTTTCATGGGAGTGCCTTTCAGTCTGCCGGGCTGCACGGGTGCCGTCGGAACTGCAAGGTTTCGCGCAAAAGCTCATGGCTGCAGTCCGGACGTCATGGGCAGGCTATAGCGCCTCCCCATGACGCATTCAATGCGGGAGTATGGGCGGCAACGCCTAGCGGCGTTCTGCGAGCCAGCCCGCCCGAAGCCCGAGCATGTACATCGCGATCGTCGAGCCGGCGATGGCGGTGATGTCGGCGTGGTCGTAGGCGGGCGCAACTTCGACCACATCCGCGCCCTTGACGCGCAGTGCATCGAGTTTACGCAGCACGGACAGGATCTTGGCACTCGAAGGACCGCCGGAAACAGGCGTGCCGGTGCCGGGGGCGTAGGCGGGATCGAGGCAATCGATGTCGAAGGTCAGGTAGCAGGGCCGGGAGCCGACATGGCGCACGATCGTGTCGGCAATCTGGTCTGCCGACATCTCTTCCACCTCATAGCCGTAGACGATGCGAATGCCGCAATCATCCGGCGCATGCGTGCGGATGCCGATCTGGATCGAACTGTCCGGGTCGATGATGCCATCCTTCACCGCGCGCGCGACAAAGGAGCCGTGGTCGATGCGACCCTTCTCGTCGGGCCAGGTGTCCTGGTGTGCGTCGAACTGCACCAGCGAAAGCGGCCCGTGAATGGCGGCGTGTGCCTTGAGCACCGGCCAGGTGACGAAATGGTCGCCGCCGAGGGTGAGAAGGAAGGCGCCGGATTTCAGGATCTTTGCGGCTTCGCGTTCGATCGTTGCAGGTGTCTTCTGATGGTTGCCGTAGTCGAGCAGGCAGTCGCCGTAGTCGATCACGGCCATGTTCTCGAACAGGTCCTGCTCAAACGGATATTGCGGATCGTTGTCCATGATCGCCGAAGCCCGGCGGATCGCCTGCGGTCCGAAGCGCGCGCCCGGGCGATTGGAGGTGGCCGCGTCGAAGGGGATGCCCCAAACAACGGCATCGACGTCCTTCAAATTCTTCGTGTAGCGGCGGCGCATGAAAGAGAGGATGCCGGCATGGGTCGGGTCCGAAGCCGCGCTCTTGAGCGCTTTCGCCGTGATCGCGTGGTCGATGGTCTTGTTGGCCAATTTGTCCTCCTGAAAATCGCCGTGGACGGTGGACAATCGGCAAGCGGAAGGCAAGAGGGCGAGCGCGGATTTCGTGCCGCTTTGTTCGCGAAGGGTGAGGCGAGGATAGGAGCCGCAAAGAAAAAGGCGGAGCCGAGGCCCCGCCTTTTTCGAATGTAAAGTCGCAAGAAGCGATTAGCGCTTCGAGAACTGGAACGAACGACGGGCCTTGGCCTTGCCGTACTTCTTGCGTTCGACGACGCGCGAGTCGCGGGTCAGGAAGCCACCCTTCTTCAGGACCGGGCGCAGGCCCGGCTCGAAGTAGGTGAGTGCCTTGGACAGGCCGTGACGAACGGCACCGGCCTGGCCGGAGAGACCGCCGCCGGCAACAGTTGCGTCGATGTCGAACTGGCCTTCGCGGGCCGCAGCGACGATCGGCTGCTGCAGGATCATCTGCAGAACCGGACGGGCAAAGTAGGCTTCGAACGACTTGCCGTTGACGGTGATCTTGCCGGAGCCCGGCTTGACCCATACGCGGGCGACGGCGTCCTTACGCTTGCCGGTCGCATACGAGCGACCCTGGGCGTCAACCTTCTTGACGTGAACCGGGGCGGAAGCCGGAGCGGCTGCGACCGTGCCGAGATCCTTCAGGGAAGACAGGTCAGCCATTATCAGGCGCTCCTTACGTTCTTGCTGTTCAGCTTGGCGACGTCGAGGACGGTCGGCTGCTGTGCTTCATGCGGATGGTTCGGGCCTGCATAGACGCGCAGGTTCTTCATCTGGCGACGGCCGAGGGGACCGCGCGGAACCATGCGCTCGACGGCCTTCTCGAGAACGCGCTCCGGGAAGCGGCCTTCGATGATCTGGCGAGCGGTGCGCTCCTTGATGCCACCCGGATAGCCGGTGTGCCAGTAGTACGTCTTGTCGGAGTACTTCTTGCCGGTCAGAGCGACCTTCTCGGCATTGATGACGATGACGTTGTCGCCGTCGTCAACGTGGGGCGTGTAGGTGGCCTTATGCTTGCCGCGCAGGTGATTTGCGATGATGGAAGCGAGACGACCGACAACGAGGCCTTCGGCATCGATGAGGATCCACTTTTTTTCCACCTCGGCGGGCTTCTGTACGAAGGTTGCCATGGTAAAACTCTTTTCATCTGGACCCGAGGCCGCAAGGCCCGGGCGTTTCTTGTTGCTTAAGTTTGGCAGGCTTGAAGCATGCCAAAAACGAAAGCGGCCCTAGGGGACCGCGATCTGCGCTGGCTTATAAGCGAGGCATGGCTGGGCGTCAAGTGTCGCGGTTCTGGCTCTTCTTTAAAAAGACTTGGTAATTCAACGGCTTAATTTGATGGTATTTTGATACCACACATTATCGCGGCGGAATCGAGTAGGTCGCCGTGGCGTGAGCGACCAGTTCGCCCTCCGATCCTGCCGAAATCGACGCCTCGATCACCGCGAGTCGCTTGCCGAGCTTGAGGAGCCGGCACGTGCAGGAAAGCGCACCCGGCTCGGGTTTCCGCAGGAAATTGATATTGAGATTGGTGGTCACCGCAAGCGCGACCGGGCCGATGTGGGCCAGTACCGCACAATAGGCCGTGACATCGGCAAGCGCGAACATCGTCGGGCCGGAAACGGTGCCGCCGGGGCGCAGATGCTTCTCCGATGGTGCCAACCGCATAGTCACGGTGCCTGGCCCGACGGCAGTCACCTCGAAGAGCTTGCCGTCCGTGTGGATCTCGGGAAAGTCGGTCTCCAGAAAGCGATTGAGTTCGGCGATCGTCATGACGGGGATGAGTTCGGCTTCCATCTTGGTGTCCATTTGCTTCTCTTCACGCAGTGTTATCGGCAAAAATCGTGCGGTTGCAATTGCCGGAAAGTCTTAGCAGCAACCGAGCGTCCTGCGGCCGATCACTCTTGAAAGGCTAGTTCCCTGCGCGTACCACGGCATCAGAGCAAGACGATAAGGGAGACTGCCGATATGGCTGATGTGGTGCACTTGCGCAAAGAGGATGCCGGTGGGCTGGTGTTGAAGGAACAAGCCGGCGCGGTCCTGCGGCTGACGCTCAACAACCCGCCAGCCAATGCGCTCTCGATTGCGCTGATGGAAGCGCTTTCCGCCGCACTCGACGCGGCTGCGGCCGACGATACGGTCCGTGTCGTCGTGCTGGCTGCAACCGGCAATCTCTTTTCCGCCGGCCACGACTTAAAGGAAATGACGGCGCGTCGTTCCGATCCCGATGGCGGCCGGGCCTTTTTCGAAAAGACCATGCGGATGTGCGCCGACCTGATGCTGAAGATTGCCGGGTTGCCGCAGCCGGTGATCGCCGAGATCGACGGACTTGCGACGGCGGCCGGCTGTCAACTCGTCGCGACGGCCGACCTTGCGGTCTGCACCGACACATCCACCTTCTGCACGCCAGGCGTCAATATCGGCCTGTTCTGCTCGACGCCGATGGTGGCGGTGACGCGCGCCGCCCACCCGAAGCAGGCGATGGAGATGCTTTTGACCGGCGAAACGATCGACGCCTCGACGGCGAAGGACTTTGGCCTTGTCAACCGCATCGTGCCGAAGCAGTATCTGCGCCAAGTTATCGACAAGTACGCTTCGGTTATTGCTTCGAAGTCGCCCGAGGCTCTGCGGATCGGCAAGGCGGCCTACCGCGCGCAGGCGGGGCTGCCGCTGCCGGAGGCGTATGAGAAGGCTGTGGCCGTGATGGTGGACAACATGCTGCGCGACGATGCGAAGGAAGGCATCGGCGCGTTCCTCGGCAAGCGCATGCCGGAGTGGAAGGGCGAGTAACCCATTCGCCTCCTATCCCAGCCTCAGCACCAGAACGCCGGCGGCGATCATGGCGCCGGCGATGTAGCGCCAGATGCTCGCCTTTTCCTTGAGGAACACGACCGAGATCAGGAGTGCAAAAAGGATAGCGGTTTCGCGCAAGGCGGCGACCGTCGCGACCGGAGCCTTTGTCATCGCCCAGAGCGCCAGGCCGTAGGAGGCGATGGAGCCGCCGCCGCCGATCAAGCCGCGCTGCCAGTTGCGGCGGACGTGGTTCACCACGACATCGGAACCGCGCTGGTAGATCGCCCAGCTGAACAACAGAACCGGGGGCAGCAGCGCCATCCACAGCGTGTAGGAAATCGCGTTGCCGGAAATGCGCGCGCCGGCCCCGTCGACGAACGTGTAGGAGGCGATGACGCAGGCATTGGCGAGCGCCAGCAGAAAGGCGTGCCGGCCACCGTGACGGGATTCGAAGGCGAGCGTCAGTACGCCGGCGGAAATGATCAGGATGCCGGTCAGCGCGCCGGACGAAAGATGCTCGCCCAGCACCAGCCCGCTGGTCGACGCCACGATGAGCGGTGCTGCTCCGCGCATCAGCGGATAGACGAGGCCAATATCGCCGGCGCGGTAAGCTGCCGCGACCAGCTGAAAATAGGCGAACTGGAAGATCGCCGAGACCGCGATGAAGGGCCAGGCCGCGGGTTTCGGCAATGGCACGAAGGGAAGAAAGGCGAGCCCAAATGCCCCGGCGCCGAGCGCGATCATCGCCGCGTCCAGCGATTTGTCGCTTCCGGCCTTCACCATCGCATTCCACACGGCATGCAATGCCGCGCCGAGCAGCACAAGCGCAATTACGTCAATCGGCACGGAGGAACCTCGGTCTGTTCGGATGGATGGTCGGAGAGGCGGCGCGATCGCCACGCTCTACATCCGCCGAAACGGTGCTATTTGCAATCCGCAGCTTTTGCGGGTGAAAAATAATGTGCGCGACGGGTCGCGGCCGCAACTGGTCCGTCGGACGCCCGGCAGGGTGAATTCGCAAATGTGGCAAAAATAACGTATCATAAAGCAATGTAATGGATCGGGAGCGCGGGTTCGTATGCGCGCGCCGTCACGATAGCCCGGAGGAGGCTACGATGAACCACGATCACTACACTGGGGCCTATATTTGCAATATCCTTCGGTCGGTCCACACGATCGCCGTGGTCGGTGCATCGCCCAACCAATCCCGGCCGAGCCATGGCGTGATGGGCTTCCTGCTCGGCAAGGGCTATCACGTCATTCCGGTCAACCCCGGGCACGCCGGGAAGATGATCCTTGGTCAGACTGTGGTCGGCCATCTTGCCGATATCGACGAGCCGGTCGACATGGTCGATATCTTTCGGGCGTCTCCGCAATTCTCGGCGGTCGTCGACGAGGTTTTGGCGCTCGATCCCCGGCCCGCTGTGATCTGGGGCGAGTACGGGGTTCGCGACGATGCGGCAGCCGAGAAGGCAGAAGCCGTGGGCGTGCACGTCGTGATGGACCGTTCGCCGGTCACGGAGTACCCGAGACTTGCCCGTAGCGCCTCCTGATCCGCTTGACGTTACGTTAATTGCATATTGACATGCGCCGCGGCCTCCACATGCTGTGCGTCAATTGGAGGCAGCATGAGTCACGATAGCTACACGGACTACTTTCTCACCGAAATACTGCGGGAAACCAAGGTCATCGCACTGGTCGGCGCGTCGCCCAATCCGGAGCGGCCGAGCAACCGTGTCATGGCCTTCCTGCTTCGCAAGGGGTACCGCGTGATCCCGGTCAATCCCGGCCAGGCGGGCAAGGAGATCCATGGCCAGAAGGTTTACGCCAGGCTCGCCGATATCCCGGAGCCGATCGACATGGTCGACGTCTTTCGCGCGGCTTCAGCCTTGCCGGGCGTCATTGACGAGGTGCTTGCGGTGACGCCATTGCCGAAGGCGATCTGGGGGCAGTTGTCCGTGCGCGATGACACGGCCGCCGCCCGTGCCGAGGCGGCCGGGATCAAGGTTGTGATGGATCGGTGCCCGGCAATTGAATATCCCCGGTTGATCGGATAACGGTTCGCCTCGCCCGCGTCACGGCCGATCGAACTTGCCAACACATTGCTGTTTCACGGAAAAACTTTCTTTGACCGGCTCCAGCCGGTCTGGAATAGTGCCGGGCGTTGGGTCGGCTCGCGCTGGCGCTGAACGATTTGAATGTGCGCATGTTTTCCGCTTTGGAGCAGGGGCATGCCAAGGGAGGTTTCGATATGACGAAGAACAAACCGGGCTTTGCAACGCTCGCCATCCATGCCGGCGCGGCGCCGGATCCGACGACGGGTGCACGTACGACCCCGATCTACCAGACCACCAGCTTCGTCTTCAACGACACCGACCATGCCGCGTCGCTGTTCGGGCTGCAGGCCTTCGGCAACATCTACACCCGTATCATGAACCCGACCCAGGCGGTGCTCGAAGAGCGCGTTGCAGCGCTCGAGGGTGGCACGGCTGCGCTGGCAGTGGCGTCCGGCCATGCCGCCCAGCTCCTCGTGTTCCACACGATCATGCGTCCGGGCGACAATTTTATCGCCGCCCGCCGGCTCTATGGTGGCTCGATCAACCAGTTCGGCCATTCCTTCGCGAACTTCGACTGGCATGTCCGCTGGGCCGACACCGACAACCTTGAAAGCTTTGAAAGCCAGATCGACGACAAGACCAAGGCGATCTTCATCGAAAGCCTCGCCAATCCCGGCGGCACCTTCGTCGACATCGCGGCAATCGCAGCGGTCGCACACAAGCACGGCTTGCCGCTGATCGTCGACAACACCATGGCGACACCCTACCTCGTCCGGCCGTTTGAGCATGGCGCAGACATCGTCGTTCACTCGCTGACGAAGTTCCTCGGCGGACATGGCAACTCGATGGGCGGCATCATCGTCGACGGCGGTACGTTCGACTGGTCGGCATCCGGCAAATATCCGGCGCTCTCCGAGCCGCGGCCTGAATATGCTGGCGTGGTGCTTCACCAGACCTTCGGCAACTTCGCCTTCGCCATCGCCTGCCGGGTGCTGGGCCTTCGCGATCTGGGGCCGGCGATTTCGCCGTTCAATGCCTTCCAGATCCTGACCGGCATCGAGACCCTGCCGCTGCGTATGCAGCGCCACTCCGACAATGCGCTCGCTGTCGCCAAGTGGCTGAAGTCACATGACAAGGTTTCTTGGGTGAACTATTCCGGCCTGGAAAGCGATCCCAACCACGCGCTGCAGACGCGTTACTCACCGAAGGGCGCAGGCGCCGTCTTCACCTTTGGCCTGAAGGGCGGCTACGAGGCAGGCAAGCGCTTCGTCGAAGGGCTGGAAATGCTCTCGCATCTCGCAAACATCGGCGACACGCGCTCGCTGGTCATCCATCCGGCGTCTACGACGCACCGTCAGCTTTCGCCCGAGCAGCAGACGGCGGCAGGAGCGGGCCCGGATGTCGTTCGCCTGTCGATCGGCATCGAGGATGTCGCCGACATCATCGCCGACCTCGAGCAGGCGCTCGCCAAGGCATAAGCGTTTTTCCATCAGACCCGGCAGCCCGCTTGGAGGATCGACAGTCTTCGGCGCGGGTTGCCGAGCGGCCACGGCGATTGGATATACCATGAGCAAGACTATCGGCTTCGACATCGCAGCCATCGAACCGGAAATCGGCCGGCCGGCCGAAGAGCGGCTCATTTCCGGCAATCCGGAATTCCGCACCTGGAACCTCGAGGAGGCCGATGGCGGCATTTACTGCGGCGTCTGGGAATCCACGCCGGGCAAGTGGCGCATCCAGTATGACGAGTGGGAGTATTTCAACATTCTCTCCGGTCACTCGATCGTCACGTCGGATGATGGAGAGGTGCTGCACCTCAAAGCAGGAGACCGACTGATCCTCAGGCCGGGCTTTAAGGGAACCTGGGAAGTCGTTGAAACGACCCGGAAAGACTACGTGATCCGGCTCTAATCCGGACGCATTCAAGTCGACTGCTTCGGTTCACAGCTTCGCTGAATCATCCCCTTAACGCCGCAAGCCAGTAGGCGCGCGGCGTTAGACGCGTCACCATACCAGATCGAGCCGCTCCAGCCCATGGAAGTGGTAGACGTCCTTGACAACGGGCGTTTCGGCCAGCCGCATGCCCTTCAATCGCTGAAATAGGACCGGCAGCACGATGTTGAGCTCCAGCCGTGCCAGCGGCGCGCCGATGCAGAAATGGATGCCGGCGCCGAAAGAGAGGTTCGGGCCTTCGTCGCGATCAGGGCGGAAGGTGAGGGGATCGCTGAATTTCTTCGGATCGAGATTCGCGGCGGCCAGGATCAGCGCGACCTTGTCGCCGCGCTTGAAGGGGATGCCCTCCACGTCGACATCTTCGAGCGCATAGCGCTGGAAAATGTGGACAGGTGCGCAGATGCGCAGGGCTTCTTCGACCGTGCGCTCCGTCGTCTTCTCGTCGGCGAACATGGTCTCAGTCGAAAGGCCGCTGTCGAGGATGCTGCGCACGGCGTTGCCGATCTGGTGCACCGTCGCCTCGTGCCCGGCATTCAGCAGCACGATGGTCGTCGAGATCAACTCGTCGTCGGTGAGAAGCTGGCCCTTGTGCTCGGTGTGGATCATGTGGGTGAGGAGATCGTCGCGCGGATTGGCGCGGCGCTCGGCGATGACGGAGCGCACGTAGTCGGCAAATTCCGCCGCGGCCTTGTCCGCGGCATGCTCGTCGGCTTCCGTGCGCCCGAACATGTACATGCGCACATAGGCGTGCGACCACTTCAAGAGCTGCGGCCCCATCTCGTCCGGAATGCCGATCATCCGGGCGATCATCGTCACTGGCACGATATCGGCGAAGGCGGACAGCAACTCGACCTTGCCGTCCTTCTCAAAGCCGTCGACCAGCTTGTTTGTCAGATCCGTGATCTCGGGGCGCAGGCGGTCGATCTGGCGCGAGACGAAGGCGCGGTTGACGAGGGTGCGAAGGCGCGTGTGCTCGGGCGGCTCCAGCTCCAGCAGCGACCAGGCCTCGGCGGCGTCGAAATGCTTCAGATGCGGCAGCGGCGCCGGCATGCCGAGTTCCTCGCGACTGGCTACATGCAGGATCTGCCGGCCGAAACGGCGGTCGCGCAGGAGCGCATTCACCTGATCATAGCCGGTGAAATACCACTGCTTCTGCTCCTCCCACCAGAAGGTCGGGGCGTGTGCGTGGAGCGCTGCGTAGACCGGGTTGGGATCGCGATAGAAGGCGGGATCGCGGGCGTCGAGGGAAACGCTGCGAGCGGCAGCGTCGATAGAGAGAAACGGAAACTGCTTGGTCATGCAGGAGACCTAGCCGAATTCGCGGCAGCACGGAAGGCCCGGGATCGGGCTGCTGTCCTACCTTCCGACGGCGATGCCTTCGCGGCGCGGATCGGCGCTGCCCTTTAAGCCGTCGGGTGTAATCTCGATGGCCTGGAGTCCGGAGTTCATTTCGCCCACCTTCACTTCGTAACCGAGAGCCTTCAGCGGCTCTGCCAGCTTCTCCGCATCCGTGCCGGCTTCAATCTCGAACGTGCCGAAGCGGTTGAGGAGGTGCGGCGTCGAGACGATCTGGCCGACATCCATGCCCCAGTCGATATAGGCGATCAACGCCTGGGTGACGTAGCCAATGATCTGGCTGCCGCCGGGCGAGCCGATCGCAAGCAGTGGCTTGCCGTTCTTCATCACGATCGTCGGCGCCATCGACGAGCGCGGCCGCTTTCCGGGCTCGACACGGTTGGCGATCGGGACGCCGTTCTCGTGTGTATCGAAAGAAAAGTCGGTCAGTTCGTTGTTTAACAGGAAGCCGTTGGTCATCAGTCGTGAACCGAAGCCGTTTTCGATCGTCGTTGTCATGGAAACGACGTTGCCGTCCTTGTCGACGATGACGAAATGGCTTGTGGATGGGAGTTCGAGAGACGTATCCGTGCCAAACAGTTGCGCATGGTCCCACTCCGGCTCGCCGGGGAGAACCGCTTCATCGCTGAGCGCCCTGTCGCCGTCGAGCAGGGCGGCGCGCTTGCCCAGATAGTCCTTCTCCAGAAGCCCCTTGATCGGTGCCGGTACGTAGTCCGTGTCCGCGAGGTAGCGACCTCGGTCGGCGAAGGCGAGGCGCTGGGCATCACCGATGATCCGCCAGCTTTGCGGATTGTCCTTGCCGAGCCCCTTGATGTCGAAATTCTCGATCATGCCGAGCGTCTGGCCGACAGCGACCGCGCCTGAGGACGGCGGCCCCATGCCGCAGATTTCATGCGCGCGGTAGGTGATGCAGACGGCAGGCCGTTCGCGGACACGGTAGAGTGCAAGGTCGTCCAACGCCAGCACTCCGGGGTTCCCGGCAGCCATCCGCACGGTATCGACGATCGCCTCGGCGATCGGGCCGCTATAGAAGGCGTCAGCACCGTTCATGGCGATATCCCGCAGCGTTTCGGCATAATCCGGGTTCTTCAGGAGTGCGCCGGCCTTGAGCGGCGCGCCGGCCGCATCGAAGAAGTAGGCCTTCGTTTTCTCGTAGGTCTTGAGCTTGTCGCCCTCCGCCGCAATCAGCGCGGCCAGACGCGGGGACACGGTAAACCCGGCATCGGCGAGCGCCGCAGCGGGCTCGAACAGCGTCTTCCAGTCGAGCTTTCCATATTTGTTGTGGGCGTCCTGCAGGAGCATGACAGTGCCGGGCGTGCCGACCGATCGACCGCCGACGACGGCATCGAAAAACTCCAGCGGTTGCCCTTTTTCATCGAGAAAGAGCTTGGGAGTAGCCCTTTGTGGCGCGGTCTCGCGCCCGTCAAGCGTCGTCACGCGTTTCTTTGCTGCGTCGTAATAGACGAGGAAGGCCCCGCCGCCGAGGCCGGATGACTGCGGCTCGACGAGGCCGAGGATCGTCTGCACAACCACCGCCGCGTCGACAGCGCTGCCGCCGTGCGCAAGGATTTCCGCGCCCGTCGCTGCTGCGACCGGATTGGCGGCTGCCACCATGTAGGATTTGGCTGAGACGATCTTCGTAGTGGTCTCACCAGTCGCGTGTTCCGGTGCTGTTGTATCCGAAGCCTGTTGAGGCCAGGCCGGGGAAAATGTCAGGAATAGGGCTGCCATTGCGCATGCGAAAATTTTCGTCGGCATGAAAGCCTCCCTCGAAATGGCCGCAATACTATGAACGGTGGGTGCCGGGGTGGCAATCGGCAACCGGGCGGAGCAATTCCGCGCTCACCTGGGGTTCGTCGGTTCATGCTTCCTTTACGCTCGCGGCCCATTGCGCTGTGGATATCGGGTTTGGGGCTTCGCCGGTTAACCGCAATCTGGCATTGACCATCGCCAAAGTTCCTGCGTGTCTTGAAGTGGGGCGCCTGGACACTCTATGTAGGGAATATGAAAACTGTTGATTCCCGGCGCTTCGCAAGGGTTTCGGACCACACTGAAAAAGGTTTGCCATGAGAAATCCCGTTGATACCGCCCTGGGCCTCGTGCCGATGGTTGTCGAGCAGACCAATCGCGGCGAGCGCTCCTACGACATCTTTTCCCGCCTGCTGAAGGAGCGCATCATCTTCCTGACCGGACCGGTCGAAGATTCCATGGCGACGCTCGTCTGCGCGCAGTTGCTCTTCCTCGAGGCGGAGAACCCCAAGAAAGAGATCGCGCTCTACATCAATTCGCCCGGCGGCGTCGTCACGTCCGGCATGGCGATCTACGACACCATGCAGTTCATCAAGCCCGCCGTCTCGACGCTGTGCATTGGTCAGGCTGCCTCTATGGGCTCGCTGCTGCTCGCGGCCGGTCACAAAGACATGCGCTTCGCCACGCCGAATTCACGCATCATGGTCCATCAGCCATCCGGCGGGTTCCAGGGGCAGGCCTCGGACATCGAGCGGCATGCCAAGGACATCATCAAGATGAAGCGCCGCCTGAACGAAGTGTACGTCAAGCACTGCGGGCGGACCTACGAAGAAGTCGAGCAGACGCTGGATCGCGACCACTTCATGAGCGCTGACGAGGCTCTGGACTGGGGCTTGATCGACAGGGTGATCACGACGCGCGAGGCGGTCGAAGGTTCAGAAGGCGCTTGATTTCAAGGGCTTGGACGCGGATTGTGCGGTGTGACGCATTTGTAATGGTCCATGGGCTTTATCCGCGCGCCAAAGACGTTAATAATGGCCGTTAATGCTATGTTGGTTTGATGCATCTAGCATGCGGTTTGGTGGGGGATTCGTTGCCACCGGTCGGGAGTTGTTCTTGTCCGACCGGCCAGTACCCCAAAGAGCCTTGATGGGCCGGCAGTGCACGCCGGGCCTCCGGGTGGGTTGAGTGGTCCGCACAGCCTTGAAACGGTCTGTACGGCATGCCGGAAGGAAAGTGATATGAGCAAAGTCAGCGGCAGCAACGGCGGCGACTCGAAGAACACTCTCTACTGTTCATTCTGCGGCAAGAGCCAGCATGAGGTTCGCAAGCTGATTGCCGGGCCGACCGTGTTCATCTGCGATGAATGCGTAGAGCTGTGCATGGACATTATCCGTGAGGAGAACAAGACCTCGATGGTGAAGTCCCGTGACGGCGTACCCACGCCGCAGGATATCATCAAAGTCCTCGACGAATATGTCATCGGCCAGCAGCAGGCCAAGCGCATCCTGTCGGTCGCCGTGCACAACCACTACAAGCGCCTGGCGCACGCCGCTAAAGGCTCGGACGTGGAACTGGCGAAGTCGAACATCATGCTCGTCGGTCCGACCGGCTGCGGCAAGACCTATCTCGCACAGACGCTGGCCCGCATTATCGACGTGCCGTTCACCATGGCCGACGCCACGACGCTGACGGAAGCCGGCTATGTCGGTGAGGACGTCGAAAACATCATTCTGAAGCTCCTGCAGGCCGCCGACTACAACGTCGAGCGCGCGCAACGCGGCATCGTCTACATCGACGAAGTCGACAAGATTTCGCGCAAGTCCGACAACCCGTCGATCACCCGCGACGTTTCGGGCGAGGGCGTGCAGCAGGCCCTGCTGAAGATAATGGAAGGCACGGTTGCCTCGGTTCCCCCTCAGGGGGGCCGCAAGCATCCGCAGCAGGAATTCCTGCAGGTCGACACGACGAACATCCTGTTCATCTGCGGCGGCGCATTTGCCGGCCTCGACAAGATCATCTCCGCCCGTGGCGAAAAGACCTCGATCGGTTTCGGTGCGACGGTGCGTTCCCCGGAAGACCGCCGCGTCGGCGAAGTGCTGCGGGACCTCGAACCGGAGGATCTGGTGAAATTCGGCCTCATCCCGGAATTCATCGGCCGTCTGCCGGTTCTGGCGACGCTGGAAGACCTCGACGAGGATGCGCTGATCCAGATCCTGTCCGAGCCGAAGAACGCGCTGATCAAGCAGTATCAGCGCCTGTTCGAGATGGAAGACGTGGAACTGACTTTCCACGAGGACGCGCTGCGCGAGATCGCCCGCAAGGCCATCGTCCGCAAGACCGGCGCGCGCGGCCTGCGTTCCATCATGGAGAAGATCCTGCTCGACACGATGTTCGAGCTTCCGACACTGGAAGGCGTGCGCGAAGTCGTCATTTCCGACGAGGTCGTCAAGGGATCGGCCCGTCCGCTCTACATCTACTCCGAGCGTTCGGAGGAAAAGGCGAACGTATCCGCCTGATTTCCTGCTGCGCTCATGCAAGGCCCGCCACAGGCGGGTCTTCGCATATCGGGCGTACGCCAGAATATTGCGTTGGATGTCGTGAACGCTTGTGCAAGCGCTCACGGGCCGAATCAAGGGCATGTGGCTGGCGGCTGTTCTTCCGGCCAATTCTCGTGGCCGGGCCGCGCGCGGAGACGTCCTCAAGCTCCGCAACAGGTACCGCCCCTAGCGTTCGTTCTTTGGGTAAGGTGTTCGTGGTGACTTCCCAGCGGGCTTGAAAAGTAGTTAACAGTACTCCACTTGAGGGTGGAAAAAGAGGGCCGGACTAAGCGCAACAGGGCGCCCGGCATCAGCTCCCGGCAACGGGAAGTTGGAAAGGACATGACATGACGAAGAAAACGTCTGGCGCGCACGAAAGCTTGGCTTTCCCGGTTCTGCCGCTGCGCGATATCGTGGTGTTCCCGCACATGATCGTGCCGCTGTTCGTTGGCCGCGAGAAGTCCATCCGCGCGCTGGAGGAGGTGATGGGAACGGACAAGCAGATTATGCTTGCCACCCAGATCAACGCCAGTGACGACGATCCGGAACCCGATGCGATCTACAAGGTCGGCACGGTCGCGAATGTATTGCAGCTTCTCAAGCTTCCCGACGGCACCGTAAAGGTTCTGGTGGAGGGCCGCGCACGCGCCGAGATCGACGGCTACACCGACCGCGAGGACTTCTACGAGGCGATGGCGCACGTGCTGCCCGAGCCCGAAGAGGATCCGGTTGAAATCGAAGCGCTCTCGCGCTCAGTCGTTTCCGAATTCGAAAATTACGTAAAGCTAAACAAGAAGATTTCGCCGGAAGTCGTTGGCGCCGCGAGCCAGATCGAGGATTACTCGAAGCTGGCCGATACGGTTGCCTCGCACCTCTCCATCAAGATCGTGGAAAAGCAGGAGATGCTCGAGACGACCAGTGTCAAGCTGCGCCTTGAAAAGGCGCTCGGCTTCATGGAAGGCGAGATTTCGGTTCTGCAGGTCGAGAAACGCATCCGCTCGCGTGTAAAACGCCAGATGGAGAAGACCCAGCGCGAGTACTACCTGAACGAACAGATGAAGGCGATCCAGAAGGAGCTCGGCGACGGCGAGGATGGCCGCGACGAGATGGCCGAACTGGAAGAGAAGATCTCCAAGGTCAAGCTTTCGAAGGAGGCCCGCGAGAAGGCGGATGCGGAGCTGAAGAAGCTGCGGCAGATGAGCCCGATGTCGGCAGAGGCGACGGTCGTTCGCAACTACCTCGACTGGCTGACCGGCATCCCTTGGAACAAGAAGTCGAAGATCAAGGCCGACTTGAACAATGCGGAGAAGATCCTGGACGAGGATCATTTCGGTCTCGACAAGGTCAAGGAGCGCATCGTCGAGTATCTGGCTGTGCAAGCTCGCTCGACCAAGATCAAGGGCCCAATCCTGTGCCTCGTCGGTCCTCCGGGCGTCGGCAAGACCTCGCTTGCGAAGTCGATCGCCAAGGCCACGGGACGTGAATATGTCCGCATGGCGCTCGGCGGCGTGCGTGACGAGGCCGAGATCCGTGGTCACCGCCGCACCTACATCGGCTCGATGCCCGGCAAGGTCATCCAGTCGATGAAGAAGGCAAAGAGGTCCAACCCGCTCTTCCTGCTCGACGAGATCGACAAGATGGGCATGGATTTTCGCGGCGACCCGTCGTCGGCTCTGCTCGAGGTGCTCGACCCGGAACAGAACTCGACCTTCATGGATCATTACCTCGAGGTTGAATATGACCTGTCGAGCGTGATGTTCGTGACGACGGCGAACACGCTGAACATTCCAGCACCCCTGATGGACCGCATGGAAGTGATCCGCATCGCCGGCTACACCGAGGACGAAAAGCGGGAAATCGCCAAGCGGCACCTGCTGCCGAAGGCGATCCGCGATCACGCCTTGCAGGCCAAGGAGTTTTCGGTCACCGATGATGCGCTGATGGCGGTGATCCAGCAGTACACTCGCGAGGCTGGTGTCCGTAACTTCGAACGCGAGCTGATGAAGCTCGCCCGCAAGGCGGTCACCGAGATCATCAAGGGCAAGGCCACCAAGGTCGAGGTGACGGCGGAGAACATCGACGATTTCCTCGGCGTACCGCGCTTCCGCCACGGCGAAGCCGAGCGCGAGGATCAGGTCGGTGTTGTCACGGGTCTTGCCTGGACCGAGGTCGGCGGCGAACTGCTGACGATCGAAGGCGTGAGCCTGCCGGGCGGCAAGGGCCGCATGACGGTGACGGGCAACCTGAAGGACGTCATGAAGGAATCGATTTCGGCGGCGGCATCCTATGTCCGCTCGCGTGCCATCGATTTCGGCATCGAGCCGCCGCGCTTCGACAAGACCGATATTCACGTGCACGTGCCGGAAGGTGCGACGCCGAAGGACGGCCCGTCGGCCGGCATCGCAATGGCCACCGCCATCGTCTCCATCATGACCGGCATTCCGGTTTCGAAGGATATTGCGATGACGGGCGAAGTGACGCTTCGCGGCCGGGTACTGCCGATCGGCGGCCTGAAGGAGAAGCTGCTTGCGGCTCTGCGCGGCGGCATCAAGAAGGTGCTGATTCCGGAAGAGAACGCCAAGGATCTGGCGGAGATTCCTGATAACGTGAAGAACAACATGGAGATTGTTCCGGTCTCGCGCATGGGCGAGGTTATCGAACACGCGCTGGTCCGCAAGCCGGAGCCGATCGAATGGGATCCGTCGATGATTGAAACAAAGACCGTTGCAACCGTCGAATCGGTTGACGAAACCGGAGCCGCAATTGCCCATTGAGGGTAAACGAAAGCTCAAAATCGGCCCACTTTCGGGCTGAAACAAGGAAGACCGGCCGCAGCGCCGGTCTTTTTCGTTGAAAAAGGCTGTGAAAAGCCCGGAATTTCAACGTTTCTGCCTGAGACCCCGTTGCAGCGCCAAGGTCGATGCGTATTCTGCCCCCGACTTGTATATGAGTCGTTTCGAACCGTATGAAAGGGGTGGAAACATGAACAAGAACGAACTCGTCTCCGCAGTTGCTGAGAAGTCCGGCCTGTCGAAGACGGATGCCGCGTCGGCTGTCGACGCTGTATTCGAGACGATCCAGGGCGAACTCAAGAACGGCGGCGACGTTCGCCTCGTCGGTTTTGGCAATTTCTCTGTATCGCGCCGCGAAGCCTCGAAGGGCCGTAACCTTTCGACCGGCGCAGAGATCGACATTCCGGCCCGCAACGTGCCGAAGTTCTCTGCCGGCAAGGGCCTGAAGGACGCCGTTAACGGCTGATGAGTTTGCTTGGCGGCCGGGCACGAGGCCGGCCGCCCGGGTATCGAGGGTTCGGTGTTAGCCGAACCCTTTTGCATTTTCGGGGCCTTGCAGGCTCCTGCGGTTTGCTCTACGGCTTTCCCGTTCTCAGGGCGGGGTGAAAGTCCCCACCGGCGGTAAGGGGATTGCCCAAGCCCGCGAGCGCCTTGCCGGTCCGCCGGAGAGGGTCAGCAGATCCGGTGCAACTCCGGAGCCGACGGTTAAAGTCCGGATGAAAGAGAATGAAAGCACCCGCGGGGCAGGGAAACCTGTCGCGTGTCTTGCGTTCATGCGTCCTGATTTGTGTTGGTCCTTGCGTTGCGGATGCATGACATGAATCAGACTATCCTCGGCATTTCATATTCCCGAGCCGTGGCCGGAGCCGCCTTCATGGTGCTTGCCGGCATCGCGTTTGCGATCCTCAACGTCGTCACGCAGTGGCTGACGATGAAGCTCGGCTTTCCCTCATCATCCGCAGCCTTCTGGCAATATGCCTTCGCGCTCGCTTTTTCGTTGCCTTTCCTGTGTCGGGTCGGCCTTTCGGCAATGCGTACCGCTCATCCCTGGCAGCATGTCTTTCGGGTGGCGTTCGCCGCCTTCGGTGTCGGTGCCTGGGTCGCCGGGCTTGCCTCCGTGCCGATCTGGCAGGCGATCGCGTTGGTGATGACGTCGCCGTTCTTCATCATTCTCGGCGCGCGACTTTTTCTCGGTGAGCGGGTCGGTCCCGGCAGATGGGCCGCGACGGCTGTCGGTTTCACAGGGGCGATGATCATTCTCCAGCCCTGGTCTGATGGATTCACCTGGGCTGCGCTGCTGCCGGTACTTTCCGCGCTGTTGTGGGGTGCATCGTCGCTCATCACCAAGAACCTGACCGGTACAGAGCGCCCCGAAACCATCACCATCTGGCTGCTTGTGCTGCTGACGCCAATCAATGGCGCTTTGGCGCTGGCTGCCGGATTCGCGGTGCCGAGCGGGATGGCACTTGGCCTGTTTCTGCTTGCTGGATTGCTGACGGCGTTGGCGCAGTATCTGCTCACGCTCGCCTACACGGTCGCCGATGCGGCCTATGTTCAGCCCTTCGATGATCTGAAGCTGCCGCTCAACGTTTTCGCCGGCTGGCTCGTCTTTGGCTACGCACCGACCGGTTACCTCTGGCTTGGCGCTTTGCTGATCCTCGGTGCTTCGCTTTTCATCATGCGCAGCGAGATGCAGCGGGAGGGAATGTCGGCCGGTGCCTCCGCTTGAAGCGCAGCTGACAGTGTAAAAGACGGACGCCTGTCATGCGCCTGTCATCCGCATCGCGCAGAACCCCCGTGTTTCGAGTGTCCGACACATGGGGATATTTCATGACCAAGCGATCACTGCGCACGGCGTTTGCCGCCGTTCTCCTCGCATCCGCGGCCTTTCCGGCAGCAGCCGAACCGGTCTTCAACCGCATTGCATCTTTTGCCGTTGCCGACAATCTGCCCAATGGCGTCGATCCCAAGACGCCGACCTCCTCGGAGATCATCACAGCGACGGCAGACGGCAACACGCTCGTCTATTCCGATAGCCCGCTGAAGGCGATCGGCTTCATCAACATCACCGACGCCAAGGCGCCCAAGGCCGGTGGGACCGTCTCGTTCGAAGGCGAGCCCACCTCGGTTGCGGTCGTCGGCGGCAAGGCGCTGGTCGCGGTCAATACCCGTGAGAGCTTCGTCAAGCCCTCGGGCCTGCTGGCGACGGTCGACATCGCGACGAAGAAGGTCGACGCGACCTGTGATCTCGGTGGCCAGCCGGATTCGATTGCGATCAACAAGGACGGGACGCTTGCCGCAATCGCGATCGAGAACGAGCGGGATGAAGACCTCAACGACGGTGCTCTACCACAGATGCCGGCGGGCGATCTGGTCATCCTGTCGCTGAAGAACGGTGCGCCGGATTGTGCGACCATCAAGCACGTCGCGCTGACAGGGCTCGCCGAAATTGCCGATGAGGATCCGGAGCCTGAATTCGTCTCCTTCAACAGCCAGGACGAAATTGCCCTGACCCTGCAGGAGAACAACCATATCGTCATCGTCGACCGCAAGAGCGGTGCCGTAAAGGGGCACTTCTCCGCTGGCTCCGTCGACCTGCAGAACATCGACACCAAGAAGGACGGCGCCATTTCCTTCACCGGAAAGAAGGAAGGCCAGAAGCGCGAGCCCGACGCAGTGAAATGGCTCGACGACAACCGCCTGGTGGTTGCCAACGAGGGCGACTACGAAGGTGGCAGCCGTGGTTTCACGATCTTCGACAAGACCGGCAAGGTGCTCCATGAGAGCGGCCCATCGTTCGAATATGCGATTGCCTCGATCGGTCACTACCCGGACAAGCGCAACTCGAAGGGCGTCGAGCCGGAGGGCCTCGAGGCGGCGAAGTTTGGCGATGACAATCTCTTCTTCGTCCTTTCCGAGCGCGCATCGATCGTCGGCGTCTACAAGGATACCGGCGCCGAGCCGGAACTGCTGCAGCTTCTGCCATCCGGCATCGGACCGGAAGGCGCCGTCGCCATTCCCGGTAGAAACTTGTTTATCACGGCCAATGAGACCGATCTCGTCGAGGACGGCGGTGCTCGTTCGCACGTGATGATCTATGAGCGTGCAGAGGGTACGGCTGCCTATCCGCAGATAAGGTCGGCGGACAAGGACGGCCTGCCGGTCGGCTTCGGCGCACTGTCCGGACTGGCCGCCGCCAAGGACGAGCCGGGCAAGCTCTTTGCCGTCAGTGACTCGGTCTATTCTTTGGATCCGGCGATCTTCACCATCGACGCGACGCAGAAGCCGGCACTGATCACCGACAAGCTCACCATCACCAGGGACGGCGCACCGGCGCAAAAGCTCGACATCGAGGGCATCGTTGGCGACGGGGAGGGCGGTTTCTGGCTCGCCTCGGAAGGCAATGCCGACAAGCTCTATGCAAACGCGCTGCTGCGCGTGAACAAGAAGGGCGAGATCAAGAAGGAGATCGCCATCCCTGCCGAACTGCGCGCCGGTGAAACCCGTTTTGGCTTCGAGGGGATAACGACGGTCGGCGAGGGCGACGAGATGGTGCTCTGGATGGCTGTGCAGCGCGAGTGGAAGGACGACGAGAAGGGCTTCGTCAAACTCGTATCCTACAAGCCTTCCACGGAAGAATGGGGTGCAGTGCGCTACCCGCTGGAAAAGGCGGGCGACGGCTGGGTGGGGATTTCCGAGATCACCATCAGCGGCGACTACGCTTATGTTATCGAGCGCGACAACCTGATCGGCAAGAACGCCAAGCTGAAGAAGCTGTACCGCGTGCCGCTGTCCGACCTGCAGCCATCAAAGCTCGGTGAGCCGCTTCCAGTGGTGAGGAAGGAAGAGGTGCGTGACTTCATACCCGACCTTAATGCGTTGAACGGCTACGTGGTCGATAAGGTGGAAGGCTTTGCGATCGATGCCGCGGGCAATGGTTATGTCGTGACCGACAACGACGGCGTGGACGATTCTTCTGGCGAGACGCTGTTCTTCAGCGTCGGCCCGATGAACGCGATGTAATGGCACAAAATGCGAAGGTCGGGAACTCCCGGCCTTCGCATTGCAGATGATTGCCGACCGGCCGGGTAGTGCGGCCGTTCCAATCAGCCTATAGCGCGCGTTTCCGGCAGGTCGGGCGTGGCCTCGTCCCTTTCGCGCTGGAGTTCCAGCGTCCGCGTGCTGAGACATTCGAGAATTTCGGCAAGTTGGGTCTTCTGCCCATCTTCCAGAATGTCGAAGATCGCCTTCACGACCTTCTCTTTGGGCTCCAGGGCGGCGTTTATGACCGCGCGCCCCGTTTCCGTGATGGAGACGATCTTCGCACGGCGGTCCTTCGGATCGGGTTCGCGAACGACCAGCTTGTCGCGCTCCAGCCCGTCGATCGCCTCGGTCACGGTCCGCGGCGCGAAACCCAACGTCGCGGCGATGTCCGTCGAGCGCTGCGGTCCTTCGCAAGATAGCAGAAACAGGAATTTGCTGCGGGCAAGCGACACGCCTTCATCCATCATCGCCTCGTTCACGAGGCGGCTGACCTGATGGTAGAGCTTGAACATGCCGTGAGCGAGTTCGACCGTGTCATTCATGAGCCGCAACATAAGGATATTGAGGGACCATGTCAAAAGAATTGACACATTCCAATCGAACTTCAACTCAGACGTTGAACAATTGATGATCAACGCTCGATAACAACAACATCGGGCGCGGCGGCGCGCGTGATGTTTCCGCCCTGATGACCGCATTGAGTAGCGTATAACCCGGGGATCCAGTCGTTCGAGCATTGACCCCGCCGGAAGTGCAGGGGAATGTCGGGCATGCCCTTCCGCTTTGTCCACACTGCCGATCTTCACCTCGATTCGCCGATTGCTTCACTTGCCATGCGCAACGGGGAACTGGCGGAACTGGTGCGCGGTGCCACCCGGCGGACGCTGGAGCGGATCGTAGATCTGTGCATTTCCGAACAGGTCGATGTTCTCTTGATCGCCGGCGACCTTTATGACGGTTCGCAGACCTCGATGGCGACGGCCCTGTTCCTGGTGGCTCAGATGCGGCGTCTGGAGGCCGCCGACATCCGCGTGTTCATCATCCGCGGCAATCACGACGCACAATCGCAGATCACGCGCGAACTGACGTTCCCGGCGAATGTTCAGGTCTTCGACGGACGCGGCCGCACAGTAAGAGCAGGGGCACTGGCGAACGGCCGGGAGGTCCATGTGCACGGCGTCAGCTTTGGTCAGCCGCATGCGCCCTCGAGCCTGCTCCCGAGCTTCAAGGCGCCGGTGCCGGATGCGATCAACATCGGCATGCTGCACACGAGCCTTGCCGGTTCCAGCCGGCACGACAAATACGCGCCGGCAAGCGTAGCCGACCTAGTGGCGCACGGTTTCGACTATTGGGCGCTCGGCCATATCCACCAGCGCGCCGTCCATTGCGAAAACCCGATGATTGTCATGCCCGGGATTCCTCAGGGGCGCGACATCAACGAGGCCGATGCGAAATCCGTAACCCTCGTCACTGTCAGCGATGAGGGCACGTTCGCTGCGGAAGAGCGCTTCCTGGCGATTGCTGCGTTCGAACGCCTGACGGTTGACCTCGGCAGCGTCGAGGATTGGGCATCGATGCTGCGCGACATTCGGGCCGCACTGGAACAGCGGAAGGAGAGGGCGCGTGCGGACCATCTGATCTGCAGGATCATGCTCTCCGGGACCACGCCGCTCGCCTGGCGCCTTCATCGCGACCATGATTTGCTGGCGGCGGAACTGCAGTCGGTCGCCGAAAGCGTCGGGGATTGCTGGATCGAGACCGTCGAGCTCTCGGTCGTTCAGCCGCGCGGGGATGAAGCACAGGCGGATATCGGCGCGTTCGCCGAACTCGCCGAAATCATCGAGCGCGAGATCGTGCCTTCGCATGCCTACCGCGAGGAACTGCGCGAGACGTTATCGGGCCTGATGTCGCAACTACCCCGCGAGGTCCGCGACCTGCTCGGAGCCGAGGAGGCCGCCGAGGCGGCGCTGCTTGCAAGTGCGGCTGAGTGTGGCGTGGTGGAAATCCTGCCGAAGCTCGCGGCAGTCGGTGAGGGAGACAGCGCCTGATGCGTCTCAATCGTCTGGACCTTTCACGCTACGGCAAGTTTACCGACAAACAGCTCGACTTCGGCGATGCCCGCCCGGGCGTGCCGGACTTCCACCTCGTCTACGGCCCGAACGAGGCGGGGAAGTCGACGTTGTTTTCCGCCTATCTCGATCTGCTCTTCGGCATCGAGGCGCAGAGCGCTTACGGCTTTCTCCATCCTTATCCGACGATGCGGATCGGCGGCGATGTCATGATCGGAGCCGAGCGCCACGAGATCGCCCGGCTGAAGCGGCGTCAGGGCTCCCTCGTCGGCCCGGACGATCGGACCATGCCGGACACGCTGTTTGCCCCGGTGCTCGGCACGATGGATCGGCAGGCCTACCGCATGATGTTTTCGCTCGATGACGACAGCATCGAGCGCGGCGGCGAGGGCATCCTGAAAAGCGAAGGCGAACTTGGGGCGCTCTTGTTTTCCGCAAGTTCCGGACTTTCGGACATCGGTCAGGCCCTGGAGCGGTTGAAGTCGGAGGCGGATGCGTTCTTTCGCCCGCAGGCGCGCAAGCACGAGCTTGGGGCGAAGAAAGCGGAGATCGAGGCGCTGCGCGAGGAGCGCAAGGCCATCGACGTTGCAGCGAGTTCCTACAAGGCACTGACGCGCGAGCTGGAGGCGTCCACCGAGCGCTACGAGGCGGCGCAACAAGCGCGTGCGCAAACGGATGCGGCGCTCAAGGCACTGGAGCGCCGACTGGCTGCGATGCCGTTGCACGCGCGACTGAAGGAGATCCGGGCACGTCTTGCCGAGTTTGATCTTGGCGAGACCCCGCCGAAGGAATGGAGCGGGCTTGTAAACCAGCTCTTGCGCGACGCGGCCGAGCTTTCCGCCCGCACAGAACGATTTGCCGCCGAGCGGGAGCAGCGCCGTGCGGCGCTCGACGAGATCGCGCCCGATCCCACCGTGCTCCTTGCAGAGGCGCAGATCATGTCCCTGGCCGGGTCTCCTCTGGAAGCGCGCTACCAGACCGCGCAAATGGACCTGACCGGCCGCATTGCCGAGCGCGAGCGCGTCGATACCGAGATCGCCGAAAAGCGGAGCCTGGTGCAACTCCCTCCCGACGTCGATGCCATCGCCCTGCAACTTGCACCGGACCGGGCTGAGGCGCTTTCGGCACTGGTCGCCAGGCGGTCTGGTCTCGATGAGCGCATCGTTGCGGCACGGCGGGAGGCGGAAGAAGCGGTGCGTGCCCGCGAAACAGCACGTGCGAAGGCAGCAATGTTCGATATCTCGGAACAAGACCCGGGCACGGACGATGATCGTTTGGCGTTGATGACGCTGGTGCGCGCGGCGAAACAGAATGCGCTGTCCACGCGGCTTCGCGATGCCGAGCGAGAGACGGCCATCGCCGATGCGGCGCTTTCCACTGCCCTGCACCAGCTGGCGTCCTGGGGCGGCGATATCGACGGTCTGCGCGCCTTGGACGTTCCCGGCAGGGAGGCGATCGAAGCGCTCCGACAGGCGCTGCGTCGCCATACCGATGCGGCGTTGAGAGTCGGCGATGCCGCTCGCGTCGTGACGCTGGAACTCGCCAGCCAGTGCGCTGGTCTTGAAAGGCTGCGACAGAATGAGGCGCTGGTTGGCGACGATGAGGCGTTCGCGCTGCGCAGCGCGCGGGACCAGGCATGGAAAGAGCACCGCACGACGCTCGATGCGGCGACTGCCGATCGGTTCGAGGCTGCGTTGCGTCAGGACGATCGCGCTGTCGAGCTTAGGCTTGTGCAGGTGGACAGGCTGTCGGAAATGCGTCTGACCGAACGGGCGATTGCGGAAAACAAGGCGCGACTCGATACGCTGCTTTCGGAGCTTCAACATATCGAGACCGAGAGTAGGGCGCTTGCCGAGCGGATAGGGAGCATCGCCGCGCGTCTTGGATTGCAGGATGCGCAGGGCGGAGGAGCAAGCGCCGCCGTCAGGGTTATTTTGCGCAGGAATGCTGCCGTGTCGCTGGGGGCCGCAGCCTCGAATGCCGTGGCCTACGAGACGGATGATGGTCTCGATGAGGCAGATGGGGAGGCGATCGCCGGTATGCTGGACCAATCCCATGCGGAGCTGGATGCAATCGAGGCTTGGCTGAGCCGCCGGACTGGAGCAATCGAGGCTGCGGATTTCCTCTCGGAGCAACGTGCTGCCCTTGCCGTCGCCAGGGGCGAGGCGAAGGAGTCGGGGAAACGCCTTTCGCAGGCGCTCGACCAACCCGAGCCGGAAATTTCGGCAGCTGCCATCGATGAACTGCTGGTTCGCGCCGAGGACTATGCCAGCGCACTTGCCGAAAAACGTGCGCAGCGTCGAACTGCACTGGAGGCGTTGGCTCAGGCCGAGTCGCGATGCGTCGAGCGTGAGGCGGCACGAAAAGCGGCCGAGGCGGGGATCGAGACCTGGCAGCAGGAATGGGAAAAGGCCTGCGCCGATACCTGGCTTTCGAATTCCGGCATAGCAATCGATGCTTCGCGGGCGGGCGCCTTGCTGCCGACGATCCACGCGATCTCGCGACTTGTCGACTCCCGCCGGGATCTCGACCGCCGGATCGACGGCATGCGACGCGATCAGGCGGACTACAGCCGCATGGCGCGCGAGCTTGCGGAGACGGTGGGCGAGGCGCAGTCGAGCGAGCCGCTCGCCCTGGTACTGGGGCTGGCGAACCGTCTCCGTGCTGCAAAGGAGCAGGAGGCCCGGGGCGAACGGCTGTGGGCCGAGCTGGAAAAGCTGGAGGAGGAGGGGCGCGAACTCGACCAACGTCGGGCGATCCATGCCGGGCGTGCGCGCGAAATCTGCACGACGCTCAATTGCGAGACGTTGACGGAGGCATCCTTCGTCCTGGAGCAGTACCGCAAGCGCGAGGACTTGCGCGAGCGGGCTGACGAGGCGGCCCATGATTTTGCGCGCAGCATGCTCGTGGCATCGGCGGATGAGGCGGAGGTCGAGCTCCTGACAACCGACGAAGGCGAACTTGTTGCCGAACTCGGGCTACTTCGCTCCAGGCACGAAGATCAGGATCGCGAAGTGCAGAACTATCACGCTGCCAAGATCAAGGCGGCGGATGCGCTGGCTGCGATCGGCGGGGACGGAACCGTCGCAGCGCTCGAAGAGCGGCGTCGCACGCTGATCATTGACCTGGCCGAACGGGCCAAGGGCTATCTCACCACGAGGGCTGGCATTGCGGCGGCGGAGGCGGCGCTGCGGCTCTATCGCGAACGGCACCGCAGCGCGATGATGCGCCAGGCATCGGAGGCGTTCCACACGATCAGCGCGGGCGAATACAGCGGGCTCGCCACGGTCGTGGAGAAGGAGCAGGAAATCCTGGTCGCAACCGCCGCATCGGGCGGTACGAAACTCGCGCGAGAACTTTCGAAGGGCACGCGCTTCCAGCTCTACCTTGCGCTCCGGGTTGCCGGATATCACGAGGTCGCCGCCAATCGCGAGATCCTGCCGTTCATCGCCGACGACATCATGGAGACCTTCGACGACAACCGATCGCTGAATGCTTTCCGCCTGATGGCGGACATGTCGAAGGTCGGTCAGGTCATCTATCTCACGCACCACCAGCACCTGCGCGACATCGCTCGAAAAGCCTGCCCTGAGGTGGTCATCCACGATCTCTAGATCAATCGGTCGTCGGCCGCTGTTCGACTGCAAAGCCGCCGGGGAATGCGACGCTGGAGGTAACCGGATAGCACGCACATTCGCCGCGCCGGGGTTGACTTGACGAACCGCCAATGGTTCTTGGCACGGTGCTTCGGCTCTGTCCGAGGCTTTGGCGAGCGAACGGCATGACGGATGGGCAGTACACTGGCGTGACGGAAAGGCAGCGAGGTCTCCTCGGCGCCGTTCTTCTCATGCTCGCGCTCGTCGTGGGGCAGTTCATCACCATCGAACGAAAGATCTCGGTTCGCTCGGGCGCCGATCCGACAGTTGCCCGGACCGCAGCAGAGCGATCGGGAAATCGCGCATCGATTCCTCGGCCTCTGTCGGCCGGCGGGGGAGCGAGCAGCGGCGACAACTGGCTCCTCTCCAATGCAGGCGTTGACCGGCGTGCAGCGAAGATCAAATCGACCGGCAGCGGAGCAGATCCTTCCGCCGATACGGCGTTCTTCGTTCCGGATTTGACCCGCTTCACACCTCTGCCAGAAACGCGGATGGTGGTATCATTCAAGAGTGTCGTTCCAGTTGGCGTACCACGACACGATTTCGAGGGCAGGGCGCCGCCTGTTTCCCTGCTCTGAAGCCTTAGAGGCTTTGACGGGCGCTCAAGCGCCGCACATTTCCGACGTTACCGGCGCATCACGGCAACCAGCCGATGCCCCATCGCACACGAAGCGGACTACTCCATGCGCACATCCAAATGGGCCCTTCTGGCCTATCTTGCCATCATCATATTCGGCGTACTCACGGCTGTTCCCAACATTCTCACACCGGCGCAGCTTGAGCGCTTCGGCAGCTATCTTCCCGCCAAGCCGGTTACTCTCGGCCTCGACCTGAAGGGCGGCTCGCACCTCGTTCTCGAGGTTGATTCGACAGCGCTTGCAAAGGCGCGCATGGACGTCCTGCTGAACGACGTGCGCGGTATCCTGCGTACGTCCGGTGAGCGTGCCTCGGCGGCGCGCCTGAACGGCAACACGCTGGTCATCAACCCGTCCGATCAGGCGGCCTTCGACAAGGTGCTGCCCGAGGTGCGCAAGCTGGCAGCTCCCGCGGGCGCGCTCGGCTTCGGCACGACGGCGCCGGACATCGACGTCCAGACCTCCGATACGACGATCAACGTGACGCTCACCGAGGCGGGCCTAAACGACCGCATGACGGCGGCCGTCGACCAGAGTCTCGAGATCATCCGCCGCCGCGTCGACCAGGTGGGTGTTGCCGAACCGTTGATCCAGCGCGTCGGCGGAGATCGCATCCTCGTCCAGCTTCCCGGCCTGCAGGACCCGACGCGTCTGCGCCAGCTTCTCGGCTCGACAGCGCAGATGAGCTTCCACATGCTCGATGCGTCCACCGATCCGAACGGCGTCGCGCCGCGCGGCGTGTCCATCCTTCCGGGTGCGAACGACGGCCAGAAGTATGCAGTCGAAGATCGCGTGGCGATCTCCGGCGACCGTCTGGCCGACGCCAAGGCCGGTTTCGACCAGCGCACCAACGAGCCGATCGTCTCGTTCACCTTCGATACGACCGGCGCGCGCCAGTTCGGCGAGATCACCAAGGCCAATGTCGGCCGTCCCTTCGCCATCGTCCTCGACGGCAAGGTTCTGACTGCTCCCGTCATCCGCGAGCCGATCCTTGGCGGCCAGGGCCAGATCAGCGGCAACTTCACCCCGCAGGAAGCGACCGTGCTCTCGGCGCTTCTGCGCTCCGGTGCACTGCCCGCACCGCTCACCATCATCGAGGAACGTACCGTCGGTCCGAACCTCGGCAGCGACTCGATCCGCATGGGCCTCTATACCGGATTCGCCGGCCTCGCTCTCGTCGTCCTCATGATGGTAGGCCTCTATAGCGCCTGGGGCCTCATCGCCGTCGTCGGCCTGATCCTGCACACGATCATGACGATTGGCTTCCTCGGCCTGCTCGGCTCGACGCTGACCTTGCCCGGTATTGCCGGTATCATTCTCGGTATCGGTATGGCCGTGGATGCGAACATCCTTATCAACGCCCGTATCCGCGAAGAGACGGCGGGCGGTGCCGGCGCCATGAAGGCGCTCGACGTCGGCTTCAACAAGGCCTACGCCACCATCGTCGACGGCAACATGACGACGATGGTCGGCATGATCCTGCTCTTCATGTTCGGCAGCGGTCCGGTGCGCGGCTTCGCGATCACCATGATCCTCGGGCTGGCGATATCGATGTTCACCTCGATCACGGTCGTTCGCCTGCTGATGCGTGAGGTTGTCGTTCGCCGCAAGATGAAGAAGATCGAGATCCATTCGATCCTCGGTGCGGTCCGGAGCATCCCGAGCTTCTCGTTCATGCGCGGCCGCTATGTCGCCATCGGCGTGTCGGCGTTCCTGTCGATAAGCTCGGTCATCCTCTTCCTCAAGCCGGGCCTGAACTACGGCATCGACTTCGTCGGCGGTATCCAGGTCGAGGCGACGTCCAAGACGCCGATCGAGCTTTCGACCCTTCGCGAGAAGATGGAAGCGCTGAATCTCGGCGAAGTGGCGCTTCAGGAGTTCGGCCAGGGCACTTCGGTTCTAATCCGCGTCCAGCGCCAGCCCGGTGGCGAGGAAGCACAGACTGCAGCACTCAACCAGATGCGCCAGGGCGTCGCGGAGGTGATCCCGGATGCCAGCTTTGAGCGCACGGAGGTCGTCGGCCCGACCGTCAGCACCGAGCTCGCCCGTTCCGGCTTCCTCGCCGTCGGCCTCGGCATGCTCGCCATCCTGATCTACATCTGGTGGCGGTTCGAATGGCATTTCGCCGTCGGTGCGATCGCGGTGCTCCTGCTCGACATCACGAAGATGATTGGCTTCTTCGCGCTGATGCAGATCGACTTCAACCTGACGGCGATCGCCGCCGTGCTGACGCTGATCGGTTACTCGGTCAACGACAAGGTGGTGGTCTACGACCGCATGCGCGAGAACCTGCGCAAGTACAAGTCGATGCCCTTCTCCGAACTGATCGACCTGTCGATCAACCAGGTGATCATGCGATGCATCTTCACCTCGGTCGCCGTTGCCGCCGCGCTGCTGCCGATGGCGATCTGGGGCGGCGACACGGTCAAGCCGTTCGCCTGGCCGATGGTCTTCGGCGTCGTCGTCGCCACGTCCTCGTCGATCTACATCGGCGGCCCGATCCTGCTGTTCCTGTCCCGCTGGTGGAAGGACCGCGAGGGCAACCGCCTTCCGACGGCTGCGGAAGGACAGGCAGCCATCGAGCAAAAGTGAGGCGTGGACGCTACGGCGCCCACTCGACATTCTGCTGCAAAGGCCGGCCAAAGCGCCGGCTTTTGTGTTCGAGGACCGTCATTTTCCCGCCGAAGTCTTGCGGTTGTTGATGGCGGACCGTGAATGGCCGTGAGTCGAGATTCCTGGAAGGCACCGGGACATAGCGAACAGCGGTACTCGGCTGTGCGGTGGGCGGCCTGGAACGACAATTGCCACGGTGCTGTCGGGCGACAATTCGTATACGAGCATACCAAATGAAGGGGGCATCCATGCCGGGTTTTTCGGAACGACTGCGTATTCTCGTGCTCTTTGGCGGCCGATCCGCGGAGCACGACGTTTCCGTGCTTTCAGCAACCAATGTCATGGGGGCGCTGGATCCGGCCAAGTATGATCCAGTCCCCTTGTTCGTCACTCGCGATGGGCAATGGCTGATGAGCCGCTTCGACGGCGGGGTGCTGGCGAAACCTTCAGGTGGGACAGAGGTTTGCCTGATACCGGGCGGACATGGGCGTTTGATGGCATTTCCCGCCGATGGCGCACCTCACGAACTGCCGACGATCGACATCCTGTTTCCGGTGTTGCACGGCCAGTATGGCGAGGACGGATCGGTCCAGGGGCTGGCGGAGGTCGCGCGCGTGCCGCTCGTCGGTTGCGGGGTTCTCGGTTCGGCGACGGCCCTCGACAAGGATATCGCCAAGCGGCTTTTGAACGAGGCGGGCTTGCCCGTCGCGCGCGCTATGACGATCCACGAGGGCACGGCGCCGGATTTTGTGGCGGTGCAGGATACGCTCGGGCTTCCGGTCTTCATCAAACCCGCAAGTCAGGGCTCTTCCGTCGGTGTCAGCAAGGTCTCCACCGAACAGGAATATGAGGCGGCGCTCGCGGAGGGCTTCAGACATGACAGCAAGCTGTTGGCCGAGGAGTTCGTTCGCGGCCGCGAGATCGAATGCAGCGTGCTGGAGGATACAGAGGGCGGACTATTTGTCTCCCGTCCCGGTGAAATCGTCCCGGCGGAAAGCCATGGTTTCTACAGCTACGACGCCAAATATATCGATGAGCACGGGGCGGCGCTGAAGGTCCCGGCCGAACTGCCGCAAGCGATCGAGGAGAGCATCCGCGAGGTCGCGGCCAAGGCCTTCCGAGCGCTCGGCTGCGATGGTATGGCGCGCGTGGATTTCTTTTTGACGTCGGACATGCGTTTTCTCGTCAACGAGATCAACACCATTCCCGGTTTTACCGACATCAGCATGTATTCGAAGGCAATGGCGGCAAGCGGCGTCAGCTACGCCGAGGTCATCGACCGGCTGGTGGCGCATGGCCTCGCGCGTGCTGGTCGCGTGGTCTGAAAACTCACGATCCTTCGGACTAGTCGTTGGTTCAGGCAAACCTGCCTGGCGAGAAGGCCGCCGGATCAACACCTTCGCGCGCGAAGGCTTCCGGTAGTGGCTGTTTGGTGAGCAGGCTCGCGGCGAGTTGTCCGAGGGCCGGTGAGGTCAGGATGCCGAAGCCGCCTTGTCCGGCGAGCCAGAAGAAGGCGGGGTTGTCGCTGGCGGGACCGACCACCGGCAGACGATCGGCCGAAAAGCTGCGCATGCCGGCCCAACTGCTGGCGATGCGTCCGATCTTTAGCTCGGTCGCTTCTTCGAGGTAGTGAGCGGCATAGGCGACGTCGAGTTCCTCCGGCTGGACGTCCGCAGCCTCGCAGGGCGTCTCGTCGGCGGGGGAGGCAAGCAGCCGGCCGGCATCCGGTTTGAAATAATAGATCTCGTCGATCTCGTTGATCTCCGGCAGGGATGCAACGTCGATGTCGGCGGGCAGGTCGACGGTGATGGCAGTGCGACGGTGCGGAACGATACCAGCCGGTGCAACACCGCAGCGCTCAGCGACGGTATCCGCCCAGCCGCCACTGGCGTTGACAACGATGTCGGCCGTAAAGGCACCGCTAGAGGCTTCGACCTTCCACCGCCCGTTTTCATGTCGCGCGCCGAGCAGTTCGGCCCCAGTGACAAGCTCGGCGCCCGCGTGCCGCGCCGAGCGGGCGTAGCCCTGCAGTAAGGTGTCGACGTCGATGTCCCAATAGTTGGGGTCGAAATAGGCGGCAGCTACATAGGCAGGATCGAGGAATGGCACGCGCTGGATCGCTTCCACGACGGTCAGGGGAACGACGGCAATACCTGCCGCTTCCGCTTTCTGCCGAGCCTGCGTTACGGCCTCCTCCTTGCCGATGGTGCCAATCCACAGGCTGCCGCGCGCGGTCAAAAGCGGGACGGAGGCAAAACCCTCCGGCGGGTTCTCCATGAAGGCGTGGCTGATCCGCGCGAGCGCGTTCACCTCGGGTGCGTTGTCGCGCAGCGTGAACTCGGCAGCAGAACGGCCGGTGCTGTGGTAGCCATGTGCCGTTTCGCGCTCAAGCACGACGACGGCTCGGGTCGGCGCGAGAAAATGGGCCAGCGACAGGCCCACAATCCCACCGCCGATAATCGCCACGTCATAATGCTGCATGATTTTTTCGTCTCCGCGTATTACACGCGATCGCATGGCGGGTTCGCCTGTCGATGCGACCATCAGTTGGCTGAATTTTTCGGTGCGGCTGCATCAATGTCATGCAACGCTGCGCGACCGCCGGTCCTGTCTATGCGAGGCTGCACCCTCGTTCAAATTTATAGCCCTGAAGGTGGCTATAAAATCTGTTGATGCGCTGGACGGAATTATGCGGTTGGGTGCCGCCAGAGCGGAACGTCGCTCACATGGGCAAGGAAGGCGCGCTCGGCAGGATTGAGCGTTGCGCCGGGGTTGGTGATACGGAAGGTTTCCGTCTGCGGCAGGTCGCCATAGGGCGGCAGTTGCCACAGGTCGCCGGCTGCCCGCGCAGGACCGGTCAGGTGAACCGGAAGCATGCCGATTCCCGCATTGGCGATCACCAGGCGCATGACCTCCTCGACATTGAAGGCGAGCGCGCGGACCTGCTGGCCGAACGAGCCGATCGCCCGCACTGCGGTGACCGGCCCCATGTGCGGACCGCCGAGTACATCGGAAATGAAGCTGACATAGGGTTCGCCGCGCAGTTCCTCCACACGCACACTCTCGACGCCAAACAGCCGGTGTCCGCGGCCGCAATAGAGTGCATAGGTCTCGATGCAGAACGGCATTTGGTCGAGCGCCGCGGGGATGATCCCGTCGGAAATGCCGAGCGTAGCGATGCCACGCTCCACCGAGCGGATGACATCGGTGGTGGTTTCCACGCGGACGCCGGCGGTAACGCGCGGGTGCTGCCGGAAGAACGAGGCAAGCGCCTTGTCCCATTCCGGATTCAGGGCATGGCTGACGGTGTGGATGGTGATGTGGCCGGAAACCTCTTCGCCGGATGGCTCCATCGCCTCGGGCAGGCGGACAACGGAAGTGAAGATGTCGCGGCAAAGCGCATGGAGCCGCTCGCCGGCGTCGGTCAATTCGAACCTCCCGGGCCGCCGGTCAATGAGCTTGTGGCCGACCGTCTGTTCCAGTCGCTTCAGCGCCATGCTTACGGCCGGCTGTTGCAGGAGAAGCCGATTGGCCGCCCGCGTGATGCTGCCTTCCTCCACCACGACGACGAAGGTGCGCAGCAGGTTCCAGTCGAGATTGTGGGCGAAGCGTTCGAGGCGGTTGATCGGCATGGCGGGACGCTAGCGCAAAAATTTGGGAAGCAGAATGGATTTTCCGAGGCTGACATGAAAAGGGCCGGAAGCGTTTCCGCTACCGGCCCCCACTCAAGGACCTGACCGTCCTTACTTCATCGTGTAGACGTCGATGGCGAAGTACTTGTCGTTGATCTTCTGGTAGGTGCCGTCGGCGCGAATATCCTTCAGGGCCTGGTTCAGCCGCTCGCGCAGCGCGTTGTCTTCCTGGCGCACGGCAATGCCGACACCGTCGCCGACGAACTTCTTGTCGGTGATCGGCTCGCCGATCAGTTCGCAGCAGGCCTTGCCGTCCTCGTTCTTCGTCACCCAGTCGAGCAGCGGGATCATGTCGCCAACCTGGAGGTCGAGGCGGCCGTTGGCCATGTCGAGGTTCACCTCGTCCTGCGTCGGATAGAGCTTGATGTCGGCATCGGGATAGACGGCGGCAGCATAGTTGGCCTGCGTCGTGCCGGACTGGGCGCCGATCGTCTTGCCCTTCATGCCCTCATTGGTGAAGTCGGTGATGTTGGCGCCCTTGGGGGCGGCATGGGTCATGGCGGCGAGATAGTAGGGATCGGTGAAGGAGACCTGCTTCTTACGCTCGTCGGTGATGAACATCGAGGCGATGATCATGTCGTATTTCTTGGCCTGCAGGCCGGGAATGATGCCGTCCCAATCCTGGGCGACGACCTCGCACTCGACTTTCATCTTCTCGCAGAGCGCAAGTCCGATATCGACGTCGAAGCCGCCGAGCTTGCCGCTTGCGTCCTGGAAGTTGAAGGGAGGGTAGGCTCCCTCGGTGCCGATTTTCAGCGTTTCGGCCGAAGCCGTTGCGGCAAGGAAGGCGGTGGCTGCGAACGCCAATGCGGCGATCTTATTCTTCATGTTTGGTTCCCCTTTTTTGCTGTTTTACTGTAGGTGAGGCGAAGCCTAGCGCCGCGCCCGGCATAAACGAAATAGATAGGCATTATAGCAGATATTGTTTCTGCTTATGCACTTTCGTCCACAGCGACTGTCCTGTCGGACACGAGCATGTGACAAGCGCCCGTACCGTCTCAGCTTTTCGTGAAGCGAACAAGATAACCTTCCACCGGCATGTCTGTCGTCAGAAGGACGACATCCTCGATGAAGATGCAGTCGTGCCGGCGAAGCTCGACGGCGTGATGACCGGCATCCACGCGCAGATTGCCGAGCGTGAGGATCATCGTGACGCCGCCAGGGGCGTCGAAATGGTGCTGTCCCTCGACGTGCCATTTCTCCACCCGGTGCGTCCAGCGGGTGCGCCGGCTCATGACGTTGAGATCGACGATCGGGCCCTTCACCAGGGCGGCCGTCGTCGGCACATCGGCAGGAAAGGCGAGGGGATCGCTCCGCGTCGTCAGCGTGATTGCGGGCTTTCCCTCGATTTCCAGCGTCATACCTTCGCCCTCGAGGATCGAAAGCGTGCGGTCAATTCCCGGGAAACTAGAGAAGGGGCCATCGGCAGCGACGGCGGCCATGCTCACGCGCCAGTCGAAATCGCTAAGTCCTGCCTCCGGCGGGAACACGGCGATTTCGGCGGTCTCGCCGTCTCCGTTCTTCCAGCGCATTCGACGATAGTCTTCAGAGCGAACGATGTGCATGGACGTTTCCCCAAGCAACGTCTGTAGAGGCAGTATACCTCAACAGAGCTGAAGAATGTAACCGGGGCCATGCTTGCAGGGACCCCGGATCGCTTTTTACTCAGTTGCCGAGAATGCCCGGCAGGCGCAGACCCTTTTCGCGGGCGCAGTCGAGCGCAATGTCATAGCCGGCATCGGCGTGGCGCATGACGCCAGTCGCCGGGTCGTTCCACAGCACCCGCTCGATGCGGCGGGCCGCGTCGTCGGAGCCGTCGCAGCAGATGACGACGCCCGAATGCTGCGAGAAGCCCATGCCGACGCCGCCGCCATGATGCAGCGACACCCAGGTGGCGCCCGAGGCGGTGTTGAGCAGGGCGTTCAACAGCGGCCAGTCGGAAACAGCGTCCGAGCCGTCCTTCATCGCTTCCGTCTCCCGGTTCGGCGAGGCGACCGAGCCCGAATCGAGGTGGTCGCGGCCGATGACGACCGGCGCCTTCAGTTCGCCGTTCTTGACCATCTCGTTGAAGGCGAGGCCGAGCTTGTGGCGGTCGCCCAAGCCCACCCAGCAGATGCGCGCCGGCACGCCCTGGAAGGAGATGCGCTCGCGCGCCATGTCCAGCCAGTTGTGCAGGTGCTTGTTGTCGGGCAGCAGTTCCTTCACCTTGGCGTCGGTCTTGTAGATGTCTTCCGGATCGCCGGACAGCGCGGCCCAGCGGAATGGGCCGATGCCGCGGCAGAACAGCGGGCGGATATAGGCGGGCACGAAGCCCGGGAAGGCGAAGGCGTTTTCCAGGCCTTCCTCCTTGGCCATCTGGCGGATGTTGTTGCCGTAGTCGAAGGTCGGAATGCCCATATCCTGGAAGGCGATCATCGCCTCGACATGTTCGCGCATCGAGGCACGCGCCGCCTTTTCGACCGCCTTCGGGTCGCTGACGCGCTTTTCCTTCCACTGCGCCATCGTCCAGCCCTTCGGCAGGTAGCCGTTGACCGGGTCGTGCGCCGAGGTCTGGTCGGTGACCATGTCGGGGCGGATGCCGCGGCGGACCATCTCCGGCAGGATCTCGGCGGTGTTGCCGAGCAGGCCGACGGACTTCGCCTCGCCTTTCTTCGTCCAGCGGGCGATCATTTCCATCGCCTCGTCCAGCGTCTCGGCCTTCTCGTCGACGTAGCGGGTGCGCAGGCGGAAGTCGATCGAGTCAGGGTTGCACTCAACGGCAAGGCAGGAGGCGCCGGCCATCACGGCGGCGAGCGGCTGGGCGCCGCCCATGCCGCCGAGACCGCCGGTCAGCACCCACTTACCCTTGAGGTTGCCGCCATAGTGCTGGCGGCCGGCCTCGACAAACGTCTCATAGGTGCCCTGGACGATGCCCTGCGTGCCGATGTAGATCCACGAGCCGGCAGTCATCTGGCCGTACATGGCCAGCCCTTTCTTATCCAGCTCGTTGAAGTGGTCCCAGGTCGCCCAGTGCGGCACGAGGTTGGAGTTGGCGATGAGCACGCGCGGTGCATCCTTGTGGGTGCGGAACACGCCGACCGGCTTGCCGGACTGGACGAGCAGCGTCTCGTCCTCGTTGAGGTCCTTCAGCGTCGCGACGATGCTGTCGAAATCCGCCCAGGTGCGGGCGGCGCGACCGATACCGCCATAGACGACCAGTTCGTGCGGGTTTTCCGCAACATCAGGATCGAGGTTGTTCATCAGCATCCTGAGCGGCGCTTCAGTCATCCAGCTCTTGGCGTTGAGTTTGGTGCCCCGGGGGGCCCGGACATCGCGGATATTGTGGCGAGGATTGGTCATTGTGGTTCCCTCCGGATCAGTGTTTCAGGTCAAGCGCGATCTGTTCGATCTGCTGGAGAATGGTCTTGAGATGGATGCGCAGCCGCTTGGCCTTGGCCGGGTCGTAGGCGAAAGGCGGCGTTTCGGAGCTCAGATGGGTGGATTGTGCCAGTTCCATCTGGATCGCGTGCACGCCCGTTTCCGGCTTGCCATAGTGGCGCGTCGTCCATCCGCCCTTGAAGCGGCCGTTGAGGATGCTGGTAAAGCCGTCGGCCTTCGCGCAGACCTCAAACGTTGCCGCCTCGATGGCCTTGGCGCAGGTGCGACCCATATCGGTGCCGACGTTGAAGTCCGGCAGCTTGCCCTCGAAGAGGAAGGGGATGTGCGAACGGATCGAATGGCAGTCGTAGAGCACGGCAACGCCATGGATCGCCTTCACCCGCTCGATCTCGGCGGCCAGCGCCGCATGATAGGGGGCGTGGAAATCGCGGAGCCGCGCAGCGATGTCGTCGGCGTCAGGGGCTTCGCCGTCCTTCCAGATCGGCGCGCCGTCGAAATCGGTCTCGGGCACCAGGCCAGTGGTGTTCTGGCCGGGATAGAGGCTCCCTCCTTCCGGGTCGCGATTGGCGTCGATGACGTAACGATGGAAGGTCGCCCGCACCGTCGTCACATTGTCGAGCAGCCCGTCATAGAGCTCAAAGATATGCCAGTCGGTGTCGGCGAGGATGCGGCCGTTGTCGTTCAGCCGCGCCCGGATTTCGACCGGAACGTCCGTACCGGTATGGGGAAAGCCGAGGATAACAGGAGAGGTGCCTTGGCGGACTTCGAAGACGGCCATTGTCACGCCTCCAGTTTCGGCAGGATGCCGGCGGAGACGGCGGCGTTCAGCTTGCCGGAAGCAACGAGATCGCTGGCAATTTGCAGGTCGTCGGCCATGTAACGATCTTCCTCGATCGGCGGCGACACGGCGCGGAGCACTGCTGCGGCCTTCTGCAGCTCGGGGCTGGTCGCCAGCGGGGCGCGGCACTCGACACCCTGCACCGCGGTCAGCGCCTCGATGCCGATGATCGAAAACAGGTTGTCGGTCATCTGCAGCAGGCGGCGGGCGCCGTGGCAGGCCATGGAGACGTGGTCTTCCTGGTTGGCCGAGGTGGGCGTGGAATCGACCGATGCCGGGTGCGACAGCTGCTTGTTCTCGCTCATCAGAGCGGCGGAGGTCACTTCGGCGATCATCAGGCCGGAGTTGAGGCCGGGCTTCTTGGCGAGAAAGGCCGGCAGGCCGTAGGAGAGCGCCGGGTCGACGAGAAGCGCGATGCGGCGCTGGGCGATGGCGCCGATCTCGCAGATCGCCAGCGCAATCTGGTCGGCGGCGAAGGCCACCGGCTCGGCATGGAAGTTGCCGCCGGAAACGACCGAATTATCGGAGAGCACCAGCGGGTTGTCGGTGACAGCGTTGGCTTCGATCTCGAGCGTGCGGGCAACCGAGCGCAGGAGATCGAGGCAGGCGCCGTCGACCTGCGGCTGGCAGCGGATGCAATAGGGATCCTGGACGCGCTCGTCACCCTCGATATGGCTCTGGCGGATGGCCGAGCCTTCGAGCAGGGTGCGGAGCGCCGCGGCGGTGTCGATCTGGCCCTGGTGGCCGCGCAGCGTATGGATGTCAGAATGGAACGGCGCCGAGGAACCCATGGCCGCATCCGTCGACATGGCGCCGGTGATCAGTGCTGCCTGCGCGGCGCGGTGAGCGCGGTACAGGCCGGCGAGCGCCAGCGCGGTCGAGGTCTGGGTACCGTTGATCAGCGCCAGCCCTTCCTTGGCCGCGAGCCTCACCGGGGTCAGGCCGGCCTTGTCGAGGGCGCGGGCGCCGCTCATGCGCTCACCACCGAAGTAGGCCTCGCCATAGCCCATCATCACCGCCGACATGTGGGCAAGCGGCGCGAGGTCGCCGGAGGCGCCGACGGAGCCCTTTTCCGGGATCAGCGGAATGACGCCTTTTTCCAGCATCGCCTCGATCAGCCGGACGATTTCGAGACGAACGCCGGATGCGCCGCGGCCGAGCGAGACCAACTTCAGCGCCATGATCAGGCGGACGACATTTTCCGGCAAGGGAGCGCCGACGCCGCAGCAGTGCGACAGGATGAGGTTGCGCTGGAGCGTGGTGACATCGGCGGCATCGATCTTGATCGAGGCGAGTTTGCCGAAGCCGGTGTTGATGCCGTAGACCGGGGCATTGCCGGCGGCGATCTCGGCGATGCGGGCAGCCGCCTTGGCGATGCCGGCGTCGAACGACGGATCGAGGCGGGCCGGCTCGCCGGTCCAGTAGATGGTTTCGAACGATTTCAGCGGGACCGAGCCCGGATGCAGGGTGATGGTCATTTCGAAGTCTCTCCCAGTGCGGCATGCGGCCGCTGATCAGTGTCACCGGCCGTGACGCACGCGCCGGTAGAGCGGATTGAAGCCCATCCGGTAGACGAGCTCCGCCGGTTGGCCGATGTCCCAGAGGACGAAGTCGGCCCATTTCCCGGCCTCGAGCGTCCCCAGCTCGTCAACGAGGCCGAGCGCGCGGGCGGCTTCGCGAGTGGTGCCGGCAAGGCATTCCTCGACCGTCATGCCGAACAGGGTTGCCGCCATGTTCATCGTCAGCAGGAGCGAGGTCAGAGGCGAGGTGCCGGGGTTGTTGTCGGTGGCGACGGCCATCTTCACGCCGTGCTCGCGGAAGAGCGCGATCGGCGGCTTCTTCGTCTCGCGAATGAAGTAGAAGGCGCCGGGCAGGATGACGGCGACTGTGCCGGCTTTCGCCATGGCGCTCGCGCTGGCAGCACTCGTGTATTCGAGATGATCGGCCGAAAGCGCGCCGTAAGAGGTGGCAAGTGCTGCGCCTTCGAGGTTGGAGAGCTGGTCGGCATGCAGCTTGACCGGCAGGCCGATCGCCTTTGCCGCGTCAAAAACGCGGGCGATCTCGGCCGGGGAGAAAGCGATGCCCTCGCAGAAGCCGTCGACGGCGTCGGCAAGACCTTCGGCGGCAATGGCCGGCAGCATGTCGGAAATCACCTTGTCGATGTAGGCGGCCTTGTCGCCTTTCATCTCCTGCGGCAGCGCGTGCGCACCGAGGAAGGTGGTGCGGACCGACACGTCCCTCAGTGCGCCGAGCGTCCGTGCCGCGCGCAGCGACTTCATCTCGTTTTCACGGTCGAGCCCATAGCCGGACTTGATCTCGACGGTCGTCACGCCTTCGGCAAGAAGCGCCTCGAGACGAGGCAGGCTCTGCGCCACCAGTTCGTCCTCGCTCGCAGCGCGCAGTGCGGAAACGGAGGAGACGATACCGCCGCCGGCACGGGCGATCTCTTCGTAGGATGCCCCTTTAAGGCGCATCTCGAATTCGTTGGCCCGGTTGCCCGCGTGGACGAGGTGCGTGTGGCAGTCGATCAGCCCCGGCGTGATCCATCGGCCCTCGCAATCGATCGTCTCCAGGGAATGGAGCGGCGAGGGGAGGTCAGTCTCCGGGCCGGCAAAGGCAATGCGCCCGTCCCGGACTGCGATTGCGCCTTTCTCGACAAGGCCCATGCCGGCAAGTTGCGGATCGAATGTTGCGAGCCGTGCATTGCGCCAGAGCCGGGCTGTCGCATCCGTCCCCTCGTTTGTTTTTGTCTTCGATACAGCTGCCGACATCGTTTCACTCTTCCCTCTGTTGTTGATAATGTATATACATAATAAAAATCGAGCAAGCCTGATTTTTTGGCTTGTTGCGTGAAGGAGGATACGGTGGCTGTCATTTTTGCGAGGGAAGCCCTGCTACCGGCAGGCTGGGCGAGAGGCGTGCGCATCTGGCTTGAGGAGGGGCATATTTCCGCAATCGAGACGGGTGTACCCGCCGCGGCCGCAGACGAACGCCACGGTGCGATCGTGCCTGGGATGGCAAACCTGCATAGCCACGCATTCCAGCGCGCGATGGCCGGGCTGGCGGAGATGCGCGGGCCCGGCAGCGACAGTTTCTGGAGTTGGCGCGAGGTCATGTATCGCTTCGCGCTGACGATGACGCCGGAACAGGTCGAGGCAGTCGCGGCGCAGCTTTACGTGGAGATGCTGGAGGCAGGTTTCACGCGCGTCGGCGAATTTCACTACCTGCACCACGACAGCGATGGCTGCCCCTATGATGACATTGCCGAGATGGCTGAGCGGATTGTTTCGGCGACGTCCGCGACCGGGATCGGCCTGACTTTGCTCCCCGTTCTCTATGCCCATTCCAGCTTTGGCGGCGCCGCGCCGGGCGAGGGGCAGCGCCGCTTCATCAACGATCGTGATGCATATGCGAGGCTTCTGGCGCGGTGCCGTGAACTGACGGCGCGTCTGCCGGGCGGCGTGACCGGAGTTGCACCGCACAGCTTGCGGGCGGTGACGCCCGGGGAGCTTGCGGATGTGGTGGCTATGGCGGGAGACGGGCCGATCCACATTCACATCGCCGAGCAGGTGAAGGAAGTTGAGGACTGCATCGCCTGGTCCGGTAAGCGACCGGTCGAGTGGCTGCTGGAAAATGCGACGGTGGACGGCCGCTGGTGCCTGATTCATGCCACTCACATGATCAAGGCAGAAACGCGCGGAGTGGCAGAAACCGGTGCGATCGCGGGGCTGTGTCCGATTACCGAGGCCAATCTTGGCGATGGGACGTTTCCGGCCGGCGAATTCCTCGCCCAGGACGGGCGCTATGGCGTCGGCTCCGATTCGAACGTGTTGATCGGCCTTGGGGACGAACTGCGACAACTCGAATACTCGCAGCGACTGGCACACCGGGCCCGCAACGTGCTCGCTGCACCCGGAGGTTCGACCGGAAGAGCCTTGTTTGACGGTGCGGTCAATGGCGGCGCAGCGGCGCTTGGGGCGGGCTCCGGTATCGAGACCGGCAAGCCGGCAGATTTTGTCAGCCTCCGCCCATACCACGACGTGCCGATTTCCGGCGACGGACTGCTCGATTCGTGGATCTTCGCCCGTGGCGTCGGCGTCGACTGCGTTTGGGTGAACGGCAGGAAGCTGGTGAAGGACGGACGGCATCATGCGCGGGAGGCAATCGCGCGGAGTTTCTCCGAGGCAATGCGCGCCCTCCTGGTCTGATGTACGCGTTTACTCCGACGCCCGGAACGCGCAGTTGCAGGTTGGCCGAGAATCGTGATGCATCCGGTCCACGATGGGCCTGAATGGAATTGGGACTTGGCATGGACGACACGAACGAACCCGCGCTGGCAGCCAAGGAGCCATCGCTGCACCGACGCATCTTGGAGGAGGTCGAGGGCAGGATCCTGTCGGGCGATTGGCCGCCGGGTTACCGCATTCCCTTCGAGCATGAACTGACCGAGCAATACGGCTGTTCGCGCATGACGGTGAACAAGGCGCTGACGGAACTGGTCAAGCGAGGGCTGATCGAGCGCCGGCGCAAATCCGGCAGCTTCGTGACCCAGCCTCATGCGCAGTCAGCAGTTCTGGAAATTCATGATATCGAGGCGGAGGTGCGCTCGCTCGGCTTACCGTATCGCTACGAGCGCCTTTCGCGGGCCGAACGGGTATCAAGGGTTGGCGATCGTAAGCTGCTGGATCTTTCACCCGGAGCGCAGCTGATCGATCTTGTCGCGGTGCATTACGCGGGGGCTCGGCCCTTCTGCCTGGAGGAGCGGAAGATCAACCTGTCGGCGGTGCCGGAGGCGGGCGGAGAGGCGTTCGAGAAGATTGCGCCGGGTCGATGGTTGCTCGGCCAGGCGCCGTGGAGTGCGGCCGAACATCGTATTCGCGCAGTTGCGGCCGACCAGCGCGCTGCCGAGCTATTGCGTGTCGCGCCCGGGGCTGCCTGCCTGGTGATCGAACGCCGCACCTGGAGCGGCGGCGTCTACATCACCCATGTGCGGTTGACCTATCCGGGCGAGAGCCACGAACTGGTCGCCGAATTCGCGCCGACGCATCCGAAGGGGTGAGCACGGGCGCGCAAAGGGGCGCACCTGTGTGTGTGTCAGTCGATGACGACGATCGATGATTCCTTTTTTGCCCGTGCCGTCGAAGGCGCATAGTAGCTGGACTGCCGCCAACCGGGACGGGTGAGGGTGATGAAGTCGGTTCCTTTTCCGGTTTCCAGCTCGTGGCCGGTGTCCGAGATCGTGATCGAGGCACCGTCGCCAACCAGCGCTTCCACCTTCCGGCGCAGTTCATCGGGGATGGAGATCCGGTCGAGCGCGCTCGTGATCGGGTCCACTGCTGTTGTGACTTCGATCGAGCCGGGATCCGCGATCCCGAGGCGCTTGCGTGTCGGGATGGCCAACTCGTTGTCCATCGTCACGGCGAACCAGTCGATGGCGCCGGTCCGCGGATCGGCCTCGCGTGCGAGCAGGAACTGGGTTCCGAGTTCCCGCTCCGGTTCGCGAATCTCGATAGGCCCGTCAAGGAGGGGCTCGAAAGCCTGGCGCACGTAGAGCCATCCGTTTTGCGGCACGGCGCGGCCCGCCTTGCGATATGTGGCTTCCACGAGTTCGGGCTTCAGGTTTCCGTCGCTGGTCAGGCCTTCAGGCGTCAGGCCCTCCGAAGTCTGGAAAGCGCGGATTGCGGCGATGGTCTTCTGGCCGGCCAGCCCGTCGGCTATGCCTACATCGTAGCCCAGCTCATTCAGCACAATCTGCACGTCCTTCAGCGATTGCCGCGTCGTGCGCCGCGTGATGAGGATGCGGACCGGTTCGCCGGGTGGTTTACGAATCACGGGTTCGGTCACCGGCGCACTCGGTTCGCTCATGGCGACTTCCACGGCACCGTCCGAGGCGTCCGGAAGCGTTGGTCGCAATATCGCATCCGACAGGAGCAGGCCATCGTCCGCATCGCTCTGCGGGCGGAACAGGGCTGGATGCTCGACTCGCCGCGGTACCGCCTCAGCGCCCGTCACCAGAACGTGGCCACCACGCTGCGTCAGGCTGTAGAGCGATTTCGCAAAATCGGGCGGCATGCGTACGCAGCCGTGCGACGCTGGATAGTCGGGCACATGATTGGAGGCGTGCAGCGCAATGCCGGACCAGGTCAGCCGCTGCATATAGGGCATGGGTGCATCATCGTAGATATTGGAATGATGCATGCGCTTCTTCTCTAGAATGGAGAAGATCCCCGCGGGGGTAGCATGCCCATCCTTGCCGCTTGAGATGTTGGAGCTCGCCACGAGCGTTTCTCCGTCATAGACCTTCAGTGTCTGCAGGTCTCGGGACACGACGATCTGCAACGGTCCCTCGATCGTCCCTGCAACAGCGGTGACGGAGGAAAGGGCAAAGAGACCGATCCCGGCGGCGAAGCGTAACAGCATGTTTCCCGTCCTTACGCGATACAAGGGAAACGCAGAACCTATCGCTTCGGTTTTAATGAACCTTTTAAGGGCGGAGAAAATGGGCGGGCGTGGACCAGGACGCCTCAAAAGCGTCCTATCGCCGATCCTTGCCGAAGGTGTAGCCAGTCTCCACGCTCTTCTTGCCGAACTTGTCGCGCAAGGTGTTCATCGCCGCCTCCGCTGCGGCGCGCCGGCTGGCGGCCGGATCGACGAGATCGGGCGGATCGGCGCGCTGCGGATCGCAGAGGTCGGTGACGCCGATGCCGATCAGGCGAAATTTCGTGCCGTCGGTTTCCTTCTTCAGGAGTTCCATGCCGATGCGGAAGATCCGGTCGGCGAGCATCGTCGGGTCTTCGAGCTTGCGGTTGCGCGTGCGGCTCTTGAAATCGGCGGACTTGAGCTTCAGGACGACGGTCTGGCCGGCGATGTTAGCCTTGCGCAGACGTGTCGCCACCTGCTCGCTGAGTTGGCGCAGGTGGGCGACGAGATCGTCATAGGCTGAAATGTCATCGAAGAAGGTCGTCTCGGAGGAAACGCTCTTGGCCGCATCGTTGAGGTGCACTTCGCGGTCGTCCTGTCCGCGCGAGAGGTTGTAGAGCCGCTTGCCCATGATGCCGTAGCGCCGCATCAGGTCGCTCTCCTCCATCGTCTGGAGCTGGCCGATCTCGCGAATGCCGTCGCGCTCCAGCGTTTCGGCAAAGGCCTTGCCGACGCCCCAGACCAGTCGGACCGATTTCGGCCGCAGGAATTCCAGCGCCTCGGCCTGGCCGATCACCGAGAAGCCGCGCGGCTTCTGCAGGTCGGAGGCCACCTTGGCGAGAAATTTGCAGTAGGAGAGGCCAACCGAGATCGTGATGCCGATCTCGCGCTCCACCCGCTGGACGAAGCGGGCCAACACGCGCGCGGGCGGGTCGTGATGGAGCCGTTCGGTGCCCTTCAGTTCGAGAAAGGCTTCGTCGATCGACAGCGGTTGCACGAGTGGCGTGAGCTCCTGCATCAGCGTCCTGACCTCGCGGCCGACGCGAACGTATTTTTCCATGTCCGGCTTGACCACGACCGCCTGGGGGCAGGCTTCCAGCGCCTTGAACATCGGCATGGCCGAGCGCACGCCATGGACGCGCGCGATGTAGCAGGCAGTGGAGACCACTCCGCGTTTTCCGCCGCCGATGATCACTGGCTTGTCGATGAGTTCAGGATTATCGCGCTTCTCGATCGAGGCGTAGAAGGCGTCGCAATCGATGTGCGCGAGCGTCAGGGAGTAAAGCTCGTCATGATAGATCAGGCGCGGGCTGCCGCATTTCTGACAGCGACGTTGCGCTGGCGATTGCCCGGCAAGGCAATCGCGGCAAAAACCCTGATGGCGCGTCACGTCTGGCTGCATCTTGAGAACAAAGATTGAACATCGGCACATTAGCCACTAATCTAACGAGTCTCAAGGCCCAGGCATGCGCTGGTGGCATCGAATGAGGAGCACATGGAACTGCCCTTCGTATTCCAACCTGCCGTAGCATTCGGCCGGTGCCGCTCCGCAGCAGTGCCGTCAAAACGGAGGTCTTGCGAAATGAGCGCGGATCAGGCGTTCCGCATGGCGCCAGTCCGTTGCCCGCAGAACCTTTTCACCGGGGTCGGGTGCCATCGCGCGAAAGACTTGATTGGCCATCAATTGGACAAGCAGTGCCTCGGGAACGCTTCCTTGCACCGAGAGATGATTGAAGTGGATGTCGTCGACGAACGCGAGCGGCAGCGGTCGGGAGCGGTGCAGGGCCTGCACGACCGGACCCTTCGCAGCTTCGGTCGCCACCAGCGGAAATGTCAAGCCGATCCGGTGCAGCAGCCGGCGCCGGGCCTCGGCATGCCGTGGCGGCATCGCGGTCAGGAACACGATGTCCGCGTCGCGGCCAAGCGCCCCGAGCGTTTCCACCGCGAGTACGGCGGGTGTCTGCCAGTCTTCCTGCAGGCGGAAGAAATCTTCCTGCAGCGCATCGACGACCGTATCGATCGCGGCCTCGCCGGTCGCGCTTTCAATGATGTTGCCGTGGAGCCGGAAGGAACGGGGCAGCAAATCATGGCCGCGGGAATTGAGGAAGGCGGCAAACGGCGAGAGGAATTCAAGCACCACTTCGTCGATGTCGCAGACGACAAGCGGCCGATCCGCGAGGCGGACGTGGTCGAGTGGGAATATCGTGCCGGCGACCATCACCAGCCGCCGCCGTGGGCGCTGCCGCTAAGGCTGGCATGCGCGCGTACGACCTGCTCCGGTTTCGTGCCGGTCGCCTCGCAAAAGGCCATCAGCGTAGGCTCATGGCCCATGAGGAAGTCGACAAGGCCGGCAAGGAAGCTGAGGTTGGTTGCTGCCGCGCGCACTGCCGATGGATCGACGCCGGTCAGCGCCAGAAAACGGGACAGGAGTTCCGGTTCGCCAGCGAGCCATGCAAGCACGGCGATTGCCGTCGATTCGGCGTCCTCGGCCGCTGTATCTTTTTGGCTTTGCATGGCAATTTCCCTGAAAAGTTACCTTTTAGTCAACCAAATGCCGCTAGCATGGCGGGAATCGTGCTGGGTGAATTCGGCTTTGCGGCAACTTATATCTCTCTTGGGACGTTGCAAAGCTGGAGTGAGGGGCAAGGACGCGTAATGCCGAAACAGGTGATGATCGTCGAGGACAATGAGCTCAATATGAAGCTCTTCCGGGACCTCATCGAGGCCTCCGGCTACACGACAATCCAGACCAGAAATGGAATGGAAGCCCTCGACCTCGCCCGCCGCTACCGCCCTGATCTGATCCTCATGGACATCCAGTTGCCCGAGGTTTCCGGCCTCGAGGTGACGAAGTGGCTGAAGGAGGACGACGAACTGCATGTCATCCCCGTCATCGCGGTGACGGCGTTTGCGATGAAGGGCGACGAGGAGCGGATTCGCCAGGGCGGCTGTGAGGCCTATGTCTCCAAGCCAATCTCGGTGCCGAAATTTATTGAAACTATCAAAACCTATCTGGGCGATGCATGAGGCGGGGTGGGACGCATGACAGCGCGCATACTCGTCGTTGACGACATTCCGGCCAACGTCAAACTGTTGGAGGCTCGGCTTCTCGCCGAGTATTTCGACGTTCTGACAGCGGCCAATGGATATGATGCGCTTGCAATCTGCGAACGGACCCAGGTCGACCTCATCCTTCTCGATGTGATGATGCCGGGCATCGACGGCTTTGAGGTCTGCGAGCGGCTCAAGGACAATCCGAAGACGGCGCATATTCCCGTTGTGATGGTCACAGCACTCGACCAGCCCTCAGACAGGGTGAGGGGTCTCAAGGCCGGGGCCGACGATTTTCTCACCAAGCCTGTCAACGATCTGCAATTGATGTCGCGCGTCAAGAGCCTGGTGCGCCTGAAGACGCTGACGGACGAACTGCGGATACGGGCGGCCACTGCCCACGCGCTCGGCATGGAGTCTGGGCTTGCAGGTGCTCTCGGCGAAGAGCCGGGCTCGGTCTTGCTGGTGGATGGCCGCGGCAGTTCGCAGGAGAGGATCGTTCGCGGACTAGGGCCGATTGCCGATGTCACCTGCATGTCCGATCCGCAGGCAGCCTTGTTTGAAGCGGCTGAAAATCCGTTCGAACTGGTTATCGTCAATTCCAATTTCGCAGACTACGATCCGCTTCGCCTGTGCTCGCAGTTGCGGTCGCTGGAGAGAACGCGCTACCTGCCGATTCTGCTGATCACCGACCAGGGCAACGATGAGATGGTGGTGCGGGCACTTGATCTCGGGGTTACGGACTACTTGATGCGTCCGATCGAACCAAACGAGCTGTTGGCCCGCAGTCTCACCCAGATTCGTCGGAAGCGCTATACTGATCGGCTACGCGCCAATGTCACCCAGTCGATCGAACTGGCGGTTATTGATGGCCTTACAGGCCTGCACAATCGCCGCTACCTCGACAGCCATCTGAAGCTGTTAATGGACCGTTCCATGGCCCGTGGGCGCCAGATGTCCGTCTGCATTACTGACATCGACCGCTTCAAGCTCATCAACGACACATACGGCCATGATGTCGGCGACGCTGTCCTGCGCGAGTTCGCCAACCGGCTGCGGACGGCTGTGCGTGGTGCCGACCTTGCCTGCCGATACGGCGGGGAAGAGTTCGTGCTGGTGATGCCGGACACCTCTGCCGAGACGGCAACGGCCGTTGCTGAGCGGCTGCGGATGACAATCGAGCAGGGGCCGTTTGTGCTTCCGGATGTCGGTGCCGCCCTGCAGGTGACTGCCTCGCTCGGGATTGCTTCTCTCCTGCAAGACGGCGACGGACCGGAGGCACTCATGAAACGTGCGGACATGGCGCTCTACGAGGCAAAGCGTTCCGGCCGCAATCGCGTGGTCGCGACTGCTGCGTAGTCACGAATTCCCTGGTGGACTCTTCGAGATAGCGATAACGCGGTTGCACGGTCCGTTCCTGCGAACGCAGTTGTGCGAGTCGTGGCAGAAGAGACACAGTCTCGCTACGCAAATAGTTTTCCACAGCTTTTCTCCATGAAGCCGGACGATATCTGACTATGGGTCAACTTTCTTTTGTCCGACCGAACGGGTACTGCTGCTTGCCATTCGGTGTGGCGGATCGCTAAAAAACCATCGCATAGGCTATTTTTTGTAATTTATATTACTGTTCGCGTTTGCTAATGTATTCAACGTGTTCTGATCGCACAGTGAATGGGGTTACCTTGCGTCAGGACGTTTAGTACCGGCGATATGCATCTGGGGGTTGTTGATTTCGCCGGAAAATTTAGTTGTATGACATAACGTTTTCTTCGCCTTATTCCCTGCGGTGTAGGCAAACGAGTTAACCATGGCTGCCGGCGGTGCGTCGGCGGCACCTAAGATTTCGTTGATTTTTTTTCAATTCCGCGCAATCCTCTCCTTGAAGGTGAGCTGAAAGGCCCCTTACCGGTTACGTTACCCCATGATGCTAGGTCCGCCGCATCTCCTGGGTCGTGGGGTCGGCCGGCTGGCGATGACATTAGCGGAATCCTCGTGCCGTGGTCTTCCCCAGCCGGCCCCCATTCTGCGCCGCTTCCGAAAGGAGGCGGCGTTGTGCTTTCTCAGCCTGCCTTCCGAAAAAGTTGCTTACGTCGTCAGGCGGACGCGCAAAGAAAAAGGCGCGTCGCCATCGCGAACGCGCCTTTTCAGAAGTCAGAAAAACCAGGATTACTTGATCTTGGTTTCCTTGAACTCGACGTGCTTGCGCACGACCGGGTCGTACTTCGTCTTCGTCATCTTTTCCGTCATCGTACGGCTGTTCTTCGTCGTGACGTAGAAGAAGCCGGTGTCGGCCGTCGACAGCAGCTTGATCTTGATGGTGGTAGCCTTGGCCATGGTCGTCCTGCCTTTACAAAAACGAAGCCGTGGACGACCAGTCCGGTTCCACGGCGTTGAAGTCTAAATGTGGCGCGAAACTACAAATCGCGCCCGAAAAGTCAAGCCCGTTTTGGCCGGAATGCCATGCGCCCCAGGGAAAGTACGACATAGAGGCCGAAGAAGAACACGATTGCCCAGGCAAATCCGTTCGTACCCGTCAAATCGATGGCCGCACCGATTGCCTGCGGTCCGGCGACCGTTCCGACCGCGTAGCAGAAGATGAAGGCGGCATTGGCAGCGGCGAGGTCCGCGCCATGGAGGCGGGATCCGAGGTGGCTGAGGCCGACGGTGTAGAGGCCGGCAACGCATCCGCCCCAGAAGAACAGCACAGTCGCCATCAAGAGCCAGTTTTCTGCCAGAAGCGGCAACGCTGCTGCCCCCAAGAGCCCGATCAGCGCCATGATCGACAACAGGCTGCGCCTGTCCTTCATCCGGTCGGACAGCATGCCAAGCGGGATCTGGAAGACGAAGTTTCCGATTCCCATGACGGTGAGCAGCAAGGCCGCCTGCGATTCGGTGAAGCCGATTCGGGTGGCGTAGATCGGAAACAGCGACAGGCCGCCGACCTCGACCGCGCCGAAGACGAAGACCGCAGCCGTCGCCGTCGGCACGAGAAAGACGTAGCGCATGAAGTGCAACTCAGGCTTCTCGTCGATCGTCGGGCTTTCCCGGCGGGCAAACATGATGGGGACGGCTGCAAGGAGGATGATGCAGGCGCCGACTGCGAAGGGTCGCGGGCCGTCACTGCCGAGCAGGGAGAAGAGGAGAGGGCCGGCAGCAAACCCTAGCGACAGCACAGTTGCATAGATGCCGAGCACAAGCCCGCGTCGCCGCGGCGGGGCGGCGGCGTTGATCCAGAATTCGGAGAGAATGAACATCATTGTAATTGCGCCGTGGAACACCAGGCGCAGCGGGAACCAGAGCCAGAAGTCCTGGATGTAGTAGAAGCCGAGCGAACTGCCTGCGGCAAGGACGATAGCCGCAACCATCGTACTCGACGTGCCGAACCGGTGCGCGATCTGCGCCGCAAAAGGTGCTGCAAGCATGGAGGCGATACCCGCCATGGCAGAGTTCAGCCCGATCAGCGTGGACGGAATGCCGCGCTTCTCCATGATGATGCTGAGCAGCGGCAGCCCAAGGCCGATCGCAATTCCGACCGCTGAAATCGCCGCAATCGCGGCGAAGAGCGAGCGCCAGTGAATGTTGTCCACCGGGGTCCGGCTGCCGGACTGCGTTTTTTCCATCAGCACATTGATCCTAGAGCGTATCCCGGACGATCTGCCCCCGCCGGGTCAGAAAGAAGGCCGCCTGCACTCCGAACGGCAGGGATGGGTCTTTTTGAAGGCAGCCCTTCAGTTCTTCAAGAACCTTGACCGTTATAAAAGGCATTTCGACGCCAAATTGTTCGAATATGTCGATCCAACGCAGATCGAGCAATTCGTGGCTGTCGGTTGCCGCCGTAGGGTCAATGCCGGCTTCATCCGCGAAGAGGGCGAAGAAACGCGTGTCGAAGCGTCGGGGTTGGCCCGGCGGCGTGACGGCACGGGCGAAAAAGCGCAGTCCCGACAGATCGGGGCGGAAGGACAGCATTCCCGGTTGGTCGCTGACGTCGGTCCCGATCGTCAAACCGGCTTCTTCGTGCAGTTCGCGCAGGGCGGCAACGCCGATCCCACGTAGCGTTGCCTGGTTGGTTCGCGCCGGCGTGCGCAGGAGCAGCCGCGCGGTGGCGGCCGGGTGCAGCGGTGCACTGACGGCGATGCGTGAATCGTGGCGGTCCCGGCGACCGCCGGGAAAGACGTAGAGGTCGGGCATGAACACATGCTTGCTGCTGCGCTTGCCCACGAGAACGCGGAATCGATCCTCGGATCGGTCGATCACGACGACGGAAGCGGCATCCACCGGCCGCAACAGGCCGGGCTTCTTCATGCGGCCGGATCGCGAAGTTGCAGATCGTCGGCCGGCTTGTCGGCCTCTTCGCCGAAGCCATGCATTTTGAGTGCCCATTGCAGGCCGATGACGCCACCCTTGACCGGCTGCATCAGCCCGAGTGCTCCCATCAGCGTAACAGGTACCCAGATTGCGAGATGCATCCAGGTCGTGAGGGGCAGGATGAGGTCGGTCATCATGTAGCCCGCTAGGGCGATATGGCCGACGATTGTGATCACGATATAAGGCGGCAGGTCGTCGGCGCGATGATGTTTCATCTCTTCGCCGCAGACGGAACAGGCATCAACCGGTTTCAGGAAAGCCCTGAACAGGTGCCCTTCGCCGCAGGACGGGCAGCGGTTGAGCAAGCCGCGCTTGATTGCCTTGCCGGCCTGGCGGTCGTTGCCGGTGGATGTCACGGGAATGCCCTGTTGTTGAAATGTCGCCTGCATATCCATGTCCTTGTCGCCGGCGCAACCTTGTCCGGCTTTGGCGCATAATCCGACTTCAGCAAGGATCAGCGCAGCTTCAGGTTAGTGTGCTTTTGTGCGTCCAAACAGACACGCTGCGCACTAGCGTCTACCGCGCGGCGGGCGCGTACCCGGCTGTCGCCGTGAGCCGGCACGTTCGCGCCGACCCGCCTTGTGAAAAGAACGCACGCCTGTCGGCATCTTTCGCCCTTCGCTCAACATCTCGAACCGCAGGGCTCCGGCAAGCGGCACGGCCTCTGCGAGCCGGACGAGTACTTCATCGCCCAGCCGATAGCCGAGGCCGGTTTTTTCACCGGACAGGGCCTGATGCGCCTCGTCGAAGAGGTAATAGTCGCGCCCGAGCGTAGATATAGGCACGAAACCATCGGCGCCATAGGCGGGCAGGGTGACAAAAAGTCCCGCCTTGGTGACGCCGGAGACCCGGCCGTCGAATTCCTCGCCGATGCGGCCGGCGAGATGGTGTGCAATCAGCCGGTCGACCGTATCGCGTTCCGCCGCCATGGCGCGGCGTTCGAAGGTGGAGATTTCTGCAGCGATGTCGTCCAGCGTTCTTTCTTCGTCCGGCGTGATTCCACCTTCGCCGAGCTTCAGGGATGCCACCAGCGCGCGATGCACGATCAGGTCGGCATAGCGGCGGATCGGCGAGGTGAAGTGCGCATACTTCATCAGGTTGAGGCCGAAATGGCCGATGTTCTCCGGGCTGTAGATCGCCTGGCTCTGCGAGCGCAGCACCATCTCGTTGACCATCTGCTGGAAGGGTTTGTCTTCGGCCTTCTTCAGGATACCGTTGAAATGATTGGAGCGCATGTTGCCGCCCTTGGCGAGCGAGATGTCGAGCGTGGCGAGAAACTCGCGCAGCGTCTCCTGCTTGGCGAGCGAAGGCGCGTCGTGGACACGGTAGATCAGTGCCTGGCGCTTGGTCTCCAGCGTCTCCGCAGCGGCGACGTTCGCCTGGATCATCATCTCTTCGATCAGCTTGTGCGCATCGAGGCGCGGCGGAACGAAGACACGATCAACCGTACCATCATCCTTCAGCTGGATCTTGCGCTCGGGCATGTCGAGTTCGAGCGGCTGGCGCCGGTCGCGGCCAACCGTCAGAATACGGTAGGCGTTCCAGAGCGGCTTCAGGATCGTTTCGAGGATCGGCCTGGTCTTGTCGTCGGGTGCGCCGTCGATCGCAGCCTGCGCCTGTTGGTAGGACAGCTTGGCCGCACTCTTCATCATGATGCGATGGAAGGTATGGCTCGCCTTCCGGCCTTCCTTGGAGAAGACCATGCGAACAGCGAGCGCAGGGCGATCCTCGCCCTCCCGCAGCGAGCAGAGGTCGTTCGAAATGCGTTCGGGCAGCATCGGTACGACGCGGTCGGGGAAATAGACCGAGTTGCCGCGCTTCAAGGCTTCGCGGTCGAGTGCGGCGCCTGGCCGGACATAGTAGCTGACATCGGCGATGGCCACGGTGACGATGACGCCGCCCGGGTTCTCGGGTCTGGTGTCGGCTTCCGCGTAGACGGCGTCGTCATGGTCCTTTGCGTCCGCCGGGTCGATGGTGATCAACGGCAGGTCGCGCCAGTCCTCGCGATGCGACATGCTTGCCGGCCCGGCAGCCGCAGCTTCCTTGATAACGCTATCAGGGAAAATATAGGGAATGCCATGGGCGTGGATTGCGATCATCGAGATCGCCTTTTCCGAGGCGACCGAACCGATGACCGACTTGATCTGTGCGCGCGGCAGGCCGTAGCGGCCGATGCGGACGACGTCGATCTCGACCAGATCGCCGTCCTTTGCGCCGGCGGTGAAATCGCTGTCCACCGATAGCTCCTCGCCGCGGCGCTCGATCGGCATGATGCGGCCGCCGCCGTCGGGCATGGTACGGAACATGCCCATGCCGGCATTCTTGCGCTTGTCGAGGATCTTGATGATCCGTGCCGTGTAGGCAGGGCCGCCGCGGTCCTTTGCCGGGAAGATTTTTGCCAGCACGCGGTCACCGAGGCCGGCGACCGGTACCTTGCCGGATGACTTGCCGACGGTCGACTGACGGATCGTGACCGCAGGCGCCACGCCGGCATCGTCCAGCCATTCGGCCGGGCGGCCGATCAGGTCGCCGCTCACATCGCGCGTGGTGATGTCGAGGACGGTAACGGGTGGCAAGGCGCCGGGGCGCACGAGCGACTTGCGGCGCTTCTCCAGCAGCCCTTCTTCCTCGAAGCTCTTCAGAAGCATTTTTAGTTCGACACGCTTCTCGCCCTTCAGGCCGAACTCTTTCGAGATCTCCCGCTTCGAAGCCTTGTCCGGATGATCGGCGATAAAGCGCAGCAGCACGTCGCGCGGTGGAATCTCGCCGTGGATCAGCGGGATTTCGGCGCCCGGCGGCAGGTCGCGTCCCGCACGGCCGGGCCGCTTGCCTTTGGGCCGGTCGCGCGGATCATGCGTCATTCGCTTGCCTTCTTGGTTTTGGCTGCCGCCTTGGCTTTCGTGCCGGTTGCCTTGGCGGTCTTAGTCGTCTTTGCCTTGGTAGTTTTCGCAGCCGCTGTCTTGGACGAGGCGGATTTGGCCTTGGCCTTCGCTTTGGTGCCGCCGCTCTTACCGGCCTTCTCGGCGATCAGCACAAGCGCTTCTTCAATCGTCACCGCGTCGGCTTCCTTGCCTTTCGGCAGGGTCGCATTGACCTTACCCCAGTTGACATAAGGGCCGTAGCGGCCGTCCCGAACGGTGATCGCGCCGCCATCGGGGTGATCTCCGAGCGTCTTCAGCGCCGCCGGTGTTCCCCGGCCGCGGGCGCCGCCCTTGGTCTGCTTGTCGGCCAGTACGGATACGGCTCGGTTGAGGCCGATCGAGAACACGTCCTCGATGCTCTCCAGGTTGGCATAGGTGCCATCGTGCAGAACGAAGGGTCCGTAGCGACCAAGGCCGGAAGAGATCATCTTGCCAGTCTCGGGATGTGCGCCGATGTCGCGCGGCAGCGAGAGCAGGGCGACCGCCTTCTCATGATCGATGCTTGCGGGCGTCCACCCCTTCGGCAGGCTCGACCGCTTGGCTTCCTTGCCGTCGCCACGCTGGACATAGGGGCCGAAACGGCCGGACCGCAGGGTGATCTCTTCGCCGGTGTGCGGATCTTTGCCGAGGCTCTGCGGTTCGTTGGATGCGGCAGCCTCCGCATCGCCGTTTGCCTCGGAGGAAAGCTGGCGGGTGTAGTTGCATTCCGGATAGTTCGAGCAGCCGACAAAGGCGCCGTAGCGACCGAGTTTCAGCGACAGCTTTCCGGTGCCACAGACCTGGCAGGAGCGGGGATCGCCGCCATCCTCGCGCTTGGGGAAGACCAACGGCGCAAGGATGTCGTTCAGCGCATCCAGCACGTTTGTGACGCGCAGTTCCTTGGTCTCGTCGATCTGAGCAGTGAAGTCGCGCCAGAAGTCGCGCAGGACGTCCTTCCAGTTCAATTCGCCCGCAGAAATCTGGTCGAGTTTCTCTTCCAGCGATGCCGTGAAATCGTATCCGACGTAGCGGGTGAAGAAGCTTTCGAGGAAGGCAGTGACGAGACGTCCCTTGGCCTCCGGGATGAGCTTGCGCTTGTCGATGGTGATGTATTCGCGATCTTCCAGGGTCTTCAGCGTCGCGGCATAGGTAGATGGCCGGCCGATGCCGAGCTCTTCCATCTTCTTGATCAGCGAAGCTTCCGAGTAGCGCGGCGGCGGTTCGGTGAAGTGCTGGGTCGCGTTGATCTTCTGCTTGGCGAGATTTTCGCGCGCATTGATCTCCGGCAGGCGACCGTCCTCGTCGCCATCGTCCGACTGCTCGCCGTCCTCCTTCTGATCGGTGTAGGCGGCAATGAAGCCGTCAAAGCGGATTACTGAGCCGGTCGCCCGCAGGCCGGCGTGCTTGCCGCCATTGTCTGCATCGATCTCGACGGTCGTGCGCTCGATCTCGGCCGACGCCATCTGGCTGGCGATCGCACGCTTCCAGATCAGGTCGTAAAGCCTGGCCTGGTCCGGGTCGAGGGCGCGCCGGACCTGATCGGGTACGCGGTTGAAGTCGGTCGGGCGGATCGCTTCGTGCGCTTCCTGGGCGTTTTTCGCCTTGGTGGAGTAGAAGCGGGCCTTCTCCGGCAGGTAACGGTCGCCGAACTGGCTGCCGATGGCGTGGCGTGCGGCATCGATGGCTTCGGGGGCCATCTGCACGCCGTCGGTACGCATGTAGGTGATCAGACCGACCGTCTCGCCGCCGATGTCGATGCCTTCATAGAGCTTCTGAGCCACCTGCATGGTGCGCGAAGCCGAGAAACCGAGCTTGGAGGAAGCGGCCTGCTGCAGGGTCGAGGTTGTGAACGGAGGGGCCGGGTTGCGCTTGGTCGGCTTCGCCTCGACGCTCTCGACCCGATAGCTTGCGCTGTCGAGCAGGGTCTTGAGGCGGTTGGCTTCCTCGCCGTTGGTGATCGCCTTCGGCTGCAGCCGCTTGCCATCGGCCGAGACGAGGCGCGCCTCGAACTCGTCGCCGCGCGGCGTCTTCAGCAGCGCCGACAGGTTCCAGTATTCTTCCGAAACGAAGCGCTCGATCTCGGCCTCGCGGTCGCAGACGAGGCGCAGCGCCACGGACTGGACGCGGCCGGCGGAGCGTGCGCCCGGAAGCTTGCGCCACAGAACCGGCGAAAGGTTGAAGCCGACGAGATAGTCAAGTGCGCGGCGGGCCAGGTAGGCGTCGACCAGGTCAATGTCGATGTCGCGCGGCGCCTTCATCGCGTCGAGAACGGCCGACTTGGTGATTGCGTTGAATACGACGCGCTTGACCGGCTTGTCGCCCAGGACGCGCTTCTTTTTCAGAAGGTCGAGCACGTGCCAGGAGATCGCTTCACCCTCGCGATCCGGGTCGGTTGCAAGGATGAGGCCGTCGGAGGACTTTACCGCATCTGCGATGTCCTTCATCCGTTTTGCGGAGGCACCGTCGACTTCCCAGGACATCTCGAAGTCCTGGTCGGGCAGAACCGAGCCGTCCTTCGCAGGCAGGTCGCGGACATGGCCAAACGAGGCCAGGACCTTGTAGCCTGAACCCAGGTACTTATTGATTGTCTTGGCCTTGGCAGGCGATTCCACCACTACAACATTCATCGTCGTTCTCTGAAGCCGGGGGCGTTCCCGGCGGGATGGCCCTTTGAAATGCGATACGCGCCGGCGTTGTCGTCGCCTCGAAATGAACAGGGAAAGCGTCCCGGTCAAGAGGCGAGGGCAAAATAACTAAAAGCAATACAACCAAGGGATGTTTTATCGTATGTTGCAATTTAAAATAAAGGTTGTATCGTCTTCTGAGCGTGAAGACGCAGCATGATGCGCGATTCTGTGGCGGTAATCGAACAGGAACAGGAAAATGAATTCCAAAGTCAGGATCCCGGTTCCGCCCGGCGGGCAAACGCAGGAGAAAATTGCCTACATCCGCCAGATGCTCGGCGAGCTTCGCGCTGTAGCCGACGCGGAGGGGGCGGAGATGCTGCGTTACCTGATCGAGATGGCCTACGTCGAGGCCGGCGACATCCAGGCCGGCCTGCGGCCCATGTCAATTCGCGGCGAAAGCAACAAGCCCGCCGGGATAGCGGTGGAGCCTACCGGCAAGATCCAGCTCTAGCAGAACGAGATAGACGGTCGCTGCCGGAAGTTCGGTGTGACGGATGATCTCATCGATCTCGACCGGGGTTGGCCCCAGGGCGGAGGCGATGTGGTCGCGATCGCCATCGTTCGGGGGGAGGGGGATGTCGTTGCTGTCTACTGCAGGCTCGTCTGCGCCGCTCACGGACTGGAACATGTCGGGTTCATGCAGCGGCGCCAATGCCTCCAGCACATCGGATGCGTTCGTCGTGACGATGGCGCCATCTTTCAGCAGGGCGTTCGTGCCGTGCGCGCGTGGATCGAGCGGGGAGCCAGGGACGGCAAAGACGAGCCGGCCGAAATCGGCAGCGTTGCGGGCGGTGATCAGCGAGCCGGAACGGTTGGCGGCTTCCACGACGACCAGTCCCAGGCCGATTCCGGCGATCAGCCGGTTGCGGCGCGGAAAATCCCGCGCCCGTGGTTCCCAGCCGAATGGCATCTCGCTGACGGCAAGCCCGTTTCCATTCGTGATCTCGTCAAGCAGGCCGGTATTTTCCGGCGGATAGGGCTGGTCGAGTCCGCCCGCCATCGCCGCAATCGTACCGGTGGCGAGGCTGGCACGGTGTGCTGCGGTATCAATGCCGCGGGCGAGACCGGAAACAACGACATAGCCGGCAGCGCCGAGATCCCGCGCCAACATGGCGGCGAATTTCGCGCCGACGATGGAAGCGTTGCGGGATCCGACGATGCCCACGGCGACATCATTGGCGACGCGCAGGTTTCCTTTCATGGCAAGGAGCGGCGGCGCTCCGTCGATCTTGCGGAGCAAGGCAGGGTAGTCGGGCTCGCCGATACCGACGAAAGCTGCTTGGTGCCGATACGCAAGGTCGAGTTCGCGTTCGGCATCGGCACGGCTTGCGATCCGGATCGCGCGTGCCGCGCCACCGCGACGGGAAAGCTCCGGAAGCATTTCCAGCGCGGTTTCGGCGGTGCCGAAATGATTGATGAGATCTCGGAAGGTGACGGGGCCGACATTGTCGCTGCGGATCAGCCGTAGCCAGGCGATCCTCTGTTTCTCCGATAGCGCTATTCCCTGCCTGCCTGCGCCATCGGACATGTGTTCCCCCGAGCTTAGCCCTTGTCGCCGATCCTGCTCTCTGTACCGCTCATGAGCCGCGCAATGTTGGTGCGGTGCTTCCACCAGGTAATCAGGGTGAGAACCGCGAAGAGCAGTGCCACTTTCTCGTTACCCAAGATCCACAATACAACCGGACTTGCGGCCGTTGCAACCAGGGCGGACAGAGAGGAATAGCGGGTCAGATAGGCGACGGCGAGCCAGATGGCGGCGAAGACTGCGAGCATGATCGGCGCCAGACCAAGCAGAATGCCGAGATAGGTGGCGACGCCCTTGCCGCCCTTGAAACCCAGCCAGATCGGGAAAAGGTGGCCGATGAAGGCGGCGAAGCCGGCGGCAATGCCAGCGTCGATGCCCCAGCGTGACGCGATCGCGGCAGCGGCGGTTCCCTTCAGGGCATCGAGAACGAGGGTGGCCGCGGCGAGCTTCTTGTTACCGGTGCGAAGCACGTTCGTAGCGCCGATGTTGCCGGACCCGATCGTTCGGACATCTCCAAGCCCGGCCAGGCGTGTGAGGATCAAGCCGAACGGGATCGAGCCCAGCAGATAGCCGAAGGCGAGGCTCAGAAGCGTCGGCAGCGGCCCCAACTGCCAAGTGAATAAGTCGGACACTCTGTAATATCCCCCGAGATCGCTTGTCGGCTTGCCGATTGACGCCTCTCATCCGGCTGCTGCCAGATGTGCGGCGAATCTCCCTTATCGCGTCGAATGCACACGCTTTCCCGCAACATAGGTTTGAACGGCACGTCCCGTAAAGCGCCCATCTTCGAACGGGGTATTCTTCGAGCGCGAGACGAATCCGTCCTTCGCGGCGATCCAAGGCTCATCCAGATCGATCAGGGCGATGTCGGCAATGGCGCCGGGCTTGAGCGTGCCGGCATCGAGACCGAAGATCCGGGCGGGGCGCGTGGACATGGCATCGATGAGGCGCATCAGGCCGACATCACCGCTGTGATGCAGGCGAAGGGCGGCGGCAAGTGATGTCTCAAGGCCTACGGCGCCATCTGCGGCGTCGGCAAAGGGCAGGCGCTTGGTGTCGACGTCCTGCGGGTCGTGCGAGGAGACGATGATGTCGATCGTGCCGTCGGCCAGTGCCTCGACCATCGCCTTGCGGTCGTCTTCGCCGCGCAGCGGTGGCGACAGCTTGAAGAAAGTGCGGTACTCGCCGATGTCGTTCTCGTTCAGCGTCAGGTGGTTGATCGAGATGCCGCAGGTGACGTTGGCGCCGCGGCCGCGGGCGACGCGCATGGCCTCTGCCGATTCCGGCACCGAGATCTGTGCTGCATGGTAGGCGGCGCGTGTCAGCCCGGCGAGGCGCAGGTCGCGCTCAAGCGGGATAAGCTCCGCCTCGCGCGGCGTGCCGGAAAGGCCGAGCCAGCTTGCGAGCAGCCCCTCATTCATCACGCCGCCGGCGCCGAGATACTTGTCGCGGGTCTCGAGTGCGATGACGGCACCAAATTCGCGCGCATAGGTCATTGCCCGGCGAAGCACCTGGCTGTCATGCATCGCATGGCGACCGTTGGTGAAGCAGACGGCGCCGGCTTCGCGCAGAAGGCCGAACTCGGTCATCTCGGTGCCAGCGAGCCCCTTGGTGAGGGCGGCGGCCGGGTGAACATGGACGATCGCCTTGTCGCGCGCCGTCTTCAGGACGTACTCGACCAGCGCGATGTCATCGATGACAGGATCGGTGTCGGGCATTGTGATGAAGGAGGTGATGCCGCCGACGGCGGCCGCGCGCGAGGCGGACTCGATCGTCTCACGGTGCTCTGCCCCCGGTTCGCCGATGAAGACGCGGGCGTCGACAAGACCGGGAGCGGCGACGAGGCCGCTGCCGTCGACGATCTCGGCTCCTTCAGGCGCTCCCTGGTTCAGGGCTCCCTTGCCGGCCGCAGAAATCCTGCCGTTCTGGATGACGATCGCTCCGGTCTCGTCGAGGTTATGCGAGGGGTCGATGATGCGGACGTTCTGGATGACGGTCGGGCGGGTCATGCGCGCGGTCCCTGGTTCTGCGAGACGAGGAGGGTTTCCATGACCGCCATTCGGACGGCGACGCCCATCTCCACCTGCTGCTCAATGACACTCTGCGGTCCGTCCGCGATTTCCGAGGCGATCTCGACGCCGCGGTTCATTGGGCCGGGATGCATGACGAGTGCATCCTCCTTGGCGGCCTTCAGTTTCTCCGCATCGAGCCCGTAGTAGCGGAAATATTCGCGCACGGACGGGACGAAGGCGCCCGACATGCGTTCGCGCTGCAGGCGCAGCATCATCACGACGTCGGCGTCCTTCAGGCCTTCTTCCATGGAATGATAAACCTCGGCGCCCATCTGGGCGATGCCGCTCGGAAGCAGCGTTGCGGGCGCCACGACGCGCACCCGCGCGCCCATGGCGTTGAGGAGCAGAATGTTGGAGCGCGCGACGCGCGAGTGCAGCACGTCACCGCAGATCGCGACGATGATGCGCGAGAGCTTGCCCTTGGCGCGGCGGATGGTGAGCGCGTCGAGCAGCGCCTGGGTCGGATGCTCGTGCTGGCCGTCGCCAGCATTGACCACCGAGCAGGAGACCTTTTGCGCGAGAAGAGCTGCAGCACCGGCAGACGAGTGGCGCACGACCAGCACGTCCGGGTGCATGGCGTTCAGCGTCATCGCCGTGTCGATCAGCGTTTCGCCCTTCTTCACCGAGGAATTGCCGACCGACATGTTCATCACGTCGGCGCCGAGCCGTTTCCCCGCGAGTTCGAAGGAGGACTGCGTGCGCGTCGAAGCCTCAAAGAACAGGTTGATCTGGGTGAGGCCCCTCAGCGTCGAGGTCTTTTTCTCCCGCTGCCGACTGATGTTGACGGCGGCGTCTGCCTTGTCGAGCAGGTGGGTGATTTCCGGCTCGGTCATACCCTTGATGCCGAGCAGGTGGCGATGCGGAAAGGAATCCATTGGGGTCGCCTCAACTGTCTTGAATACGCGGGGTCTATAGAGGCTCATCATCCCTGCGGCAAGGCGGCAGACGGGCCAGTCTGCCCGATCACGCTCTTTTGTCGGCATTCTTTTGAGGTACGGCCGCCATGTCCCCGTTTCGTCATGCGAGCAGTTAGGTTAGAACCGCTGCATGACTCAACTGACCCGCACCGAACAAACGCTCGCCGACCTGAACCAGCCGAAACTCTGGACGGGCATCAATGCCTATCGGTCCGATCCATTGCTGGTCGATGGCACTGCATCCCTGCCGAAGGCGCTGCGCGACGAGTTCGATGCACTCGGCCGCCATGTCACCGCACCGGAGATGCAGGAGCTGGCGCGGATGGCAAATGAATCGCCGCCGCAGTTGCGTACCCACGGGCCGCGCGGCGAGCGCCTCGATGCTGTCGATTTCCATCCTGCCTGGCACGCGCTGATGCGCCGCTCCATGACAAGCGGTCTGCATTCCTCGATCTGGGAAAATCTGCCGGAGGAAAGAGGCAGGGCGCACAAGGCCCGTGCAGTCCGCTTCTATCTCACGGCTCAGCTCGAAAGCGGCCACCTGTGCCCGTTGACGATGACCAGCGCCTCGGTGGCGGCGATCTCCGCTTCGCCCGTCGTGCAGCGCGAATGGGGCCGAGGCATCCTGTCGCGCAAGTATGACAGCACCAACCGCCCTGCCATGCAGAAAACGGCGATCACCATCGGCATGGGGATGACTGAGAAGCAGGGCGGTACCGACGTGCGCGCCAATACCACCACCGCCGAGCGTGTGGGCGAGGGGATCTACCGGCTCAGCGGCCACAAATGGTTCATGTCGGCGCCGATGAGCGACGCCTTCGTCATGCTGGCGCAGACCCGCGACGGCATGGGGTGCTTTCTCGTGCCGCGCCTACTGGAGGACGGGACTGCGAACGGTTTGCGGTTCCAGCGTCTGAAGGACAAGATCGGCAATCGTTCGAACGCCTCCGCGGAGGTCGAGTTCACCGATACCTTCGGCTTCCTGCTCGGCGCGCCGGATCAGGGCATCCGTACCATTCTCGACATGGTGACGTTGACGCGGCTCGATTGCGCGCTGGCCTCCAGCGGCATCATGCGCGCCTCGCTCGCCGAAGCCGTGCACCACACGCGCGGTCGAAAGGTGTTCGGCAAGGTTCTGGTGGAGCAGCCGATCATGACGCGGGTTCTGGCCGACATGGCCTTGGACGTCGCGGCGGCAACCGCGCTGTCGTTGCGTCTGGCCGAGGCCTTCGACCGGGCGCCGGTCAGCGCGGATGACGCGGCCTATGCCCGGGTCATGACGCCGGTGACCAAATACTGGTGCTGCAAGATCGCGCCGGCCCTGATCTACGAAGCCATGGAGTGCATCGGCGGCAGCGGCTATGTCGAGGAGCGCCCGATTGCCCGCCACTACCGCGAGGCGCCGGTCAATGCGATCTGGGAAGGCTCGGGCAACGTGATGGCGCTCGACGTCCTGCGCGTGCTGTCGCGCGGAAAGGACCTGTTCGAATCGGTCTTCGCTGGGATTGCCCGCGATCTCGGGCCGTCCGGCCGCAAGACCGTCGAGGTGCTGCGTGCCGCCACGTCGCTCTGTGAGCGCGACGAGGGCGCTGCCCGCATGCTGGTCGAGCAGTTGGCACTTTCTGCGGCTGCCGCCGAACTCAACCGGATCGGCGCAGGCCGCATTGCCGATGCCTTCCTGGAGACGCGCCTGGCCGCAGGATGGCGGTCGACCTACGGTATGCTCGATTCCCGCTTCGACTCGGCCTACATCGTCGATCTGCTCTACCCGGCCGCGTAACCGGCCAGCATCAGGACCAGCGGGATCGTGAAGAACGACGCCACGGTCTGCAACGTGGCGACGGCGGCATAGAGCGGTGCGTCGCCTCCCATCTGTTTGGCAAGCAGATAGCCGTTCATCGCCGTTGGCACGCTCGCGCCGAGCGCCACGGTTAGAAGGGCTTCTCCGCTGATGCCCGCGAACCAGGCGGCGCCGGTCATCATCAGGGGCATGAAGAGCAGCTTCAATCCGACAGGGAGAATTGCGATTGCTCGCGGCTTCAAGGCGTCCGCTATCCTCAGTCCGGCACCAACCATGACGAGACCCAGGCTGAGCGACGATTCGGCAATGAGGTCGATGGTCTCCATCAACGGTGCGTACAGGCGGATGCCAAGGAGATTGAAGAGGGTGCCGAGAGCTGCCCCGATGATCAGTGGATTCGTTACGATCTTCGTCAGGAACGCGCGGATATTGCGTGCGCCGCCGCCGAACCAGACCAGGATGGCGATGTTGTAAAAGTTGATCGGGATGATGATGAGCGACATGATCAGCGCCAATATCGCCATGCTGCCCGGCCCGTAGAGTTTGTCGGCGATCGCAAGGGCGATGAAGCCGTTCCAGCGGGTCGACGTCTGGAACACGGTGGTAAAGGACGGTGCCGATATGCCGGCTCCGCGAAAGAGCGGCCAGCAAAGAAGGATCGCACCGGAAATCAGTGTCACGGAGCCTATCGACGTGGCAGCAAGCGTGCCTGCGGCGATGCCTCCGAAATCCGCCTGTGCCAGCGTGGAAAAGAGCAGCGCTGGAAACAGCACGTAGAAGCCAAGCTGTTCCACGCCAAGCCATAGGCCATCATCGATCTTCCGCCAGCGCTTGAGCAGCGTTCCGAGAATGACGAGCAGGAAGACGGGCAGGGTGCTTTCGAAGATAACGAGCATTCTGATGGTGACCGGGATGCATTTATTGGTCCGTCATTTCACGTGTCCGTGAAGAGGGCAACCCGGAAGGTTGATCCTCAACGATCGGCTCTATCTCATTGGACGAACCGAAAGGTTGCGGATCGCGGTCGCCGCAGTGGCCGTGTGGAAATTAACCTTAACGGAGAGTTTACATTGCACCCCTGCGCAGGAGGGAGGAAAGTGTCTTCGTTAAGAAATCATTAACCATATGAAGGCGCGGCACCTTGATGAAAGCGGTTCCGACATTGGCCATGACGGCCTTCTTCGCCGCCCTGGCGCTCAACATAGCCATACCCGCCGTCGTGCTGCTGAGCCTGGCCGCTGTGCGTGAAATCGGATTGGCGATGGGGACCGTGTTCGTCAGTCAGGGGAGGACGGTATGAAGTGGTTTTTGGTCCTCTGGGCGGGTCCGATCGCGCTTCTCGGTAGCTGGTACGGCCTGTCCTACTACGACATGAGCTTCGGCATCTTCATGCTGACGCGCGATGCGCACGACCTGGTGTTTCGCATCTACGGCCACGTCCTCGGCATTGCGCCGGAAAGCATCCCGCCGCTGGTCGCCCGTGCCATTGTGGTCGATAGCCTGTTCGTCTTCGCCATCATCGCTTTCCGCCGCCGCAAGCGCATCGCCGCATGGTGGCAGGCACGGCGTCAGCCGTCGTCGGAAGTAACTGCTGACCTGCCAAGCGCCGAGAGCCTGTCGAGCGCTCCCTGAAGGATGAACGAGGCGGCGGCGGAATCGATCCGTTCCGCACGCTTCTTGCGCGATACGTCCATCTCGATCAGCGTCCGTTCGGCAGCGACCGTCGAAAGCCGTTCGTCCCAGAAGACGAAGGGAATATCCGTCTTCTCGCTCATCGAACGTACGAAGGCGCGCGTCGCCTGAACGCGCGGGCCGGCGCTGCCGTCCATGTTGACAGGCAGGCCGATGACGAAGGCCGCGATCTTCTCCTTTGCGGCAAAGGCGAGGAGCGTTTCCGCGTCGATACCGAATTTTACGCGCTTGAGCACGGGACGCGGGGTGGCGAGCCTGCGGCCGAGATCGGAGATGGAAAGCCCGATCGTCTTGGTGCCGAGGTCGAGACCGACGATCGGTTGACCGGGCTTCAGGACCGCGGCGAGCTCTTCAATGGTCATCGTGGCCATGAGCGTGGCGCCTACCGCTTGCGGACGAATTCCGTGCGCAGCACGAGTCCCTTGATCGTCTCGTGGCGGCAGTCGATTTCCTCCGGATTGTCGGTCAGGCGGATCGTCTTGATGACCGTGCCCTGCTTGAGCGTCGTGGTCGTGCCCTTCACCTTCAGGTCCTTGATGAGCGTCACCGAATCGCCGTCAGTAAGAACGTTGCCCGCGGCGTCGCGCGCCACAGGCTGGCTGGCGGCGGCTGCAGCCGCGACTTCGGAGGCCGGGCGCCATTCGCCGGTGACTTCGTCATAGACATATTCGTCGTCTTTGTCGGCCATGCTAGTCTCCATCAGAAAGCCTGGAAATCCGGCTGCATCATCGCTGGCCGGGTGCGATAGCGAAAAGCTCGTCACCAGGCGGTATCAAGGGCATCCGGCAGCGTGGGCGTGCCATGCTCTATGTCATCGCGCCATGCTCTATGGCATAAGGCGGCGGAAGTCCAACGGGAGAACACCATGAAGATCACCTGGCTCGGCCATTCGGCCTTTCATATCGAGACGGGAAAACAAAAATCCTGATCGATCCGTTTTTCACGGGTAACCCGTCCTTTGACGAATCGACCCGCAGGGATGCGACCGCCGGCCTGACCCATATCCTGTTGACGCATGGCCACGGCGACCACGTCGGCGATACGGTGAAGATCGCCAAGGAAGCCGGCGCGACGGTCGTTGCGAATTTCGACCTCGGCATGTGGCTCGCCCATAAGGGCGTCACCAAGCTCGAGCCCGGCAATACTGGTGGCACGATCCATCTCGGCGGCTTCTCCGCCACCTTCGTCAACGCGCTGCATTCTTCCGCCCATATCAGCGAGGATGGCGTTTCCCATTCTCTCGGCAACGCCAACGGTCTGGTGCTGCACTTCGATGACGAGCCCACTCTCTATCACATGGGTGATACGGATATCTTCTCTGACATGGCGTTGATCAACGAGTTGCATCAGCCGGAGATCGGCCTTGTGCCGATCGGCGACCGCTTCACCATGGGCGGTGCCGTCGCCGCGCTGGCCTGCCAGCGCTTCTTCAAGTTCGGCACGGTCATTCCTTGCCACTACGGCTCGTTCCCGATCATCGACCAGACAGCCGACACCTTCGTCGCGGCGATGAATGGGACGAAGGGCAAGGTCGAGGTGCCCAAGGTGGGTGGGTCGGTCGCTGTTTAACACCCTCAAGGGGTGGAAAATGAGTGCTTCGGCCGCCGCGTCGTCAAACAGAGCGGTTTTGCCCGCCTGAAAGATAGGGGCGAATTGCTCGAGTGTCTGCTGGGTGGCGCGGGATTGCGCCGTACGCCCGTTGCATAGGGTCGATCTGGCCTTTATAGCGGGTATGAAATTTCCGACCGGAGAATGCCGATGTCTGTCGATCTTGCCACCGTCAAGCGCGTGGCCCATCTCGCCCGTATTGCGGTCAGCGAAGAGGAAGCCCAGCGCATGATGGGGGAGCTGAATGGCATCCTCGGCTTCGTTGAGCAGCTGAGCGAAGTCAATGTCGAGGGCGTCGAGCCGATGACCTCAGTCACGCCGATGGCGATGAAGGAACGCGACGACGTCGTGACCGACGGCAACAAGGCGGCCGACGTGGTTGCCAATGCGCCGGTGTCCGACCGCGATTTCTTCCTCGTGCCGAAGGTCGTGGAGTAAGCCCTTGGCCGTTTCGATCGCCGTCGAAAGCCCGCTGCAGGACGAGGTGCGCGAACTGATTGCGGAGCTGAACGACGTTCTGCTGACGCTCTCGCCGCCCGAAGCCTGCTACCACCTGACGGTGGAGCAGATGGCCGAACCCGGCGTGACCGTTTGGATCGCGCGCGAGGACGGCAAGGCAATCGGCTGCGGCGCGCTGAAGCGCCATACGGCTGACGTTGGCGAAGTGAAGCGGATGTATACCCGGCCTGGCTGGCAGGGCAGGGGCGTCGGCCGCGAGATCCTGTCGACGATCGTAGGTACCGCCGAAGCGGATGGACTTGCCGAACTCGTGCTCGAAACCGGAGACCGGCATCCCGCCGCCTGGGCGATCTACGAGAAGGCAGGCTTCACGCGTTGCGGCCCGGTGCTCGACTACCCGGACAGCCCCTATTCGATATTTTACCAGAAGCAGCTTGGACGCGCCTCCAGCGCTGCGTGACCGCGAAAAGATAGAACCATGACCGATCTGACCCGCCTGACCATTGCCGAAGCCCGCGAAAAGCTTGGCGCCAAGGAGATCAAAGCCGTCGAACTGACGGACGCCTATCTGTCCGCGATCGACGCCGCCAATGGTGCGCTCAACGCCTATGTCACCGTGACGCCGGAGAAGGCGCGCGAGATGGCCAAGGCTTCGGACGCCCGCATCGCCGAAGGCAAGGCCGGCGCGCTGGAAGGCATTCCGCTCGGTATCAAGGACCTGTTCGGCACCCGTGACATCCACACCCAGGCCTGCAGCCATATCCTCGACGGCTTCAAGCCGAAGTACGAATCCACCGTCACCCAGAACCTCTGGAACGACGGCGCCGTCATGCTCGGCAAGCTGAACATGGACGAGTTTGCCATGGGTTCGTCGAACGAGAGCTCCTATTACGGTCCGGTAAAGAACCCGTGGCGTGCCAAGGGCTCTAACCTCGACCTCGTGCCGGGCGGTTCCTCGGGCGGTTCCGCGGCCGCTGTCGCCGCGTTCCTCTGCGCTGGTGCGACCGCCACCGATACCGGCGGCTCGATCCGCCAGCCGGCTGCCTTCACCGGCACCGTCGGCATCAAGCCGACCTATGGTCGCTGCTCGCGCTGGGGAGTCGTTGCCTTCGCCTCGTCGCTGGACCAGGCCGGCCCGATCGCCCGCGACGTGCGCGACGCAGCGATCCTGTTGAAGTCGATGGCAAGCGTCGATGCCAAGGATACGACCTCCGTCGACCTGCCGGTGCCGGATTACGAGAAGTCGATCGGCCAGTCGGTCAAGGGTATGAAGATCGGCATTCCCAGGGAATACCGCGTCGACGGCATGCCTGATGAAATCGAGGCGCTTTGGCAGCAGGGCATCGCCTGGCTCAAGGAGGCCGGTGCCGAGATCGTTGACATCACCCTGCCTCACACGAAATACGCGCTGCCGGCCTACTACATCGTCGCGCCGGCAGAGGCTTCGTCCAACCTCGCCCGCTACGACGGTGTGCGCTATGGCCTGCGCGTCGACGGCAAGGACATCGTCGACATGTACGAGAAGACGCGTGCTGCCGGCTTCGGCCAGGAGGTCAAGCGCCGCATCATGATCGGCACCTACGTGCTGTCCGCCGGCTACTACGACGCCTATTACCTGCAGGCGCAGAAGGTCCGAACGCTGATCAAGCGCGACTTCGAACTCGCTTTCCAGGCTGGCGTAGACGCAATCCTGACACCGGCGACCCCGTCGTCTGCCTTCGGCATCGCTGACGAGGACCTCGCCTCCGATCCGGTCAAGATGTACCTGAACGACATCTTCACCGTGACAGTGAACATGGCCGGCCTGCCGGGTATCGCCGTTCCCGCCGGCCTTGATCACAAGGGTCTGCCGCTCGGCCTCCAGCTGATCGGCAAGCCGTTCGAGGAAGAGACGCTGTTCCGAACCGCGCACGTCATCGAACAGGCCACCGGCCGTTTCTCACCCCAGAAGTGGTGGTAGGCGAGCCCCTCGCCAAGCAGTGATTCGGATGGTCTAATGAGGCCGGGGAAGGGGCCGGCTTCATGACGACAATTCGATATGCGCGCGCTGATGACGTGCCAGCGCTTGCCGAGATCGGCATGCGTGCCTGGGAACAGGCGGTAACGGGTGTTGCGGACCTTGATGCGCTGAGAGATAGCGCGCACATGGCATTCCTGCAGTTCCTTGCGTCAAACTGGCTGACCGTCATCGTCGCAGAACAGGCCGGCCGCATCGCCGGATGGGCGGCGCGCGAAAAGTTGGACGAGGAGATCACCGATCTCTGGGTAGATCCGACCCTGCAGCGCCAGGGCGTGGGAACGGCGCTCCTGACTGCGCTGGAAGATGAGATACGCCGGTCCGGGTTTGAGGTGGCCAATCTGCAGACCCATGCCCGCAATGCCTCGGCGCTCGCCTTCTTTCGCAAGCATGGCTACGCAGTGAACTGGCTGTCCGTCACCTATTCGCCAAAACTCGATCGCGACGTGGAATCGGTGGGGCTGCAGCGGCAGTTGATAGAGGAGCAGGTGTTCGGCTATGGGCCGGGTGGCTTCTGAACGCCTGAACGCATGCGAAATGCGCGCGGCCGAGGCCGCGCGCTCTTTGCTACCGGTTGTCCAGCTGCGAACGCACCAGTACCAGCCCGCGCTGTGTGATGCGGTAGGGCTTTCCGCCATTGGACGCGATGCATTTGCGCCGCTTCAGCTTTCTGAATAGTTCCATGTTCAGGCCGCTTGCGCGCCATCCGTCGCGAGTGACGCAATGGACGCTGATGATGGTGCGGGTGTCGTCTCGTTCGATTTCGATCCTGCCGCCCTGGGCAAGCATGTGGAGAATGCGCTGTTCCGCGCGGGAAATATCCATTATTTGGTGAAGTCCGTAAGGCGTTCTTCGAGAACGCGAAAAAACGATCCGCCCGGCAATGCCAGGCAGGTGAAGCGTTTTTTCTGGCCCATGCGCGCAAGCTAGAGTTTGCGGGCAGGGCCCTTAGCGGGTCTCACTCAAAGAATACATAAAGGGCTCCCCAATGGGTGGGTGGAATTTATGAAGGCGCGCCGAGCCAGTCAAGGCTCCGGATCACAAGCTGGATGATCCAGTGGGGCGCAATGATCCATATGACTGTCAGTGCAAGCTGGCAGCCGATGATGAGCCTCAGTATGGACCGGAACGGCTCCTTGCGCGTCTTGTGCCGCAACAGCCTCTGGGCGAGAACGGCCCCGAGACTTCCGCCGACAAGAGCAAGGCCGAGCAGCGTGCGTTCCTGCACGCGCCACTCGCCCGCGCGTGCAGCCTCCTTGTCCCACCAGAAGACAAGGAATGTCGTCAAATTCAGCAGCAATAGAATGGCAAGGACCATAAGGACGTTCATGCTGCGAGCCTATCTGGATCCGGTTAAGATGCCGCTATCCGGTATGTGGCTCCAGTCGGTGCTGCGCGAACCGGTGAAAGCCTTGCGCCGCCTGCCCATATGGTCTACCGACACAGTTCGAAAATCAGGCACCTGAAGCGACTTCCAAAGAGCTCACCATGACCATTGTCGACGTCCGTATCTCCGAACCGAAACGCTACATCCCCGGCGCCACCGGCGACTGGGAAGTCATCATCGGCCTGGAGGTGCACGCCCAGGTCACCAGCAATTCGAAGCTCTTCTCCGGTGCATCGACCGAGTTCGGCAAGGCGCCGAATGCCAACGTTTCGCTCGTTGATGCCGCCATGCCCGGCATGCTGCCGGTCATCAACGAGGAATGCGTCAAGCAGGCGATCCGTACCGGCCTTGGCCTGAAGGCGAAGATCAACAATCGTTCGATCTTCGACCGCAAAAACTACTTCTACCCGGACCTACCGCAGGGCTACCAGATTTCACAGTACAAGGATCCGATCGTCGGCGAAGGCAAGATCGTCATTTCCGTCGGTCCTGACCGTCAGGGCCAGTTCGAGGATGTCGAGATCGGCATCGAGCGCCTGCATCTGGAGCAGGATGCCGGCAAGTCGATGCACGACCAGCACGCCACCATGTCCTATGTCGACCTGAACCGCTCGGGCGTGGCGCTGATGGAGATCGTCTCCAAACCCGACCTGCGTTCCTCTGACGAGGCGAAGGCCTATGTCACCAAGCTTCGCACAATCCTGCGCTATCTCGGCACCTGCGACGGTAACATGGACGAGGGGTCCATGCGTGCCGACGTCAACGTCTCTGTCCGCCGCCCGGGCGAGGGCTTCGGCACGCGCTGCGAGATCAAGAACGTCAACTCCATCCGCTTCGTCGGCCAGGCAATCGAATATGAAGCCCGCCGCCAGATCGGTATTCTGGAGGATGGTGGCGTGATCGATCAGGAGACGCGCCTGTTCGACCCGAACAAGGGCGAGACGCGTTCGATGCGTTCCAAGGAAGACGCGCACGACTACCGCTATTTCCCCGATCCGGATCTGCTGCCGCTGGAGTTCGACGACGCCTATGTCGAGGACCTGAGGGTGCATCTGCCGGAACTGCCGGACGACAAGAAGGAGCGCTTCGTGCGCGAACTCGGCCTGTCCGTCTACGACGCCTCGGTCCTCGTCTCCGAAAAGGCGATCGCTGACTATTTCGAGGCTGTGGCGAACGGCCGCGACGGCAAGCTTGCCGCCAACTGGGTCATCAACGACCTGCTAGGCGCTTTGAACAAAGCCGGAAAAGCCATTGAAGAGACGCCGGTTTCTCCTGGTCAGCTCGGCGGCATCATCGACCTCATCAAGGATGGCACGATCTCCGGCAAGATCGCCAAGGATCTGTTCGAGGTCGTCTGGAACGAAGGCGGCGTGCCGGCGGAGATCGTCGAAAGCCGCGGCATGAAGCAGGTGACGGATACCGGCGCCATCGAGAAGGCCGTGGACGAGATCATCGCCGCCAACCCGGATCAGGTCGCAAAAGTCGTCGCCAAGCCGTCGCTCGCCGGCTGGTTTGTCGGGCAGGTAATGAAGGCAACCGGCGGCAAGGCCAACCCGCAGGCCGTCCAGGCCCTCGTCAAGGCCAAGCTCGGCATCGAGGAGTAATCCGTGTTCTTCGTCCGAACGGCTTCGGAGCGCGATCTGGCGAAAGTCAGCGCGCTTCTGGCCGAGGCATGGCATGCGACCTATGATCCTCTTTATGGCGCCGAGCGGGTGGCGGAGATCACGGCGAAGTGGCATTCGGTCGAGGCCTTGAAGGTGCAACTCGCTCGCCGTGACGCCGAGTTCGTCGTCGCTGACGACGGTAAATTTCTCGGCGGCATGGGCTATGCCGCCATGTCGAAGACTGAGCCGAATGTCGCAATCCTACATCAGCTCTACGTTCTGCCGCAGCATCAGGGGCAGGGGATCGGACGTGAGATGTTCGCCGAGCTCGAGACCTGCTTTCCCGACGCGAAGGTGATGCGGTTGGAAGTGGACCCACAGAACGCGCGGGCGATCGGCTTTTACGAGGCGCATGGTTTTGCCAAGGTCGGCGAGACCGCTAACTGCGGCGGCGGCCATTCCGGTATCGCTGCGCTGATCTTCGAGAAGGCGCTCCGCTAGCAAGAGGCAGATTTTGTCGCTTGAAAGTCGAACTGTCGCGGCAAAACCGGCCGGAAGCGGCGGGAATCTCTGGACATTCAAGGTTTGCCGCGCCATAAGCGATTGATCATTTCGACAGCGGACCTGCAGGCGGCGGGTCTGTCCAAGGACGGTAATCATGAACCTTCTCAAGCAGATTTTTACCTGGTGGAACGGTCAGACCATCGGAACGCGCTTCCACACCTGGCGCAACGGCAAGAAGGTCGGCGAGGATCAGTTCGGCAACGTCTACTATCAGGGTGGCAAGGATTCGGAAGGCCGGACGCGCCGCTGGGTGATCTACAACGGTTATGCCGACGCCTCCGCGATCCCGCCAGGCTGGCACGGCTGGATGCACCACCGCACCGATGTTTCGCCCGCTGACGAAGATTACAAGGCGCGCGACTGGCAGAAAAACCACCGCCCGAACCCCACCGGCACGTCCCAGGCCTACCGGCCGCCGGGCTCGCTCGCCGTTCCGGGCGAACGTCCCCGCGTTACCGGTGACTACGACGCCTGGACACCGGGCGGCTGATACGCTTTCGCCACATTTGATGGTTAGCGCAAACGGTGCCGGCTTGAGCCGGAAACGGGATTTCGCAGGAGACATGGGCATGGCACCGGCCGGCAAGATGAGGATCGTTTCGCGGGCTGCTGCGGCAATTGCCGCGGCCGCGGTGACGCTCCTTTCCGCCGGCGTGCCGGCTGAAGCGGCCCGTATCGCCAACCCGGTCGCGGTCTTTTCCGGGCTCGACAAGATTACCGGCCGCATCACCTCCTTCGACGTCTATGTTGGTGAAACTGTGCAGTTCGGCGCGCTGCAGGTCACGCCGCGCGTCTGCTATAACCGCGACGACACCGAGGCGCAGAAGGTCGACTCCTTCGTCGAAGTGGACGAGATTACCCTGGATCGAAAGATCCGCCGTATCTTCACCGGCTGGATGTTCGCCGAGAGCCCGGGCCTGAATGCCGTCGAGCACCCGGTCTATGACGTTTGGCTCGTTGAGTGCAAAGCGAAGTCTGACGTGCCGCCGCCGGAATCGGCGGACGACAACTAAACTCTACGATTTCGCCAGAAATCCTGACAGCAGACAGTCTCAAAAGGGCAGGTCGGGCGACGCGAGCGCCTTGGCGAGCATGCCCTCGTAGTCGGCCTTCGGAACATCGATCGCGCCGAAGGTTTTCAGATGCTCGGTCGTGAACTGGGTGTCGAGAAGCCGGAAGCCTTTTTCCTTCAGCCGTTCGACCAGAAAGACAAGGCAGATCTTGGAGGAGTCGGTCCGCCGGGAGAACATGCTCTCGCCGAAGAAGGCGGCGCCAAGCGACACACCATAGAGACCGCCGACGAGCTTGCCATCTTCCCACGCCTCAACGCTGTGGGCGTGTCCCATGCGGTGAAGAGTGGCGTAGAGCGTCCTGATCTTGCTGTTGATCCAGGTGGACGGACGATCGGGTGCTGCCTCTGCGCAGGCCGCGATCACGGCCTCGAAGGCGGTGTCGACACGGATATCGTAGGGAGATTTGCGTATCTTCTTCGCGAGGCTTCGCGAAACGTGGAACTGATCCAGCGGGACCACGCCCCGAACGTCCGGTTCGACCCAGAAGAGTTCCGGGTCGTCGGCCGAATCGGCCATCGGGAAGAGCCCGATGGAATAGGCGCGCAGCAATAGCTCCGGTGTAACTTCCGGGGACCTGCCGCGCCGCCCTGCCATGTTCTGCCCCTAGACTGCAGTCTTGGCCAGATAGTTCTCCAGCCAATGGATGTCGTAGTCGCCGTTGGCGATGTCCTGATTGGCGATCAGTTCCTGGAAGAGTGGTAGCGTTGTCTTGATGCCGTCAATGACAAATTCGTCTAGCACGCGGCGTAGGCGCATCATGCATTCGACGCGGGTGCGTCCATGCACGATCAGCTTTCCGATCAGGCTGTCATAGTAAGGCGGGATACGGTAGCCCTGATAGGCACCCGAATCGACACGTACGCCCAGTCCGCCCGGAGCGTGGAAGTGTGTGATCGTCCCCGGAGACGGTACGAAAGTGCGCGGATCTTCGGCATTGATGCGGCATTCGATCGCGTGGCCGGAAAACTCGATCTCCTCCTGCGTCACCGATAATCCTGCGCCGGAAGCGACGCGGATCTGCTCGTGCACAAGGTCGATGCCGGTGATGGCTTCGGTGATCGGGTGCTCCACCTGTAGGCGCGTGTTCATCTCGATGAAATAGAACTCGCCGTTCTCATACAGGAACTCGATGGTGCCGGCGCCGCGGTATTTCATCTTCTTCATCGCGTCAGAGCAGATCTTGCCGATCTTCATGCGCTGGTCGACGTTCAGGGCAGGGGAGTTGGCCTCTTCCCAGACCTTCTGATGGCGACGCTGCAGAGAGCAGTCGCGCTCGCCGAGATGGATCGCGTTACCCTGACCATCGCCAACGATCTGCACTTCGATGTGGCGCGGATGTCCTAGGAACTTCTCCATGTAGACGGCGTCGTTGCCGAATGCCGCAGCTGCTTCCGAGCGGGCCGTTGCAACGGCCACTTCCAGATCTTCCTCGGTCCTTGCGACTTTCATGCCGCGGCCACCGCCACCGGCGGTCGCCTTGATCAGGACGGGGAAGCCGATCTTGCGGGCGATCTCCAGCGCGTTCTCGGGCTTCACTTCGCCATCAGAGCCGGGAACGACGGGAATGCCGAGTTCCAGGGCTGTCTTCTTGGCCGTGATCTTGTCGCCCATCAGGCGGATGTGCTCTGCGGTCGGGCCGATGAAGGTGATGCCGTGAGCATCCAGGATCTCGGCGAATTTGGCATTCTCCGAAAGGAAGCCATAGCCGGGATGGACGGCGTCCGCACCGGTGATCTCGCAGGCGGCGACGATCTGATGGATGTTGAGGTAGCTGTCGCGCGACGGCGGCGGGCCGATGCAGACGCTCTCGTCGGCGAGGCGTACATGCATGGCATCGGCGTCGGCTGTCGAATGCACGGCAACCGTGGCGATGCCGAGTTCCTTGCAGGCGCGCAGCACGCGAAGCGCGATCTCGCCGCGGTTGGCTATGAGGACTTTGGAAATCATCGCTCTGGCCTTACTCGATGATAACTAGCGGTTCGCCATATTCGACCGGAGCGGCGTCGGCGACAAGGATTTCCGTTACCTTGCCAGAGCGCGGCGCCGGGATCTGGTTCATCGTCTTCATGGCCTCGATGATGAGGATCGTCTGGCCTTCCTGAACTGTGGAGCCGACTTCGACGAAGGGGCGCGCGCCCGGCGCGGGCGAGAGGTAGGCGGTGCCGACCATCGGCGCTGTCACGGCGTTCTTGTTGTCGCGGGCAGCGGGAACGGCGGCCGCCGGAGCGGCTGCTGCAGCAGGAGCGGCGGCGGCTGCAAACTGAGCGGCAGGAACAGGAGCGGAGACGTATTGTGGCGTGCCGGCGCGCGAGACGCGGATGCGCAGTTCGTCCTGTTCGACTTCGATCTCGGTCAGGTCCGTCTCGTTGAGAATGTTGGCGAGATCGCGGATCAGTGCCTGATCGATGCCCTGCTTCTTGTCAGCCATTGGATTTAGCCTCTTTTTTTCTTTATTTCGTGATGGATTTCAGCGCGTTCAGCGCCAGGATGTAGCTTTGCTCGCCAAATCCGCAGATGACGCCCTTGACCGCCGGCGCGATCATGGACTTGTGACGGAATTCCTCGCGGGCGTGCACGTTAGAAAGGTGCAGTTCGACGACGGGAATGCGGATCGCGCGGATGGCATCGTGCAACGCGATGGACGTATGCGTATAGGCTCCCGCATTGATCGCGATGCCCGTAGCCGTTTCGCCTGCCTCGTGGATCCAGTCGACGAGCGTGCCCTCGTGGTTCGTTTGACGGAAATCGATGGCAAAACCGAGCTTTTCGCCCTCCGCGCGGCACAGGACCTCGATATCGGCCAGTGTATGCCCGCCGTAGATGCCGGGTTCGCGCTTGCCGAGCGCATTCAGGTTCGGGCCATTCAGGACGAAGATTGTTGACGCCATTCGGATTTCCGCTTGCTGGATCGTGGGTTACCTATAGACCGGCGGTACTTCGAGGGAAAGCCCCAAGGAAACGCGCCGGTTTTGTCCACAACCATCAAGGCTGAACAGCACAGGGATGGCGGAAAGATGGCGGAAGGCGCGTGACCCGTCGACGACTTCGGCAAACGGGATCACGCGATTCTTGAGATTTGTCCTCTGGCTCGCGTCAGCAGGCCGTCTTGCCGCAGGAGCGGACGTTGGCGACTTTCTCGTTGAGTTCATCAATGCCAACGGCACCGAAGACGGCCTCGTTCGAGATCACATAGGAGGGCGTGCCGGTGATGCCGAGGCTTTGCGCAAGCGTGTAGGCCGCGCGCACGGCATCGTCATGAGGTTTCTCTTCCATGGTCTTGCGGATGTCGGCTTCGCTGATGCCAAGCTTGACCGCGACTTCAATCGCACTCTCCTCGGTGGCACGGCCTTCGGCGCCAAGCAGCGTACGGTGGAATTCGCCGTACTTTTCGGGCGAAAGGTCGCGGACGGCTGCGCTGACCTTGTGGGCTGCGACCGAATCCGGGCCGAGAATCGGCAGTTCCTTCAACACGAAGCGCACATTTTTGTCTGCTTCCAGAAGCGCATCCATGTCGGTGAGTGCGCGCTTGCAGTAGCCACAATTGTAGTCGAAGAACTCGACGATGGTTACGTCGCCGTTCGGATTGCCGAGTGCGATATCGTGCTTGGCGTTGAAGATCGCCTTCTGGTTTTCGGCGATCGCGGATTCGGCCTGCTGCTGTTGGGCCAGCATCTGCTTTTGCTGCAGAGCCTCCTGGATATCCATCAGGATTTCAGGATTGGCGAGCAGGTACTCCTTGATATAGGCGCCGATTTCTTCCTTCTGCTTGTCGTCGAGTGCGAGAGCCTGCATGGGAAGCGACATGGTGCCGGCGAGCGCGAGTGCTGCTGCGAGCGATTTGGTGGTGCGAAACATACTGTCCTCGTTATATTGCGGCGGCCGCTTTCGCGTTCAGTGCGGCCGAATTCCATCTCCCGCATCGGTATCAATCCTTGCGGTCAATTTGCGACGACCTTAGGGCGAGGCGGTTGCAAACGAAACAGCAAAAGTGGCCGATTTCCGATCCTCCCAGGATTGTGAACAGTCGTTTCTTCCGGCAAGGGGAGGCGGGGCCAGGAAACCAAGCATCAATAAGGAAGCACCGAGCCATGAAGATATCCAGGCGCAGCGCAGTCGAACCATTTCACGCGATGGACGTGCTCGCGCACGCGACGCGGCGGAAGTCGGCTGGACATCCCGTGATCTCGATGGCGGTTGGCCAGCCAGCCTATCCGGCGCCGCGCGCCGCACTTGAGGCGGCAAGGACAGCGCTCGCCGATGGCCGCATCGGATATACGGAGGCCCTTGGTCTTGATCAGCTTCGGCAGGGCATTGCTGCACACTACGGGACGCGTCATGGCATCGAGGTTGATGCTGCCCGGATCGCGGTGACGACCGGCTCCTCGGCCGCTTTCAATCTGGCTTTTCTGACGCTGTTTGATCCGGGTGACCGGGTGGCAATCGCGCGGCCGGGCTATCCCGCCTATCGCAACATTCTCGCGGCTCTTGGCATCGAGACGATCGAGATCGAGGTGAGTGCCGAGAACGATTTCACCATGACTCCTGAGAGCCTGGACGCAGCGCAAAGCGTTTTCGGCAGACTGTCGGGCATCCTGCTCGCAAGCCCGGCCAACCCGACGGGAACCGTCACGAACCGCGCCCATTTGAAGGCGCTCGCCGACTACTGCTCCGCCAACGACGTCGCCTTCATCTCCGACGAAATCTATCACGGCCTGACGTTCTCCGGCGAGGAGACGAGCGTTCTCGAATTGACCGACAACGTGGTCGTCATCAACTCCTTCTCGAAATACTACTGCATGACCGGCTGGCGGATCGGATGGATGGTGCTGCCCGAGCCGATTGTTCGGCCGGTCGAACGCCTGACCCAGAGCCTCTATATCTCGGCACCGGAGATCTCGCAGGTCGCGGCGCTGGCCGCGCTCGGCGCCAACGATGAGCTCGACCTCCATCGGGAAGCCTACCGTCGCAACCGCGATCTGTTGGCAAAGCGCTTGCCCGAAATCGGCTTCTCGATCGCGTCTCCGATGGACGGCGCCTTCTACGCCTATGTCGACGTTGGGCGCTTTACCAACGACAGTATGGAGTTTGCTCGCAGGATGCTGAGCGAGATCAACGTTGCCGCGACACCTGGGCATGACTTTGATCCGATTGGCGGCCACCGCACGATGCGCTTCTCATTCGCAGGCGCCTATGAGCAGATGGTCGAGGCGACCGACCGAATCGCCGCCTGGCTGAAATAGCCCCGGCTGTACGGCACCGACGTGTGCCCGCTGTCCTGTTCGCAGCGCTTGGCCCGAAACGAAAGACCCGGCACAGAGGCCGGGTCCCGAAACTAGCACTCTTCTCAGAAGAAGCCGCGGCGTTGCCACCATCCGCCCTTCTTGGGCTTCTCCGGTTCGTCATCGCCCTTTTCCGGCGTTGAAGACGTAACGACGGGAGCCGTCGCTATGGTCGACAGATCGCGATTGGCGCGGACCGGCTTGGCCTGGTCCAGTGCAGCGGCCGCTTCCTCGACTGCCGGCTCGGAGGCGACTTCCTCTGCAGGTTGCCCTTCAACTTCAGCCTGAGCCGCAACATCGGCAACGGGCTGGACAGGTTCGACCGCGGGTTCGGTCTTGGCCTTGGCCTTGCGGGTCCGGCGTGCCTTGGGGGCTACCTCGGGCTGAACCTCGGCGACAACTTCTTTTTCGGTCGGCGCTGTATGGCCTTCTACAGACGCTTCCGCTGCGACATCGGCGTCTTCCGCGACATCGGCATCTTCAGCGTCCTCGGCATCCGACACCTCGGCGCCGTCAGCACTCGCCGATGCTTCCGCTTCGTCGCGGTTGCGGCGACCGCCGCGCTTGCCGCGCCGGCGACGCTTCCGCTTCTGATCGCTTTCGGACTCGACGTTCGATGCCACGGCAACTGCCTCGGCATCTGCGTCTTCGTCTTCACCGTTGGCTTCGCCTTCCACCTCGTCCTCATCGCCCGGTTGCTCGCCGCCAAACGAGGCGGTGTCGCTGCCGTCGGCTCCCTCGCGACCGCCGCGACCACGACGGCGGCGCTTGCGCTTGCGCTTGCGGCCGGATTCATCGGACGATGCGGCCGGCGCCGGCGAAACGGCGACTGCTTCGGCTTCTTCCTCGGCGAGGTCTTCCTCGATGACGATATCGTCGTCCTCATCCGGCTCCGGTGTGAACGGAACGAACTGCTCGATCTTGACCGGGTTTTCCACCGGTTCGCCGCGATCGATCGCGAAATGCTGCGCGCCGACATGGTCGTCCGCGTCGATGACGATGTGTAGACCGAACCGGGCCTCGTAGTCGCCGATCGTGCCGCGCTTCTGGTTCAGCAGGTAGAGCGCGATGTCCGGCGTGGTCCGCACGATGATGTTGTGCGTGGTGTTCTTGAGGAGATATTCCTCAATGCCGCGCAGGACGTGCAGGGCGACCGAGGACTGCGAACGGACATGGCCAATGCCGTTGCAGTGCGGGCAGGTCTGCATCGTGCTTTCGAGCACGGAGGCGCGGATGCGCTGGCGCGACATCTCGAGCAGGCCGAAATGGGAGATGCGGCCGACCTGGATACGGGCGCGGTCGTTCTTCAGATGATCCTTGAGACGCTTCTCGACGGCGCGGTTGTTGCGCTTCTCTTCCATGTCGATGAAGTCGATGACCACCAGACCGGCAAGGTCGCGGAGCCGCAACTGGCGTGCCACTTCCTCAGCCGCCTCGAGATTGGTCTGCAGCGCCGTCTCTTCGATCGAGTGCTCGCGCGTCGAGCGGCCCGAGTTGACGTCGATCGAGACCAGCGCCTCGGTCTGGTTGATGATGATGTAGCCGCCGGACTTCAGCGTCACCTGCGGCTGCAGCATGCGGTCGAGCTGCGCTTCAATGCCAGAGCGCGAAAAGATCGGGTGAATGTCGCGATAGGGCTGAACCACCTTGGCGTGGCTCGGCATCAGCATCTTCATGAAGCTCTTGGCTTCCTTGTAGCCTTCCTCGCCGGCCACGATGATTTCGCTGATGTCCTTGTTGTAGAGATCGCGGATCGAGCGCTTGATCAGGCTGCCTTCCTCGTAAACGAGGCAGGGTGCGGTCGAGCTCAGCGTCAGCGTGCGCACGTTCTCCCACAGGCGCATCAGATATTCGAAGTCGCGCTTGACCTCGACCTTGGTGCGGTTCGCACCGGCGGTGCGCAGGATCACGCCCATGCCCTGCGGCACTTCGAGATCGCGTGCGATTTCCTTCAGGCGCTTGCGGTCCTGCGGATTGGTGATCTTGCGGGAAATGCCGCCGCCGCGCGCGGTGTTCGGCATCAGAACCGAGTAGCGTCCGGCGAGCGAGAGATAGGTGGTCAGGGCGGCACCCTTGTTGCCGCGCTCTTCCTTGGCAACCTGCACCAGCAGGATCTGCCGACGCTTGATGACTTCCTGGATGCGGTATTGCTTGCGCGGCTTGCGGACGACGCGATCGGGAACCTCCTCCATCGCGTCCTCGGCGCCGACGGATTCGATCTCTTCCTTCTCGTCGTGATGGTCGTCATCGTCGTCATCGTCGTCGTTCGGGCGCTTGCGGACCTCTTCCGAGATGACGTCGGTATCGACGGCTGCGGCCATGTCACCGGACGGTGTCTTGCCTTCGTCCTCGTCGGTGGAGGCGGTCTCTTCTGCTGCTGCGGCTTTCTTTGCCCGCGGCTTGCGCGGCTTGCGTGCCTTCGGCTTGGTTTCGGCTTCGGCCTCGACAATGTTAACAGCTTCGACCGCTTCTGCGGCTTCCACCACTTCGGGGACAGGCTCGGCGTCGCCGGCGGCTTCAGTCGTGATCTCGACAACCTCGGCATCGACCTCGGCAATTGCCTCGACCGGGACCTCTATCTTGGCGGCCTCGGCGCCTGCCGCGACCGGTGCGGTCTCGACATGCTCGATGTCCTCATCGCGCCGCGCTTCCTCAGCTTCGGCCCGCAGAAGTGCCTGCCTGTCGGCAAGCGGGATCTGGTAGTAGTCCGGGTGGATTTCGGCGAAGGCCAGGAAGCCGTGGCGGTTGCCGCCGTAATCGACGAACGCCGCCTGCAGCGACGGTTCGACACGGGTGACCTTTGCCAGATAGATATTCCCGCGGATCTGCTTCTTGTGCTGTGACTCGAAGTCGAACTCTTCTATGCGGTTGCCGCGTACGACAACGACGCGCGTCTCTTCTGCGTGAGACGCATCGATAAGCATTTTGTCTGCCATGTAAATTCTGCTCCTCGGCGCACGCGGAGCCCGTCTGGCAACCGGTCCTTCAAGGACGGTGCGCCGGAGAGGGAAAGAGCTGCGCCGGTTAATTGATTTCCCGTCTGGCTGGGGTGAGCGAGCCGCGGCCAGACAACAGCCGGTACGATGCTGTACCGGTGCCTGCTAACTTCTGACGAATACCGCAGCGACAACATCTACGTCCAAACGAGAATGCCAATGCCTTAGACCTATCGGTCCGATGAAAAGACCCGTACGGGCCACGGTGGAAAATCCACCCTTGATTTTGGTCCGGCCACCGCCGGATTACCGCGATTCAATTGCCCGGAAAGATGCATTGCGACGGCGGATGAAGACCAAGTTCGGCGCCAAATCCAAGTGGTTGGCTGCCCGTCTGCGGCTTCTATCCCGTCTGTACTTCTTTCCTGAAATTGCTTTTATGTTCAATATGTCACAATGGCAAGGAAAAAGCCGGAGCCGTCACAATTATGATCCAATCGCGCGTGAGGGAGGCCGGCCGTCCTCAACGAGGCGATCGAGGCGGTAAGCGTTGGTTAACCATGCGGGGGCATGTTCAGTTTACGCATTGGTGCATCCGGTCCGCGGTTTCACGTGAGCGACCGGGATTTGGTCTGGCCAGCCGAATCGTAAATCGAATCATGCGCCGGGAAATGTGGCTTCGGTGGAGGAGAGCAAAAGTTTGAAAGTTGCAGCGGCACGAACGGGAAGGGGGTGGGCAAACGCTTTGCACCCTGTCGCCATTACGGCTTTGCTGCTGTCGGCTGTTTTTGTCCGCGTTCCGCGGCCGGTCACGGCTGCTGAGCTAACCACGACATCCATTCCCGCTGCCAACTCACCATTGCTTGCTTTTTCCGGGCGCATGGCCGGTGACGAGGCCCGGACGCGTCTTATTATCGATTTCGACAAGCGGCCGGACATCTCGGTGCACTATGTCGCCAATCCCTATCGCATCCTGATCGACCTGCCGGAAACAGTGTTCGCCCTCAAGAAAGAGGAAGTCGCTGCCCGCGGTGTCTTCACTGACATCCGCTATGGCGCCATGGCCGCCGGACGCTCGCGTATCGTGCTGACAGCAAAGCGTCCCGTCAGCGTTATGGTTTCCGACATACGGGAAGAGGAGGGGGGAGGGAGTTACCGCCTGGTCATCGACGCGGCGGTCGTGACCGAGGCTGCGTTCTCCGAGCAATTGAACAGTCAGAAGTGGAAGGACGTCACCGCGACCCCGGTGGTGTCCGGCGGCGAACAGCTCCTGCCTGGCGCAGCCACAGGTGTGGTCGGACCATTCGTGATTGCCGTCGATGCGGGGCATGGCGGCATTGATAACGGTGCGCAGGGGGCTGTCACCGGCACGCATGAAAAGGTTGTGACGCTCAGCTTCGCGCAGGAACTGGCAGCCGCGCTGAACAAGCTTCCTTCGACGCAGGCTTTCCTGACGCGCGACAAGGATGAGTTCCTGTCCCTGCCGCAGCGTGTCCGGCTGGCTCGCGATCGCAGCGCCAATCTCTTCATCTCTGTGCATGCGGACACGCTGCGTCAGAAGGACATTCGCGGTGCAACGGTCTACACGATCTCCGATAAGGCGTCCGACAGCCTTGCAGCCAACCTTGCCGCGCGTGAAAACCTTTCCGACGAAATTGCAGGGATGACTCTTGAGGGTGAGCCGGCTGAAGTGGCCGACATCCTGATCGACCTGACGCGCAGGGAGACGCAGGCGTTCTCCATCAGCCTTGCCAAGGAAGTGGTCGGATCCTTCGAGGGGCAAGTCAATCTCATCAACAATCCGCACCGGCACGCCGGCTTCCGGGTGCTGAAGGCGCCTGATGTGCCGTCGGTTCTCCTGGAGCTCGGCTTCATGTCGAACAAGGAAGATGAGCAGTTGCTGCTCGATCCGGCATGGCAGAAGAAGGTTGCCGAACTGCTGGCGCAGGCCGTTCAGCGTTATCGCTCGACCGTGATCGCCAACGGCGGCTGATCGTTGTTGCTACGCAGGGTCTTTTCGCGGGCGAGGCTCGGGTTTTCATGTTAACCTGCTTCATGTGCTGAAAAAGTGACAGCCCTTGCAATTGTGTCGTGGTCTTCCTGTATCGTTTGGTTTAAGCCCTATTTTCCTCACATTCGCGGCTCTAGTCGGGTCCCACGTGAGGCGACTCGATGGGCGAAGTTATTGGTCGCCGACGGGACGGGTGCGGGCCTTCAGATTGATACGCGCCTGGCGAGGCGCGCCGCCAAGTCCCAACCGATAGATGATAGGGTACCGGTAACTGGCACATGTTCAGATTGATTGGATATTTTTTCGGGATTGGCGCCGTTTTCTTTCTCGGTGTGGCCGCGATTGCCGCGGTCTATCTCGCAAACGTCACGAAAGATCTGCCTGATTACGAGGTATTGAACAGTTATGCGCCGCCGGTCACGACGCGCGTGCATGCCACCAACGGCGCGTTGATGGCTGAGTATGCGCGCGAGCGCCGACTCTATCTGCCGATTCAGGCGATCCCGGACCGCGTGAAGGCGGCCTTCCTCTCGGCCGAAGACAAGAACTTCTACAACCACCCCGGCGTGGACGTGACGGGCCTGTTCCGCGCGATCGTCACGAACCTGCAGCAGATGGGCTCCGGTCGCCGCCCGGTCGGCGCCTCGACCATCACGCAGCAGGTCGCCAAGAATTTTCTACTTTCCTCCGACCAGACGATGGACCGCAAGGTCAAGGAAGCGATCCTTTCCTTCCGCATCGAGCAGGCCTATTCGAAAGACCGCATTCTCGAGCTCTATCTCAACGAGATCTTCTTCGGGATGAACTCCTACGGCATCGCGGGCGCAGCGCTGACCTATTTCGACAAGTCGGTCACCGAACTGACGATTGCCGAGACCGCCTATCTTGCCGCCCTTCCGAAGGGGCCGAACAACTATCATCCGTTCCGCCGGGTCGAGGCTGCGATCGAGCGCCGCAACTGGGTGATCGACCGGATGGTAGAGAACGGCTACGTCACAAAGAGCGAGGGTGACGAAGCCAAGAAGCAGCCACTTGGCGTCACACCGCGCAATCGCGGCTCCTATCTCTTCGCTTCGGACTATTTCGCCGAGGAAGTACGCCGGCAGATCATCGAACGCTATGGGGACAACGCGCTCTATGAAGGCGGCCTTTCGGTACGCACTTCACTCGACCCTCGCATGCAGGTCATCGCCCGCAAGACCCTGCAGGACGGTCTGATCAGCTACGACGAGCGCCGCGGCTTCCACGGCCCGATCAAGACGATCGAGGTCGGGGGCGATTGGGGCGTCGAACTCAGCAAGGTCAGCGCCTTCGCCGATGTGCCGGAATGGAAGCTCGCCGTGGTGCTTGCGACCGACGGCAAGGGCGCCGACATTGGCCTGCAGCCGCGCAAGGAGCCCTCCGGCAAGGTGGCCGAGGAACGGGTGACCGGTCGAATTCCCGCCGAGCAGATGAAGTGGGCCTACCGGTCGGCCAGGGGCGATCGCAAGTCGGCCAAGTCGCCGGATGGTGTTTTTAACCCGGGCGACGTCGTTTACGTCGAGCCCACCGAGACACAGGGCGCCTACCGGCTTCGCCAGCCGCCAAGGGTGCAGGGCGGTCTGGTGGCCATGGATCCGCATACTGGCCGCGTATTGGCCATGGTCGGCGGCTTTTCCTATGCGCAGTCGGAGTTCAACCGCGCCACCCAGGCGATGCGCCAGCCGGGCTCCTCCTTCAAGCCCTTTGTCTACGCCGCGGCACTCGATAACGGCTATACGCCGGCTTCGGTCATCATGGACGCCCCGATTGAGATCGTCGCAGGCGGCCAGGTCTGGCGCCCGCAAAACTACGGCGGCGGGGCGGCCGGTCCCTCGACGCTTCGGCTCGGTATCGAGAAGTCGCGTAACCTGATGACGGTGCGTCTCGCCCAGGACATGGGCATGGACATCGTGGCCGAATACGCCGAGCGCTTCGGGGTTTACGACAAGATGTATCCGGTTCTCGCCGCCTCGCTCGGTTCGGGCGAGACCACGGTGCTTCGCATGGTCTCGGCCTATGCCGTGCTTGCAAACGGCGGTAAGCAGATCAAGCCGTCGCTGATCGATCGCATCCAGGACCGCTATGGCAAGACGATCTTCAGCCACGAAGAGCGGAGCTGCGAAGGGTGCAATGCGGCCGATTGGGAAAACCAGGAGGAGCCGGCCGTCATCGACAATCGCGAGCAAGTTCTCGATCCGATGACTGCCTATCAGATCACCTCGATGATGGAAGGTGTCGTTACGCGCGGTACCGCGGCCGGCAAGATCAAGCTCGATCGCGCCGTTGCCGGCAAGACCGGTACCACCAACGACGAAAAGGACGCCTGGTTTGTCGGTTACACGCCGGACCTCGTGGCCGGTCTTTATATCGGCTTCGACAATCCGGCCCCGCTTGGTCGCGGTGCCACGGGTGGCTCGCTCTCTGCGCCGCTCTTCAACACCTTCATGCAGGCTGCAACGGAAGGTACACCGCCGAGCAAGTTCCTGATTCCCGAGGGCATGCAGATGATTGCGGTGAACCGCAAGACCGGCATGCAGGCCTTCGAGGGGGAGCCAGACACGATCATGGAGGCGTTCAAGCCCGGCACAGGTCCGGCCGACGTGTTCTCCGTCATCGGCGGCGAGGAATACATGGAGCCGGAGGAAATCCTCAAGAATTCGCCGCAGGCCAACCAGGCCGTCACCGGCGGGCAGAGCGGGCTGTTCTAACAGCCGATCCGGGTGAGGTAAAAAGGGCGGGCGTTCTCGGACGCTCGCCTTTACTTCTGCGCCCCATATGACTATCTCACCAGCCAATTCACGAACCATCTAAGAAGGCGGATATGCGCGCGGAAATCGAGAACGTAGTCGACGAAATCAAGCAGGCCATAAGCCTGCTGAGGAGGCATCTTTGACTGGGACCAGGCGATAAGACGACTGGACTGGTTGAACAACAAGGCAGAGGATCCAAACCTCTGGAACGACGCCACCGAAGCGCAGAAGCTGATGCGCGAGCGCCAGCATTTGGATGACGGCATCAATGGCCTGCGCGGCCTCGAGCAGCAGCTCAGGGACAACATCGAACTGATCGAGCTCGGTGAGGAAGAGGGCGATGCCGACATCGTCAAGGATGCGGAGAACGCGCTGAAGGAACTGCGTGCGGAATCCAACCGCCGCCAGGTCGAGGCGATGCTCTCGGGCGAGGCCGACTCCAACGACACCTATGTCGAAGTGCACTCCGGTGCCGGCGGCACCGAGAGCCAGGACTGGGCGAACATGCTGCTTCGCATGTACACCCGCTGGGCCGAGCGCCAGGGCTTCAAGGTCGAGCTTCTCGAAATCCACGATGGCGAAGAAGCCGGCATCAAATCCGCGACGATCCTCGTCAAGGGCCACAATGCCTATGGCTGGATGAAGACGGAATCAGGCGTGCACCGCCTGGTGCGCATCTCGCCCTATGACAGCAACGCGCGCCGCCACACCTCGTTCTCCTCGATCTGGGTCTACCCGGTGGTCGATGATTCGATCAACATCGAGGTCAACGAGAGCGACTGCCGCATCGACACTTATCGGTCGTCGGGCGCGGGCGGCCAGCACGTCAACACGACGGACTCGGCGGTGCGTATCACGCACATTCCGACCGGCATCGTCGTCGCCTGCCAGCAGGAGCGCTCGCAGCACAAGAACCGGGCCAAGGCCTGGGACATGCTGCGCGCCCGCCTCTATGAGGCGGAGCTGAAGAAGCGCGAGGAAGCGGCGAACGCTGAAGCCTCGTCGAAGACCGACATCGGCTGGGGTCACCAGATCCGCTCCTACGTGCTGCAGCCCTACCAGTTGGTGAAGGACCTGCGCACCGGCGTCGAAAGCACCGCTCCCGACGACGTTTTGAACGGCGATCTGAACGAGTTCATGGAGGCCGCTCTGGCCCACCGCGTCAACGGCGGCGCGGATGCGGCTGTCGAGGATCTCGCCTGATCCGGTGACGATGAATGGAAAACGGCCCTTTCGGGGGCCGTTTTGCTTGTTGATGAAAGTTTGCGTCTGCGTTTCTTATTGCCGGCCACCAAGGCCGCGCCGCGGCAGCTTCTGAAATTACCTTGAATTTGTTTCAAGCTTGCGAAGAGCTTCGAACTCCAGTGGTCTTGCCGCTACAAGGCTATCCCGGCTGAGAAGCACGTCATCGATCCAGCCTGGATGACACATGAATACGGTATCTTGGGAGGCGCGGCTTCTGATCTGCTCGATGACTTTCTCAAATGTGTCGGGCTTGCCCCAGTCATAAAAGCCCGCCAGGGGGCCACGCACCGAAAATCCGGTGCGCTTCATGCGTCGGTCAAATCCAGTTGATATTGCCCTGACGAAGCTGATTTTTGTTTTCATCCTGAGGTTTGGCGACAAGCGCAAACTCGGCGAGCCACGCAACCACGGCAGCGATCCGCCGCTTTCAAGTCGAACCCGACGTTTCTCCAGCCAATTGCGCACTGGGGGCAGAAAATGAACGTGCTGGTGTCCATCTATGAAGTCAGGAGGACGCCCCATTTCATCGAAAAAGGCTTCCAATTGGGCATCGAGTTCCGTCTCCAGTGAAACGACGTCTATTTGCCGCGCATAGGTGGCGATCAGCAGGTGTTTCAGGGCAGGAAGCTGGCTTTCGCCTGAGAGCAGAGATCGACCTGAGAGTGGCGTAAAGTCGGTAAGCGTTGCGTGAAGGCCAACAGAAACCTGCTTGTGGCGCGATAGTTCTCTTATCGACCTGGCTGCTTCTTTCCATTCTGGAAAAAGGGTCATACAGCCGGCGCCAGTGATGATGCCAAGGTCAATGAGTTTCAGGATGGCGCCACTGACGCCCGGTGAAAGACCGTAGTCATCTGCAATGATGTCAGCAACGCCATGCTTCATGCGTTCGAGCTCGAACGATGGACGCGTCGAACAATGTAAAGCGGCCGGTCTTTGGTCTCGCTCACTGCCACCCAGACATATTCGCCGACAAGACCAAGCAGAGCGAGATTGAAGCCACCCAGCACTGAAATGGCCGACATCAGGCTCGGAAAGCCCGGCACATCGCTACCATAGATCAGTGCTTCCACGATGATCCTTAGGCCGTAAAGTATTCCAAGAATACCTATGAATGCGCCGAGGAGCGACACTATGCGAAGAGGCAAAGCCGAAAACGACGTTATGCCTTCCAGGGACAATGAAAGCAGCGAAAGCCTTGACCATTTAGAGAAACCAGCGGCCCGAGCATTTGGCGTGTAAGAAATGGCCTTCTGTCGAAAGCCGAGCCACGCATAGAGGCCCTTGTTGAAACGCCGCTTGTCCCTTACCTGCAGAAGAGCGTCTGCCACCTGACGAGTTATGATGCGGAAATCCCCTGCATTTTCAGGTATCGAAAACCGCTGTCTGGCATTGATCAGGCGATAGAAAATGTGCCCGCCAATCGCCTTTCTCCAGGATTCTTCCATTCGATCGTCTCGAACGGAGTAGACAACATCGAGATCGTCAACAGTCAGCAGGGCCGAAATGAGTTGGATGCAGACGTCGTAGGGATGCTGAAGATCGGCGTCGATCATCAGGATATAGTCGCCCCTGCTTTCTTCGATCCCGGAAAAAAGTGCGATTTCCTTGCCAAAGTTGCGGCTGAGTTCCACGACGCGCCAGGTGCCCTCAAGTGACCTTTTATAGCATGCGACGCTATCGTCCTTGCTGCCGTCATCGACCATTACGACTTCAACGTCTAGGCTGAAGCGGTCCTTTACCTCAAACGTCAGCCGTTTTACGAACTTGGCAAATTCCTCGACGGAATCCTGTTCGTTGAAGAAGGGCGCGACAAGGGAAAGAACCGGCATGTAAAAACTTTCTCGTCATTTCAGGGGATTAGCGCAAACCTATAGTCGGGCGGGGCTGCCTTGACCAGTGTTGCGAAATGGGCAATCCCCAGTCGTTTGCTGCCTCTGGAATAACTTGCTAGAGGTCGGTGGCGCCTGTCGAGGAGATTGCCCTTAAATGACCAACCCACAGCTGCAGATCAAGAAGATCATCCGCTTTACGGTGGTTGGCGTGGGCAACACGATCGTCGATTTTGCAGTTTTTTCGCTCGCCTTGATACTTGGAATGGCGACGCTGCCAGCGAATGGCATCGCATGGGCGATTGCCGTAGGATTTTCCTATGCGGTCAATTCGTTCTGGTCGTTCCATCGTACGCGCCGCCATCGCCAGGCTATCCCCCGTTTTCTTGTATCCGGGGCAGTAATTTCGCTGTGTGTTTCTTCGCTCGGCATATGGGTGCTTGCGCCGCTACTGGGCGTTTGGCCAGCGAAGATCGCCGGCACAATTGGCGCTGCAGTTCTGAACTTCTTTGCTGCGCGGTGGTCGATCGAATCACGCATCGCTTGAAGTTTGTCGACTTCTCCCCAAACAAAGAGCTGTGACAACCGGTCGGACTGCCGGCATTTATTTATATTATCAAGGAGATACGAAAATTGAACGGTTCATTGCCGATGATTGCAACAGACGAAGCGCGTTCTGGGCGGATTTTGGCCGCTTTCGTCCTCTTTCAGCTATGCGTTCTGACCGTTACCCCCACGATTGTGAGCCTGTCGCCGCCCATTGACGTGGTGGAGGGCGGGACCTGGGCTCCGCATTGGCTTCTTGGGACCTACAAGCATCCTCCCGGTCCTGCGTGGTTGCTGCAGGTGATGCAATATATCGTTCCAGGCTATATTCTGGGGCCCTATTTTCTGTCGCAACTCTGCGTGGCGCTGACCTACTTTCTCGTCTATCTGACAGGCCGGCAGTTGATGGACGACAGCCGTGCCATCGCCGGCACGCTGTTGCTTGCAGGTTCCTACTATTTCACCATCCCCACCTACGAATTCAATCACAATGTCCTGCAATTGCCGGTTTGGGCAGGGATCATCCTGACCTGTTCTTGTATTTTGAACAGGCCGCAGAAAACCGTTTTCTGGTTCATTCTGGGTTGCCTGTTGGGCGTCGGAATGTATGCAAAATACTCGGTCGCGGTCATCGCCGTGGTGACCGTCATCTACACGCTGACGTTTGCCGCCGTGCGAATACAGTTTCTGTCATTCCGACCATATCTCACGGCCGCCGTTGCGCTGACTATTTTTGCACCGCATATCTACTGGTTATTTCAGAATGATTTTTCGCCTTTTGTCTATGCGGCAAGCCGGGCTCACGCGAAGGGCTCGTTTCTGCAGCCGGTTCTTTTTGCCTTGACGCAATTGGCCGATCACGTGCCGATCCTGCTGTTGCTGGCCTTTGTCGGCTTTTCCGCGCTGGGCCGCTCCGCGCGGCGGAAAGAAACTGCCAATTCTCTCCTCTTTCTTCGGCTTTTTACATTCACGCCGATACTCCTCGTTACGGGAGGCGCCCTGGTGACCGGCACCAAGTTACTCGACATGTGGGGCATGCCGATGTTCACGACCGTCGGCCTTTGGCTGGTGGCTGAAGTGCGGCGGGACTGGAGCCTGGAGATGATCCGCCGGTTGGCCCAGGGAGCCGTCGGGATCGTGATCTTCACTGCTTTGTTTTTCGTCGGGCAGTCGCTTTGGGCGCGGTCACACAAACCATCGCGGCCATTCTGGCCGATGCACGAGCTGGAAGAAAAAGTTGACGCTCTGTGGAGTGCGGAAGTGAAAACGCCACTCGCTCTTGTGGGAGGTGACCGTTGGTTGGCTGGCCTTGTCGCGGTCGCATCCCCCGGGCATCCAGGCGTTATTATCGGTGGCGATCTTTCAAAGTCGCCATGGATCACAGAGCAGGATATCCGCGAGAAAGGCGTGCTATACCTCTCGGGCGAGACGAACACGTCTCCGCCTGCCTACTGTGTTGATTATGGAGCGGTTCACAAGATCGCCTTGTCCAATGCGAATTTGCCGCCTGTTTACGCTATCGTTTGTCAACCGCAATCCGGGGACTGAAGTCAAGGCGGTGTGGTGGGATAGCTGTCGAAGTCGGTCTTCAAATGGATGTTGGTCTTAAAGGCGCCGCGATCCGGCGAGCGCCTAGCTGTCCTGCCGCCCTTTTGCCGCGACCGCGAAACATGTGCACGTACAATCGATGAGTCAAACATCCGCGCCAAATCGGCCGATGAAGATAACGATGCAAGATGCTCAAAAGACAGGTCGAAAGTGCCTGCCTTGCTCAACCGGCTAAAGCGTTTCCTGACGCTGTTCCATTTGCCGAACTGCGCCGGCAATACCCGGCATGGTTTTGTGGACCGCAGCTTCCGGCGGGTAAGACCGCGGGCGTTCGGCCGCACATGTCTATAACGCACTCAAATCCTTGAACGTAAAAAAGCTCTTACGCGCCGCAGACGCGGCGCGGCTGGACCCCGGATCAAGTCCGGGGTGACGGAAGGGGGATCTCCGCGAGCCAGCGGTCGGACGTCCCCAGCGTGGGCAGCTTCTGACCGTGGTTCCTAAGCCTCCGAATGATAGCCTCGGCCGACCTAGCGCCGGCGCGGCCTCAGTACTGAAACTGTTCCGACAAGATGCGCTCCGACCAGGAGTGATCCGGATCGGAGAGGATGACCGCAGTCGAATTCTCTGATTCTGCGATGCTCACCTTCGTCACCGACTTGACCTCGGTGTAGTCGGCCACTGCGTTCACAGGCCGTTTTTCCGGTTCCAGGATATCGATCTCCACATTGACGTGGTTCGGCAGGAGCGCGCCGCGCCAGCGCCGCGGACGGAACGGGCTGACGGGGGTCAGGGCGAGGAGCGGGGCCTCCAGCGGCAGGATCGGCCCGTGGGCCGAGAGGTTGTAGGCGGTGGAGCCGGCCGGTGTCGCAAGTAGCAGGCCATCGCAGATCAATTCCTCCAGCCGGGTGCGGCCGTCGACGATGACGCGCAGCTTGGCGGCCTGATAGGATTGGCGAAACAGGTAGACTTCGTTGATGGCAAGCGCTTGGCGCTGGTTCCCGGCCGCATCGACAGTGCTCATCTCGAGCGGGCGAAAGATGTTTTCCACCGCCCTGGCGACGCGCCCCGGCAGGTCATCCGCGCTGTAACGGTTCATCAGAAAACCCACCGAGCCACGGTTCATGCCGTAGACCAGTTTGCCGGAATTCATCATGGCGTGAAGCGTCTGCAGCATGAAGCCGTCGCCGCCGAGCGCTATGATCACATCCGCCTCGTCGGGCTTGGCGTTGCCGTATCGGTCAACCAGTTCGCGCAACGCTTCCTGCGCCTCGGGCGCCTGCGAGGCGACGAACGAAAGCGATCTGATGCTGCGTGTCATGCCGTGTGTTTTACCCTTTTTCTCACACATGCCCGCCGAAGACCGGCTGCTTGCCCACGCACGTGCGTGGTCAGCGTCTTTGTTGCACGCATTGTCGTTGCGTGCAGCATAAAACTTGCCCCTTTTTGGGCAGCGGCGTTTTGGCGGGCAGTGGGATCGAGAACGAGCGTTCAGTGGATCGACGGCTCATCGTCTTCCAGAAATGAACGGATGCCATCACGGGCGACCGTTGCCAGGAATTCGTCGAAAGCCTCACGATCGGTCGCGAACGGCTCTTCCCACTCGATGAGATCCTCTTCCTGCGTGATCACTTCCAGGCGCCAGTCGTTGTTCGTCCCGGCTGGACGAAAGATATCGACGAGAACGGTCACGCCATCCTCGGTGAATTCACCGGAGAGTTCGGAATGTTCGTTCTTTGGCTTCTTGGGCATTGGGCAGTCCTGTCGATTGCAATAGGCCTTCAATTTACACGCGCCCTCCACAATGACAAATGCTCTTCATCCGCAAGTGTGCAGCGGTTTGGGGATAACGACATGCATAGGACGCCGCGCCCATCTGATCTGACGCGACGTGCTTTAGTGCATCCAGTTGCACAGATAGGCCGATACGGGCTTGGCAAAGCCTTTCAGACGGAAGCGGCCGCCGCGGGTGAAGACATCGGTAGCGCCGTACTCCCGATAGATGTTCTCGGATATGAGGATCTGATCGGCGTCAGCGGAGGCGCAAAGGCGTGCCGCCAGTTGAACCGTGGTACCAAAAAGATCGTTGCTGTCTTCGATCGGTTCGCCGCAATCCAGCCCGATGCGGACATGAATGGGCTCCGAGTTGCCCGTGTTGTAGCTACGAAACTCCCGCTGAATGTCCATCGCGCAAGTGACCGCGGAGGGGATGGACGAGAACGCTGCCATGATTCCGTCGCCCGTATGCTTGACCTCGCGGCCGGAGCATCTGCCCAGGCTACGGTGAACAATGGCATCATGCGCCCTTACAAGTTCGGTCGCGATGCGATCCCCCAGTCGCGATGTCATTTCCGTGGAACCAACGATGTCGGTGAAAAGGATGGCCCGGTGGCCAGCATCCAGTTCAACGGCGCGGGATCCTGTAGGCTCTGGGTCCTGTATTCTCCCGAGAAAGGCTTCGACCGCCGACAGCGGTACCTCCAGAACCTCGGCCGCCACAAAGCCGTGGGCTTCGCGATGGACGCACTGGGCGGTTTCCGCATCCGGGGCGTCGATGAGGCAGAACGTCGTTCCGTTCCGGTGATCGAACCAGTAGGTCAGGAACTTCACCCCATACTGATCCTGAATGCTGAGATCTTTCAGGTGGGCTTGAGCCACATCTTCTGCGGTGGCGCCCGCAAGGTCGTGTCGGTCCATGAAGATAGGCATTTGCTTGCTCCTGCCGGGACCGTGGTCAAATTTCAAACGGAGTTTAGGACAGCAGGGGCCCATCGTCCATCTTTCCAGCCGTGCTCAGACCTGTGCCGGTAGCGGCGGCAAAAGCGAAGCGATCCGTATAGTTTTGAATATTAATGAGAATCTGTGGTGAGCGCGCAGGGATTCGAACCCTGGACCTACTGATTAAAAGTCAGTTGCTCTACCGGCTGAGCTACGCGCTCCCAGGCGAGGTCTGTGCCCCCGCGGAAGTGGGCGGACATATAGCAGGCGGCTCTTTTCGGTCAACCCGTAAAATTGCTTCGCTTGGGCCTTTTGCTTCATTTCGCCGCGTTCTCCAAAAGGTGATTGGCTCCCAACCACTTGGCCGGCTATGGAGGCTGCGGATGTCCGGCTGCAGATCGGGTCGAAGTAGTCATGCCGATGCGGTTTTATCGGCGCGGATGTCATTGAAGCGCCTGAACGGTTCAGGCATGGATGTGTTCGCGGAGAGCCTGCTTGTCGATTGCCGAAATATCCCTTTTGAGTGCGCTTCTTGCCGGAACGCTTTCGTTTCTCTCACCCTGCGTCCTGCCGCTCGTTCCTCCCTACCTTTGCTACATGGCCGGTATTTCCGTCGAGCAATTCCGCGGCGGGGCGATCGTCGCCGACGATGGTCGCGCCCGCAGGGCAGTGTTGTTGTCTGCACTCTTCTTTACGTTGGGGTTTGCGACAGTGTTCATTGCGCTCGGTGCAGGGGCGTCAACGATCGGCATGGCGCTGCGGCGCCATCTGGACCTGCTTGCCCAGGTCGGCGGTGTCATCATCATCCTGATGGGACTGCATTTCCTCGGCGTCCTGCGGATCGGCTTTTTTGCGCGCGAGGCCCGTTTCCAGGGGGGCGGAAAGCCGGCCACGCTTTCGGGTGCCTATGTCATGGGGTTGGCGTTTGCCTTCGGCTGGACGCCCTGCATCGGTCCCGTGCTTGGCGCTATCCTCGGTGTGGCCGCCGCGCGCGAGACTGTGGGCGAGGGGGCTGTCCTGCTTGCCGTCTATTCGCTCGGCCTTGCCGTTCCCTTCTGGATCGCCGCCGGATTCTCCGGTTCCTTCATGCGGTTCCTGATGCGTTTCCGAAAGCATCTCGGCACTGTGGAACGGGTCATGGGCGTGCTCCTGGTTCTGACCGGGCTTGCCTTCGTGTTCGGCTATATCAGCACGGTGGCGATCTGGTTCCAGCAGACCTTCCCCATTCTCTCGCAGATCGGCTGAGCATCGAGTGCTGCGATTTCCGCGGGAGCCGGTTTCGCTTCCGCTGAACTTCGGATAGAGCCGGCGCCTGAACAAACCTAGGCGTCGGGGATTCGCAGGTCGCATGGCGGAAATTACGGGACTGGTGCTGCCGTTCTTCGGCATGATTCTGCTTGGCTACCTCGCCGCAAAGATCACCCGCCAGCCTGCCGAGGCGCTCGGCTGGCTCAATACCTTCATCATCTATGTCTCGCTGCCGGCACTGTTCTTCAAGCTGGTGTCGAAGACGCCGATCGAGCAACTGACGCGCGTCGACTTCATCCTCGCCAATGTCAGCGCGACCTATCTCGTTTTTGGCCTGATATTTGTCGTCGGCCTGCTCGTCAGACGGGCCACCGTGGGCGAGGCCACGGTCCAGGGGTTGGCGGCCGCCTATGGAAACATCGGCTACATGGGGCCCGGACTTGCGTTGCTGGCCTTCGGAGAGCCGGCCGCGGTGCCCGTGGCGCTCGTCTTTTGCTTCGAGAACATGCTGCATTTCATGGTGGCGCCGGCGCTGATGTCGTTCTCCGGCGGCGAGAAACGCCCGGCGGCAGCAATTGCAGGCGATATCGTCCGCAGGATCGTGACGCATCCGTTCATCATCGCGACTGCAGCCGGTTTCGTCGCAGCCTTCCTTTCCTTCGAGGCGCCGGCACCGCTGCAGCGCTTGATCGACTATCTGGCGCAGGCTGCGGCACCTTGCGCACTCTTCGCCATGGGGGTGACGCTGGCGTTGCGGCCGCTCAAACGCGTGCCGGCCGAAATCACCTACATCGTCCCGGCGAAGCTCCTGCTCCTTCCCGTGACGATGTATCTGGTGCTGGGTGCTGCCGGCAATTTCGATCCGGTCTGGGTCTATACGGCCGTCCTGCTCGCGGCACTTCCAACTGCAACGAACGTGTTCGTCATCGGCCAGCAGTACGGCGTCTGGCAGGAACGGGCCTCGGCGACGATCCTGATCACGACCGTGTTGTCGGTCGCGACCGTCACCATTCTGCTCTATCTCGTCAAGTCGGGCCTGCTTCCGGGTGACCCTTTCCCTTAAGGATCTCGCGGAAGGCTTTGAGCGAGCCGCCGGGCTCGACGCCCTCGCGCATCACCACACTGCGCAGCGGCCCGATTGCGGAAAGCATGTGCAGGCCTGCCGTGCGCAGGATCTGCACCGGCAGGAATTCGGAGAGCAGCGAGCGATTGAGAAGGTCGACGCTGGTCGTCCGGCTCTGGATGTCCACGCGCCGGTGCCGATCGAAGACATCGCCGATCGTGCCGATCGGCTGGCCCGGATCGTTCAGGAGATCGCGCAGCGCCATCACGTCGCGCAGGCTAAGGTTGAGGCCCTGTGCGCCGATCGGGGGGAAGGCGTGAGCGGCCTCGCCGAGCAGGGCCACCTGGCCCTTGCCGAAGCGATCCGCCTGCATTCCCGACAGCGGGAAGGCCTGCGGCGCGGCCTCGACGGAAACCTTGCCAAGGATCGACTGCATGCGATCCTCCACAGCGCGGCTCAATTCATCGAGCGGCAGGGTGCGCTTTGCCTCCGCCTCCTTTGGCGAAAGCACCCAGACGAGGCTGGAGCGCCGGCCCGGCAGCGGCACCTGCGTGAAAGGACCGCTTTCCGTGTGGAACTCGCTCGAGATGTTCGCATGGGGCAGATCGTGCGTGAAGTTCAGCACGAGAGCCGTCTGCGGATAGGTCCAGGTGCGCACGGAAATGCCGCTCTGGCGCCGCACCTCGGATTGGCGGCCGTCCGCGCCGACGAGAAGGTTTGCGATTATCGCGCGACCGTCGGCAAGATGCAGCTCGACGGTGTCGGCGGAAGAAGTGAGCCGCTCGAGCGTCGTTTCAAATCGGGTGATCGTTTCACGTTCGGCGATCTTGCGCTCCAGGTTCTCCAGGAACGGGGCATTTGGAATGTTGTATCCGAAGGCGGGAAGGTCGACCTCGCTGGATCGGAAGCTGACGGGGGGCGCGCGGAAGAGGCGTGATGTGCCGTCGAGGATCCGCATCGTCTCCAGTGGGGCCGCAACCATGGTGATCTCGTCCCAAAGGCCAAGTTCGCGAACGAACTCGATCGATTGAGCCATCAGAGCCGTCGTGCGCCCGTCATGGGAGCGGGCTGCGGGGGCGATCAGGGCCACGCGCCTGCCCGAATCGGAAAGGGCCAACGCTGCAAGATTGCCAGCCAGGCCGGCGCCGACGACGGCGATATCAAAGGCTTCCATGCGCAGTTCTTCTTTCAAGTCATGCTTACCCACAGAAATGCCCGTGGGTCTTTCTTGGCAAACTAAGCCCGGAATCTGGCAAAATCCATGGGTTGAAACGGCGCAGGGCCTCCAGTGCTGCCAGACGCGCTGGCGTGCCGTCGGATTTTCGCTGGAAGCCGCGGTCAATCAGTGCATATTACAGACGAAAAGCCTGCGCTGTCAGCAGGTAACGCCGCACAATTCAGTAAGGCGAGGGGCGCCGGGACGGGGACGGACAAGGGCAGGCGATGAAGTTTTTCAATTACCGGCGCGTTCCCTATGCCGAAATCAGGGCCTTCTCCGTGCATATCCTCACGGCATCGGGCTCCTTCCTGGCCTTCCTCGGTGTTGTCGCGGCTGCCGAGCACCGCTTCGTCGACATGTTCTGGTGGCTCGGCCTGGCGCTTTTGGTCGACGGCATCGATGGCCCGATCGCCCGCAAGGTGCGGGTGAAGGAAGTGCTGCCGAACTGGTCGGGTGATACGCTCGATAACGTCATCGACTACGTCACCTACGTCTTGCTCCCTGCCTTTGCGCTCTACCAGAGTGGGATGATCGGTGAACCTTGGTCCTTTGTTGCCGCGGGCGCGATCGTCGTTTCCAGCGCCATCTACTATGCCGACATGGGCATGAAGACCGATGAATACTTTTTTTCGGGCTTTCCCGTTGTCTGGAACATGATCGTCTTCACGCTGTTCGTCATCAAGGCGAGCGAGGTGACGGCTTCGATTGTCGTCTTCGTTTCGGTCTTCCTCACTTTCATGCCGATCAACTTCCTGCATCCGGTGCGCGTCGAGCGGCTACGGCCTCTTAATCTCATCGTCTTCTTCGCCTGGGCGATATTGGGCATGTATGCGCTTCTGCTGCATTTCGAGACGCCGCAATGGGTGGTGCTGGGCGTGGTCGGAACAGGGATCTACCTCTATCTCATCGGTGCGGTGCTGCAGTTGTTCCCGCGTCTCGGAAAACACTGATCTCTGGGAGAAAGACAGATGACTAGAGCCATCGTCGTCCGGTCGCTCGGCGGCCCCGAAGTGCTGAAAGTGGAAGAGATCGAGCTTTCCCCTCCGGGCCCGGGTGAAGTCCGCATCAAGCAGGCTGCGATCGGGTTGAATTTCATCGATGTCTATTTCCGAACCGGCCTCTATAAGGCCGACCTGCCGTTCATTCCCGGAAAGGAAGGGGCGGGCACGGTGACGGCGCTTGGCGAAGGCGTGAGCGATTTTGCGATCGGAGACCGTGTTGCCTATGCCTCGGCGGACGGGGCCTACGCGGCTGAGCGAAACGTCGCAACGAAGCATTTGGTCAAGGTCCCGGACGAAATTTCGCTGGAAACGGCGGCGGCAATGATGCTGAAGGGGATGACGGCACAGTACCTGCTGCTGCAGACCTTTCCGGTGAAGCCCGGGCACGTGATCCTGTTCCACGCTGCCGCCGGCGGCGTCGGCCTGATTGCCGGCCAGTGGGCCAAGGCACTCGGCGCCACGGTCATCGGGACGGCCGGATCGAAGGAGAAAATCGAGCTCGCGCTCGCGCACGGCTATGACCACGTCATCGATTACACGAAGGAAGACTTCGTCGATCGCGTGCTCGAACTGACCGGTGGGAAAAAATGTGACGTCGTCTACGATTCCGTCGGCAAGGACACGTTCCCGAAGTCGCTGGATTGCTTGAAGCCGCGCGGCATGTGGGTCAGCTTTGGCAACTCCTCCGGTCCGGTGGATGCCTTCAGTGTTGGATTGCTCGCGCAAAAGGGCTCGCTCTTCGCCACCCGCCCGACGCTCTTTCACTATATTGCGACACGCGCCGAGCTAGACGCATGTGCAAACTCCCTCTTTGATGTTGTGCGCAGCAACAAACTGCGTATCAATATAAATCAGACTTATCCGCTGGCGGAGGCGGGGCGCGCCCACACGGATCTGGAAACAAGAAAAACAAGCGGAACGACGTTGCTCATTCCCTGACGCTGCAGCGAACGGGAAAAGCTACGAGAAAAGAGGGGCATAGTGTCAGTTGCTGGAGCGTCCGCGGGCAGCCCGTTGCTGGCTGTACGCAATCTGACGAAGCTTTTCGGCACATTTGCGGCCTGTAACGGCATCGATCTGGAGATCCAGCCGGGCGAAATCCATGCCCTCCTCGGAGAGAACGGTGCCGGCAAGTCGACGCTGGTGAAGATGCTGTTCGGCGTACTGGCGCCGACGAGCGGCCAGATCTACTGGAAGGGCGAAGCGGTCTCGATCGGCAGCCCGAGTGCGGCGCGCAAGCTCGGGATCGGCATGGTCTTCCAGCATTTTTCGCTGTTCGAGGCGCTGACGGTGGCCGAGAACATCGCGTTGTCGATGCCACCGGAGGTGTCGCTGGCCAAGGTCACCGAGGAGGCAGCCCGCCTTTCGCATGCCTATGGCCTGCCGCTTGACCCGAAGGCGCACGTTGCTGATCTTTCCGTGGGCGAGCGGCAGCGCATTGAGATCGTCCGCGCGCTGCTGCAGAACCCGCAACTGATCATCCTCGACGAGCCGACCTCGGTGCTGACACCGCAGGAGGCCGATCGTCTGTTCGAGACGCTCGCCAAGCTCAAGGCGGAAGGCCGTTCGGTTCTCTACATCAGCCACAGGCTGGAGGAGGTGCAACGCATCTGCGACCGCGCTACCGTCCTTCGCCACGGCAAGGTGACCGGCGCCTGCGATCCACGAAAGGAAACGCCGGCCTCGCTGGCCCGCATGATGGTCGGGAGCGACGTCGCAGCGGTTACGGCCGCAGGCACGAACGCGAAGGGCAACGTGCTGCTCGAAGCGCGTGAGCTAAATGTTTCGGCTCGTACGCCGTTTGCGGTCTCGCTCAAGGGCATATCTCTGAAGGTACATGGCGGTGAGGTGCTGGCGATCGCGGGTGTTGCCGGCAACGGGCAGGGCGAGCTTTTCGACGCGCTGTCGGGTGAATTCCCAGTCAGTGATGTCAACGCCGTTCAGATACGCCAGCGGCCGGTCGGCAGGCTCGGTATTACGGCGCGGCGGCTGATGGGCGCGGGCTTCGTCCCGGAAGAGCGTCACGGACACGCCGCCGTTACCGGCATGTCGCTCTCCGACAATCTCGTGCTTGCGCGTAACCAGTCCGACCGTGCCGCCTTCCTCGGTGTGCTCGGTATCATCAAATACGTGGCCGTCCGGCTGGCGTCGCGGCGGATTTCCGAGGCGATGGACGTACGCAAGAGTGGCGAAGATCCGCTGGCGGGCTCTCTGTCTGGCGGCAATCTGCAGAAATACATTGTCGGCCGTGAACTGGATCGCCAGCCCGCCGTTCTCGTCGTCAACCAGCCGACCTGGGGCGTCGACGCCGGTGCCGCAAGCCGAATCCGCCAGGCGCTGGTCGATCTGGCGAAGGCAGGTTCGGCCGTCCTCGTCATCAGCCAGGACCTGGACGAGATCTTCGAGGTTGCTACCGAAATCGCGGTGATCAGCGAAGGCAAACTGTCCGATGCCTATCCCGCGCGCGAGATGACACGCGAAAAGATCGGCCTGTTGATGGGCGGCATGCACGACAAGAAGGAAGGTGCGGAGGCCGCCCATGCGCATTGAACTCGAAAAGCGGCCGCGGCCCTCGACCTTCTACGCCATCCTTTCGCCTTTCATCGCATTGGTGCTGACGGTGATCGCCGGCGGCATCATGTTCGCGTTGTTGGGCAAGGACCCCGCGAGCGCCCTCTACAGCTTTTTTGTAGAGCCGCTGCTGGACATCTGGTCGCTGCACGAGATCGCCATCAAGGCCGCGCCTTTGGTCCTGATCGGCGTCGGACTTTCGATCTGTTACCGTTCCAACAACTGGAACATCGGCGCCGAAGGGCAGTTCATCATGGGCGCGATTGCCGGGTCGATCGTTCCGGTTGTCTTCCATGAATGGCATTCGCCGCTGGTGCTGCCGCTGATGCTCGTCTTCGGCATGATCGGCGGTGCGCTTTATGCCGCAATTCCCGCCTTCCTGAAGGCGAACATGAACACCAACGAAATCCTGTCGAGCCTGATGCTGGTCTATATCGCCCAGCTCTTTCTCGACTGGATCGTGCGTGGTCCGTGGCGCAGCCCGGAAGCCTACAACTTCCCCATCACGCGCGACTTTGCGCCCGAGGCCGTGCTGCCGGAGATCCTTGATTCCGGGCGCACCAATCTGGGCTTTGTCTTTGCCATCGTTGCGGCCCTGCTTGTTTGGTTCATGGTGCGCTACACGCTGAAGGGCTTCGAGATCACGGTGCTCGGCCAGTCGGAACGGGCAGGGCGCTTCGCCGGCTTTTCCTCACGCCGAATGATCTGGTTCTCGATGCTGCTGTCGGGTGCACTTGCCGGGCTCGCCGGCATCTCCGAGGTTAGCGGCAACATCGGCAAGCTGCAGCCGATCATCTCGCCCGGCTACGGCTTTACCGCCATTATCGTCGCCTTCCTTGGCCGCCTAAATCCGTTGGGCGTCATCGTTGCCGGCCTGCTTCTCGCGCTGACCTATGTGGGCGGTGAGGCGGTGCAGCTGACCCTTAGCGTCTCCGACAAGGTGACCCGTGTGTTCCAGGGGCTGCTGCTCTTCTTCGTGCTCTCGTGTGACACGCTCATTCAATACAAGATCCGGCTCGTCTTCTCAGGCAGGACAGCGGCGGCGCAAGGCGGAGCCGAATAATGGGAATTGTCGAAGCGATCCTGCTGACCGTCATCACCGCGGCGACGCCGCTGGTTCTGGCAGCACTCGGCGAGCTGGTGACCGAGCGCGCCGGCGTCCTCAATCTCGGTGTCGAAGGCATGATGATCATGGGCGCCGTTCTCGCTTTCGCCGCGACGAACGCGACCGGCTCTCCCTATGTCGGCGTGCTTGCGGGCATAGCCGGCGGGGCACTGTTCTCGCTGTTGTTCGGTTTCCTCACCCTGACCCTGGTGGCGAACCAGGTGGCGACCGGTCTGGCTCTGACCATCCTCGGTCTCGGTGTTTCCGGCCAGATCGGTGAGGCCTATGTCGGCATGTCCGGCATCAAGCTGCCCGAGATCACCATTCCGCTTCTTTCAGAGATACCCTTCTTCGGTCGGCTTCTCTTCAAGCAAGACCTTATCTTCTACCTCTCCATCGCGCTGGTCATCGGCGTGAACTGGTTTCTGTTCCGGAGCCGCGCCGGCTTGAAGATCCGCGCGATTGGTGACAACCACGCCTCGGCGCACGCGCTTGGCATCGGCGTCATTCGTACCCGCTATCTCGCCGTCCTTTTCGGCGGCGCATGCGCCGGGCTTGCCGGCGCGCAGCTTTCGCTCGTCTATACACCGCAATGGGTGGAGAACATGACGGCCGGTCGCGGCTGGATCGCGCTTGCGCTGGTCGTGTTTGCTTCCTGGCGACCGTGGCGCGTGCTCGCCGGTGGTTATCTCTTCGGGGCTGTCTCCATCAGTCAGTTGCATGCTCAGGCGCTCGGCCTTGGCATACCCTCCCAGTTCCTGTCGGCACTTCCCTACGCGGCCACGGTTGTCGTCCTCGTCCTGATATCGCACAATCGGCGCATGACGCTGATCAACACGCCCGCATCACTCGGAAGGCCGTTCGTGCCCGATCGGTGAACAAGAAGAAACGACGGAAAATCAAGTCTCAAACCTTACAGAGGTCGAAATGAAAAAACTTCTACTCGCACTCGCAACCTCGGCGACGGTGCTCGGCTTTGCCGCCGGCGCCAGCGCCCAGGACAAGACCAAGATCTGCTTCATCTACGTCGGTTCCAAGACCGACGGCGGCTGGACGCAGGCGCACGACATCGGCCGCCAGGCGCTCCAGGCCGAGTTCGGCGACAAGATCGAGACGCCGTTCCTCGAAAACGTTCCGGAAGGCCCCGATGCCGAGCGCGCCATCGAGCGCATGGCCCGCTCCGGCTGCGCCATGGTCTTCACCACGTCGTTCGGCTTCATGGATGCGACGATCAAGGTTGCCGAGAAGTTCCCGGACGTGAAGTTCGAGCACGCCACCGGCTTCAAGTCGGCCCCGAACGTCGCCACCTACAACTCGCGCTTCTATGAAGGCCGCTACATCCAGGGCCAGATCGCAGCGAAGATGTCGCAGAAGGGCGTCGCCGGCTACATCGCCTCCTTCCCGATCCCGGAAGTGGTCATGGGCATCAATGCCTTCGTCCATGGTGCGCAGTCGGTGAACCCGGACTTCAAGGTGAAGGTCATCTGGGCCAACACCTGGTTCGACCCCGGCAAGGAAGCCGATGCGGCCAAGGCGCTGATCGACCAGGGCGTCGATATCCTGACGCAGCACACCGACACGACTGCACCGATGCAGGTGGCGGCCGAGCGCGGCATCAAGGCCTTCGGCCAGGCGTCTGACATGATCAAGGCCGGCCCGGAGACCCAGCTGACCGCGATCGTCGACACCTGGGGCGCTTACTACATCAAGCGCACCAAGCAACTGATGGACGGTACCTGGAAGTCCGAGCAGATCTGGGACGGCCTGAAGGATGGTATCCTGACGATGGCGCCGTACACCAACATGCCTGATGACGTGAAGAAGATGGCCGAGGAAACCGAAGCCAAGATCAAGTCGGGTGAGCTGCATCCCTATACCGGCCCGATCAAGAAGCAGGACGGCTCCGACTGGCTGAAGGAAGGCGAGAAGGCCGACGACGGCACGTTGCTCGGCATGAACTTCTACATCGCCGGCGTCGACGACAAGCTGCCGCAATAACAAGGTCGATTGCGGCACAGCCGCACCTCACATTCGAACGTCATTGGCCCCTGAAGCACTGCCGCTTCAGGGGCCATTGTTTTTTACGCCCGAGCCTGCTGCGGGCGCCCGTTCAATGCAGCTTGTGCGGTGCGAAATTTTTGTTCATTCGCAATTTTGAGTTCACAATAGTAATACAATATGATTTTGCTCACTGGCTGCTGAAGGGCAGCTTTCTTTGGGAGGACATCATGAAATTGTAGACCGCACTTGCGAGTGCCACGGTTTTGGCTGCTTGCATGTTCGGCTCGGCTTCGGCGGCCGACCTCACCGTTGGCATTTCGCAGATCGGCTCGGAATCCGGCTGGCGCGCGGCAGAGACGACGCTGACCAAGCAACAGGCCGAAAGCCGCGAAATCAACCTGAAGTTCGCCGACGCGCAGCAGAAGCAGGAAAACCAGATCAAGGCGCTTCGCTCATTCATTGCGCGGGGCGTTGACGCCATTCGGTTCGGACGACGTGCTGACCGAAGCCAAGGAGGCTGAAATTCCGGTCATCCTGCTGGATCGCACCGTCGACTCGTCGAAGGACCTCTACATGACGGCCGTCACGTCCGACCTCGTCCATGAGGGCAATGTGGTGGGCAAGTGGCTAGTCGACACGATTGCCGGCAAGCCATGCAATGTCGTCGAGCTGCAGGGGACCACCGGCTCCTTGAGGCTGATGCTTCTCGTATTCGCCGCGGCCATTTTGCTCGCCCATCGCACGCGTTTCGGCGCCAATGTCTACGCGCTCGGTGGAGGCGTTGCCACAGCGGGTCTGATGGGTGTGCCCGTGGCGCAGACAACCATTCTCATCTATGCGTGTCGGGCATGCGTGCCGGGCTTTCGGGAATCGTCTTCTCGCTCTATACCTCAGCAGGATACTCGCTCGCTGCGGTCGGGGTGGAACTGGATGCGATCGCGGCAGTGGTGATTGGAGGGACGCTTCTGACGGGCGGATCCGGGTTCGTGGGGGGAACGCTGATCGGCATTCTCATCATGGGGCTGATTCAGACCTACATCACATTCGATGGCTCGCTCTCCAGTTGGTGGACGAAGATATTGATTGGTCTTCTGCTTTTCGGGTTTATCCTGATGCAGAAGGGCTTTCTCTATCTGTCGAGGAGCGGCAGGCGGTTTGCCTGAAGGACGCGGCCGACACCGGACCTGGTGTCGAATGGACGGTCGCACCGGTTTGACCATTGCAGTTGTCCACCTAAGGATGGACGGCCGGCAGGGAGAGGAGGGACGATTGCGCAAGGGGCTGCTTGAGACCGTCATTACGGGGGCAAACACACGAACCAGCCATGCGCAGGTCGTAAACGAACTCGGGCGCGCCATTGTCGCCGGAGAATTTGCGGTGGGCTCGACGCTTCCGGGAGACGCGGAACTCGCAGCCCGCTTCAAGGTATCGCGCACGGTGCTGCGGGAAGCGATGAAGACGCTGTCTGCCAAGGGGCTGGTCGTACCCCGCGCGCGGATCGGCACTCGTGTCACGCCGCGAGCGCAGTGGAACTTGTTCGATAGCGATATCCTGACCTGGCAGCTTGCGAAGGGCGTCGACGAGGCATTTCTGCTCGATCTCAGTGAAGTCCGACTGGCTTTCGAACCCCACGCCGCTGCTCTCGCGGCGCGATTTGCCACGGATGCCGACATCAGCCACATGATGCGGCTGGCCATGGCAATGGGGGATCCGGAACATACCGCCGAAACACTCGCCATGGCCGACCTGAAATTCCACCTCAGTGTGCTGGAGGCCTCGCGCAATCCCTTCTTCCGCACCATCGGCAGCCTGATTGAAGCCGCGCTCGTCGGCGTGTTCAGGCTCAGTTCCCCGGCGCGGGATCGCGGCAAGATCGATGATGTTGCCGCCTCTCACATCCGCATCGTCGAGGAAATCCGTCGCCGCGATGAGGCGGGTGCGCGCCGTGCGATGGAGAACGTCATTCGCGTCGGCCGTGAACGTGTCGTCGACGCATTGAACGAACGCAGTCACGCGTAGGTCGCGTGAGACACAAGGTGGCTGCGGCAGATCTGCGGGACCGTCATCTGATGTAGCCGACGTTCAGTCGTCGTTGCTGGCATTCAGGTCTTCGGGCCGCAAACCGTCGTCAGAATGATGCTCGAGCTGTGCCGCGCCCATCGACTGGTAGAGGTTGAACAGTGCTTCGCTGGCGCGGGAGGCGTAGCGAAACCATTCCGGACTTCCTGCGATGGCGGGATGATGGAGGAGATGCTGGTCCAAAAGGTCCAGCACGATCGAGGCCGTGTGGGTCGCCTCGTGAAAGCCGGTGCTGCCTGGCGCATTGTGCGCCAGCAGCGCAGTCGACGTGGTCTGTTTCACCCGCGCCAGTTCGTTCACCAGCTTCAGGCGCTCGTCTTCGAGTTCTGCATCGCTGCTTTCGATCATGGAATACAGTCTTGCACAGCCTCGAAGGGCTGTCGAGCGCGTGTCGGCTCTAGTGGGCCGCCTGAAGCACCACGCCGCCGACCTTCAGATCAGAATGCGAGCGACATCGATTGCGATGGAAAGCAGCATACCGGAGGCGGTCAGCACCAGCCCGATTGCGAAATTTCGGGTGCCGGACTTGAATACGTTTCGCTTCAGAGAATCGAGGCGAAGCAATCGCCAGAGGGCGTGCGCCTGGAAGACGATTCCGGCCGAGATCAGGGCGAGCGTCGGCAAGTCGTCGAGTTGCCACTCATTCGGGTTGCTGGTCCAGGAATTCAGGAAGCCGAGTGAGAAGGCGAGCACAATGCCGAAGACGGTAATGTTGCCGTTGCGGAAGAGGACATCGATATCGCGCTCTTCCTCCGGTCTGTCGCTATGCTCCATGCCGCCTCCGAAGAAAAGCGATTGCCCCTATAATGTCCTGTCTTCTTGGCCCGCGGCCATGCAGCGCCGATAACTGCAATCGAGCTATGCCTCGTCCGCAAGAGTTGGTGTTTCCCTGAAAACGCTAGAAGCGGGGTGACGCTTCGTCGTGATTGTGCGGACGCTGCTGCTCGCGCTGCCGCCGCATGCCGTAGGCGAGAAAGAGACCCAGGACGGCGGAACCAAGAACGACGGCGAACAATGCGAGAAAGTTTTCCATGACATGCTCCTCCCTTCATCAAGGATAGCAGGCGGAAAGCCGTTGGCAATATTCACCTTCCGAGGTGCGCGGTGTTCATCGGTTCGGATCTGTCCGAAGAAGTCGGGGGCGGGCCGGACTATCCGGGCCAATCCTGAGGGCAACAGTCCTCCTCAGTTGATCCGGTGCCCGGTGGTATCATCGAACAGGTGGGTTCCCGCCGGGTTGCCGCGCACGCAAATGTTTTCGCCGACCTTGATTTCGGCGCTCCTCGGAAACTCGACGGTGAGCATGCGGCTCTGACCGATCTCGACATAACCGTAGGTCTGGCTGCCGAGGCGCTCGACGACTGCGAGTTCGCCGCCAAACCACGCTTCCGCGGGCGAACAGCGGACGAGGTCTTCCGGCCGGATGCCCAGGGTGACGTTCCCGTTCTTTTGAGACATTTGTTCAGGCGACGGCAAGGTAAACTCCCGGCCAGCGATGGAAACGCGCAACTCGTCATTCGCAGCGGTTTTCAACTCCGCTGACAGGGTGTTCATCGTCGGGCTGCCGATAAAGCGGGCGACGAAGAGGCTGGCCGGCTTATGGTAGAGTTCGAGCGGAGCGCCGACCTGCTCGATCCGGCCCGCATTCAGCACGACGATGCGGTCAGCCAGCGTCATGGCCTCGACCTGGTCGTGCGTCACATAGATCGTCGTCGCCTTCATCCGGTTGTGCAGCTTGGCGATTTCCAGGCGCATTTCGACGCGCAAGGCTGCGTCGAGGTTGGAAAGCGGCTCGTCGAAAAGGAAAGCAGACGGTTCGCGCACGATCGCGCGGCCCATAGCGACGCGCTGGCGCTGGCCGCCGGACAGTTGCGCCGGGCGGCGCTCCAGGAACTGGGCGATCTTGAGGGTATCTGCCGCGAGCGACACGCGCTTGTTGATCGCCTCGTCAGCTGTACCGCGCATCTTCAGGCCGAAAGCCATGTTCTCGCGCACGCTCATGTGGGGATAGAGCGCGTAATCCTGGAACACCATGGCGATGTCGCGCTCGGACGGCGGCAGCGCGTTGACCACCTTTCCGCCGATGTCGAGCACGCCTCCGGAAATCTCCTCAAGGCCGGCAATCATGCGCAGGAGCGTGGACTTGCCGCAACCCGATGGTCCGACCAGGACGAGGAACTCGCCGCTTTCGATTTCAATATCGACGTCGTGGATGACCGGAAGCGAGCCGTAGGTCTTGCGGATCTTTCTCAAGGCGATTGCGGTCACTGTAATGTCCCTCCGAAGGGCGAAATCAGCCCTTGACCTCCATTATCGATATCAATATCAATAATGATACGAACGCCGGTTGGCAACTCCATGGAAGGCGCAATGTCCTATTTTTCGACAAGGCCGAATGCTCGCACTGCTCCCGCGAAGCCCGCAAAATCCGCGGCCGCCTTCAATGCGCTGAAGCGGGATATCATGCTCGGCGTTCTGCCGGCGGGTGCTGCGTTGACCGAGCTCGAACTGGCCGCTCATTTCGGCTGCAGTCAGGGAACAGTGCGCGAGGCGCTGCTCCAGCTTCAGGAAGAGGGGCTGGTCCTGCGTCAGGGGCACAAGGGCACGCAGGTTTCCGAGTGCACCGAGGATGAGGCGGTCGAAATGTTCCGCGTTCGGCGCCAGATCGAGTGCAACGGGGTTTTGCGCGTTGTGCGGGCGCCGAGCCGCACGCTGATCTCCGATCTGCGGGCACTGCTGCAGGAGATGCTGGATGCGGCGCAGCGCGACGACGAACTGGAGCTCGCGTCCGCCGACCGTGATTTCCATCGTCGGATTTTCCAGGATGCGCGGTTGCCGGCGCTGGATCCGATTCTGCACCGCTGCCTGGTTCATAACCATCGCTTCAAGATATCGAGAAGCACGGCCCCGCGTGACCTCGTGGCGACCGCCCAGCGGCACAGCACGATCATCGAGGCGATTGACAGCCGCGATCCCGTGCGCGCGAACGAAGCGCTGCGTCACCACATCGCCACCATCGTCGATCTTGGCCCCAGCGTATTTCCGGATGTTGCCCTATGACTGGGCAGGTCTCTTTCAACGCTGAGCTTTCACCCGAGATGGCGGCGTTGATGCAGCGCCTCGCTGCGGAGGGGCCGCAGCAGGACCCGACACTGCTGCCTCCGGCTGAGGGGCGGGCGCTCTCCGAAGAGGGAAACCGGCGCTGGAACCGCGATCTGCCGTCGATGGCGAGCGTCGTCGACATCCGGGTCGAGGCCGATAGGTCGCTCGGTTCGGCGCATTGCCGGGTGCGGGTTCTTGTGCCCGAGGGCCGGGCGGCAGGCGCAATCCTCTATGTGCACGGCGGCGGCTTTGCCTTTTGCAGCCCGGAGACCCACGAGCGCTGCGCCCGCGTCCTTGCGCTCGAATCCGGTCTGCCCGTTCTTCTGCCTGACTATCGGCTTGCGCCCGAAAATCCTTATCCTGCCGGGTTGAAGGATGTGGTCGCATGCCTGCGGGCGGCATTTGCTGCAACGAGGGTTGCCGGTGTCCTCGAAGGGCCGCTGTTGCTGGCTGGCGACTCGGCCGGGGCGAACCTCGCATTGGCGGCCATGCTGCATGAGCAGCAGGCCGTCGCGCCGACACCGGTTGCGGGTGCGCTGCTCTTCTACGGCAACTATGCAATGGACTTCTCGACGCCCTCCTACGAGTTCTTCGCCAACGGCCCCGGCCTGACGCGCGCGAAGATGCAGCGCTATTGGGCCTGGTATGCCGCTGATCGAGCGGACATCTCGCAAGACCCGCTCGCCTGTCCGCTCGTTGCGTACGATGCAGCGCTTGGGGCGCTGCCGCCTCTGTATCTGATGGCTGGAGGCGTCGACCCGCTGCTCAGCGACACGCTCATCCTTCAGCAGCGGCTGGAGGCGCTGGGGCGCGGGGACACCGTTACCATCGTACCCGGCGTCACGCACGGATTTCTGCAAAACACGATTGATCTTGCAGCGGCGCGGGAGGCGCTTGCCGCTGCCGGAGTCGCCGCATGGAAAATGGCTCGCGCCTGAGCGTGGCCGCACAATTTCTAGGAGGAGAAAATGGCAATGTTGAAATCGCTTACCATTGGCGCCGCGCTGGCCGCGACGCTGTTCGCATCGACTGCTTCTGCCGAAACGGTCCGCTTCTGGTACCACTTCGACAATCCGGAAAACCCGATGGCTGACCTGGTGGCGAAGTTCGAAGCCGCCAATCCGGGCATCACGATCGAAGCGGAAAACGTGCCGTGGAACAGCTATTACGACACGCTCTACACCTCGCTCGTTGGCGGCAACGCGCCGGATGCGGCAATGGTGAAGCTCTTTGCCCAGCCGCGCCTGGTGGAGATGGGGGCCCTTGAGCCGCTCGGCGACAAGATTGACGCCTGGGCCGGAAAGGCCGACCTGCTCGACAATCTGCTGGAATTGAACAAGGGTCCGGAGGGCCAGCAGTACTACCTGCCGATCCAGTACGTCGTTCTGTATCTCTACTACCGCGCCGATCTCTTCGAGCAGGCCGGCCTGCAGCCGCCGAAGACCTGCGAGGAATTCCGCGACGCGGCGATCAAGCTGACCAAGGCGCCGACGACCTACGGCTTCGGCCTGCGCGGCGGCAAGGGCGGCTGGGACCAGTGGGGCGCCTTCGTCCTCTCTCAGGGGGCAGAGCTGAAGCCGGGCGGGCTGACCAACGAAAAGGCGGTCGCCGCCAACCAACGGCTGATCGACCTGTTCCAGAAGGACAAGGTCATCCCGCCGTCCGCGCCGAACGACGGTTTCCAGGAAATCACCGGCGCCTTCAAGGCCGGCACGACGGCCATGACGATCCATCATATCGGCTCGTCCAACGACATGGTCAAGGCGCTGGGTGACAAGGTCTCGGCCGTGCCGGTGCCGGAATGCAGCGGCAATCGCTGGACGTCCTACGGCGACGAGTCGCTGGCGATTTTCTCTTCCTCCGAAGTGAAGGACGCTGCCTGGAAGTGGGTCTCGTTCCTGGCCGAAGGCGAGAACAACGTGGCCTTCAACAAGGCGACCGGCCAGATGACCGTAACGAAGAGCGGCTCGGCCGACTGGAAGCTGCATGAGCGCCGCTTCGTGGATGCGACCGTCGACTCGCTGCCCTTCGCCCATGTCCTGCCGCAGAGCCCGGCGACGTCGGAGTTCGTCAACACCGCCTGGCAGACGGCCATGCAGCAGGCACTGACGGGACAGATCACCTCGCAGCAGATGATGGAACAGCTGGAAGTGCTCTTCGCCCAATAAAGCGCATCCTCCCATGCATCTCCCACCCGCAGCGTCAGGGCGGGTGGGGGGATCGATGCCAGCCCACAAGGCAAGGAAATGAATTCCGATGACAGTGATCACCTCGTCTCCGACCACCGACATTGCAATACCGACGCCATGGAGCACGCGGCTAATGCCCTACATGCTTCTCGCGCCGGCGGTGCTGGTGACGGTGTTCATCGTCTTCATGCCGATGGTGCAGGCGGTCGTCACCAGCTTTTACGATCTTGTGCTCTGGAAGCCGAACGCAAGCCGCTTCGTCGGCTTCGGCAACTACGTGAAGCTCTTCGCCGATCCCGTCTTCTGGACCGCGCTGTGGAACACCGTGATCTGGATCGGCCTGACGGTGCCGTTGCAGATGGGGCTCGGCCTGCTGACGGCGCTCTTGCTCAATCGAGAGTTCCCCTGGCGCGGCTTTGCGCGCGCCCTGATCATCATTCCCTGGGCGCTGCCGAGCGTCGTGATCGCGCTGATGTGGCGCTGGATCTACGATCCGAACACCGGTGTGTTCAACGACATCCTCATCTATCTCTCGATCGTGCAGAGCGCCGTCCCGTGGCTCGCCGATCCGAACCTTGCCCTCTATGCCATTATCGGCACGCTGACATGGCAAGGCTTCCCATTCTTCGCGGTGATGATCCTTGCCGGCCTGCAGGGCATTCCGAAGAGCCAATATGAGGCCGCATCGATCGACGGCGCCAGCGCCTGGCGGCAGTTCCTGCATATCACGCTGCCGGGCATTGCGCCGGTGCTGGCGACGGCGGGACTGCTGCGCGTGATCTGGGTCGCCAACTCGATGGACGTGATTTTTGTCATGACCGGCGGTGGCCCGGGCTACGCGACCCATACGCTGCCGCTCTACGCCTTCGTCCGGGCCCGGCAGAACCTCGATTTCGGCTATGGCACCGCGATCGCCGTCACATTCACCATCCTGCTCGGCGCGATCGTCGCCGTCTATCTGGCCCGCACCATGCGCGAGGTTGAGCGATGAACAATCAAAGCACCGCACGCCGCATCCTGACCACCGACCTGCCGGTCCTGTTCATCGTTATCTTCGCCATGGCCCCGTTCGCCTGGATGGTGCTGACATCGCTGACGCCGACGGCAACGCTGAACGCTACCGGCGTGTCCGTCTCGCCGGCTGGCTGGAGCCTCGATAACTACGAGCGCCTGCTGCGCCAGACCTCGTTCCTCGGCAACATGATGGACAGCCTCATCATCGCCGGCGGTACGGTCATCCTCGGGCTGGCAGTTGCGGTCACTGCGGCCTATGCCTTCTCGCGCTTCCGGTTTTCCGGGCGCAAGCTGCTGATGCTGCAGTTCTTGCTGATCAACATGTTCCCGGTGGTGCTGTTGATCCTTCCGCTGTTCGTGCTGATGAAAAACGTCGGCATACTGGACACGCATTTCGGCCTGATCCTCGCCAATGCCACGGTCGCCATCCCCTTCGCCGTCTGGATGCTGACGAGCTATGTCGGCGCGATCCCGAAGAGCCTCGACGAGGCGGCGATGATCGACGGTTGCTCGCGGCTGACGGCACTGCGCCGTGTCGTGCTGCCGCTGACGATGCCTGGCATCATCTCCACCGGCATCTACATCTTCATTACCGCCTGGAACGAATATCTCTATGCGCTGACGCTTGGCGGGCGGAACGTGCGGCCCGTCACCGTCGCGATCCAGACGCTGATCGGCGAGTACCAGATCGAGTGGGGCCTGCTCGCCGCCGGCGCGGTCGTCGGCGCCATGCCCGCTACCATCCTGTTCCTACTCGTCCAGCGCCGCCTGATTGGCGGGCTCACGCAGGGCGCGGTGAAGGGCTGACCATTCGCTAACTGCTTATTTTCGCAGTTCCGGATGCAAAACCGCTACGCACTTTTGCTGGCACTGCTCTAGAAAGAGGACTGACCCATGAACCCCGTCGGGTTGATATCCATGCAGTACGCGCGGCCCTTCACGGCCGAGCACTTCCCGCTGTTTTCCGAGATGCGGCGGCTCGGCTACGATTTCGTTGAACTGCTCGTGCCGGAGCCGGGCGAACTCGACCTCGCGGACACGAAGAAGGCGCTCGACGAGGCCGGCCTGTCGGTCGTGCTTGCCGCCCGCGTCAACCTGCAGCGCAACCTTTCCTCCCACGACCCGGTCGCCCATCGCGCCGGTATCGACTATCTGAAGTACGCTGCCGATTGCGCGGCGGCACTGGGCTGCAGGATCGTCGGTGGCCCATTGACCGGCAATCCGCTGGTCTTCGCCGGCCGGCCGCCGCAGCCGGTCACGGAAGAGGAGCGGCTGGCCCGCAAGGCGCGCTGCGTTGCCGGCCTCAAGGAAGCCGGTGACTACGCGCAAAAGCTCGGGGTGATGCTGGCGGTCGAACCGCTGAACCGCTTCGAGAGCGACGTGCTGTGCACCACGCAGCAGGCGGTCGAACTGCTCGATGCCGTCGATCACCCGGCGGTCCAGCTTATGCTCGACACGTTCCACATGCACATGGAAGAAGCCTCAATTGCGGAAGCGATCCGCCTCGGCGGCAAGCGCGTCGTGCATTTTCAGGCGAACGAGAACCACCGCGGTTTTCCGGGAACTGGTGCCACCGACTGGGTCGATGTTTTCCGCGCGCTGCATGATATCGGCTACGAGGGTCCGGTCTCACTCGAACCCTTCCGCCGCAACGACGACCGCTTCGGCGTTCCCTTCGCCCAATGGCGCCCGCCGCACGAAGACGAGTCCGAGCGGCTCGCGGCTTCCGCCGAATTCATCAAGTCCCACATCCTGCTGACGGAATATCGCCGATGACACTGAAAATTGGTTGGATCGGGTGCGGCGTCCACGCCACCCAGATGCTCTTGCCGCAACTCGTTCGCCACGATGTCGAACTGGTGGCGCTTTGCGACATCGACGGCAAGCGTCTTGCTTCCGCCGGCCGCCAGTTCGGCGTTTCCAAGCTGACGAGCGACGCCGAGGAGTTGATCCGCACGCCCGGCATCGGCGCCGTCGGCATGGCGGTCGGTCCGGACCAGCATCTTGCTTTCGGCAAGATGGCGCTGGAGCGCGGCCTGCCGGTGTTCATGGAGAAGCCGCCATCGGGGAGCGCTGCCGGTGCGCGCGAACTGCTCGCTGCCTCCGAAAAGGCGAAGAAGCCGCTCCTCGTCGGTTTCATGAAGCGCTACTCGGCGGGCAACAAGATCGCCGCGAACATCATCCGCTCCGGTCGGTTCGGACAGGTCCTCGGGCTGACCGGCTACTACATGACCGCGCCCGGCTACTTCGTCGGCAATGTCGACTATACCGGCTTCTTCCTGCACCACTGCGTGCATTACATGGATCTCGTTTCCTTCCTTGTGTCGCCGGTCACGAAGCTGACCGCGCGTAAGGTCGAGAAAGAGCCGGGTAAGGTGCTGTTCCATATCAATTTCGACTTTGAGTGCGGCGCGATCGGCACGATCGCCATGGGCACGATCCAGTCGCGCGGTGCGCCGGTCGAGCGCATCGAACTGATGGGCGACCACCAGCGCATCGAGGTCGACAACGTCATCGAGGTCCGCTGGAACCGCAATCCGCCCTTCAAGGTGGACGATCCGCTGGCGACCCTTTCCGATAGCGTCGATAGCCTGACCTGGAAGCCGAACTTCACGGCCGCCGCCAACGAGGATCCCAAGGGCTATTTCTCGCTGTTGGCCGACGTGATCCCGGCACTCGGCGGCGACGAAACGCCCGCACCCTCCATTCGCGACGGCGTGGTGGCGATGGAACGGCTGGAGACGTTGCGCCGCGAGCTGGCGCTTTAACGCGCTGCCGGTAATCGGCATCGATTATTCCGGCGGGGTTGTGCGTTGTCGCGCCCCATAGCAAGTTTGCGGCGTGTCCAGACGGAACCGCCGCGAAACCGATCAAAAGAGAGACAGGCAGATCATGAAGACCCCCGTGATCCAGTTCGGCACGAGCCGGTTCCTGCAGGCCCATGCCGACCTGTTCCTTTCCGAAGGGACACCGGCGATGACGATCACGGTGGTCCAGACGTCCGGCGATCCGGCGCGGGCAGGGCGGCTTGCTGCTCTTGCCGCGCCTGAAGGTTATCCTGTGCGGGTCCGCGGCCTTCAGGACGGCCGGGTGATCGATGAGGAGCGTCGCGTCACTTCGGTCAAACGCTGCCTGTCGATGGCCGGCCAGTATGACGAGGTGCTGCGCGTGTTCGTGGAGGAGGCGGACTACGTTCTCTCCAATACCGGGGATTCGGGATACGAAGCCAAGCCAGAGGATACACAGTCCGCCTTTTCACCAGCGATGAGTTTCCCCGCCAAGCTCTACCATCTGCTGACCGCGCGCCATGCTGCCGGAGCCCCCCCTTTGACCATCCTGCCGATGGAACTGATCGCCGATAACGGCAAAGTCCTGCGCGGGCTGGTTCTGGCGATCGCAAAGGCCAATGGCGCGTCGCCCGACCTGACGCGCTCCATCGCAGACGAAACCGTCTGGGCCTCCAGCCTCGTCGATCGCATTGTGTCCGCGCCGATAGAGCCAGCCGGTGCAGTGGCCGAGCCCTATGCGCTTTGGGCAATCGAGCGCACGCCGGGGCTGGTCGCGCCGACCGACCATCCGTCGATTCAGGTCGTCGATGACCTGAAGGCGATCGAGACGCTCAAGCTCCATATCCTCAATCTCGGCCACAGCGCGCTTGTCGATATGTGGATGACACGTGGTGCGCCTGCCGAAGCGATCGTGCGGGAGTTCATCGCACTGCCTGAAGTAGGGGCCGAGCTGGCGCAGATTTACCGGAACGAGGTTCTGCCCGCCTTTGGCGCGCTCGGTGGTGGCGAAGAAGCGGCCGCCTACCTTGCCGGCACCGTGGAACGCTTTGCCAATCCTTTCCTGGATCACAGGATTTCCGACATCGCCCAGAACCATGCGCAGAAAGTCGAACGGCGGATAGCGGCCTTCATCCAGCTTGCGCGCGATGCCGGCTACGAAGGTGATTTTCCGATGCTCTCAGCGGTCATCCGGCGGGCCGCTGTTCGCTGAGCGCAATCGGCAGATCGCCGTTCGAGAGCTCGCGGAACCGAGGCCGTTGAGAGGCTTTGGCGTCAGCGCTTTGTTAGGACCAAATGTGAACCGTCAGACAGTATCATAATACCTTCAGATAGCTGACGACCGCATCCGAGATCATTCCTTTATGCCGGGTCTTGGTCTCCGGTTCGGAAAGATCGCGGCGAAAAATCGTTCCGAACGTATAGCGGTTGGAAACCCGGAAGAAGCAGAAGGCGCTGATCATCATGTGGACATCGATCGGATCGGCTTCGCGACGGAATACACCCTGTTTGATACCCCGATCGAGAATGCTGGCGATCGTTTCGATGACCGAGACATTCAGGTCGCGAAGCGTGTCGGAGCGCAGCATGTGGGCGGCGTGATGAATGTTCTCGATGCTGACGAGACGGACGAAATCGGGATTGGCTTCGTCGTGGTCGAACGTCGTCGAGATCAGAGTTCTTAGCGCCTCTTCGGGCTCAAGGTCGGCGAGGTGCAGGTCCGCCTCGAGCGTGCGGATCTTCCGGTAGGAACGCTCCAGGACCGAGAGATAGAGCCCCTCCTTGCTGCCGAAGTAGTAGTATATCATTCGCTTGGAGGCGCGCGTCCGTTCGGCAATCGCGTCAACCCGCGCGCCCGCGAGCCCGTGAGTGGCGAATTCCTCAGTCGCTACGATCAGGATGTCTTCCTGCGTTGCTTGAGGATCGTTTTTCCTGCTGTTCCCAGGGCGCGCAGCCATCTCCGCACTTTCTCCCTACCGCCTTGTTTTCAAAAATCTTATCAGCGAGATTCGGACGCGCCTCGTCCTGCACGTCCGAAGTGAAGTCTTATTGGGCTTGACGTTCTCTTTCAAGTCATCCCGCTTGACATCCGAACTAGTTAGTACATTTTGACAAAACGCACGAAAGCTGGGAGGAACGGTCGCCGTGCGTGTCGACAGATGTGGCGATGTGGCGGGTTCGGGTTCAACGTGTTGCAAGCTGCAACGGGACCCGGGAGGAGCGTATGGCGAGGGCTATCGATTTCTGTTTCTTTCTGCTGAAGATCGCGATCGCGCTGCTGCTCGCCGGCATGGTGGTCCTGGTCTTCGGCAATGTCATCCTGCGCTATGCCTTCAATACGGGCATCACTTACTCTGAAGAACTGTCGCGCATCTTTTTCGTCTGGCTGACATTCCTTGGCGCAGTGGTCGCCATGCGCGAACACGGGCACCTTGGCGTGGACACGCTTTTGCGCCGCCTGCCACCTGCGGGTGCCAAGGCCGCGGCGCTTGCCGGTCAGCTTTTGATGCTTTGGGCGACTTGGTTGATGATCAGCGGCAGCTGGACACAGACGCTGATCAACCTGAACGTTTCCGCGCCCGCCACCGGCATTTCAATGGGCCTCTTCTACGGCGCAGGGCTCGCCTTCGGCATTCCGGCGTTCCTGATCATCCTGTGGGACATCTTCTCAGTCCTCACCGGGCGCATTGACGTCAGAACGGCAGAGCTCGTGCGTGAAAGCGAGGAGGAAGCCCTAGAAGACCATCCCGAGCCCGAACTCGGCAATTCCATGTTGAAGCGTTGAGGGCGGGGCGATGACGGTAACGATCTTTCTCGGCGCTCTCCTCGGCCCCATGGCACTCGGCGTGCCGATTGCCTTTGCGTTGATCATCAGCGGCGTGGCTCTGATGATGTATCTCGACCTGTTCGATGCGCAGATCGTTGCGCAGAACGTGCTCAATGGTGCCGACAGCTTCCCGCTGATGGCGGTTCCCTTCTTCATGCTCGCCGGCGAGGTGATGAACGCCGGCGGCCTGTCGCGCAGGATCGTCAATCTGGCCATGGTGATGGTTGGCCACATTCGTGGCGGCCTCGGCTTCGTCGCGATCTTCGCCGCCTGCATCATGGCGAGCCTTTCCGGTTCAGCGGTGGCCGATGCCGCTGCCCTCGGTGCGCTCCTTTTGCCGATGATGCTGAAATCGGGCCACGATCCGGCGCGAGCCGGTGGGCTGCTGGCATCCGCCTCCATCATCGCACCGATCATCCCGCCCTCCATCGGGTTCATTCTGTATGGCGTGGTCGGCGGGGTCTCGATCACCAAGCTCTTCTTGGCCGGCATCTTTCCCGGCATTCTGATCGCTGCTGCCCTTTGCGTCACCTGGCTCATCGTGGCGCGAAAGGAACAGTTCGAGCTGCCTCCACGGAGGAGCTTTGCCGAGCGCAGGAAGGCGTTCGTCGAGAGTATCTGGGCGCTGCTTCTTCCGCTCATCATTATCGTCGGGCTAAAGTTCGGCGTCTTCACGCCGACCGAAGCCGGCGTCGTGGCGGCGGTCTATTCGCTGTTCGTGTCGATGGTGATCTATCGGGAATTGCCGCCGTCGAAGCTATTCCACGTCTTCGTTTCGGCAGCGAAGGTCACGTCCGTCGTCATGTTCCTCGTCGCTTGTGCTGCCGTGTCGGCCTGGCTGATTACCGTGGCGGATGTCCCCGGCGATCTCGCCAGGATGCTCGAGCCGCTGATGGACAATCAGACGCTGCTGCTCTTTGCGATCATGGTGCTCGTGGTCGCGGTCGGCACCGCAATGGATATGACCCCGACCATCTTGATCCTGACGCCTGTGCTGATGCCGATCATCAAGCAGGCGGGCATCGATCCGGTCTATTTCGGCGTGCTCTTCATCATCAACAATTCGATCGGCCTGATCACGCCCCCTGTCGGGACGGTGCTCAACGTCATCTGCGGCGTGTCGAAGCTGAAGATGGAGGAACTGATGAAGGGTGTCATGCCCTTCCTGATCGCCGAACTCATCGTCCTATTCCTGCTCGTGCTGTTCCCGCAACTGGTCACTGTGCCTGCGGCTTGGTTCGGACACTGAGCAACAACGAGCCTCCGATGCGGAGGCACACATTCAAACCGGCTTCAGCGGGGCGCTGGGCCACACATGGGAGGAAAGCATGTTGAACAGACTGATGAAATACGCGCTCGGCGTGGCATTGCCGATCGCAATCCTCGCCGGCTCGCCGGCAGCAGCCGAAATCCGCGAGCACCAGCTAAAGTTCGCCGCCGCCAACAACAAGGGCCACCCGCAGGTCACCGGCATGGAAAAATTCGCCGAGCTTGTGAAAGAAAAGAGCGGCGGCAAGATCGAGGTCAAGCTGTTTCCGGGCGGCGTGCTCGGCGGTGACGTGCAGACCGTTTCGGCGCTGCAGGGCGGCGTCATCGAGATGACGGTGCTGAATGCCGGTATTCTGGCCAGTAACGTCAAGCAGTTCGGCGCCGTCGACCTGCCGTTCCTCTTCAACAGCGGCGAGGAAGCCGACAAGGTGATGGACGGTGCGTTCGGCACAAGCCTGATCGAGCTTCTGCCCGACACCGGCTTGGTCGGCCTTGCCTATTGGGAGCTGGGCTTCCGCAACCTCACCAACAATCGTCATCCGGTGACGAAGCTGGAAGACATCAAGGGTCTGAAGATCCGCACGATCCAATCGCCGATCCCGATCGAGTTGTTCAACGCGCTCGGCGCCAATGCCGTGCCGCTGCCTTACACAGAACTCTATACGGCGCTCGAAACCGGCACGGTCGACGGCCAGGAAAACCCGGCTGCCAACATCCTCAACGCCAAGTTCTACGAAGTGCAGAAGTACATGACGGTGACGCGCCATCAGTACAACCCGCAGATCGTGCTGATCAGTAAAAAGTTCTGGGACGGCCTGAACGACGAGGAGAAGGCGGTGTTCCAGTCGGCCGCGACCGAAGCACGCGACTATCAGCGCCAGGTCTCGCGCGAACTTGATGCAAAGGCGGTCGCCGAGATCAAGGCAACCGGCATGCAGGTCGATGAGCTGTCGCCGGAAGAAACGCAGAAGCTGCGCGACGCCGTGAAGCCGATGATCGAGAAGTTCAGCGCCGAGATCGGCGCCGACACCGTCACGGCCCTGTTCACGGAACTCGACGCAGTCCGCAAGTGACACCTCTGCCGGCCCGCACATTGCGGGCCGGCCATCTTCCCGTGAAGGCAGCCAAGATGGTCGAAACACTGCTCAAACCGACAAGGGCCGGATTGATCGGCGCCGGGATCCAGGCTTCGCTCACACCTGCGATGCACATGCGCGAAGGCGCAGCACAGGGGCTGACCTACGACTACGAACTGATTGACCTTAACGAAATCGGCGCGACGGCGGACGACCTGCCGATGCTCATTGCCGATGCCGAGGCGAGGGGATTGTGCGGGCTCAACATCACGCACCCGTGCAAGCAGGCCATCATTCCCCATCTGGATGAACTGTCCGGCGAGGCGCGCGCCCTTGGGGCCGTCAATACCGTCGTGCTGATGGACGGACGACGCCATGGCCACAACACCGACTGGTGGGGATTTGCCGAGAGCTTTCGCCGCGGCTTGCCGGATGCGGATCTGAATGCTGTCGTGCAGCTTGGGGCCGGCGGCGCAGGTGTAGCGACGGCCTATGCCATTCTTTCGCTTGGAGCACGTTCGCTTGTCGTCTTCGATAAGGAAGCGGAACGCTCCCGAGAACTTGCCGAGACCATGTCGGGGCGCTTTCCCGGCGCCGTGATCCGCGCCGGCCATGATCTCGAAGCCGCCATGGGGGGGGCATCCGGGCTCATCCACGCGACGCCGACCGGGATGGCTAAATACCCGGGCCTTCCGCTGCCGGTCGAGCTGCTTGATGCCCGTCATTGGGTCGCGGAGATCGTCTATTTCCCTTTGGAAACCGCACTGTTGAGCGCGGCCCGGCAGCGCGGCTGCCGCACGCTCGACGGCGGCGGGATGGCCGTTTTCCAGGCGGTTGGCGCGTTCCGCCTGTTTACCGGGCTCGAGCCCGATGCGGAACGGATGCTCGCCCATTTCAAGGCACTCACCGCCTGAACGACTCACGCTAGCCAAGGACCCAGGGCATGAAGACGTCGATTGCAACCGTTTCCCTGAGTGGTGACCTCCGCGACAAGCTGGCTGCGATCGCCAAGGCGGGATTCGACGGTGTCGAGATATTCGAGAACGATTTCCTGGTCTTCGACGAAAGCCCGCAACAAGTCGGCAACATGGTGCGAGACCACGGTCTGGAGATCACCTTGTTCCAACCGTTCCGTGATTTCGAGGGCATGCCGGAACCGCTCCGCAGCCGGACTTTCGACCGCGCCGAACGCAAATTCGATCTCATGCAGCAGATGGGGACCGATCTGGTGCTCGTGTGTTCGAACGTTTCCACGGCCGCCCTTGGCGGCATCGACCGGGCCGCGGCCGATTTCCATGAACTCGGCGAGCGGGCGGCAAAGCGCGGCCTTCGCGTCGGTTACGAGGCGCTCGCCTGGGGGCGCCACATCAACGACCATCGTGACGCCTGGGAGATCGTACGGCGCGCGGATCATCCAAATATCGGTCTCATACTCGACAGCTTCCACACGTTGTCGCGTAAGATCGACGTCAACTCGATCCGATCCATCCCAAAGGAAAAAATCTTCATCATCCAGCTGGCCGATGCGCCGCTGATCGACATGGATCTCCTCTATTGGAGCCGTCACTTCCGCAACATGCCGGGCGAGGGCGATTTGCCAGTCCTCGAATTCATGAAAGCGGTCGCGGAGACAGGCTATGATGGCTATCTCTCGCTGGAAATCTTCAACGATCAGTTTCGTGGCGACTCGCCAAGCGCGATCGCTGTCGATGGTTACCGTTCGCTGACTTATCTGGGCGACCAGGTGAAACGCGCGTTGCCCGACTGCCCTATGGATGTCCCGGAAATGCCCCCTAGAAGCACGGTCGAGGGGTTCGCCTTCGTCGAGTTCGCCATCGACGAGGCCGAGGCGCCGCAGCTTGTGGCATTGATCGAAACGCTCGGTTTCAGGAAGACAGCGAAACACAAGACGAAGAACGTGACCGTGTTTCGGCAGGGCGACATCAAACTCGTCTTAAATACGGAAGAGCGGGGCTTTGCCGGCTCCTCCTACCTGGTCCACGGTGCATCGGCCTACGCAATGGGTCTGATGGTCGATGACGCGAAGGCCGCTTTGGCCCGCGCGCTTGCGCTTGGCGCCGAACGTTTCCAGCAGCCGCTCGATCGTGGAGAGATCGAGATGCCGGCCGTGCGCGGGGTGGGCGGCGGCATCATCTACTTCCTCGACAACAAGAGCGAACTTTCCGATATCTGGACCGTCGAGTTCGACCTCGTCGACAACGCTGCCCTGGTTGCATCAGCAGGCCTGACGGTAGTTGATCATGTCGCCCAGACGATGAAATACGAGGAATTGCTGACGTGGCTCTTGTTCTACACGTCGATCTTCGAGGCACAGAAAACCCCGCTCGTCGACATTATCGATCCGTCAGGTGTCGTCAGAAGCCAAGCCGTGCAGAACATGGAAGGCACGCTGCGGATGACCCTGAATGGGGCAGAAAACCGAAATACCCTTGCCGGCCACTTCATCGCCGAGACCTTCGGCTCGGGTATCCAGCACATCGCCTTCAAGACCGACGACATCTTCGCAACGGCCGAAGCGCTGGCGGAGAACGGCTTCATTCCGCTGCATATCTCGCCAAATTACTACGATGATCTGGAGGCCCGCTTCGGCCTCGATCTTGACGTGTGCGACCGCCTGAAGCGGCACAACATCCTCTACGACCGCGACGATGGCGGAGAGTACTTCCAGCTCTATAGCCCAACCTACGGCGAAGGCTTCTTCTTCGAAATCGTCGAGCGCCGCGGATACAGGGGATACGGCGCCGCCAACGCCATCTTCCGCATCGCAGCCCTCAGAAAACACCTGCGCCCGGCGGGAATGCCGGTGGTGTGACTAGCGCCGAGGGAGGCCGTGGGTGCGGACGGCGCATGGGAGAGCGGCTTCATGTCGCTCGTCAGAGGTAGCTCTTTGACCCTTTCGGCACACCGTTCAGGCTCTGTTCAACTGGCGCCCGCATCATAGGGGCGTAAGTTGAAAGGGCATGAAATGAAAAAACTCTCTGTTGTTGTTTTGGCTGCGCTAACGGCTTTCTCGGGCGTTTTGCCCGCCGGCGCAGCACCGTTTAACGTCGCTCCGATGCAGCATGCGAGCCAAAGCGCTGATGTGCATGACGTTCAGTATCGCCACGATAACCGCCGCCATGACCGGCACCACTATCATCGCCCACCTCCACGCCACGGCTGGCACAACGGTCACAGGGGCTACAGAGATCATCGACATGGTTATCGTCGCCATAGTGATGGTTGGTGGTATCCGCTAGCTGCGTTCGGAGCCGGGGCTATCATTGGAGGAGCAATTGCGAGCCCTCCGAGATATGTGTCTCCTCCGCCGCGGGCGAGCTACACCTCACGTCATGTCGAATGGTGCGCATCCCGCTATCGCACCTACAGGGCATACGACAATACCTATGTTCCGCAGGTTGGCTACAGGGCTGAATGCATCTCGCCCTATTCATGATGTCACGGTCGCTGTTCGTGAACCGGCCCTAGCTTGTTCGGTCGGCGGTCACGAATTGAAGAGCGCCAGGGCATAGCGAACCCGTCGCCCAACCGCGGCGGGTTTTCGTTTGTGGACGCGCATCATGTTGGGAACAGCAAGCGAGTGGCCCACTTAGTCACGCCGCACCGTTGACCTCGACGACGTTGCGGTCCGGGTCGCAAAGATAGAGTTGCGGAAAGCCAGCCGGCCCCGAACGGGCGATGAGCAGTCGCATTGGGTCGCCCTCTGGCAGATCCTCGCGGAAGCCGGCGTCAATCAAACGCTGGACAACACGCTCGAATTCGTCAGTACGAAGCGCGAAATGCCAATCATTCCGGTCGATCGAACGGCTTGAGCGGAAGCTGCCCTCGGGGTGGACGACAAGATGCAATTGCAGGCTGCCGCATGCTAGCCACGCGCCGCGAATGGGGAAATTCGGGCGCTGGATCTCTGTAAGTCCTAGAACGTCCCGGTAGAACGACAGGGACCTCTCAAGGTCATTGGTGATGATCGACACGTGATGCAAGGCAAGCCGAGACATACGATGGGCCCTCGCAGATCTGCTCCAGCGGCCCAGAAGAGTATCAGCAACAACGATCGTGGACTACTGAGGCGTGTGTCTCAGGGCGAATCCCCCAAGTAACCAAATTGAGCTACACAACGGGATCGTTGTCGCTTCTTCTGCGATGACGCAGGACTGCAGACGCTATTCGTGCTCTGTCAGGTCAGGATCAAACGAACTGAGGAGCGTTGCGTGAAATCGCCGCCTGTGTGGGGGAAGCCGTTAGAAATCAAGCGAAAACAGTGCGCTACACGATACGACGTGAAATTCCAAGCAGCTTGGGACGGGGACACAGCATATTGTTTTCAACGGAAATTGATTGGTGCCCCCAGAGAGACTCGAACTCCCGACCCCCTGATTACAAATCAGGTGCTCTACCAACTGAGCTATAAGGGCACACCGGGAGGGAGTTAGCATATTCCGGGCGGCTGTAAAGCAAAAAATGCCGTCAGATCGACCAGTCGGTGATCGTGGGTGGGCGCGGGATGATGTCGTCGCAGCCCGCCATCGAACGCGGCAGGGTTTCGGCGAGGAAGTCGATGAGCGCGCGAACCGCCGGCAACATGCCATGGCGGGAGGTGAAGGCAGCGTGTATCGATGATTCCGGCGAGCGCCATTCCGGCAATACCGGCACGAGGACGCCGCTGCGAAAGCCGCGCTCGGCAATCCTGTCCGGCAGCAATCCCAAGCCGATCCCTTCGATCACCGCTCTCTCGAGTATGCCGAAATCGATGCAGGACAAAATGGGCGTGTGCGCGACGTCGCGAAAACCGCCGTCGGCGTTGACCAGCGTCCAGATGGCACGGGAAGGCTGCTCCTGCATGGCGATCGTCGGCAAAAGGGAAAGTTTGTCCAGTGTGACCGGTCCATGCCGGTCGATGAAAGACGGGCTGGCCGCGAGATGTTGACGGGTGTCGCCGAATTTTCGGACGACGATCGATTGGTCGCCCTCGTAGCTCGCCCGCACCCGTAGCGCGACATCAATCCGTTCCTCGATCAGGTCGATTGGCCGGTTAGTGGTCAGGATCGAAAGGCGGACACGTGGATATCGCTTCAGGAACAGGGGAAGGATGTCGGCAAGCATCGGGGCAAAGCCGAGCGGCATTGCAAGGCGAACCGGGCCGGCCGGCTCCGATATTGCTGCGGCGACGATCGATTCTGCTTCCTCGACACCGGCTAGGATGGTCTCGCAACGTTCGTAGAAGGTCTCACCGATATCGGTCACACGCAGCTTGCGGGTCGAGCGCTCGAGCAGCCGCACACCAAGTTGTTCCTCCAGGTGTGCGACGCGCTTGCTGATCTTCGATTTCGGAACGCCGAGTGCGTTGGCGGCCGCTGTGAAGCCCTTGTGCTTCACCACTGCTGCGAACAGCGCGAGATCGTTGAGGTCCTGCATGGTTATCCCTGCTGACAGTGTTTTCTTCATTATTGTTTCCCAGAAGAAACAGTCAATCGGTTTTCGGCCAGCTAATCGGGCGATTGTTTTCGCCGCATATGAATTGCACCAGAAGCAACACAAAGGTGCATCCCATGAACGTCCTTCAGATCGACTCCGGCATTCTCGGAGAAAACTCAGTGTCCCGTCGCTTGACCGCAGCAATCGCCGCGCAGGTTAAAGTCGACAATCCGGCGGCAAAGGTTGCGTATCGCGACCTTGTCGCCAACCCGTTGCCGCATCTGACGGGCGTGCACCTGATGGCGGCGAATGCGAAGCCGGAAGATGTCGACGGCCAACTGGCAGCCGATGTAGCGGTGAGCGCTGCGGTGCTTGACGAATTCCTCGCTGCCGACACGATCATCATCGGTGCGCCGATGTACAATTTCTCGCTGCCGAGCCAGCTCAAGGCCTGGATTGATCGAATCGCTGTTGCCGGAAAGACCTTCCGGTACACCGAAAACGGGCCCGAAGGGCTCGCGAAGGGCAAGAAAGTGATTGTCGCATCCACCCGTGGCGGTCTTTACAGCACTGGCCCGGCCGCGATCATGGACCACCAGGAAGCCTATCTGAAGACGGTGCTCGGCTTCTTCGGCATTTCGGACGTCGAGTTCGTTCGCGCCGAAGGTTTGAACATCAGCGCTGTTTCGAAGGCGACGGCGATCTCCGAGGCGGAGCGGACAATTTTGGGCCTCGCCGATTTGAAGCTCGCAAGCTGAGGGGCACAATCAAGCGTTGGAGCCCGCCGGTGAACGTTCCGGCGGGCCCTTTCGTTTACCAAGCCGCAGGCCTTGCGATTCGAAACGAGTCGGCTCGACAGGCGCGAAAAAGGGCATAAACTTACTGGGTGGAGAGGGCAGCGGAGATGATCGATGCGGCTCTTGGTTTGCTTGACGCCATTGTTAGTTCTGCTGGCCTTGCCGATTGATATCGCGGCGGCGGGCGGACTGGGCGGTACGCTCTGCACCTGTCGCAATCGGGATGGCAGCAGACACTCGCTCGGATCTTTCGTCTGCCTGAACGTGGACGGCCGCAGATATCTCGCCCGGTGCGAGATGGCGTTGAACGTGCCCAACTGGAAGAAGATTCAGGACAGCTGTCCGCTCGCTGTAGGGCCCAGTCTCATGCAGAGCGTTCCCGCAGCGTTGTGAACTTGGCCCTCATGAAAGCCTTGGGCCGATTGCGGATATCGATGCTCTGTCGCAACCGAGCAGCCGTTACTTTGCCAGAAATTGTCGCGCCGCGTAGAGGGCGATCGCTGCCGCATTGGAGACGTTCAGCGATTTGATCGCCCCGGGCATATCGAGACGCGCCAGCGCCTTGCAGGTGGCGCGGGTCTTCTGCCGCAATCCCTTGCCCTCGGAGCCGAGAACCAGGGCAATCTTGCTCCCAGAGAGCGTCGCCTCGAATGGCTGTGGCCCCTCCGAATCGAGCCCCACCGAATAGAAGCCGAGCGCGTGCAACTCTTCCATTGCCTCTGCCAGATTGGTGATCTGGATGTAGGGAATGAGCTCGAGCGCACCAGAAGCGGATTTGGCGAGCACGCCGGATTCGGTCGGGGAATGGCGCATGGTTGTGATGACCGCACCGGCACCGAAGGCGACGGCCGTACGCAGGATCGCGCCGACATTATGCGGGTCGGTCACCTGGTCGAGCACCAGGATCAATGGGCTCTCCTTCAGCGCGCCGAGCCGGCGAACAGGAAGGGGTCGGGTTTCCAACATCACGCCCTGATGGATCGCTTCAGGGCCGAGTATCTTGTCGATATCGGACGGCAACACGGTTTCGACCGGAAAGGGCAGGGTGGCCGGGTCGGGCAGTTCTAGGCGCTGGGCGGCGTTCTGCGTCACCGAGAGCTTGATGATGTGGCGTTCGGGATTGTCGAGCGCTGCGCGAACAGTGTGCAGGCCATAGAGGAAGACCTGATCGGGGCCGAGTGCAGGCGCCTTCCAGCCTTCCACCTGCTTGCGGCGGCGATCGTCCTTCGGTGTCGGAATTTCGCCGCGCTCGCGCCGCTGATCGCGATGCGCGCGTCGAAGTTTGGCGTAATGGGTGTCTCGGGCGCTGCGGCCGCCTGCATCATCTTTGCTCATGCCGCCTTATAGCCCCCGGCGCAAATTCCGCAAATCCAATGATCGCATCCATGTCGTCGAACCTGCTGTATTTTTTCCCAACTTTTTCCAAAACATCGTGTTGACAGGAGGAAACGAGGCGGTCATATACGCGGCGCAGATCGACGGGACGCCTTGCTTCGGCCGGAACCGCTCTTAGATCTGAAATGCTTGGTCGCTTGATCCCGACAGAAAAATGGAGGGATGCCCGAGTGGTTAAAGGGGACGGACTGTAAATCCGTTGGCTACGCCTACGCTGGTTCAAATCCAGCTCCCTCCACCATTCTGTTGGTATGGATCGAACGCCGCGGGTATAGCTCAATGGTAGAGCAGCAGCCTTCCAAGCTGAATACGCGGGTTCGATTCCCGCTACCCGCTCCAACATTTCACCCAAAAAGCGCTAACAATTCAGACGCTTAGATCGAATTGATTCGGTGATCAAGTGGCCGCCAAATCTTTTTTAGGGCGCAGGTAGGGCGCTGGATTCTGATCTGGCGGCAGTTTTAGGGCGCAGACTCATCATCTGAGATTGACGCTATCCGCTCGCCAAGCATTATCATTTTCGGCACTTTTTCTTTCGGTATGCCAAGCTCATTTGCTATCTGGCTGTTGGGCCCGGCCTGCTTTAGCCGGTATGCGGCAGTTTTTCCTATTCTCTCACGCTTAGCGCGGCGCTCACTCATGATCCCACCCCCACCAGCTCGGCCGGCACCTGCACAACGTCGCCCAGCTTAGCTTCGCGGTTCTGCTCGCGACGTCGGCGCTGGCTCGCCCGCAAGGCTTCGCGATTCTCTTCGCGGTAGCGCCGCTGGCGCCCAGTTCGGCTTCGTGGTTCTCTTGGTGGTAGCTGCGACTGAACTCCTTGCCGGCTTCGCGGCAGGCAGCGCACAGACATTTGCCAGAACTAACAAACCGCAGCCAAATCCCACCTTTCTTGCAAGGCTTGCCGGTGAAGAAGTATTTCAGCCCTTGGGCTTTCGCTTCGGCGCGTGAGATGATCTTGTGCTCAAATCCTTCCATTGAATATTTCTCAAGCATAAATGAGGTATATATAATTTAATCAAATTTGAGCGGGCGCTGTCCAGCACTTTCGTCTTTGGCTAACGGAACGCTTTGTCCTGGTGTCCAAAGGAAGGCTGCCTCATTGCCATATAATAGGCAGTCAAATTTCTTTTACCGAACGTGTTGGAGGGGGGTGTATTGGGTTTGACCAACAACTACATGTTCTTTTGACTTCGGCGTAAGCTGCACTCGCGCTGGCCTTTACCTCATGTACGACTTCTGGTCTGACCATGAGACGGGCTTCGGGAATGACCATTCTCTCAGTTGACAGCTCCATCGTGAAGATGAGTTGCGGATAGCCGGGGTCTAGCAATGGAGGTGCCGCCTATGAAGAAAAATCAGAAGCGCCTTAACCTTGCTGTTGCAGTCCTGAGGATTTTGCATCTGGTAGTGAAAATTGCCAATGCCGCCTTTGATCTGTACAGCAAGGTTGTCAACTATAATGGTCCACACGTTCGAAAACTTCGAGCATTCCTACTGGAAGAACGGAAAGCCACTCTTTGCGCCCAATGAACGTGGTGCGGAGTGGGGCAAGAAGGTTAAGCGCAAAGTCGCCAAACTCCACAAGTTCGATCACTTTATCTACCATTTTAGAGACGGCTCGCACGTCAAAGCTCTCCACGCACACCGTAAGAATGCGTTCTTCTGCCGAGTGGATATTGAGCGGTTTTTTTACAACATCCAGCGGAACCGTGTGAAGCGTGTGCTCAAAGGTATCGGTATCCGCAAGGCTGAAGAGTTTGCCAAGTGGTCGACTGTAAAGAACCCATATGCCGGCGGGGGCTATGTCTTGCCATACGGCTTTATTCAATCACCCATTCTCGCTACGCTTGTTTTGGCGACTTCTGCGGTCGGTCACTACCTTCGCAGCCTGAATCCTGCGTCCGTAACAGTGTCCGTCTACATGGACGACATTTGCCTCTCGTCACAAGATGAAGCGACGCTGAGGGTAGCCTTCGACGGATTGAAGGCTGCGATGGAGGAGGCGGGTTTCGCTTTGAACGCCGACAAGACGCGAGAGCCTGCGCAGTCCATCGATATCTTCAATTGCAGTCTGAAAAGCGGCTCCTCAGAAGTGCTGCCGGAGCGGGTCGATGAATTTTATTCCGTCAAGAGGAGTGAGGCTAGCATCGGCGGTTTCGAGACTTACGTAGACATTGTGAAGTCGCATACTTGGCGCTCCACCCGGAAGCAAAAGCGGAAACGATTTGTCCGAGGTGCAGGTCAGGCAGTTGCGCCGTCTGCGTCTCCCGTTTCCACAGCTCCCCCAGGGCCATAAACAAAGCCTGCTGCACATACACCGTCAGCCGCAAAACCTGAATACTGAGTGGGTGCATCGGCGATAAGCCTGCAACCGGGTCCATTCGGCCTTGCTAAAATGACAGGAGCTGAAATTCGAACAGGAAACGATCTCACCTCCAACGCCCGGAGCGAATTTTTGGGCGCAACCAGGGCGCAAAATTCCGGGGGCGGGCGTGAATTTGCGTGAACTGACGGTAACACGGTTTTGTGCTAACCGGTTGGTATCGTGTATTTTAGTGAGTTGTGATGACTGCTAATGATCGTATAGAGTGTGACTTCCAAGCTGAATACGCGGGTTCGATTCCCGCTACCCGCTCCAGCTTTTCCGATCATCCCGTTTTCAGCACACTTGCCGGTGCCGTGCCCAGACTGTAGGCGTGCTTCAAAAAGCCTTCATAGTCATGCGGTGGGTGAGGGCGGGCTGGGCTATCGTCGTCCAGCAGGCTTCCAGCCATGCTCATGATGTCCGATTTCGGATCAACGAGTCGAATGAGCGGGGAATACTGCGCCAACCACTGATTCTTGTGGGTTCTGACGTCGAACAGCAGCGTGGGCACGCGGCACAGTGTGCTGAAGATCGCCATGTGATAGCGGCCGCCAATGTGCAGGCGGCACCGTGAAATGATGTCGGCGGCCATTTCGATGCTGGCCGTTTCGGCAAAGATACCGCCCCGTGAAATCACCTCGCGTTCAAAGGCGGCAAAATGATCGGCCGCGCGCGTGAGGACGACGGGTCGCAGGGAATGGGAATCACAGACCGCCAGCGCAGACTTGAAAATCTCGATGTCGTCTTCCGCCCTGTTTCGGGCGCCGGTCGTGATCAGGCATCCGTCGCGGTGGACGACGTCGTCAGGTGCGATCCGAAGGAAGGCAGCATCGGGCAGGAACGTTACATCGTAATGTGTCGCGGAGAACTCGTCCCGGGCCGCGACGAACCGCAGCGATTTGAACAGCCGGTGCAAATAATCATCCCGCTCGTCCCGATAGATCGGTATCGTGCCATTGAGGACCGCATAAGGTTTGCCAAGCCGTTGCGCAACCAAGACGGGCGTGAAGAACGTCGCGAGACCCTCCGGTGACGTCTCGTCGTCGAGCGAGCCTTCCGGCTGCAGAAGAATGAAATCCGATCCGGCGATGGTGTCGAGCGCGGTTTCGCCATAGGCGGCCAGTAGGCGTTCTTCCAGTTCCGTCGCCTTCGGCCGGTGGACGATGCTCGACGAGAACTCCTTGCGAAAAGCGGCAAAATCAAAGCTGGCGGAGGTTACCGCCGCATCGGGGAACGCCCGGAGTATCGATCGTTTCAATCCCTGGCTCGTCAGGCGGCAGCCAATGTTGACCCGGAAGTCGGTATCGTTGAACAACGCGACTTTGATGCGGCCTTCGGTTGTTTGGCCCCTGGACAACTCTTCGACGAAGCTCTTGTAGGTCGTCCAATATTGCGCGACGTCGCGGTCCAGCAATTGCTGGCAGAGATCCAATGCATTGCCATACATCCTCTCGTTGATGAGAGATGCGACGGCCCGCCGGACCTTTGTGTCGTTCTGAGGCCTATCCCTCACCGCCTTCAGAAGGTGGGATGCGAACTTTTCCTTGTTCGTCCTCCGGTGGGTCTTGGCCATACGCCAATGAAAGGAGGAGATGATGGCACTGATCATTGCGGCAACTGCTTTCCGTCCGGGATCTAGGAAATCTGATGTCGGCAAGCGCATGTCACGTGAATCAGTTTTCACGCATCCTCTAGATGTGCACGCAAGGGCCATAGAGGACAAGTGCAGATCAGGCACGTCGCTCGGGCAGTGGACGGTTGCGTGAGGAAATGCTGAAAAACTAAATCTCGTACAGTGAGGCGCTCACGGGATGGCGTCGAGTGCGATGCTGAGGGGAATTCTGACGAAGCGACCGCGCGGGATATGGTCGGCGGGCACCGCGCCAACTACGAAAGAAGGTGCGTGAGCAGAAGCGCGCTTGGATGGATGCGGTGGCGGGTACGGGCGGCCAACTGCGACCCGTCAAACAACCCGCCGTAAACCGTTGAGCTGGATTTCGTTGGACGCTCAGCCGAGGAAGCGTTCTTCCAGTGCCGCTGCCAATGCCTCTGTCGGTGGAAGTGCGAACCGCCTCATTTGCTCATGCAGCCAGCGCACGTGAACCATCCGGACCTCAACCGGGATCCGGTCCAGGCCCAGGCCGATCGCGGCAGCGAGCCGATGCTTGCCGGAGGTATGGCGTACCAAACGGCCGTCTTCGGCGATCGCTACCCCGATGTCGCGTTCCACCAGATCTTGCCATAGCGAGCGAGTGGAACGGTGTTGGTGGCCGGTGTCGCGATGCTGCTGGAAGTGATTGCGCGGGAGGATACCGTTCCGTTCGATGTTTTCGATCAGATCAACATAGTACTGGAAGTAGGCATCGAGCTCGGAGATCGTGTCGAGATGTCTGGCGTTACGGCGCGGCGGGCGACCTTGTTCGATCATTTTCGCATATTTCCGATACCTGCGTCCGGAACGGAAATCCCGCCGGGTCGCACAGATTTCGATGATTTCCAGATGTGCGGGCGATTTTTCCAGCGGCGACAGGATATTGCGCCAGTCGCCAGAATCAAGAAAGTGCTCGCCGATCCAGCGTCGTTGCTGGCCGTCGAAGAACTTTTCATCCAGTCGGTGGCGAAGAGTTTGCGGGTCGATCTCGAAGAAAAGGCGGGAGCCGAAATGAGCTGCAGCCTGTCGCGGCGAAACCGCGCCACCGCTTTCTCCCATAAGCCGATTCGCTGCACGATCGAATCGCTGTTGAAAGCCCAAACGAGCGCCAATGACGTGGAGCGAGAGGCGGTCAAACGCATGCTCCAGCGGTCCTGGCCGCAGCGACCGCCGGACCGGGAAAAGCCAAGTACCGAGCTTGGAGCGGTAGTCCTGGCTGTCGACGCAGTCTTTGTGACTGGCGGAGGTGGCCGGCGTGTATGGAATCATCCCGATCTCATTGCTCAACATCGAATATCTAGCTTCAGTCTTTACATGATGAGACAATCGGCTCAATCCGATTTTGTGCTCTTCCAGTGAGTGGCATGTCGTCACAGTTGACCGCACTGGAAGTGATAGTTGCTCCGGCGACGTATCCGGTTGCCGCCGAGGTTTGGTCAAGAAGTGACTAATCTAATAAGCAACGTGACACAAAACATTGAATATACCGACTAAAAGATCTTTCTCGTGGGAGGAGGGGAACGGAACGAATGGGGCGAAATTGCACAACCGCCCGTCGCGTTGGCACCCCCGCGGCTCATGTATTTAAGGCTTGCGCATTCCTTGCGAAAGCCTTAAACGGCTGCCAAACCGGAAGGGCCGGTTAAGCCCAAAGTTCGTTCACAGGAAGAATAACATGGCAAAAGGTAAGTTTGAGCGCAACAAGCCTCACGTAAACATCGGCACGATCGGCCACGTTGACCATGGCAAGACGTCGACGACGGCGGCGATCACGAAGTACTTCGGCGAGTTCAAGGCGTACGACCAGATCGACGCCGCTCCGGAAGAAAAGGCCCGCGGCATCACGATTTCGACCGCACACGTCGAGTATGAGACGCCGGCCCGTCACTACGCGCACGTCGACTGCCCCGGCCACGCCGACTACGTCAAGAACATGATCACCGGTGCGGCCCAGATGGACGGCGCGATCCTCGTCGTTTCGGCTGCCGACGGCCCGATGCCGCAGACCCGCGAGCACATCCTGCTCGCCCGTCAGGTCGGCGTTCCGGCGATCGTCGTGTTCCTCAACAAGGTCGACCAGGTCGACGACGCCGAACTGCTCGAGCTCGTCGAGATGGAAGTGCGCGAACTGCTGTCGTCCTACGAATTCCCGGGCGATGACATCCCGGTCGTCAAGGGTTCGGCGCTGGCCGCTCTGGAAGATTCTAACAAGGAAATCGGCGAAGACGCGATCCGCGCGCTGATGGCTGCCGTTGACGAGTACATCCCGACGCCGGAGCGTCCGATCGATCAGCCGTTCCTGATGCCGATCGAAGACGTGTTCTCGATCTCGGGCCGTGGTACGGTTGTGACCGGCCGCGTCGAGCGCGGTATCGTCAAGGTTGGCGAAGAAGTCGAGATCGTCGGCATCCGTCCGACCTCGAAGACGACGGTTACCGGCGTTGAAATGTTCCGCAAGCTGCTCGACCAGGGCCAGGCTGGCGACAACATCGGCGCACTGGTTCGCGGTGTGAACCGTGACGGCGTTGAGCGCGGTCAGATCCTGTGCAAGCCGGGTTCGGTCAAGCCGCACACGAAGTTCATGGCTGAAGCCTACATCCTGACGAAGGAAGAAGGCGGCCGTCATACGCCGTTCTTCACCAACTACCGTCCGCAGTTCTACTTCCGCACCACCGACGTGACGGGTATCGTCTCGCTGCCGGAAGGCACGGAAATGGTCATGCCGGGCGACAACGTCACGGTTTCCGTCGAGCTGATCGTTCCGATCGCGATGGAAGAAAAGCTGCGCTTCGCCATCCGCGAAGGCGGCCGCACCGTCGGCGCCGGCATCGTCGCCTCGATCGTCGAGTAATCGACGAGGCGACGGGGCGAAAGCTGCCGACGGCACCAAATATGGGGCAAATGGCGCGCGAGCGCGATTTGCCTGCGGTGCCGGCATCGTCGCCTCGATCGTCGAGTAATCGACGGGGCAGTAATCTGCCAGTGAAATTGAAAGGCCTCGCGGGCAACCGCGGGGCCTTTTGTTCTCCGGAAGATGCAGCCACGACACCAATCCCTTTCTTTCGCTGCGCCCGTGAGGTGAGCCCTGCGGGCCGGTGTCCTGTGATGAAGGCCGGTGGCCTTTGAGCAAATGGTGCAGGCAGGACCATTGGGATGGCACATGTATCTCGGCAGGCGAGGCGGACCTCCGTTGGTATGATGACGCCTGCGGAGTGCTGGACCCTGGTGCGCGAGTATCGGCGGCCCGCGACTGCGTCCGTGGCGGTAGTGCGCCCGCTTGGTACGATCGGCGAAAAGGTAGCTGGGATCGTTACTGCTGCGACGTGATGGCTGCCGCCGCGTAAATCCGCCGTTTGGTAGCACCGGACCTTGCGAATGCCTGCCTATGTGGATGCCGTTTCGAGCAGGCGCGGTAGGCCGGCGGGTAGGGGGGGCATCGCAGCTTTTGCGCCTGACGGACCCATGCTGCGCAACGGGGCGTTGCTCGCGGACGCCGTCGGCTGCACATTCATGTCACGTCGCGCGGTGCCCGCGGGTGATTCAGCGGGTGATTCAGTTGACTGTTTTGCAGCGTATGGGTTCGTACGGAGCGCGCGCCAGGCTGGGTATGCAACGAAGCGCAAATCGAACTCACGCGAGCCAGTCGGCTGGATTTGGAAAAGTCGAAAAACGCACTTGCCAATCGTTTCTGCCCGTCTTAAAGGGGGGCACACGTTTCCGGCGGCACTAATGCGGTCTGGAAGTGTGAAGGGGTATAGCTCAGTTGGTAGAGCGGCGGTCTCCAAAACCGCAGGTCGGGGGTTCGAGCCCCTCTGCCCCTGCCATTCGCACGTCAGCGCAGTCCGTCTGCAGCGGTGATGGAAAGGCAAACCGGGCGGTGTCGTCCAATTTCGGGTAAAGCGTGATTGCCTCTTGTGAAAAGAAGAATCGCGCTTTATGTAGGGCAAAACAGACACGCGGTGCGTGGGGCTGAGGTTTCGGCTTTACGCGCCGTAATGGCGTGGGCATTCAATGGCATCCAAAACGAATCCGATAGCGTTTCTGCAGCAGGTCCGCTCCGAAGCGTCAAAAGTGACTTGGCCGACGCGGCGCGAGACGATGATCTCGACCGTAATGGTGCTCATTATGGTCTTCTTTGCCGCACTGTTTTTCTTTGCTGCAGACCAGCTGATGGGTTGGCTGATCGGCCTTATCCTCAACGTCGGCGCGTGATTGGGTGGAGATGAGCATGGCTTCGCGTTGGTATATCGTTCACGCCTATTCGAATTTCGAGAAGAAGGTCGCCGAATCGATCGAGGAGAAGGCTCGCCAGAAGGGGCTTGAGCATCTCTTTGAGAAGATTTTGGTGCCGACCGAGAAGGTTGTTGAAGTGCGTCGTGGCCGCAAGGTCGACGCTGAGCGCAAGTTCTTCCCGGGCTATGTGCTCGTGCGCGCCAACCTGACGGATGAGGCCTATCATCTCATCAAGAACACGCCGAAAGTGACCGGCTTCCTTGGTTCCGACAACAAGCCCGTTCCGATTCCGGATCATGAGGCTGAGCGGATTCTCGGGCAGGTGCAGGAAGGCGTCGATCGGCCGAAGCCTTCGATTTCTTTCGAGATCGGCGAGCAGGTTCGCGTTTCCGACGGTCCGTTCGCGTCCTTCAATGGCATTGTCCAGGACGTGGATGAAGAGCGTTCGCGCCTCAAGGTCGAGGTGTCGATCTTCGGTCGCGCTACGCCGGTCGAGTTGGAATACGGCCAGGTCGAGAAGATCTGATCAAAGGCGCCGCCCGGGCTTGGCTCTGTGGCGGCGCGGCAAGTTCCGGCGCTCTTGTGGCGCCGGTGCGGGTAACCCCGCAACTCGCGTGGAAGGATGGGCGCCTGAAGCCGGGTGCCATGTTCCGCACCACGCAACCGCAGCCGCTGCCCCTTTTGGGGTGGCATGAATGACCGGGCAACCGGTCGCGTACAGAAAGGCAGAGAGAAATGGCTAAGAAAGTTGCAGGCCAGCTCAAGCTGCAGGTTTCGGCAGGATCGGCAAACCCGTCCCCGCCGATCGGCCCTGCGCTTGGTCAGCGTGGCATTAACATCATGGAATTCTGCAAGGCGTTCAATGCCGCCACGCAGGAAATGGAAAAAGGTATGCCGATCCCGGTCGTCATCACCTATTACCAGGACAAGTCCTTCACCTTCGTCATGAAGCAGCCGCCGGTAACCTACTTCCTCAAGAAGGAAGCTGGTCTGAAGTCGGGTTCCAAGACCCCGGGCAAGGCAAAGGCAGGCACCATCACTGAGGCTCAGGTCCGCAAGATCGCCGAAGCCAAGATGAAGGACCTGAATGCTGCCGACGTAGAAGGCGCAATGGCGATGGTCGCGGGCTCGGCTCGCTCCATGGGCCTGGAAGTGGTGGGCTGAGACCATGGCGAAGATTGCAAAGCGTATCCAGAAGATCCGTGAAGGGATCGATCCGACCAAGCTCGTCGCACTCGGCGATGCCATCGCTCTGGTCAAGGAGCGGGCGGTGGCGAAATTCGACGAAACCGTCGAAATCGCCATGAACCTCGGCGTTGACCCGCGTCACGCAGACCAGATGGTCCGCGGCGTCGTTAACCTGCCGAACGGCACGGGCCGCTCGGTTCGCGTTGCCGTGTTTGCACGTGGCGCCAAGGCCGACGAGGCCAAGGCTGCTGGTGCGGACATCGTTGGTGCGGAAGACCTGCTGGAGATCGTCCAGGGCGGCAAGATTGACTTCGATCGCTGCATCGCGACCCCGGACATGATGCCGCTCGTCGGCCGTCTCGGTAAGGTCCTCGGCCCGCGTGGCATGATGCCGAACCCGAAGGTCGGCACGGTGACGATGGACGTCGCCGGCGCTGTCAAGGCGTCCAAGGGCGGCGCTGTCGAGTTCCGCGTCGAGAAGGCCGGTATCATTCACGCCGGTATCGGCAAGGCTTCCTTCGACGCCAAGGCGCTCGAAGAAAACATCAAGGCCTTCGCTGATGCCGTCATCAAGGCGAAGCCGGCTGGCGCGAAGGGTAACTACGTCAAGCGCGTAGCGATCTCCTCGACCATGGGCCCGGGCGTCAAGATCGACCCGTCGACCGTAACGGCCTAATGATTTTCGCCGGACCTCGGTCTGGCGACACCAAGAATTCCCGGTCATGTCTGGCCGGGAATTTCCGGGGCAACCCGGAACTCCTGTCCGAGATTGCAGGTGGTTATCCCTTAATCACTTTGCCTGCATGAGACGGGTAAGACCTGGATTTTACCCCGCAGAGATGCGCGGAAAGAATTCGGTTCGAACCTACCTTGCCTTGTGCCCCGGCCGATATGGTCGAGCGCGAGGGGACAGGATCCTCGAGCGTCGCTCGGGATTTTCGAAAGAAGATCCCTGGCGGCAAAGGCAAACCCGATGGGGTCTGCGGAAGTCCGTAGCCCCGTCAACTGGAGATAGGCAGTGGAAAGAGCGGAAAAACGCGAATTCGTCACGGAGCTGAACGAAGTCTTCAAGGCTTCCGGTTCGGTTGTCGTGGCCCGCTATGCCGGTATCACCGTTGCGCAGATGAACGATCTTCGTACGAAGATGCGTGCTGCGGGCGGAACCGTCAAAGTCGCGAAGAACCGCCTGGCCAAGATTGCCCTTCAGGGTACGGAGTCGGAAGGGATGTCTGATCTCTTCCAGGGTCAGACGCTCATTGCATACGCAAATGATCCGATGATCGCTCCGAAGGTTGCCATGGAATTCGCCAAGACCAACGACAAGCTCGTTGTTCTCGGTGGTGCCATGGGTGCGACCACGCTCGACGCCGATGCAGTCAAGTCGCTTGCGACCCTGCCGTCGTTGGACGAGCTGCGTGCGAAGCTGCTGGGCCTGCTGAATGCCCCGGCAACGCGCGTCGCCACGGTCGTTGCAGCACCGGCAAGCCAGCTTGCTCGCGTGTTCGCAGCCTACGCCAAGAAGGACGAAGCCGCGTAAGGCGGTTTTTCGCTGTAAATCAAACAACCCAGTTCGAACCGAACAAAAGGAACTACCAAAATGGCTGATCTCGCAAAGATCGTTGAAGACCTCTCCTCGCTGACCGTCCTGGAAGCTGCTGAGCTTTCCAAGATGCTCGAAGAAAAGTGGGGCGTTTCGGCTGCTGCTCCCGTAGCTGTTGCTGCCGTTGGCGGTGGCGCTGCTCCGGCTGCTGCTGAAGAAGAAAAGACTGAGTTCGACGTTATCCTCGTCGACGCCGGCGCCAACAAGATCAACGTCATCAAGGAAGTCCGCGCCATCACCGGCCTGGGCCTCAAGGAAGCCAAGGACCTCGTCGAAGGCGCTCCGAAGCCGGTCAAGGAAGCTGTTTCCAAGGCCGAAGCTGCTGACCTCAAGAAGAAGCTTGAGGAAGCCGGCGCCAAGGTCGACGTCAAGTAATATTGATACTGCGATGGGAGAGGGCCTTCAGGTCCTCTCCTGTCAAAGTTTCTCTTGAACTGATTACCCAAAAGCCGGTGAAACGGCTTTTGGGTAATGGGTTCTTCAAGAGGATGGTTCTGAACCGAAGCGAAAGGCAATCCGGCCGGCGTCTTCGGGAGGCAGAACGAGATTGAGAATACCCATTGATTGACGGGATCGACTGGCCAGCGAACCCCGTCCGTTGCAGGCCCGGATGCACAAATTTGAAGGAGCGACGATGGCTCAGACCCTTTCGTTTAACGGTCGTAGGCGCGTACGCAAGTTTTTTGGTAAAATCCCCGAAGTAGCAGAGATGCCGAACCTCATCGAGGTTCAGAAGGCATCGTATGACCAGTTCCTGATGGTCGAGGAGCCCGCGGGCGGTCGCCCGGACGAGGGTCTCCAGACAGTTTTCAAGTCGGTCTTCCCGATCACCGACTTTTCCGGCGCTTCGATGCTGGAATTCGTTTCCTACGAGTTCGAGCCGCCGAAGTTCGACGTGGAGGAGTGCCGCCAGCGCGACTTGACCTATGCAGCGCCCCTGAAGGTGACGTTGCGTCTGATCGTGTTCGATATCGACGAGGATACCGGCGCGAAGTCGATCAAGGACATCAAGGAACAGAACGTCTACATGGGCGACATGCCGCTCATGACGGACAACGGTACCTTCATCGTCAACGGCACCGAGCGCGTCATCGTCTCGCAGATGCACCGTTCGCCGGGCGTCTTCTTCGACCACGACAAGGGCAAGAGCCACTCTTCCGGCAAGCTTCTGTTTGCTGCCCGCGTGATTCCTTACCGCGGCTCCTGGCTCGACATCGAGTTCGACGCCAAGGACATCGTGCACGCCCGTATCGACCGTCGCCGCAAGATCCCGGTGACATCGCTGCTGATGGCGCTCGGCATGGACGGCGAGGAAATCCTGTCGACCTTCTACACGAAGTCGCTCTATCAGCGCGACGGCGAAGGCTGGCGCGTGCCGTTCCATCCGGAAGCGCTGAAGGGGCAGAAGGCCGTCGTTGACATGATCGACGCCGATACCGGCGAAGTCGTGGTCGAGGCCGGCAAGAAGCTGACCCCGCGGCTGCTGAAGCAGCTGACGGAGAAGGGCCTCAAGGCGCTCAAGGCGACCGACGACGACCTGTACGGCAATTACCTGGCCGAAGACGTCGTCAACTACGGCACGGGTGAAATCTACCTGGAAGCCGGCGACGAGATCGACGAGAAGACTTTGCCGGTCATCCTGGCTGCGGGCTTCGACGAGATTCCTGTCCTCGACATCGACCACATCAACGTGGGTGCCTATATCCGCAACACGCTCAACGTCGACAAGAACGAAAACCGTCAGGACGCTCTATTCGACATCTACCGCGTCATGCGTCCGGGCGAACCGCCGACGATGGACTCGGCTGAGGCCATGTTCCAGTCGCTGTTCTTTGACGCCGAGCGCTACGACCTTTCGGCCGTTGGCCGCGTCAAGATGAACATGCGTCTCGACCTCGACGTCGCAGACACCGTTCGCGTCCTGCGCATGGAAGACATCCTGGCCGTTGTGAAGATGCTCGTCGACCTGCGCGACGGCAAGGGCGAGATCGACGACATCGACAACCTCGGCAACCGCCGTGTCCGTTCGGTCGGTGAGTTGATGGAGAACCAGTATCGCCTGGGTCTGCTGCGCATGGAGCGCGCCATCAAGGAGCGCATGTCGTCGATCGAGATCGATACGGTCATGCCGCAGGACCTGATCAACGCCAAGCCGGCCGCCGCCGCCGTTCGTGAATTCTTCGGCTCCTCGCAGCTGTCGCAGTTCATGGACCAGGTGAACCCGCTTTCGGAGATCACCCACAAGCGCCGTCTTTCGGCTCTTGGCCCGGGCGGTCTGACCCGCGAGCGCGCCGGCTTCGAAGTCCGCGACGTTCACCCGACCCACTACGGCCGTATCTGCCCGATCGAAACGCCTGAGGGCCCGAACATCGGTCTGATCAACTCGCTTGCCACCTTTGCCCGCGTCAACAAGTACGGCTTCATCGAGAGCCCGTACCGCAAGATCGTCGACGGCAAGGTGACGACCGACGTCGTCTATCTGTCGGCGATGGAAGAGGCGAAGTACCACGTCGCTCAGGCGAACTCGGTGCTGAACGCCGATGGCGAGTTCGAGGAAGAGTTCGTCGTTTGCCGTCACGCCGGCGAAGTCATGCTGTCGCCGCGCGACCAGATCAACCTGATGGACGTTTCGCCGAAGCAGCTCGTTTCGGTCGCGGCCGCGCTCATTCCGTTCCTTGAGAACGACGACGCGAACCGCGCGCTCATGGGCTCGAACATGCAGCGTCAGGCCGTTCCGCTCCTGCGGGCGGAAGCGCCGTTCGTCGGCACCGGCATGGAGCCGGTCGTCGCTCGTGACTCCGGCGCGGCTATCGCGGCACGCCGCGGCGGTGTAGTCGACCAGGTCGATGCGACCCGTATCGTTATCCGGGCGACCGAAGATCTCGATCCGGGCAAGTCCGGCGTCGACATCTACCGTCTGCAGAAGTTCCAGCGTTCGAACCAGAACACCTGCGTCAACCAGCGTCCGCTGGTCACCGTCGGTGACGTTCTGAACAAGGGTGACATCATCGCTGACGGTCCGTCGACTGACCTCGGCGATCTGGCGCTCGGCCGCAACGCGCTCGTCGCGTTCATGCCCTGGAACGGCTACAACTATGAAGACTCGATCCTGCTTTCCGAGCGCATCGTGTCCGACGACGTCTTCACCTCCATCCACATCGAGGAATTCGAAGTGATGGCGCGTGACACCAAGCTTGGTCCGGAAGAAATCACGCGCGACATTCCGAACGTTTCGGAAGAGGCGCTGAAGAACCTTGATGAAGCTGGTATCGTCTACATCGGCGCCGAAGTTCAGCCGGGCGATATCCTCGTCGGCAAGATCACGCCGAAGGGCGAAAGCCCGATGACGCCGGAAGAGAAGCTTCTGCGCGCCATCTTCGGTGAGAAGGCTTCCGACGTCCGCGATACCTCCATGCGCATGCCGCCGGGCACCTTCGGTACCGTCGTCGAAGTTCGCGTCTTCAACCGCCACGGCGTGGAGAAGGACGAGCGCGCGATGGCGATCGAGCGCGAGGAAATCGAGCGTCTTGCCAAGGACCGCGATGACGAGCAGGCAATCCTGGACCGCAACGTCTATGGTCGTCTGATCGACATGCTGCGTGGTCACGTGGCTGTTGCCGGTCCTAAGGGCTTCAAGAAGGGCACCGAGCTCTCCAACGCCGTCATCTCCGAATATCCCCGCTCGCAGTGGTGGATGTTCGCTGTCGAGGACGAAAAGGCACAGGGCGAGATCGAAGCGCTTCGTGGCCAGTACGACGAGTCCAAGTCGCGCCTTGAACAGCGCTTCATGGACAAGGTCGAGAAGGTCCAGCGCGGTGACGAAATGCCTCCGGGCGTGATGAAGATGGTCAAGGTCTTCGTTGCCGTGAAGCGCAAGATCCAGCCGGGTGACAAGATGGCCGGCCGTCACGGCAACAAGGGTGTCGTATCGCGCATCGTTCCGGTCGAGGACATGCCGTTCCTCGAAGACGGCACGCATGTCGACATCGTGCTGAACCCGTTGGGCGTGCCTTCGCGCATGAACGTCGGCCAGATCCTGGAGACGCACCTCGGTTGGGCTTGCGCCGGCATGGGCAAGCAGATCGGCGAGATGCTGGACGCCTACAAGGCAGGCGCCGACATCAAGCCGTTGCGCGACACGATCGACAGCGTCATCGGATCCGGTCCCAAGGGTGAGCCGATCAAGCAGTACGACGATGAATCGATCGTCAAGCTGGCCGAACAGACCCGCCGCGGCGTTTCCATCGCGACCCCGGTCTTCGACGGCGCCGTCGAGAAGGACGTCAACGAGATGCTCGAGCAGGCCGGCCTCAAGGTGTCCGGTCAATCGACGCTCTACGACGGCCGTACCGGCGACCAGTTCGACCGCCAGGTCACCGTCGGCTACATCTACATGCTCAAGCTGAACCACCTCGTGGACGACAAGATCCACGCCCGTTCGATCGGCCCGTACTCGCTCGTGACCCAGCAGCCGCTCGGTGGCAAGGCGCAGTTCGGCGGTCAGCGCTTCGGGGAAATGGAGGTCTGGGCACTGGAAGCTTACGGCGCCGCCTACACCCTGCAGGAAATGCTGACGGTGAAGTCGGACGACGTGGCAGGCCGCACCAAGGTCTACGAGGCGATCGTTCGTGGCGACGACACCTTCGAGGCCGGCATTCCCGAGAGCTTCAACGTTCTCGTCAAGGAAATGCGCTCGCTGGGTCTGTCGGTCGAGCTGGAGAATTCGAAGGTCGAGTCGACCGGCGAAGCCCAGCTTCCGGACGCTGCCGAATAAGCTTCAACAGTGCGCGTTGCCAGACAGCGCGCACTGTTCCCTGGTCCGCCGCCAGCGGCGGGCAGGGGGCTTGGCCGCTTCTTCGGAAGCGGCACTATCCGTTTCAAGCGGCATTGCGGCACCCGGGTATCGCCGCATTCGCCCGCTAAGCTGAGGGCCTCAGGCCCACAAAGGAGACAGGCATGAACCAAGAGGTCATGAATCTTTTCAATCCGCAGGTGCCTGCACAGACCTTCGATTCCATCCGGATTTCGATCGCGTCGCCGGAGAAGATTCTTTCCTGGTCTTATGGCGAGATCAAGAAGCCGGAGACGATCAACTACCGTACGTTCAAGCCGGAACGTGACGGTCTCTTCTGCGCGCGCATCTTCGGGCCGATCAAGGACTACGAGTGCCTGTGCGGCAAGTACAAGCGCATGAAGTACAAGGGCATCATCTGCGAAAAGTGCGGCGTCGAAGTCACGCTGTCGCGCGTTCGCCGCGAGCGCATGGGCCATATCGAGCTCGCAGCGCCTGTTGCCCACATCTGGTTCCTGAAGTCGCTGCCCTCGCGCATCGCGACGCTGCTCGACATGACGCTGAAGGATGTCGAGCGTGTTCTCTACTTCGAGAACTACATCGTCACCGAGCCGGGCCTGACGGCGCTGAAGGAAAACCAGCTTCTTTCCGAAGAAGAGTACATGATCGCCGTCGATGAATATGGTGAAGACCAGTTCACGGCCATGATCGGCGCCGAGGCGATCTACGAGATGCTCGCTTCGATGAACCTCGAAAAGATTGCTGGCGATCTGCGCAGTGAGCTTGCCAGCACCACCTCGGATCTCAAGCAGAAGAAGCTGATGAAGCGCTTGAAGATCGTCGAGAACTTCATGGAGTCCGGCAACCGTCCGGAATGGATGATCATGAAGGTCGTTCCGGTGATCCCGCCGGATCTGCGTCCGCTGGTTCCGCTGGACGGCGGTCGCTTCGCGACCTCTGACCTCAACGACCTGTACCGCCGCGTCATCAACCGTAACAACCGTCTGAAGCGGCTGATCGAACTGCGCGCCCCGGGTATCATCATCCGCAACGAAAAGCGCATGCTGCAGGAATCTGTCGATGCGCTGTTCGACAACGGCCGTCGCGGCCGCGTCATCACGGGTGCCAACAAGCGTCCGCTGAAGTCGCTCTCCGACATGCTGAAGGGCAAGCAGGGCCGCTTCCGCCAGAACCTGCTCGGCAAGCGCGTCGACTATTCCGGCCGTTCGGTCATCGTGACCGGTCCGGAACTGAAGCTGCACCAGTGCGGTCTGCCGAAGAAGATGGCGCTTGAGCTATTCAAGCCGTTCATCTACGCCCGCCTCGACGCGAAGGGTTTCTCCTCGACCGTCAAGCAGGCCAAGAAGCTTGTCGAAAAGGAAAAGCCGGAAGTCTGGGATATCCTCGACGAGGTCATCCGCGAGCATCCGGTTCTCTTGAACCGCGCACCGACGCTGCACCGCCTGGGCATCCAGGCCTTCGAACCGATCCTAGTCGAAGGCAAGGCGATCCAGCTGCATCCGCTTGTCTGCACTGCCTTCAACGCCGACTTCGACGGTGACCAGATGGCCGTTCACGTGCCGCTGTCGCTCGAAGCCCAGCTCGAAGCCCGCGTGCTGATGATGTCGACGAACAACATCCTGCATCCGGCAAACGGTGCACCGATCATCGTGCCGTCGCAGGACATGGTTCTCGGCCTGTACTACCTGTCGATCATGAACCAGAACGAACCGGGCGAAGGCATGGCCTTCTCCGATCTCGGCGAACTGCAGCACGCGCTTGAAACCAAGTCCGTGACGCTGCACGCCAAGATCAAGGGGCGCTACAAGACCGTCGACGCCGAGGGCAACCCGGTTTCGAAGATCTATGAAACGACCCCGGGTCGTCTGTTGATCGGTGAACTGCTGCCGAAGAACGTCAACGTTCCCTTCGACATCTGCAACCAGGAAATGACGAAGAAGAACATCTCCAAGATGATCGACACGGTCTACCGTCACTGCGGCCAGAAGGACACGGTCATCTTCTGCGACCGGATCATGCAGCTCGGCTTCGCCCATGCCTGCCGCGCCGGCATTTCGTTCGGCAAGGACGACATGGTGATCCCGGACACCAAGGCCAAGATCGTCGGCGACACCGAAGCACTCGTGAAGGAATACGAGCAGCAGTACAACGACGGCCTGATCACCCAGGGCGAGAAGTACAACAAGGTCGTCGACGCCTGGGGCAAGGCAACCGAAAAGGTCGCGGACGATATGATGGCCCGCATCAAGGCCGTTGAATTCGACGCCGAGACCGGTCGCCAGAAGCCGATGAATGCGATCTACATGATGTCCCACTCCGGTGCGCGTGGTTCTCCGAACCAGATGCGTCAGCTGGGCGGCATGCGCGGCCTCATGGCCAAGCCGTCGGGCGAGATTATCGAGACGCCGATCATCTCGAACTTCAAGGAAGGCCTGACCGTGAACGAGTACTTCAACTCGACGCACGGTGCCCGTAAGGGTCTGGCAGATACCGCCTTGAAGACGGCGAATTCGGGTTACCTGACCCGTCGTCTGGTCGACGTGGCGCAGGATTGCATCGTCAATTCCGTCGATTGCGGCACCGACAAGGGCCTGACTATGACGGCCATCGTCGACGCCGGTCAGGTCGTGGCTTCGATCGGCACTCGCGTTCTCGGCCGTACCGCACTTGACGACATCGATCACCCAGTCACGGGTGCGCGCATCGTCGATGCGGGCAAGATGATCCTCGAGGCCGACGTCGTCGAGATCGAGAAGGCTGGTATCCAGTCGATCCGCATCCGCTCGGCGCTGACTTGCGAAATCCAGACCGGCGTCTGCGGCGTCTGCTACGGTCGCGACCTTGCACGTGGCACACCCGTCAACATGGGCGAAGCCGTTGGTGTCATCGCGGCACAGTCGATCGGTGAACCGGGCACCCAGCTCACCATGCGTACCTTCCACCTTGGCGGCACGGCGACCGTGGTCGACCAGTCGTTCCTGGAAGCATCGTATGAAGGCACGGTGCAGATGAAGAACCGCAACATGCTGCGCAACTCCGACGGTAACCTCGTCGCGATGGGCCGTAACATGGCGGTCACCATCCTCGACGAGCGTGGCGTTGAGCGTTCCTCGCAGCGCGTTGCTTACGGTTCGAAGATCTTCGTTGACGACGGCGACAAGGTGAAGCGCGGCCAGCGTCTCGCCGAGTGGGACCCCTACACCCGTCCGATGATGACGGAAGTGGAAGGCACTGTGCACTTCGAGGACGTGGTGGACGGTATTTCCGTTCTGGAAGCAACCGACGAGTCCACCGGCATCACCAAGCGCCAGGTCATCGACTGGCGTTCGACGCCGCGTGGCACGGACCTGAAGCCTGCGATCGTTATCAAGGACAAGAACGGCGCTGTCGCCAAGCTTGCCCGCGGTGGCGAAGCCCGCTTCATGCTGTCGGTCGATGCGATCCTCTCCGTCGAGCCCGGCCAGAAGGTCTCCCAGGGTGACGTGCTTGCCCGTTCGCCGCTGGAAAGCGCCAAGACCAAGGACATCACTGGTGGTCTGCCGCGCGTTGCCGAACTGTTCGAAGCCCGCCGTCCGAAGGATCACGCCGTTATCGCCGAGATCGACGGTACGGTTCGCTTCGGCCGCGACTACAAGAACAAGCGACGCATCACCATCGAGCCCGCGGAAGACGGCGTCGAGCCGGTCGAGTACCTGATCCCGAAGGGCAAGCCCTTCCATCTTCAGGATGGCGACTACATCGAAAAGGGTGACTACATCCTCGACGGCAACCCGGCGCCGCACGACATCCTGGCGATCAAGGGCGTGGAAGCACTCGCTTCCTACCTCGTGAACGAAATCCAGGAGGTCTACCGGTTGCAGGGCGTTGTGATCAACGACAAGCACATCGAGGTGATCGTTCGCCAGATGCTGCAGAAGGTCGAGATCACCGATGCCGGCGACAGCACCTACATCGTTGGCGACAATGTCGACCGGATCGAACTGGAAGATGTCAACGACCGCCTGATCGAGGAAGGCAAGAAGCCCGCCTTCGGCGATCCGGTGCTGCTCGGCATCACCAAGGCGTCGCTGCAGACCCCGTCCTTCATCTCCGCCGCATCCTTCCAGGAAACGACGAAGGTGCTGACGGAAGCCGCGATCGCCGGCAAGATGGATGGCCTGCAGGGTCTGAAGGAGAACGTCATCGTCGGCCGTCTCATCCCGGCCGGTACGGGCGGAACCATGACCCAGATCCGCCGCATCGCTACCGCGCGCGACGAGATGATCCTCGACGAGCGCCGTAAGTCGACCGGGGCTGCTATTGCGACTCCGATGCTTGCCGACATGGCGGAAGGCGAGAGCGTTCCGGCTGCTGAGTAAGGTTGCGGAAGGGCGTGAGCCCATCTGTCGCGCCGGAAGAATTGACAAGTGCAAAACGCCCGGAGAAATCCGGGCGTTTTTACGTTCTGTTTGGTCGTTAAGTTCTCATGAGTACGAAGCCGGACGCCGCGATCACCAACTACCCGTTTGTCAAGTCCGAGCGTGCAACAATTTTAGTAGCGTTCTCCCCCAAATGGGGGTGGTGAATGCATCTCTATACATGTCAAAATTGTGCCGCAATAAATATCAGAGGGGAAGTAAATGGCAGATACAGAAGCATGCATACTGCACCCTACTGAACCGCAGTTGGGTGATGTCATCAATGCAAACATGCATACGTTGGTTCTAAAAACCTCGTCGACTGCGGTCTATCGCGACCTCAGCGGCGGGCAAATCCTGCTCAAGGGCAGCGGGTTCGAATTCGAAGGCGATGTCGCGGTGCGCGGAACCGTAACGGGCGCAATCTTCGAGGACGAAAAGGGGGCTACCTACCTCGCTTGGGAGGTCTAGCCTCCCGAAGGCTTCGCCGATCGACGCGGAACAGGGAACGCGCTGGGGCCCACGATGGTCGGCGAAGCCACATTGAAGAGGTGTGAGTAGGGGGCCTTCAGCCAGCACCCGCGCCCACCTCGCCACTGTCTACGTCAGGCAAAACGGATGATCGCAACCTCACCTTCGAGCGCGCCCCGGTAGGCCGACGCATGCGGCTCGTCATCAGGTGCATCCGACAGCGTGCCGATCTGATCCAGGTCCGCCTCGAGAAAACCTTCCTCTGCCAGCGCGTTGAGCGCCTCCCGAACCGCACTGTCATCGTCAGGTGCCCGCAACATCACATGGATGTCGATCCCTTCAGCGTCTCCGTCGCGCTCATAGGCCTTGCCGATGATGATGAACACCATGGCATCCTCGGTATTGTTGTCGTTGTCGGGAGAGATGGTCATGATGCTGTCCTTCGGATAATGAGAGCCCACCTCAATACGCCCGTTGCATTGAAATGGAAAGCGATGCGGCGACCGCGGCGACGCGCCGTTATTGCTAATTGGCATGAGGAGCCGAGAAGAATTGGCATTGATTCTTTTTTGACGCTTCCTTAAGAATCACGAAGTGAGAGCTTAGGCCCTGCGAAGAGGGTAGTATCCGGCAGAGACGTCCAGTCGTGACGCAAAAGCCCCGCTTTTCAGGGCTTGCGATAGGCCGCGCGCAAGAATATTTCCCTGATCCCCTTGACGCCTGGGGTTTAAGTCAGTAGATGGCACGCGCATCGGAGCCCATACGAGGCTGGCTTTTTCAGTACGACACGTATCGAAGTTTGCCTCATACAAGGTTCCAACGCACGTTGAAGACATGAAAGCTGCACGCATGACGCGGGAATAGCGCGTCCTCTGCCTTCGAGGGCCATCTGCCAAAAGCGGATCGGTCCTGTTTTGCGCATGAACACAAGCGTGTGGAAAGCGCCGGAAACGGTTAACTCCGCCCGAAAGGGTAACGAGAATTACAAGGGATGGTTATATGCCTACCGTACAACAGCTGATCCGTAAGCCGCGTCAGGCACAGGTAAAGCGCAACAAGGTTCCTGCCCTGCAGGAGAACCCGCAAAAGCGCGGCGTATGCACCCGCGTCTACACGACCACGCCGAAGAAGCCGAACTCGGCTCTGCGTAAGGTCGCCAAGATCCGCCTCACCAACGGCTTCGAAGTCATTGGTTATATCCCGGGTGAAGGTCATAACCTTCAGGAGCACTCCGTCGTTATGATCCGTGGCGGCCGCGTGAAGGACCTTCCGGGTGTGCGCTATCACATCATCCGTGGTGTTCTCGATACCCAGGGTGTCAAGAACCGCAAGCAGCGCCGCTCCAAGTATGGCGCGAAGCGTCCGAAGTAACCTGTAACCGGCGCCATTTCGCTGGAACCCAATTCAAGTTGAGAGACGAAAAGTATGTCCCGTCGCCATAAAGCAGAAAAGCGCGAGATCAACCCGGACCCGAAGTTCGGCGACCTCGTAGTCACCAAGTTCATGAACGCCATCATGCTGGACGGCAAGAAGTCCGTCGCCGAAACGATCGTTTACGGCGCCTTCGATGTTGTCCAGGGCAAGTCCAAGCAGGATCCGGTGACGGTGTTCCATTCTGCTCTCGATAACGTTGCGCCGCACGTCGAAGTGCGCTCGCGTCGTGTCGGTGGTGCGACCTACCAGGTTCCGGTCGACGTTCGTCCGGAGCGCCGTCAGGCTCTCGCAATCCGTTGGCTCATCGCAGCGGCGCGCAAGCGCAACGAAACGACCATGGTCGAGCGCCTCTCGGGCGAACTCATGGATGCGGCGAACAACCGCGGCAGCGCAGTGAAGAAGCGTGAAGATACGCACAAGATGGCTGACGCCAACCGCGCATTCTCGCACTACCGCTGGTAATCTCGAAAAAGGCAGTTCCTTATGGCACGCGAATATAAAATCGAAGACTACCGTAACTTCGGTATCATGGCGCACATCGACGCCGGCAAGACGACCACGACCGAGCGCATCCTTTACTACACCGGCAAGTCGCACAAGATGGGTGAAACCCATGACGGCGCCTCGACGATGGACTGGATGGAGCAGGAGCAGGAGCGCGGCATCACCATCACGTCCGCTGCTACTACGACCTTCTGGAAGGGTCGTGACGGCAAGATGCGCCGCTTCAACATCATCGACACCCCCGGCCACGTCGACTTCACCATCGAAGTCGAGCGTTCGCTGCGCGTTCTCGACGGCGCTGTCGCGCTGCTCGATTCCAACGCCGGCGTTGAGCCGCAGACGGAAACCGTCTGGCGTCAGGCCGAGAAGTATCATGTTCCGCGCATGATCTTCTGCAACAAGATGGACAAGACGGGCGCCGATTTCTATCGCTGCCTGAGCATGATCAAGTCGCGTCTGGGTGCGATCCCGGTTGCCATGCAGTTGCCGATCGGTGCCGAAAGCGAATTCCAGGGCGTCATCGACCTGATCGAAATGAACGCCCTCGTCTGGCGCGACGAAGCGCTTGGCGCGCAGTGGGATGTCATCGAGATCCCGGAAGACATGAAGGCCAAGGCCGAAGAATATCGCGAGAAGCTGATCGAGACCGTGGTCGAGGTCGACGAAGCCGCCATGGAAGCCTACCTCGAAGGCCAGATGCCGGACAACGACAAGATTCGCGAACTCGTTCGCCGCGGCACCATTGACGTAAAGTTCCATCCGGTATTCTGCGGTACGGCCTTCAAGAACAAGGGCGTTCAGCCGCTGCTCGACGCCGTCGTCGACTACCTGCCGTCCCCGATCGACATTCCGGCCATCAAGGGCATTGACTTCAAGACGGAAGCCGAAATCGAGCGTCACGCTGACGACAACGAACCGCTGTCCATGCTCGCATTCAAGATCATGAACGATCCCTTCGTCGGCTCGTTGACCTTTGCGCGCATCTATTCCGGCAAGCTCGAAAAAGGCTCTTCGGTCATGAACACGGTCAAGGACAAGCGCGAGCGCGTCGGCCGTATGCTTCAGATGCACTCGAACTCGCGTGAAGACATCGATGAAGCCTTTGCGGGCGACATCGTTGCGCTTGCGGGCCTGAAGGAAACCACGACGGGTGACACGCTCTGCGACCCGCTGAAGCCGGTTATTCTTGAGCGTATGGAGTTCCCGGAGCCGGTTATCCAGATCGCGATCGAGCCGAAGTCCAAGGGCGACCAGGAAAAGATGGGCCTCGCGCTCAACCGTCTGGCTGCCGAGGATCCGTCCTTCCGCGTCAAGACTGACCAAGAATCGGGTCAGACCATTATCGCAGGCATGGGCGAACTTCACCTCGATATTCTCGTTGACCGTATGCGTCGCGAGTTCAAGGTAGAAGCCAACGTCGGTGCCCCGCAGGTTGCGTACCGCGAAACGATCACCCGCGAACACACGGAAGACTACACGCACAAGAAGCAGTCCGGTGGTACCGGCCAGTTCGCGCGCGTCAAGATCGTCTTCGAACCGAACCCGGAAGGCGAAGACTTCAAGTTCGAGTCCAAGATCGTCGGTGGTGCAGTTCCGAAGGAATACATCCCGGGCGTTCAGAAGGGTATCGAAAGCGTTCTGTCGTCTGGACCTCTCGCCGGCTTCCCGATGCTGGGCGTCAAGGCGACCCTGATCGACGGTGCGTTCCACGACGTCGACTCGTCGGTTCTGGCGTTCGAAATCGCATCGCGTGCCTGCTTCCGCGAAGCGGCAAGGAAGGCTGGTGCACAGCTTCTCGAGCCGATGATGAAGGTGGAAGTCGTGACTCCGGAAGACTACGTCGGTGACGTGATCGGTGACCTCAACTCGCGTCGTGGTCAGATCCAGGGTCAGGAATCGCGTGGCGTGGCGGTTGTTATCAACGCCCACGTACCGCTGGCGAACATGTTCAAGTACGTCGACAACCTGCGCTCCATGTCGCAGGGCCGCGCGCAGTACACGATGACGTTCGATCACTATGCTCCGGTTCCGTCGAACGTGGCGCAGGAAATCCAGGCAAAGTATTCCGGTCAGAAGTGACCGGAATACGCCACCCGAAACGAATTGAACCATTCCCCGCCTAGGGGACAGAAAATGGAGAGCCGGAAATGGCAAAAGGTAAGTTTGAGCGCAACAAGCCTCACGTAAACATCGGCACGATCGGCCACGTTGACCATGGCAAGACGTCGACGACGGCGGCGATCACGAAGTACTTCGGCGAGTTCAAGGCGTACGACCAGATCGACGCCGCTCCGGAAGAAAAGGCCCGCGGCATCACGATTTCGACGGCACACGTCGAATACGAGACGCCGGCCCGTCACTACGCGCACGTCGACTGCCCCGGCCACGCCGACTACGTCAAGAACATGATCACCGGTGCGGCCCAGATGGACGGCGCGATCCTCGTCGTCTCGGCTGCCGACGGCCCGATGCCGCAGACCCGCGAGCACATCCTGCTCGCCCGTCAGGTCGGCGTTCCGGCGATCGTCGTGTTCCTCAACAAGGTTGACCAGGTCGACGACGCCGAGCTGCTCGAGCTCGTCGAGATGGAAGTGCGCGAACTGCTGTCGTCCTACGAATTCCCGGGCGACGACATCCCGGTCGTCAAGGGTTCGGCGCTGGCCGCTCTGGAAGATTCGAACAAGGAAATCGGCGAAGACGCGATCCGCGCGCTGATGGCTGCCGTTGACGAGTACATCCCGACGCCGGAGCGTCCGATCGATCAGCCGTTCCTGATGCCGATCGAAGACGTGTTCTCGATCTCGGGCCGTGGTACGGTTGTGACCGGCCGCGTCGAGCGCGGTATCGTCAAGGTTGGCGAAGAAGTCGAGATCGTCGGCATCCGTCCGACCTCGAAGACGACGGTTACCGGCGTTGAAATGTTCCGCAAGCTGCTCGACCAGGGCCAGGCTGGCGACAACATCGGCGCACTGGTTCGCGGTGTGAACCGTGACGGCGTTGAGCGCGGTCAGATTCTGTGCAAGCCGGGTTCGGTCAAGCCGCACACGAAGTTCATGGCTGAAGCCTACATCCTGACGAAGGAAGAAGGCGGCCGTCACACGCCGTTCTTCACCAACTACCGTCCGCAGTTCTACTTCCGCACCACCGACGTGACGGGTATCGTCTCGCTGCCGGAAGGCACGGAAATGGTCATGCCGGGCGACAACGTCACGGTTGCCGTTGAACTGATCGTTCCGATCGCGATGGAAGAAAAGCTGCGCTTTGCGATCCGCGAAGGCGGCCGTACCGTCGGCGCCGGCATCGTCGCCTCGATCGTCGAGTAATCGACGAGGCGACGGGGCGAAAGCTGCCGACGGCACCAAATATGGGGCAAATGGCGCGCGAGCGCGATTTGCCTGCGGCGCCGGCATCGTCGCCTCGATCGTCGAGTAATCGACGTAAGGATCTGCTGAATACCGAAGTCGCATTTGCTATGCGGCTTCGACAAGGCAGCCAAGAAAGATTTAGTCGGTCGCACGGCTTGCCGACGAAGACAAAATAGTGCAAATGGCGCTCACGCGTGATTTGCACCGTTGCGTCGGCATGGTGCGATCGCCAAAGGACAAGGCCGGCCACGGCTGCTCAAATAGGAAGGGGCAGGGGAAACCCTGTCCCTCCGATCTTTGAAAAATTAGCGGACGGGCCGAACATTAATCGAAGTTCAATGCGTGTTTCATTATTGAAGCCGCGAAAACAAGAACAAGGACAAGTCGTATGAACGGCCAGAACATCCGCATCCGCCTTAAGGCGTTTGATCACCGGATCCTCGATGCCTCGACGCGCGAAATCGTTTCGACGGCCAAGCGTACCGGTGCAGGCGTGCGCGGCCCGGTGCCGCTTCCGACGCGTATTGAAAAATTCACGGTTAACCGGTCGCCTCACATCGACAAGAAGAGCCGCGAACAGTTCGAGATGCGCACGCATAAGCGCCTTCTCGACATCGTCGACCCGACCCCTCAGACGGTTGACGCCCTGATGAAGCTCGATCTCGCCGCCGGCGTCGACGTAGAGATCAAGCTCTAATCAGGTTTCTCAAGTCCGGCGCAAGCCGAATAACAAGGAAGGTACGTGGCGGAAACGCCAACGGCTTCTAGGAACGGGAAACCCGAAGGTCGGACGACCTCCGCGGAATCCTTAAACAAGAGGCGTGTAGGGGCTTTGCCCCCACAGGACTTCTAAGAGGAATAACCATGCGTTCAGGTGTGATTGCACAGAAGGTGGGAATGACTCGCGTCTATAACGACGCAGGAGAGCATATCCCGGTTACGGTTTTGCGATTGGATGGCTGCCAGGTCGTCGCTCATCGCACGGAAGATAAGAACGGCTACACCGCAGTTCAGCTCGGTGCTGGCCGCTCCAAGGTTAAGAACACGTCGAAGGCGCTGCGCGGCCAATTTGCTGCGGCAAGCGTTGAGCCGAAGGCGAAGCTCGTCGAGTTCCGCGTTACTGCCGACAACCTCATTGAAATCGGCTCGGAGCTCTCCGCCAGCCATTTCATCGCCGGCCAGCTGGTCGACGTTACCGGTACGACGATCGGTAAGGGTTTTGCCGGTGCAATGAAGCGCCACAACTTCGGCGGTCTGCGCGCCACGCACGGCGTGTCTGTCTCGCACCGTTCGCATGGTTCGACCGGCTCCAACCAGGATCCTGGTCGCGTCTGGAAGGGTAAGCGCATGGCTGGTCATATGGGCCAGACGCGCGTCACCACCCAGAACCTCGAGGTCGTTTCGACCGATGAGGACCGTGGTCTGATCCTCGTCAAGGGCGCCGTACCGGGTTCCAAGGGTTCCTGGATCGTCGTTCGCGACGCCATCAAGTCCGGCACGCCGGCTGACGCTCCGCGTCCGGCCGCTGTTCGCGCCGCATCCAAGTAAGGGAGCCTGGTTATGGATCTCAAAGTCACGACCCTCGAAGGGAAGGACGCCGGCAAGGTTTCCCTCTCCGACGCGATCTTCGGTCTCGAGCCGCGCGAGGACATCATTGCCCGCGTCGTTCGCTGGCAGCTCGCAAAGAAGCAGCAGGGCACGCATAAGTCCAAGGGCCGCGCGGAAGTTTCCCGCACTGGCGCCAAGATGTACAAGCAGAAGGGTACGGGCCGCGCTCGTCACCATTCGGCTCGCGCTCCGCAGTTCCGCGGCGGCGGCAAGGCTCACGGCCCAGTCGTTCGCAGCCATGAGCATGACCTTCCGAAGAAGGTCCGCGCACTCGGCCTGCGTCACGCCCTTTCCGCAAAGCTGAAGGCAGAGGGTATCATCATCATCGATGATCTCGTCGCCAGCGAAGCAAAGACCAAGGCACTGGCCGGCACGTTCGCCAGCCTCGGCCTGACCAACGCCCTCTTCATCGGCGGCGCAGAGCTCGACAACAACTTCAAGCTCGCAGCACAGAACATCCCGAACGTGGACGTTCTGCCGATCCAGGGCATCAACGTGTACGACATCCTGCGTCGTGGCAAGCTCGTGCTTTCCAAGGCCGCAGTCGAGGCTCTGGAGGAGCGGTTCAAATGACGGATCTTCGCCACTATGATGTGATCGTCTCGCCGGCGATCACCGAAAAGTCGACGCTGGTATCCGAATATAACCAGGTCGTATTCAACGTTGCCAAGCGCGCTTCGAAGCCTGAAATCAAGGCTGCGGTCGAAGCTCTCTTCGGCGTCAAGGTCACGGCTGTGAACACGCTCGTCCGCAAGGGCAAGATCAAGCGTTTCCGCGGCTTCTCCGGCCGGCAGGGAGATGTCAAGAAGGCTGTCGTCACGCTCGCTGACGGCCAGTCGATCGACGTCTCCACCGGGCTCTAATCGGGCAGTCGGCTAAAGAGGAAACAAGAAAATGGCATTGAAAAGTTTCAATCCGACCACTCCGAGCCAGCGTCAGCTCGTCATTGTCGACCGTTCGGGCCTGTACAAGGGCAAGCCGGTCAAGGCGCTGACCGAAGGTCTCTCCAAGAGCGGTGGCCGTAACAACCTCGGTCGCATCACTGCCCGCTTTATCGGCGGCGGTCATAAGCGAACCTACCGTCTGGTTGACTTCAAGCGTCGCAAGTTCGACGTCGAAGGCACGGTCGAGCGTCTGGAGTACGACCCGAACCGCACCGCGTTCATCGCGCTCGTCAACTACGCCGACGGTGAACAGGCCTACATCCTCGCTCCGCAGCGCCTCGCTGCCGGCGACAAGGTCATCGCTTCGGAAAAGGCCGTTGACGTGAAGCCGGGCAACACGATGCCCTTGCAGTACATCCCGGTCGGCTCGATCGTTCACAACGTCGAGATGAAGCCGGGCAAGGGCGGCCAGATCGCCCGTTCGGCAGGCACCTTCGTCCAGCTCGTCGGTCGTGACCAGGGCATGGCGATCCTTCGCCTCAACTCCGGCGAACAGCGCCTCGTGCACGGCTCCTGCCTTGCTTCGATCGGCGCCGTATCTAACCCGGATCACGGCAACATCAACGACGGCAAGGCCGGCCGTACTCGCTGGCGCGGCAAGACCCCGCATAACCGCGGTGTCGTCATGAACCCGGTCGATCACCCGCACGGTGGTGGTGAAGGCCGCACGTCCGGTGGTCGTCACCCGGTTTCGCCGTGGGGCAAGCCGACCAAGGGCAAGCGCACCCGTTCGAACAAGTCGACCGACAAGTTCATCATGCGCTCGCGCCACCTGAAGAAGAAGTAAGAGAGGTTAGTCAGAAATGGCTCGTTCAGTATGGAAAGGCCCGTTTGTTGACGGCTATCTTCTCAAGAAGGCTGAGAAGGTGCGCGAAGGCGGCCGCAATGAAGTGATCAAGATCTGGAGCCGTCGCTCCACGATCCTGCCGCAGTTCGTCGGTCTCACCTTCGGCGTCTACAATGGCTCGAAGCACGTCCCGGTCAGCGTCAACGAAGACATGGTCGGACACAAGTTCGGTGAATTCTCTCCGACCCGGACCTATTACGGTCACGGCGCGGACAAGAAGGCGAAGAGGAAGTAACGATGGGCAAGGCAAAAGCCGAACGTCGGCTGAAGGATAACGAGGCGCAAGCAGTTGCGCGCACGATCCGCGTCAGCCCCCAGAAGCTCAACCTGGTTGCTGCGATGATCCGCGGCAAGAAGGTCGACCGCGCTCTGGCCGAACTTGAATTCTCCCGCAAGCGCATTGCCGGCACGGTCAAGAAGACCCTGGAATCGGCCATCGCAAACGCGGAGAACAACCACGATCTCGACGTCGACTCGCTCGTCGTCGCTGAGGCTTACGTCGGTAAGTCGATCGTCATGAAGCGTTTCCACGCCCGCGGTCGCGGTCGTGCATCGCGCGTCGAGAAGCCCTTCTCGCACCTGACGATCGTCGTCCGTGAAGCCGAAGCCAAAGGGGAGGCCGCATAATGGGTCAGAAAATCAATCCGATCGGCTTCCGCCTCGGCATCAACCGTACTTGGGATAGCCGTTGGTTCGCCGACAACGCCGAATACGGCCAGCTGCTCCACGAAGACCTGAAGATCCGCAAGTATCTGATGGCTGAACTGAAGCAGGCCGGTATTTCGAAGGTCGTCATCGAGCGTCCGCACAAGAAGTGCCGCGTCACGATCCACTCGGCTCGTCCGGGTCTGATCATCGGCAAGAAGGGTGCGGACATCGAGAAGCTTCGCAAGAAGCTCTCCGAGATGACCAACTCCGAGACGCACCTCAACATCGTTGAAGTGCGCAAGCCGGAAACGGATGCGACGCTGGTTGCCCAGTCGATCGCCCAGCAGCTCGAGCGCCGCGTGGCTTTCCGCCGTGCGATGAAGCGTGCTGTTCAGTCGGCCATGCGTCTTGGCGCCGAAGGCATCAAGATCACCTGCGCCGGCCGTCTGGGTGGCGCGGAAATCGCCCGTACCGAATGGTACCGCGAAGGCCGCGTTCCGCTGCACACGCTGCGTGCGGACATCGACTATGGTACGGCAGAAGCGGAAACCGCTTTCGGTATCTGCGGCATCAAGGTCTGGATCTTCAAGGGCGAAATCCTTGAGCACGATCCGATGGCCTCCGAGCGCCGCGCGACCGAGGGTGATGCCCAGGGCGAACGCCAGGGCGAACGCCGTCGCCGTGAAAACGCTTAATTCGCTTTAGGCGAGCAGATCGGAGAATAGAAAAATGTTGCAGCCAAAGCGTACTAAGTACCGCAAGCAGTTCAAGGGCCGCATCAAGGGCGTCGCCAAGGGCGGCTCCGACCTCGCATTCGGCGAGTTCGGCTTGAAGGCTCAGGAACCCAACCGCGTCAACGCACGCGAGATCGAAGCGGCCCGCCGCGCGATCACCCGCTACATGAAGCGTGCGGGCCGTGTCTGGATCCGCGTGTTCCCGGATGTTCCGGTAACCGCGAAGCCGACCGAAGTCCGTATGGGTAAAGGTAAGGGTTCTGTCGAATACTGGGCATGCAAGGTCAAGCCCGGCCGTATGATGTTTGAGATCGACGGCGTCAGCGAAGAGATCGCTCGCGAAGCTCTTCGTCTGGGCTCTGCCAAGCTCTCGGTCAAGACGCGCTTCGTACAGCGCATTGCAGAGTGAGGATTGATCCATGAAAGCCGCAGATGTTCGCGCACTCAGTGCCGACCAGCTTAACGAAGAGCTTGCCAAGTTGAAGAAGGAGCAGTTCAACCTGCGCTTCCAGAAGGCAACTGGCCAGCTCGAAAAGTCCTCGCGCATCAACGAAGTCCGCAAGGATATCGCGCGCGTGAAAACCATTGCCCGCCAGAAGGCGGCAGAAGCCAAGGCCTAAGGACCAAGAAAAATGCCGAAACGCATTCTGCAGGGCACCGTAGTCAGCGACAAGAACGACAAGACTGTTGTCGTTCGCGTCGAACGCCGCTTTGCACACCCGCTTCTTCAGAAGACCGTTCGTCGCTCGAAGAAGTACAAGGCGCACGACGAAAACAACCAGTACAAGGTTGGCGACGTTGTTTCCATCGAGGAATGCGCGCCGATCTCGAAGGACAAGCGCTGGACGGTTGTTTCCGCTCAGGCTTAATCATCACTTTTCGCGCAAGGGGTTGCCCTTTGCGCGAAAACCTGTATGAAGCAGCGCAAGGACGCTCGGAATCGCGAGCGTTCTTTTGCTTTGAGCGCAGGGAAGGTCCCGGGTTTCGCCAGGCGGAGCTCAAGAGGAAACCACCTTGGCAAGACCCACCCGCGCGAAAAACATAGATTCTCATAAGCTGGAACAGGGGGCATCCGTGCCCAACCGGTCCGGTTACAACAAGAAGGCGACCTGACATGATTCAGATGCAGACTAACCTCGACGTCGCGGATAATTCCGGCGCACGTCGTGTCATGTGCATCAAGGTGCTGGGCGGCTCCAAGCGCAAGTACGCTTCTGTCGGCGACATCATTGTCGTCTCGATCAAGGAAGCGATTCCGCGCGGCCGCGTAAAGAAGGGTGATGTGATGAAGGCGGTTGTTGTTCGTACCGCCAAGGACATCCGTCGCGCCGATGGCAGCGTCATTCGTTTTGACAGCAATGCAGCTGTCCTGATTGACAACAAGAAAGAGCCGATCGGCACCCGTATCTTCGGACCGGTTCCGCGCGAACTTCGCGCCAAGAACCACATGAAGATCATCTCGCTGGCTCCGGAAGTACTGTAAGGAGCGATGGCTATGCAAAAGATTCGCAAGGGCGACAAGGTCGTCGTGTTGACCGGTAAGGACAAGGGCCGTACCGGCGAAGTCATCCAGGTGATGCCGAAGGAAGATCGCGCGGTCGTGCGCGGCGTGAACATGGTCAAGCGCCATCAGCGCCAGACCCAGTCGCAGGAAGCCGGCATCATCACCAAGGAAGCCTCGATCCATCTGTCCAATATCGCGATCGCCGACCCCAAGGACGGCAAGCCGACCCGCGTCGGTTTCAAGATCGAGGGCGACAAGAAGGTTCGTGTGGCAAAGCGTTCGGGAGTGTCGATCGATGGCTGACACCAAGTATGAGCCGCGGCTCAAGAAGGAATATGTCGAGCGTATCCGCAAGGCGCTGCAGGAGCAGTTTTCCTACGCCAACGAGATGCAGATCCCGCGCCTCGACAAGATTGTAATCAACATGGGTGTTGGCGAATCGACGGGCGACTCGAAGAAGCCTTCGGTCGCGGCTGCCGATCTCGCAGCAATCGCCGGCCAGAAGCCGGTCATCACTCGTGCGCGTAACTCCATCGCGGGCTTCAAGCTCCGCGAAGGTATGCCGATCGGCGCCAAGGTTACCCTTCGCGGCGTTCGCATGTACGAATTTCTGGATCGCCTCGTGAACATCGCGCTGCCCCGTGTACGCGACTTCCGCGGACTGAACCCGAAGTCCTTCGATGGCCGTGGCAACTTCGCCATGGGTATCAAGGAGCACATTGTGTTCCCTGAAATCAACTACGACAAGGTTGATCAGATGTGGGGCATGGACATCATCGTTTGCACGACGGCAACTAACGACGACGAAGCACGCGCTCTTCTGAAAGAGCTCAACTTCCCGTTCCGTCAGTAATCCGTAACGACAAGCGTAAAGAAGGATAACTGTTATGGCGAAAACGAGCGCAGTTGAAAAGAACAAGCGCCGCCGCAAACTGGTTGCCAGCCAAGCCGCAAAGCGTGCGGCGCTGAAGGCGATCATCCAGAACCAGGCTCTTCCGATCGAAGAGCGCTTCAAGGCTACCCTGAAGCTTGCCGAACTGCCGCGCAATGGCTCCAAGACCCGCATCCGCAATCGTTGCGAAGTCACGGGCCGTCCGCGTGCATTCTATCGCAAACTTAAGATGTCGCGTATCGCACTGCGCGAACTCGGCAATCTCGGCAAGGTGCCGGGCATCGTCAAGTCGAGCTGGTAAGGAGACGGGTAGATGGCAATGACTGATCCGCTGGGCGATATGCTCACCCGTATCCGCAACGGTGCTGCGCGCCGCAAGTCGAGCGTTTCCACGCCGGCTTCCAAGCTGCGCGCACGCGTTCTCGATGTCCTTCAGGCTGAGGGCTACATCCGCGGTTACTCCGAAGTCGAGTTTGGCAATGGCAAATCCGAGCTGAACATCGAGCTGAAGTACTACGAAGGCGCGTCCGTGATCCGCAAGATCGACCGCGTCTCCAAGCCGGGCCGCCGGGTTTATGTCTCGGTCAAGACCATTCCGCAGGTCGCGAACGGTCTCGGCATCACCATCCTTTCGACCCCGAAGGGCGTGATGGCCGATCACCAGGCACGCGAACAGAACGTTGGTGGCGAGCTTCTTTGCTCTGTCTTCTAAGGCAGGCTTAGGAACTCCATAGCGAACAGACAGGATAGAAAATGTCTCGTATCGGTAAAAGGCCCGTTCCGGTTCCCGCTGGTGTGACTGCGACCGTCGATGGTCAGAAGGTCACCGCGAAGGGCCCGAAGGGCGAACTCTTCTTCGTCGCGAATGACGAAGTTTCGGTAAAGTTGGAAGACAACTCGGTTGTTGTGCAGCCGATCAACGACTCCAAGGATGCGCGGTCGAAGTGGGGCATGTCCCGCACGATGATCGAAGGCATCTTCAAGGGCGTCAAGGACGGTTTCGAACGCAAGCTCGAAATCAACGGCGTTGGTTATCGTGCGTCCATGCAGGGCAAGAACCTGCAGCTGGCGCTCGGTTTCAGCCATGACGTGGTTTATGAAGCGCCGGAAGGCATCACGATCGCTGTTCCGAAGCCGACTGAAATCATCGTGTCCGGCATCAGCAAGCAGCAGGTCGGCCAGGTTGCCGCGGAGATCCGCGAATACCGTGGCCCCGAGCCTTATAAGGGCAAGGGCGTCAAGTATGCCGGCGAGCGGATTGTCCGCAAAGAAGGCAAGAAGAAGTAAGGAACACGCGAAATGGCTAGCAGGAAAGAACAACTTGCACGTCGCGCCAACCGCGTGCGCCGTCAAATCAAGGCGGTCGCCAACGGCCGTCCGCGCCTGTCGGTTCATCGCTCGTCGAAGAACATCTACGTACAGGTTATCGATGATGTGGCCGGCAAGACGCTTGCGTCCGCCTCCACGCTCGACACCGATCTGCGCTCGTCTTTGAAGACGGGCGCCGACGCGGCAGCCGCTGCTGCCGTCGGCAAGCTCATCGCAGAGCGCGCCGTCAAGGCTGGCGTCAAGGAAGTGGTCTTCGACCGCGGCGCCTTCATCTATCACGGCCGCATCAAGGCTCTTGCCGAAGCTGCCCGTGAAGGTGGTCTGAGCTTCTGATCGTTGTTGGCGGGCCCTGTGCCCGCCATCCGACGTTCAGTGGGTATCGGTCGCTTGCCCGGGAAGGGGAGGCGACCTTTGACAATCTGCCGATTGCACCCGGAAAAGAAAAAGGAAAAGGACAATGGCACAGGAAAGAAGGGGTTCTCGCGAAGATCGCCAGAACCGTGAAGAGCGCGACAGCGAATTTGTCGACAAGCTCGTAGCAATTAATCGCGTCGCCAAGGTGGTGAAGGGTGGCCGTCGCTTCGGCTTTGCGGCCCTCGTCGTCGTCGGTGACCAGAAGGGTCGCGTCGGCTTCGGCCACGGCAAGGCTCGTGAAGTTCCGGAAGCGATCCGGAAGGCAACTGAAGCCGCCAAGCGCGAACTCATCTTCGTTCCGCTGCGCTCCGGCCGTACGCTGCACCACGACGTGCATGGCCGTCACGGCGCCGGCAAGGTGCTGCTGCGTTCGGCAAAGGCCGGTACCGGTATCATCGCCGGTGGTCCGATGCGTGCCGTTTTCGAAACGCTCGGCATGCAGGACGTTGTCGCCAAGTCGACCGGTTCGTCGAACCCCTACAACATGATCCGTGCGACCTTCGACGCGCTGAAGAGCCAGATGCATCCGAAGGACATCGCGGCACAGCGTGGCCTGAAGTATGCAACGCTGCAGGCCCGCCGCGCTTCCGCCGGCGTTGCTTCCGAAGAATAAGGGAGCTTGAACAATGGCTAAGAAAGAAGCTGCAACGAAGACGGTCACCGTCGAGCAGATCGGTTCGCCGATCCGTCGCCCTGCCGTTCAGCGCCAGACGCTGATCGGCCTCGGTCTCAACAAGATGCACCGGGTTCGCACGCTGGAAGACACTCCTTCCGTTCGTGGCATGATCCGTGCTGTCCAGCACCTCGTTCGCGTCGTCGACGAGAAGTGAGGGAGATAAGCTCATGAAACTGAACGAAATCAAGGACAACGAAGGCGCAACCCAGAGCCGCAAGCGCGTCGGCCGTGGCATCGGTTCGGGCTCCGGCAAGACCGGCGGCCGCGGTGTCAAGGGTCAGAAGGCCCGTTCGGGCGTTGCGATCAACGGCTTCGAAGGCGGTCAGATGCCCATCTACCGTCGTCTGCCGAAGCGCGGCTTCAACAACATCTTCGCATCCGAATTTGTTGTCGTGTCGCTCGGCCGCATCCAGACCGCGATCGATGCCAACAAGCTCGATCCGAAGGCAACGATCGACGCTGCTGCCCTGAAGGCTGCCGGCGTGATCCGTCGCCCGAAGGACGGCGTACGCATCCTCGCCGACGGCGAGCTGAAAGCGAAGCTTTCGATCGAAGTCGCCGGCGCCTCCAAGGCTGCCGTCGAGAAGATCGAAAAGGCCGGCGGCAACGTAAAGCTGCTTTCGGCTGCTGCCGAGTAAGTTTTCGAATTTTGAAGGCCCGGAGTGCTTCACTCCGGGCCTTCCTGCTCCCATATGAGAGCCTCACACTGGCAGACGAAGCACGCTTCGTTTGTTTCTCGGGAGAATTGACCGCGGTGAGGCCTGGATTGCTTGACAATCCGCGTTCCGCCCGGTTTACCCTCCGTTCCGCCTGCTTCGCCCTTCGGCTGGCTGGCAACAGAAATTCGAGCGTGCCACGCGGCCTGGCAGAGGAGCCGGGCGGGGCGCGCCGCAACGGATCAGCCGTTGTCCGGGCCTGGGATCCATTCCTCCGCCGCGGGCAGGGTTACGCGGAGAAATGCATGGCGTCGGCAGCGGAACAACTCGCCTCCAATCTCAACTTTTCGACCTTTGCCAAGGCAGAGGATCTGAAGAAGCGGCTCTGGTTTACACTTGGCGCGCTACTGGTGTACCGGCTCGGCACTTACATCCCGCTTCCGGGGTTGAATGCCGATGCGTTCGCTCGCGCCTTCCAGGGCCAGAGCGGCGGTATCCTTGGCCTCTTCAACATGTTCTCCGGTGGTGCCGTCGAGCGCATGGCGATCTTTGCGCTGGGCATCATGCCCTACATCTCCGCATCGATCATCGTCCAGCTGATGACGTCGGTTGTTCCGGCGCTGGAGCAGCTGAAGAAGGAAGGTGAGCAGGGCCGCAAGATCATCAACCAGTACACCCGTTATGGCACCGTGCTGCTCGGCGCCCTGCAGGCCTATGGCATCGCGGTGGGCCTCGAAGGCGGTGAGGGTCTTGTGCTGGATCCGGGCTGGTTCTTCCGTATTTCGACCGTGATTTCGCTTCTCGGCGGAACGATGTTCCTGATGTGGCTCGGTGAGCAGATTACCTCCCGCGGGATCGGCAACGGTATCTCGCTGATTATCTTTGCAGGCATCGTGGCGCACCTGCCGACGGCTCTCGCGGGCACTCTCGAACTCGGCCGCACCGGGGCGCTTTCGTTCGGTGTGATCGCTGCTGTCGTTGTTATGGCTGTTGCTGTGATCGCGCTGATTGTCTTCGTCGAACGCGCGCAGCGCCGTCTTCTGATCCAGTACCCGAAGCGCCAGGTCGGCAACCGCATGTTCCAGGGCGATACCTCGCACCTGCCGCTCAAGCTCAACACCTCGGGTGTGATTCCGGCAATCTTCGCTTCCTCGCTGCTGCTCCTGCCGGCGACGCTGGCAGGCTTCAGCAACACGACCGAGCTGCCGGGTTGGGCAACCACCATCATTGCCGCTCTTGGGCACGGGCAGCCGCTCTACATGGTCATGTATGCTGCAATGATCGCCTTCTTCGCCTTCTTCTATACGGCCATCGTCTTCAATCCGAAGGATACGGCCGACAATTTGAAGAAGCACGGCGGCTTCATTCCGGGCATCCGTCCGGGTGAGCGGACCGCCGAATACATCGACTACGTGCTGACCCGCATCACCGTGCTCGGCGCCATCTATCTCGTGTTCGTCTGCATTCTTCCGGAAATCCTGATCGCGCAGACTGGCGTGCCGTTCTACCTTGGTGGTACGTCGCTTTTGATTGTTGTCAGCGTTACCCTTGATACTGTAGCACAGATTCAGGGACATCTGATCGCCCAGCAATATGAGGGGCTGATCAAGAAGTCGAAGCTGCGCGGAGGAAAGAGGGGACGATGAGACTGATATTTTTGGGGCCGCCTGGTGCAGGCAAAGGCACACAGGCGAAGCTCCTGACGGAAAAGCACGGAATCCCCCAGCTTTCCACCGGTGACATGCTGCGTGCGGCAGTTGCGGCGCAGACGGAAGTCGGCAAACGGGCGAAGGCGGTCATGGATGCGGGGCAGCTTGTCTCCGACGCCATCGTCAACGAGATCGTTTCGGATCGAATCGATTCGCAGGACTGCGCCAAGGGCTTCATTCTCGATGGATACCCGCGCACGGTTCCCCAGGCGCAGGCTCTCGATGAGATCCTTGCGGCCAAGGGGCTTGGCCTTGATGCAGTCATTGAGCTAAAGGTTGACGAAGATGCGCTGGTGAAGCGCATGGAAAACCGCGTCGCCGAAACGATTGCAGCTGGCGGCGCCGTCCGCTCGGACGACAATCCGGAAGCCTTCAAGCGCCGTCTGACGGAGTACCGGGAGAAGACAGCTCCGTTGTCGAGCTACTACGCGACAACTGGCAAGCTGAAGACTGTCGACGGCATGGCTGATGTCGACACGGTGACCGAAGAGATCGGCAAGATCCTCTCTTAGGCTGGATCACCACCAAATCGGGCGGTCGGGGTTGACTTTCCCGGCCGATTCCCCTTAAGACAGCGCCAACTCGCGACAGGCAAGCGATCGGCGCGGATTTCTCAGCAGACTGAGGTCCGAGTGCGGTCGCTTTTGACGTGTCTCGAACTTCGAATTTGAACGGGCGGTCTTTGGGCCGTATGACGAAGAAAACCCACTTGCCGGATGGCAACTGGAAGCAAGGAGAACAGGCGTGGCTCGTATCGCTGGCGTCAACATCCCGACTGCAAAGCGCGTCGTAATCGCGCTGCGTTACATTCACGGGATCGGACCGAAATTCGCACAGGAAATCATCGAGAAGGTTGGTATTCCGGCTGAGCGCCGCGTCCATCAGCTGACCGACGCCGAAGTTCTGGCGATCCGTGAAGCTATCGACCGCGACTACCAGGTCGAAGGCGACCTGCGTCGCGAGACCTCGATGAACATCAAGCGCCTGATGGACCTCGGCTGCTACCGCGGCCTGCGTCATCGTCGTGGCCTGCCGGTTCGTGGTCAGCGTACGCACACCAACGCACGTACCCGTAAGGGTCCGGCGAAGGCTATCGCGGGCAAGAAGAAGTAATTTCCCGAAATGGGGAATTTGGAGGCTGGCGTTTGCGCCGGCCTCTTTTGAGTTTCGAGCGGGGCCTTGGCTGCGTTTGCAGTGACCGAATTTTAAGGTTGTCCCGGTCGGTGGAGCTGCTGGTACTACGGCAGTGACGATATCGCCGTACGGTCATCTTCCGAGATGTCGTGCAAGACAAGAATGCAGGGCAGGGGGCGGGAATGCTCCCACCCGGTGGAGCCGCTGGAATTACGGCGGTGTAGAGATCAACGAAAGGACTATCCATGGCCAAGGAAGCCGCACGCGTCCGCCGTCGCGAACGCAAGAACATCACCTCCGGTGTTGCTCACGTCAATTCTTCGTTCAACAACACGATGATCACCATCACCGACGCGCAGGGCAACGCAATTGCCTGGTCGTCTGCCGGTGCCAAGGGCTTCAAGGGTTCGCGCAAGTCGACCCCGTTTGCTGCGCAGATCGCCGCTGAAGACTGCGCCAAGAAGGCTCAGGAGCACGGCATGAAGTCGCTCGAAGTCGAAGTCTGTGGTCCGGGTTCGGGCCGTGAGTCGGCTCTTCGCGCCCTGCAGGCTGCCGGTTTCATGATCACCTCGATCCGCGACGTCACGCCGATCCCGCACAACGGTTGCCGCCCGCGCAAGAAGCGCCGGGTCTGATCAGTCGAATTCGTCATGCCGGTGAGCGCGATCGTCGCGCTCCTCCCGGCTCTTCAAGGCTCGGCCGCCACGATTGAATGGTGGTGGCGAACGGAAGGCAAAAGATATGATCCAGAAAAACTGGCAGGAACTGATCAAGCCGAACAAGGTGGAGTTTTCCTCCTCCGGTCGCGCCAAGGTATCGCTCGTCGCTGAACCGCTCGAGCGCGGATTTGGTCTGACCCTCGGTAACGCGCTTCGCCGCGTTCTTCTGTCGTCGCTGCGCGGTGCTGCTGTAACCGCTGTGCAGATCGACGGCGTGCTGCACGAGTTCTCCTCGATCCCGGGCGTCCGGGAAGATGTGACGGACATCGTTCTGAACATCAAGGAAATCGCCATCAAGATGGACGGCGATGATTCCAAGCGCATGGTCGTGCGCAAGCAGGGTCCGGGCGTTGTTACCGCCGGTGACATTCAGACGGTTGGCGATATCGAGATCCTCAACCCTGATCACGTGATCTGCACGCTCGACGAGGGCGCCGAGATTCGCATGGAGTTCACCGTCAACAACGGCAAAGGCTATGTTCCGGCTGACCGCAACCGCGCCGAAGACGCGCCGATCGGTCTCATCCCGGTCGACAGCCTCTACTCGCCGGTCAAGAAGGTGTCCTACAAGGTTGAAAACACCCGCGAAGGACAGGTTCTCGACTACGACAAGCTGACGATGTCCATCGAGACCGATGGCTCCGTCACCGGCGAAGACGCGATCGCGTTCGCTGCCCGCATTCTTCAGGACCAGCTGTCGGTCTTCGTCAACTTCGACGAGCCGCAGAAGGAGATGGAAGAAGAGTCGGTCACCGAGCTCGCCTTCAACCCGGCGCTTCTGAAGAAGGTCGACGAGCTGGAGCTTTCGGTCCGCTCGGCGAACTGCCTGAAGAACGACAACATCGTCTACATCGGCGACCTGATCCAGAAGACCGAAGCCGAAATGCTTCGCACGCCGAACTTCGGTCGCAAGTCGCTGAACGAGATCAAGGAAGTTCTCGCTTCCATGGGCCTGCACCTCGGCATGGAAGTGCCTGCATGGCCGCCTGAGAACATCGAAGATCTCGCCAAGCGCTACGAAGACCAATACTAAGAAACAAAAAGGCAGGTTAACCTCTGCCTTTCCCCGTCAAACAGCAGGCGTGATGCCTGTATGTGCCAGGAAACGGCAGGACCGATGCGATATCGGGAGACCTGCACAGAAGGAGACTAGCAATGCGCCACCAGAACGCCGGCCGCAAGCTGAACCGTACCGCCAGCCACCGCAAGGCGATGTTCGCCAACATGGCTGCTTCGCTCATCACCCATGAGCAGATCGTAACGACCCTTCCGAAAGCGAAGGAAATCCGTCCGATCGTCGAAAAGCTCGTCACCCTCGGCAAGCGCGGCGACCTGCACGCTCGTCGTCAGGCGATCTCGCAGATCCGTGACGTTGCTGTCGTTTCGAAGCTGTTCGACGCGATCGCTTCGCGTTACGCCAACCGCAACGGCGGCTACCTTCGCATCATGAAGGCCGGCTTCCGTCAGGGCGACAACGCAGCTCTCGCCGTCATCGAGTTCGTTGACCGCGACGTTTCCGCCAAGGGCGCTGCCGACAAGGCACGCGTCGAGGCCGAGGCTGCTGCCGCCGAAGCTGCTTGATTTCAGGCAACGAAATGAAAAGGCCGGATGCGCAAGCGTCCGGCCTTTTCGCTTTTAGTCCCGTTGGTTTGGCGGCTGCCGCGACATGCGGGTCGGAAATCGCCCCTCACCCTGACCCTCTTCCCGCGGGCGGGGAGAGAGAACAAGGTGCCGGCAGGCGGGATGAGGGACAGTTAAAAGACAAACGCGTGACCACGCATTTGCGGCGGCAGGAGTCCCACCACCTACCGCGCCCGCTCGAAGCTCGGCCGCCCTACCTGGGCTCGACGCCATTGGTTGAAGCGTGGCCGGATCGGTCGCCAGAGCAGCAGCACCGTCACCAGGCCGATGTAGATCATCTGCTGCGGCCCGACGATTTTCACCGACATTGCAAAATGCAGCGCGCCGGCGGCGGCAATGACATAGACGAGCTTGTGCAGCTTGTTCCAGCGCGGCCCGAGCCGGCGGATCGACCAGTTGTTGGATGTCAATGCTAGCGGAAGCAGCATCGTGAAACCGGCCATGCCAATCGTGATGAACGGGCGTTTGGCGATGTCGGCGATGATCGTCGGGAAGTCGAGATACTTGTCGAGGATCATGTAGGTCGAAAAGTGCATGACGACGTACCAGAAGGCCATCAACCCGAGCGCGCGCCGGTAGCGGATCCAGTTGATGCCGAAGAGGTCGCGGATCGGTGTGATGCAGAGTGTCGCGATCAGGAACCGTAGCGCCCATATCCCGAGCAGGTGCTCGAACTCCTTGATCGCGTTTCCGGGCAATTGCCCGGTGGCGCCGAGATAGAACCCGTACACGGCAGGGACGAAGCCGACTGCGTAGAGCGCCCACACGGAGGTGTCGTGATACTTGCGGGGCAGGGCGGGGATCGCGGCCATGGTCAGAAATTCTTCACAAGGTCCATGCCGGCATAGAGGCTTGCGACCTCGTCCGCATAGCCGTTGAAGGGAAGCGTATCGCGGCGGCTGCCGCCGAAGAAACCGCCTTCGCCGATCCGGTTCTCGGTTGCCTGGCTCCAGCGCGGATGATCCACCGCCGGGTTTACGTTGGCGTAGAAGCCGTATTCATTCGGTGCAGAAATGTTCCAGGTGGTTGGTGGCTGCTGGTCGGTGAGCGTGATCTTCACGATCGACTTGATGCCCTTGAAGCCGTATTTCCACGGCACGACGAGCCGGATCGGGGCGCCGTTCTGGTTCTGCAGCGTCTTGCCATAGTGTCCGACGGACAGGATCGTCAGCGGGTGCCGGGCCTCATCGAGCCGTAGCCCTTCAACATACGGCCATGGGAGGGATTGGAAGTAGCCTGATTGTCCCGGCATCTGCTCCGGCCGCACCACCGTTTCGAAGGCTACATACTTCGCGCTTCCGAGCGGCTCGACCTTGTCCAGTAGGCTTGCCAGCGGAAAGCCGATCCAGGGGATCACCATCGACCAGGCTTCGACGCAGCGCATGCGGTAGACGCGTTCCTCGAGGGGCAACGCCAGCAGGTCCTCGATGCCGAACTCCTTCGGCTTGGCAACCATGCCGTCGACCTTGATAGTCCAGGGTGTCGGCTGGAATGCCGCGCTGTTGGCAGCCGGATCGCCCTTGCCCATGCCGAACTCATAGAAGTTGTTGTAGTTCGTTACATCCTTTTCCGGCGTCAGCGCCTCGTCGAGCTTGAAGGCGGACGGTGAAGCCTTCAATTCGCTTGCGGATGCTCCGCCAGCCCATGCGTAAATCAGGCCGCCAGCGGCTGCGCCGACGAAACTGCGCCGGTTCAGGAAGATGCCCTCCGGCGTGATCTCGTGTGCGGCAATCTTCGGGGGACGGAAGGCGGTCATGGTGGATTCCTCAACGGGAAAAACGAAGCACTATTGGCTCAACGGGCCGAATGAGACCAAAGTTTCAATCACGCGGATAGGGGGCGTCCGACCACGATTTCGTGCGTGGTCCGTGACTGAATTTCGCACTCGGCAGCCTGGGTGCATTTGCCTTTTTTCCCGCCAAATCTTATCTGAACGTGGCGGCAACGAAAGGGAGAATCTTTGATGAAATTCGGCCATGGCCTCGCTACCGCAACGCTCCTTCTGCTGACCGTTTCCGCGCCCGCAATCGCGCAGGAAAAGTCCGTGCCGACTTCGCAGGTGGAAATGCAGCTTTCCTTTGCGCCGCTGGTCAAGAAGACCGCCAATGCGACGGTCAACGTCTACGCCGAACGCATGGTGGAGCGGCGCTCGGCCTTCAATGATCCCTTTTTCGAAGAATTCTTCGGCCAGCGCATGCCGAACCGGACGCAGAAACAGTCCTCCCTCGGCTCAGGCGTCATTGTCGGTGCGGACGGGATCGTAGTGACGAACAACCACGTGATCGAAGGTGCGGATGATATCAAGGTGGCGCTTGCCGATGGCCGCGAATACCCCTGCAAGGTGCTTCTGAAGGATGACCGCGTCGATCTCGCGGTCTTGAAGATCGAATCGAAGGAGACCTTCGGCACGCTTCCGCTGGGCGACAGCGATGCCGTCGAGGTCGGCGATCTCGTGCTGGCGATCGGTAATCCCTTCGGCGTCGGCCAGACCGTGACGAGCGGCATCGTCTCGGCGCTCGCCCGCAACCAGGTGAAGGCCGGCGACTTCGGTTTCTTCATCCAGACGGATGCCTCGATCAATCCCGGCAATTCCGGCGGCGGCCTGATCAACATGAAGGGCGAACTGATCGGCATCAATACGGCGATCTTCTCGCGCGGCGGCGGTTCGAATGGCGTCGGCTTCGCCATCCCCGCCAATCTGGTCAAGGTGTTTGTCGCCAGCGCCGTTGGCGGTAGGACTGCTTTCGATCGCCCATTTGTCGGCGCGACCTTCGATGCTGTCACATCCGACGTTGCCGAGGCCTTGGGGCTGAGCAAGGCGCGCGGTGCACTTGTTTCCAAGGTATTGCCCGGTAGCCCGGCTGAAAAGGCCGGCCTGAAGCCCGGCGAGGTGATCACCGCAGTCAACGGCATCGCCGTCGAGCACCCCGATGCGCTCGGCTATCGGTTGGCGACCGTCGGCATCGGTGGTGAAGCGAAGCTGACGGTCAGCGACGGCGGCAAGGAGGAGGTGCTGACGATTGCGCTCGATCGCGCCCCCGAAACGACGCCGCGCGACGAGCGGCTGATCGAGGGGCGCAACCCCTTCTCGGGCGCAGTCGTCGCCAATCTCTCGCCACGCGTGGCCGAGGAACTGCGTATGCCCGCCGGCACTGAAGGGGTTGTTGTGACCGATATCAATCGCGGCTCGCCAGCAGCCCGGATCGGACTGCAGCCGCGCGACATCATCGTCGAGCTCAACGGAACGAGCGTTGCCTCCACCGAAATCCTCGAGGAACTGGTTTCCGAGGATCCCTCCGTCTGGCGCGTCGAGATCGAGCGCGATGGCCAGCGCATTCGCCAGTATTTCCGATGAGTGATCTCTTCGCCCCCTCCGAGCCCGATGGTATGGCGGCCAAGCGGCCGCTTGCCGACCGTCTACGGCCGCAAGCCCTGAAAGAGGTTGCGGGCCAGGAGCACCTGACGGGCGAGGACGGCGTTCTCTCCCGGATGATCGCTTCGGGCTCCCTCGGTTCCATGATCTTCTGGGGGCCGCCCGGCACCGGCAAGACGACCGTCGCGAGATTGCTTTCGGGCGAGGCAGGTCTTGGTTTCGAACAGATCTCGGCGATCTTCTCCGGTGTCGCCGACCTGAAGAAGGTGTTCGATGCGGCCCGGCAGCGCCGCATGGGCGGCCGGCAGACGCTGCTTTTCGTCGACGAGATCCACCGCTTCAACCGAGCCCAGCAGGACAGTTTCCTGCCGGTGATGGAAGACGGCACGATCATCCTCGTCGGTGCGACAACCGAAAACCCGTCCTTCGAACTCAACGCCGCTCTTTTGTCGCGCGCTCGCGTCCTGACGTTCAAACCGCATGACGAGGAAAGCCTTGAGGAACTTTTGAAGCGCGCCGAAGCGGCGGAAGAAAAACCCCTGCCGCTCGATAACGATGCGCGCGCCTCGCTGGTTCGCATGGCCGATGGCGACGGTCGCGCCGTGCTGACGCTGGCCGAAGAAGTGTGGCGCGCGGCACGCGCCGGTGAAGTCTTCGCTCAGGAGGAACTGTCCCGCATCGTGCAGCGGCGAGCACCGGTCTACGACAAGGGGCAGGACGGGCACTACAACCTGATTTCGGCACTTCACAAATCGGTGCGCGGTTCGGATCCCGACGCTGCCCTCTACTATCTCTGCCGCATGTTCGATGCCGGCGAGGATCCGCTGTTTATCGGCCGCAGGCTGGTCCGGATGGCTGTGGAGGATATCGGCCTTGCCGATCCGCAGGCGCTGGTGGTCTGCAACGCGGCCAAAGACGCCTATGACTTTCTCGGTTCTCCGGAGGGGGAGTTGGCGTTGGCGCAGGCCTGCGTCTACCTCGCGACTGCGCCGAAATCGAATGCCGTCTACACCGCCTACAAGGCGGCGACCCGTTCGGCGAAGGAAAACGGCTCGCTGCTGCCACCGAAGCACATCTTGAATGCGCCGACGAAACTGATGAAAGGCGAGGGCTACGGCGACGGCTATCGCTACGACCATGACGAGCCGGATGCCTTTTCGGGCCAGGACTATTTTCCCGAAAAGATGGGGCGAAGGACCTTCTACGATCCTCCGGAGCGCGGCTTCGAGCGTGAACTCCGCAAGCGGCTGGATTGGTGGGCGAAGCTACGGCGTGAGCGCGGCTGATTTCAGCTGAACTTAAGGAACGTTGCGGGCGTGCCGGATTTTCAGCAATCAGGACGTGGCGGCAAAGCGCGGTCCTGCGGGAGGTTTCGGCTGAGGCACAATCCGGACTGAAGATTCGGCTTTTCCCGTGTGTCCTTCCATGTCGACGATCACGTGCCAGTGGGCACTTTTGGGTATCGTCAGTCGGACCGGCGACTTCTTGGCAACTCCGCCCAAGAACTTGTGCTGGCGTGCATTCTTGAACAGGTCGAAGTCGGTACTCGTCATCAGCCGGACATTGGCAACTGCGGAAAGCGTGATTTCGATGACCACGCCGGCGCGGATGTCATTCAAGTCGTAGTGGGTATAGGGAAAGCTGATCTGCGCCATTGCCATTCTGCCAATTCATTGCTCGGCAGCACAGTATGAGGCCTAGCCGTTAATGATCGGTTGGCGGCGCCCGGCAATATCCAGGACGATGGGGTGCGTTGAGAACTGGTTGCCTCGAACTGCCTCCATCGAAACGCTGGCGCCGGCTGGCTTCCCAGCCACACGACAGCCGACCGGTTCAGTTCTTGCTGTCGTCGAATTTCGGCGGTGCGATCGGGTCGCTGGCAGGAAAGGATTCCTCAAGCGCCTCGTCCAGATACTCGTCCTCCGCCTTTCGCTTCGCCTTCTCGTCATCCAGCGATTTCTGTGTCGGTTGCTTCTTTTCAGGCTGCTTGTCTGTCGGCATGTTGGGTCTCCCGGATCGAAGTGGGGGGCGGCGATAGGCTACTCCTTGTCGATCACAGCAAGGATGCGTCGTTGAACATCCCGGTCCTGGGTGCGGATCGCATCCATCAGGATGCCAAGTTTACCACGAAGGCTGTGGATCTGGTCGAGAAGCTGCATGGCGACGTCGACGCCATCCTCGTTGACGCCCATCGGTCCGGCGAGATCCTGGATCAGCCGGGCTCGCGCCAGATCGGCCTCGTGGAAGACGCGCGTGCCGTTTTGTTCTTCAGGGACGAGCCAGTGATGTTCGACCCAAAAATCGAGCACGTTGATCTCGATCTCGAGATTGCTGCAGAATTCGGTGTCCTTCATCTCAGCCTCCCATGTGTTTTCGCGGCGCTTGCGCCTTGCCGGCCTCCCAGCCCTGGACAAAGGCGGTGAGTTCCGGATCCGGCGCCTGCGGCAGCATCACTTGCAGGGTCACATAGGCATCGCCGTGCCCGCCGCCCTGCTTGTGCAGACCCTTTCCCTTCAGCCGCAGCACCTTGCCGGTGTTCGAGTTCGCCGGGATCGTGACGTTGACGGCACCGTCCAGCGTGGGCACGCGGATCTTGCCGCCGAGCACGGCTTCCGAAAGGGAGATCGGCACTTCGTAGCGCACGTCGTCGCCATCCTGCCTGTAGAAGGAATGCGGCCGTACCCGGATTTCGATGCGGGCATCGCCGGGGGCTGCGCCGTTCAGGCCGGGTTCGCCCTTGCCACGCAGCCTGAGTGTCTGGCCATCGCGTGTCCCGGGAGGGATCGTAAGATCGATCGGCGGGCCGTCTGGCAGGCTGATCTGCTTCTTGGTGCCGTTGGCCGCCTCGAGAAAGTCGAGCTCCATGCTGAAATAGGCGTCGCGACCCTTGGACGGGCGCTGACCGTGGCTGCGTCGCGAAAAGAAGCCTGAAAAAATATCGTCAGCATCACCGAAATCGGAAAAACTGTGCGTGCTCCCATATCGGCCCGCAGTGTCGGCTGTGGAGGCATAGTCACGGTAATAGTGCCTCGGCGGCGTCTCAGCGCCGGTCTCGTCGATTTCGCCACGGTCGTACTTCCCGCGCTTCTCTTCATCGCCAAGGAGTGCATAGGCCGCCGAAATTGCCTTGAACCTGTCCTCGGCGTCCTTGTCGCCGGGATTGAGATCGGGATGCAGCTTCTTTGCGAGCTTGCGGTAAGCGCTCTGGATGTCCTTTTGGGTGGCAGTCTTGCCGACGCCAAGGACCTCGTATGGACTGCGGCTCATTCGCTTTTCCTTCGAACCATGCAACTTTTCACGGACGACGACGGCAACACCGCCGTCGCCGATGGAAACGTGTCACTCTTCCTCATCATCTCAACCATAGGGCAGCGCGCGGAAATGGACAGGGGATGACTTGTCATTCTTGCAGCAGGCGGGTCGCCGAGCCTAAAGCGCGTCGCGATCTGTCAGACCCACTTGCCGCGCTTAAGGTCTTTTCACGCATGTTTTATCCCGAAACCGGCTCCCCCTTTCGGGCGCACGCACTAGCTTCGCTGCAAGACGATATCGCTCGTTGCGATGTCTTTTCCCGTCGAAAGGTCCTTGTCGACGGTGCGCAGCCGGAGGCCGTTGTTTCCGATCTTCTGGATCATCATCTGCGCGGACCGGTCACCGTTGACGAGCCTGCTCCAGCGGACCGCGAGATTGATGGAATCGCCCTGTCTGCTGCCGGAGAGTGTCGATCGGCGGCCGGTCGGGCCGATGTAGATACCGATGTATCGCCCGGCGTTAACATCCAGCGCGGCGGAGATCGTCCGGCTCACCACGAGAAGGCCCCGGCAAGTCGCCTTCATTTCCACCGAAGTATCGTCGGCGGTCGAGACGAGACGGCAATTGACATTGATCGCCGGCCTTCCGATGCGGGTGATCACGGTGCCCTTGCCGCTCCATTTGCCGGCCAGCGATTGCAGAAAAGCGGATTCGTCGGCCATGGCGGGAAATGCCGCACACAACAGCAGCAACAGACAGCGCGGAAGGATCTTCTGTGCGCGCATGGGATCGACCTGCTTCGGCAAGGATGGCGAAAACGCAAGTGCCGCATCTTGTACCAAACCTGGTGCGAAAGCGAGTGAGTAGCAACTGCCACGATTGCGTGATGCGAGCCAGGTTAAGTGGCATCCAATTGAGGCGTGTGGCAAACTTCCAAGCGCGCCCGATGCCGTATACCGGCAATGGGTCTTTGTATCCTCGGCCATTTCGACGGAGACACACATGCGTGTCCAGCCAATGCTTGTGGCTGCCTTGGCGCTTCTCCTCGCGCCCGCTGCCGCCGCTCAATCGCTGAAACCGGACGAGATCGTCAGTTCCATTGCAGTGCGTCCCGTCGCCGTGCCCAATCCCGTATTGGGCGCCGACGGGCGGGTTCATCTGGCTTACGAGCTGATGGTCGTCAATCCGAGCCGGTTGTTCGTGACGCTCGACAAGGTCGAGGCCGTGGACGGTGCCGGCCGCAGCTTTTGGACGCTCGAAGGTGACAGCCTGGCGACAATGGTGGAGGCATTCGGGACAAAAGGGCGCCTTCTGCCGTCGGGCGGATCTGCTGCCGTGTTCATGGACGTGAGCTTTGGTGAAGGAGAGACGCTGCCGCCGGCGGTGTCAGCGCGGATCACTGCCACGCGGCAAGCCTCCGGCCCGGATGGAAAGCCGAGTCCGATGCCGAAGGATGCGCCGGTACCGGCGACATTCACCTTCACCGGTGCGAGTGCGCCGGTCGGCGCCCCCGCAGTCGTCATCGCGCCGCCGCTCCAGGGAAAGGGCTGGGTCGCGGTCAATGGTTGCTGCGATGCGATCACCTCCCATCGCGGCGCGGTGATGGCGATCAACGGCCAACTCCGGGTGCCGGAGCGCTTTGCCATCGACTGGGTCAAGCTTGACGACAGTGGCCGCATTTTCACTGGTGATGTTTCGAAACTTGAAAGCTACGCTTACTACGGCGTACCGATCCATGCCGCGGCCGATGGCGTCGTCGTCAATCTCTATGACGCGGCGGACGAGCAGATACCGGGTGGAAATGCGAAGGGCATCACAACCGAAAACGTCGGCGGAAACATGCTGGTGGTGGATATCGGTGGTGGCGCCTATGCCTTCTACGCCCATATGCAACGTGGCAGCCTCAAGGTGAAACTCGGCGACCGCGTCAAGACCGGTGACGTGATCGGTCTGCTGGGAAACACCGGCAATTCCACGGCACCCCATCTGCATTTCCACGTGATGGATGGCCCATCGCCATTGAACGCGAACGGCCTTCCCTTCGTGTTCACAGAATTTGGTAGCCGCGGCGTGCTCGCGGCAGGCGGTGATGATGCGATAGAGACGGGGGAGGCGGCGAGGATCGATCCGAGGCTGTCGGGCGAGCACAGAAGTCAGCTGCCGCTGAACAACCAGGTGGTTGATTTCGATTGAGGTAGCGGCCAGGCATGCCCGGCCGCTACTGTCAGTGTCTGTCGTTTCAGCTCGACTGGCCGGCGATCCACTTGTGCCAGTCGTTAACGCTGCCGCGGAAGACGTTGAGGTCGATCTTCTCGCTGACGCCGTGGGACAGGCCCGAACCGGAATACTGCCAGAAGACCCATTTGCGGCCCGGGTAGCGCTTGGACGGGTGGGCGGCGACCGAGCGCAGCCAGAACGGATAGTCGAGAAATTCACCCTCCAGATTGTCGGCATAGAAGTCCGGTGCCGTATAGATGATCGGGCGCTGGCCGTAGTGCCGCTCGAGCTTGTCCATGAAGACCTGCATCTTTTCCAGCACCTTGGCGCGCGACAGGCGCTTTTTGCAGCTCGATTCGGCGTTGTATTCGACGTCGATCACCGGCGGCAGTGCTCCTGCCTCCTTCGGCACGTTGCGGATGAACCAGTCGGCCTGTTCGCCGGCCGTCCGGCACCAGTAGAAGAAATGATAGGCGCCGCGCTTGATGCCGGCATCCTTCGCCCGCTGCCAGTTCTTCCTGAACATCGGATCGAGATGGTCGCCGCCATCCGTCGCCTTGATGAAGGCGAAGTTTGCGCCTTGCGTGCGCAGCGTCTGCCAGTCGATCTCGCCCTGCCAGCGCGATACGTCGACGCCGTGCACGGCGTGGTGGCGCGGGGAGACCTTGCCGAAATTGATCGGCTTGGCGTCACGGAAGCGCTGGCTGTAGACCTTTGAGCGCCCGCGCGGCGTCGAGCCGATGGCGGGTGCGGAAGGTGCCAGCATCTCCATCGGCCGCTGCGAGGGAATGGCCATGCCGGCGTCGCGCGTCACGGCTTCGAAGGCTTGTTGGTTCGGTACCTGGCCGGCCCAGGCAAGCTCCGTCTGATGTCCGCTTTCTTCCGCGGCGACGCCTGCCACTTCGGCCGACGGCATGGGCGCTGTCATCCGGGCAATGGAGTTCGTCGTCTCCTTGGAAGGACGTTTGGCCTGGGATTCCTCGGTGCCGGACCTGCCGGCGCAGCCCGCGAGCATCATGCCAAGGATAAGGATTGCTGGTACAGCCGATAGACGCATGGGAACCCGCTACGCAAAACAAGAAACGACGGCGAAGACGTCGCCGCATGGAACCGCAGAAAGCGAAGGCTAACGGGAAATTACCAAGAAAGACTGAATCCGATCTTTTTGGGCGTGGTAACGCGTGCCCGATCCAGCTTGTGGGCAATGGGGGCAGAAATACCTGTTTTTGCTAGGTTTTTACTGGGAAATTGGGGCGTAGCGGAACTGTGGTTACGCTGTGGTGGGCACATCATGCGCCGTCGTCCACAGTCGGCTGCGGCGCGATAGCGAAAAAGTGATCGGTTCGAGAGAAAAATGGCCGGGGTGCGCCCGGCCATTCTGGTCTGTCGTCAGCGGATTGCCGATGTCGGCGGCTCACATGCCGATCTTGCCGCCACCGATCTTGGTGATGGCGACGACGGCCGGGCGGACAGGCATGTCATCCTTGAAATCCGGCCAGCGGGTCGAGAGGTCTTCGTAGTAGGACGGGCGGCCGTGACCGTCCCAGTCCTCGCCGCCGTCGCCCGGATGCTGGACGGCGACGAAGGCCGTCTCGTCATCCGGCGTGAACAGCGGCCCGCACAATTCCGCACCAACCGGCACGCGGAAGAACAGTTTCGAGGTGGCGCGGGCATCGCCCTCGGTGTCCACCGCCCACAGCCCGTCGGTACGGCCCGTCGCCTTGTTGGAGTTGCCGTCGGTCGAGACCCAGAGGCGGCCGGCGGCGTCGATGGCACAGTTGTCGGGCATGCCGAACCAGCCGTTCTTCGTTGTTTCGGTCGAGAAGGTGGCGCCGACCTCGGCCACCGACGGATCGCCGCACTTGAGGAGCACTTCCCACTTGCCCGAGGTGGCCGTGAAGTCGCCGCCGTCTTCGGCGATCTCAATGATGTGGCCGAAGGCGTTTTCCGCGCGCGGGTTGGCGGCATCGACCTGGTCGGCCTTGCGCTTGGAGTTGTTGGTCAGCATCACATAGACCTTGCCGTTGACGCCGTTCGGCTGGACGTCTTCCGGGCGATCCATCTTGGTGGCGCCCAAAAGGTCGGCGGCGCGGCGCGTCTCGATCAGCACGTCGGCCTGGCTGGCAAAACCGTTTTCCGGCGTGAGCGGACCATCGCCATGGACGAGCGGCAGCCACTGCATTGTGCCGTCCTCGCCGAACTTCGCCACATACAGGGTGCCGGCGTCGAGCAGGTTCATGTTGGCGGCGCGGTCGTCCGGATTGAAGGTGCCGTCGGTGACGAACTTGTAGACATAGTCGAAGCGCTCGTCGTCGCCGAGGTAGAAGACGACCTTGCCGTTCTTGGCCACGATCGATTCTGCGCCCTCGTGCTTGGTGCGGCCGAGTGCTGTGCGCTTCTTCGGCACAGACGTCGGGTCCATGACGTCGACCTCGACGATCCAGCCGAAGCGATTGGGCTCGTTCGGCTCCTTGGCGAGATCGAAGCGGTCGTAATAGTCCGCCCAGTCGTAGCCGCCGTCCGGAACGCCGTAGCGCTTGTAATTGGCAGCTTCCGCATGATCGGCCGGCGGTTCGCCGGAGAAGTAGCCGTGGAAATTCTCCTCCGCCATGATGTAGGTGCCCCATGGGGTCACCCCGCCGGCACAGTTGTTGAGCGTGCCGATCACCTTGGCGCCGGCCGGGTCGGCGGAGGTTTTTACGCGGTCATGGCCGGCGACGGGGCCTGAAAGCTGCATCTCGGTGTTGGCGGTGACGCGGCGGTTCAACTTGCCCTCGGGCACGACCTGCCACTTGCCGTCCACCTTGCGGATCTCGACGATCGTGCCGCCATGGGCGGCCATCTCGACGTCGACCTGCTCCTTGGAGAGTTTGCCCTGCTCGATCTTGCCGTCGACGATCTTGACGAGGCCGGGGAACATCAGGTGCGGGTTGGTGTATTCGTGGTTGACCACGAGCAGGCCGTGCTCGGCCGAACCGTCCAGCGGGATGAAGCCGACATAGTCGTTGTTGTAGCCGAACTGGCGTTCCTGCGCGGCGGCCGTCTGCTTCGTCGGGTCGAAGGCCGGCGAATCGGCAAAGAGCGCATCGCCCCAGCGCAGCAAGATATCGGCGTCATAGCCCTCGGCGACGTGGTGGGTCGCATCGACGCCGGCCTCGACCTCGGTGAACGAGAAGGCCGAGCGGCCATTGGCGCGCGCGTTGTCCGCGCTCATCAGCGCCACCGGCCCGACGGTCGCAGCGATCGCCGAGACGGCGAGCGAACCCTGCAGAAAACCGCGCCACGAAAAGCGCTTGCCGATGATCTCGCCCATGGTCGGGTTCAGGCTCTGGTTATGCCCGTCCCCGTCGGCGTCCTCGAGCTGCGTCGTCGGAAAGATCTTCTGGGAAAGATGTTCGGTCATCAGGCGGTCTGTAATTGCTATCGGACTCGTCGTTGAGAGTCAGGATAGCCCATAGTGACGGCGTGTTTCGGTTTTGCGACAGAGGCATTGTGGCATCGCGCTGACTGCGTGTGAGGGGGCATCTTTGGCCCTCCGCTGTAACGGCCATCCCGGGTTCAACAAGCACGCGATAAAATGCTGATAAGAAAAAAGAAATATAGTTGCCGGTATCATCTGCAGCAATTCGCGGGTGCCGAAATGGGGAAGGCTCATCAGTCTCTATCAAGCGAATAGGCGAGAAATGTCGTCGGGCGCGTTTGTCGCCATTGTCGCTGCAATCTCGCTGATTGCATTCGGTGGCGTGTTTGCGTTTGCTTATCTCGCGCCGGATATCGATCAAAACCCTTGGTGGCAAAAGTTTACATCAGGGTTTGGAGAGCAATCGGAGGCATCAAAAGCCCAGCCATCCAAAGCTGAACTTGCCAAAGCTGCTGCGATGGTGGCGGTAAAACGCTCGTTCAAAGTCTGTGGTGACGGATCTCGCATCACCTGCGTGATTGATAGCGATACGTTCTGGCTGGATGGCCTGAAGATCAAGATTGCTGACGTCGACACGCCGCAAGTCGGCGAACCGGGGTGTGCTTCCGAAGCTGAACTTGGGACAAGAGCGAGGCAGAGACTGTTGGAACTCTTGAACGCGGATCCCTTCGATATCAGGGCCTGGCAGGGACCCGACGAAGATCAACTTGGCCGCAAGCTACGCGTCGTCATGAGGGATGGGCGGTCGGTTGGCGAACAGCTCGTGTCGGAAGGGCTTGCGCGAGCATGGACCGGGCAGAAAGCGTCGTGGTGCTCTTAGCCCGCATGCGCGGCCGCCACTGGGAAGATCGGGCCATCAATATCTTAATGCCGCAATCACGATGCTCATGGGTACCCCGACTGACATGAGCGTGGCAGCCACGATCGACGCGGTTCGAAAGATGAGGGCCCGTCTGGCGCGTTGGGCATCCCATTCATAGGTCATGGCATCCTCCTCGCTAGGACGGCCAGCGAACCATCGAGGGAGAGAACTGTCGAGTGCACATGTGCAACACCATGCGAATCAGCGGCTTGGAGCCGTGCCAACGTGACAACGTGTCGGGAAACGAGTGGGAGATGGCTTGGTGGAGGAGAGGGGCGGCTACAGGCGGAGCTTTGGGCACCCATCGCAGGTAGACCATCGCGGCGATTTCGGGTGTCAGGACTGTCCGAGTGCTGCAGGTGACCCGCTGCCTCGTATCATCTTAGCATAAAGACGGCTTGTTTCGGTTCTGCGACCGCGATGAGTTCTTCTCGGTGGGCGATACCGCAGTGACCTAAGCTGTCATCAAGTCTAAGGGCGACGGCGCGCATTCGGTGCTGATCTTGTCCAAATAATTCTCGGTTGAAAAAGTGTTCTTGAGACAGGCACACCGGCTCCCGGATTTGCGAGCGTATGTGTTGGTGTCGGAAACTTTGTTATTGGGCATCGCGGTCCTCCCCATGGCTTTCGTTGTCCGGAGTGGAACCATTGTTTTTGATGCCGTAATCGCTAGTTACCATTTTCTCTTTAACTAGGCCATACATATATATTCCGTATCCAATCAGTACGACTAGGCCAGTTTCTTCTGGCAAAGGTACAATCAGAAAGAAAACCCCGAATATTGCAGGGAGAAGAACCACCTGCAGCGCGTTTTTTGCTGTAAATAACTCATTTATGTGAGGCCTGCGTGGCATCGGTTGCCTCCGTAACGGGGCTCTGGGTAGAGGCAAGGCGGATCAGAGGCGACCGATGCCCATTGAGCCGGTTGCGTTGGCGAGGATGCCGTCGCTTCTACTCTTTTGCGATTTCCGGGCACCGTGTCAGTGCCCGGAAATTTAAAGAGTGAGCGCATTCACGCGCACGTGGGGTGGTGGAGGGAGGATTGTCCCGTGCCCGTTGATATGCGTCTAGGAGGGCCAAAATCGCTCGATCTGGCCGTTAGAAATGCGTCGGGAGACCTTTAGAAATGCGTTTGAAGCGCGCAATGGACGAACACGCACCCAATACTCAAGCCAACGGCTGCGCGGGCATGCTCGACTCCGCGAAGCACGGCGACGATCGCATGCGCAACGACTGGGGACACCATTGACGAGGCTCGCCGTCGCTACCACGAAATCTCGGGAGAGTTTCCCAAACGACCCCGTCGAAAAAGCGAATGCTGGCCGCCTGTAGGCTCAACATGGGGGACCTTAGCGGCTGACGGACGAGGTCAGGTCCGCTATGGGCCGTCAGCTGACCGTCAACTTCTGTCTCCAAAGGTTGGCAAAGCGGACACTCAGCTTTGCGTGGTCCGACCTCCCTCAATTGCCGCAGGCATAGTGACAGCTGTAGTCGGCGGCGCAGAAATGCGACCCGCGGCCCTTCGCACCCGCTTCACGGAATTTGCTCGCGGCTTAGGGGATTTCAGGCACAACGCCGGAGCCGACAATTGGACTACCATCGCCTCGCTCATCGAAACCTGCAAGCTCAACACCGTCGATCCGCTTGCCTATCTGACCGCCACGCCGATCGCCCTCGTCAGAGGTCATATACAGACGGGGCCAAGTAACGGCCGATGCGGGCTTCGTCGGCTCCCATGTAACGTGGAAGCGCGACGACTCTCCTCGGCCTGTTGTTAGAGCAGACCGGTAAGAAGACCAACACCTGCAATCGCTGCGATTCCACCTGCCGCTTGAGTGACGATGCGGCCGCTACGCTCGCTCGCTTTGCCAACGACAAAGCCAATGGCGATGCCAGCGACATTAAAAAGCGCGGTCGCGACCATAAAGCCTGCTGCATACGCAACACCGCCAGCGTCCTCCGGCATCTCTGCCCCATGCGCGTGGCCATGAAAGATCGCGAACAATCCGACAATTCCCATCGCTACGGCAACGGCGGCCTTAATTCCAAATGCAACAATCGCGCCCAGAACGATGGCAGATAACGCGATGCCAGTCTCAACGAATGGAACGGCGACGTCCATGACGCCAAAAGCGCCGCCGACGGCCATGACAAGAACAAAAGTCGACGGGACCAGCCACAAGGCGCGACCGCCCAGTTGAAACGCAAAGACTCCAACCATTACCATGGCAAGGATGTGATCGAGACCAGAGATCGGATGGCCAAAGCCATGCATAAAGCCGGTTGTCTCCCCTACGCCAGTGTGAGCAAAAGCCATTGCAGGAACTGCCAATAAGGTCAGCAATGCGCCCGCAAGTTTCGATATTTTCCGAGTCATGATCCGTCTCCATCAGGGATTTGCGCGAGAATTGCATGCGGAGAAGTGTGAGGAGAGATGACCCTAGCGGAGTATTGGCGAACGCTGTCCGAAGGCTATCTCTGACCGCTTCCGAGCTTGGCGCGCTAAGGCAGAAAGCCTGTGCAAGTCGATCGCCACGAACGGGGTAGATAAATGGACACGATGTGCTCAGCGGACCTTTCGGATTGGCCAGCGCTTACGTCCCAGCCATAAATAGTGAACAAGACGGATCTCACGGCGGCCTCGGCTCCGGGATCTATGATGAGGTGGTTACTAGCCTTGATGGGCATAATCGAGGTTGCTCTCACAACAGCCGGTGCAGCGACAAGGCCGCAGAAGCCCAAGATGACTGACCGACGCCGAATCATGGCTCGTCCTCGGTGTTGTCGACCGCGGAGGCAGAAAAACTCAGCCCCGCCAGGGACGAAGATGTGAACACTTTCGTGTGTCCCCATTGCGCTTGCGCCCGGACGAAAAGCTCCGAGGCAAGACCCGCGTCGCCGGATGCCAAGGCGGCCGCATGGGCGAGTTCGAATGCACGAAGCGTCGGTCGGTTGGCAAGATTGATGCGCGCCAGATCGCTTGCGCGTTCGGGATCGGCCCCGCTGCTCAGGTAAAATTCGGCAGCATGGTCAGCGAACGCGAGTTCGTGCCGCGTAATAAGTGTCTCGAAGGCCAAACGCGCCGCGTCGCGCTGGAGCGCTGCCTCGCCGGCTCTCCCCTGGGCCACCAGCACTTGGGCAAGCCGCCATCCCATCTCTGGATCACCGCTAGCGACGATAGGTAGGAGCAACGCCTCAGCTACCCCGAATTCACCGGCATTGAGGTGAATTTCTGCGAGGTGGACACGCGCATGGGTGTACACAGGCAGATACTCGACCGCCTGCCTGTACCAGTGCGCAGCCCGATTTGGGTCCGGCCTCGGGGCCGTTTCTCCCCACAAGACACCCAGCTGGAAGCAGGCCCAGGCGAGAGCGAAGGGCGACGCATCCCGATATTGCCGAATGGCCCTCACGTAGGTGCGATCAGCATCCTCGAACTCTCCGAGATCAGCAAGCAGCGCGCCTAGCGGCACCAGGTCCCCGAGAGTTCCTGTGGCCTCTGCTATCTCTTGTCGCGTCGCGAGCACGGCAGCCAAATTCTCACCCAATGCCTGTTCAACTGTCAGTCTAATCCGGCCGGAAACGAGTCGCGGCGCTCCAAGAGCCTCCGCCTCCGCCAGATGCGCCTTTGCATCGGCAAAGCGATGGAGCGTTGAGGCGATCTGCGCGGCGATGAGATGGGTCTCCGCAGACAAAGGGATGCGGCCGCAAAGTTCCGACGACAAATTGGCGAGCCGATCCAGAGCCGTCACATCGCCGAGAAATTGGGCGCGTTGCTGCTCTAGCTCTACGATGTGTTCCGCAGTTCCGGGCCGCTCAGGCCAGCGCCTCAGGACGTGCCAGAACCGTTCTCGTGAACTCTCAAGATTAATCACGGCGATATCGCCCGCAGTTGCTTGCGGCCATCCCATCGAGGAGGCGATCTCAGCAGTCACTGGACTGATCCGAAGCGCGTTTTGAGGCTGTCGAGACCGACGCTCAGCAATGTCGAGACGATTGTGCTGACAAGGAGACCTGACCCCTCCTCTGGCCGGTACTTGACGCGCCAAGTCACGGTGGAGCCCGCTCCCTTTGGTCGAACCTCCAGCGTCGCTTCGTGCTGAGCGGCCGGAAATCCACTCACAAGCGTGTAGGTCAAACTCCGTTGTGACTCGTCTATATGCGCTAGGCGATCGACGATGGTCTTACCGTCGATCATCTCGACGCGGCGGAGTTGACCAATACCCGTTCCAGTAGTCCTTATGGTCGCGAACAACGGGTGCCACGGCCCGCCGAACTGCCCGATTACGGCCCAAACGTCTTGCGGCGACGCCGCGAGGTCAACGCTGCGGGTGATCTCCAGCAGCGACTTGTTAGGCGGCTTGACGAAGGGAAAGCTCGTTCCTCCCGGCTGCGTCGCACCCATGGCACCGCCCTGCAAGAAGGGGCCGTGATCGTGATTGACGAGCCATGTCACCAGAATATCGACGGCATTCGCATCGAGGGTGCGCCCGCCGCCGGTCGTGTAGGTGCGATCGTCTATAGTGCTCCTCTCGATCTCCAAATGGCTGGTGTCGGTGATGGGCTTTGCCACATCGAACAGAAGGAAGTCGTTCAGAAATACATTGACGTTGGCGGCGAGTGCGGCAGGGTCCCAATCGACATTTCCGTCCCTCATATCCCATAACTGAAAGCTGCGCCTCAGCCTTTCCCGGTACACCGGCAGAAGGTCTTCTCTGATCGCGAAGGGTTCCTCCTGATTCCACAAATCGCGGAGATCCGGTGCGTCGGGAACACCGATCAGGCAGAAATTGGTCAGCTCGGGCCGGCCTACCCAGTCGAAGCGAGGCGGTGCAAGCCCAAATGTGGGCGGGGGAGTCCAGTTAGGGACAGACTGCGGGGGAGGGCCGCGGGGTGTGGTCTCGGCGATCGCCCCAAAGAGCGAACCTTTGTCTGGCTCCAGGATCCGCTCCGTATCCAACTCGACGACCATGCTGAGGACATTGTTTTCTTGCACAAAATTTGGAGCCGAGATCAGTTCCGGGAAGGGTATCCAACCAATGTAGAAGTGCTCGGATCGCAAGCCTGCAAAAACCCGGACTTCCCCGTTAGGGGTCGATGCGCCTGCCTCGTCATCGACGACGATCGTGAGGGTCCGACCATCTGGCAGGAAGCAGGCACCAGTCTGGCGCGGGCGCTCCCCGTCCGGCCGGGGCTGCAGAACCTCGAACTGGAAGGTGAACCGGATCTCCGTATCTGCAGGCACGAAGGACGTCGCATTGCCAATGCCAGCGACGCGCATCCGGCGCACGACAATGCTGTGGTTGACCGCGTTCGAGAACAGGGCGGTTTCGCCCGCGAAGGGGAAGACATTGGCGATTAGGACGGTGCGCCGAGGATCGGTCGTGTTGATGAATGCAAAAAAATCGCTGACATCAATCGATGGGTCGGCTGCCGTCCTCGGACCGTCTGCATGGTCGGACATAGAGTTCACCCATTCGCGTTCTTGCCGGCTTCCTCAACGCGCGTTTACTATTTTTTGCTCGCCCAATCCCTATCGTTCTGGCATGGCATGGTCGCCTCGTAATCGCGCTTTTCCGACGGATAGTTGTCATACGTCGCGGCCTTCAGATATTCGATGATGGCGTATTTGTCGGCATCGGCCAGTTTGGGGCCGATCCTGCCGGGCCGGCCCGTGTCATCGGTCCACCAGTGACCGGCATTGCTGTTGCCGACGATAGACGTGTCGAAGACCATCGTCGTCAGGCCTTCACCCTCGGTGTAGCGGAGATGAGTGGGATCGTATTCGCTGCTGCCGACGGGAAACTTAGCCGGGCGAGTATCGCTCAGGAGATCGAAGACGGTGCGGACTGAGCCATTGTGGAGGAAGGGCGGGGTTGCCCAGACACCGATCAGGGGGCGCGCCCTGTAGCCGCAGGGGGCCTCAAATTTGACGTCGTCCTCTTGCTCGGCCTTCGGCGTGTGGTTTTCGGCGTAGAGGTGACTGCGGAACGCGTTAACGACGATGGCAGCGTCGACGCCGCGCGCGTCCTTGCTCAGGCCGATCTTTGTCCCGTCATAGGTATACGCCGCGAAATTTGTCGCCTGCCCTGGGTCCGTACCAATTGTTTGGAGAGGTATGACGGGCGCATCCCAGCTGCCGTCCGGCAGCTGCTTTATGCCGTGGCAGGCGGCACAGTTAGCGGCGAACAATTGCCTACCCTGTTCCGCCTTCGTCTGATCAATGTGACCGAGCACGCCCTCCGGCCAAGTCGGGGCACGTAAGCGATCACCAACCTTCTCCAGCCATATCAAATTGTCGAGCTGGATCGAGCTTTCCCAACGCAGGGGCTCGGGGTTTAGCGCGCCCGTCTTGCGATCGACGATATGCGTTGTCGCGGCGACACCGAGGACTTGGAGGATATTCCGGGATAAGGCTTTCCTTGGTATGCAGCTGTTGTACTCGACCCAGCTCAAGCGTCCCACATCCCAAAGATACGGGCGATCGACAGGCGCATTCGGGTCCCTATTGTTTGCCGGCTCCATCAAGCTATGGGCGTAGATCCTGTTTACGATGCCCTGAATGGCGTCGGATCGCCCGGGACCGACATAGAGATAATCCCTTACTCTTGAGGCCTCGAGATCGAATGTGGCGGCTTCGGCTTCGAAATCGGCTTCTATCCGGTCGGCTGGGTAGCCAGCCTTGATCGCTTCCTTGAAGAACTGGGCGCGCCGGGCTGGATCCGCCGCCGTGGCGGCGAACGCGCTAAACATCTCGTAAAAGAAATTGTTTGCCCAGGCGTTCGTCTGGCCGCCTTCAATGCGAAGGGCGGTGCCTTTGTACTCGATGTGACCGGTATGACAATTGGCGCAGTTGATGCCGGCGATTGGGATGCCATCTGTCTTGCTCGCATCGCTGACGGTGAAACCGATTGGCCACCCATATGGGTTCATCTTGTCGGTAACGACGTTGTCTACAAGAAACCCGAGCCGTCGCATGTTGTCGCTGCTCATAAACTTACCGCCGCCGTCCGTTCTTTCAAGCGAAACCAGCCACGCCGCGGGTACCAGCCGCGTCCCCTGATCCATGTAATGATATTCGTCGAGCGTTGCCTGATCGACGTTCTGGTCAATCTTCACGAACTGCGTCGGCGAAGCCACTTCGGCAAAGGCGACCACGATCACGCCTGTCAGGAAAGTTCCCAGGATCAGAACGGACTGCCACATCCTGCTCATTGTCGTCCTCCTCCACTGCGGGGCTCTGCCGGTGCCGGGTTACCCTTGTCGCTTCCCACCTGCCGCTCACGGGGCTTTCTATTGTGGCTCTATGCCCTCCGTGAAAATCCAGTATCGTCGGTGATCACCCGTACACCGACAGCGAACTGCGGCGGCGTGCCTGCTTTAGCCTATGGAAGATGGCATCGACGGCAACTATTGGCTTCGCTACGGTCGCCCTTACGTGAGATGGCACGGGTGAGCCACGTGCCCAAGCGCGCAGGCTGCCTGGGATTCTCCGCTTTTGCTCATCTCGAGAACGAGTGGCCACGTTCACCGGCCATCACTCCAGCCAGCCCTGGTGACCGACCTCGCGCATTTCTTGTCGACCGCTGTAGGACATAGGGCTTCGCTTGTCAGCAGTTAGCCAAAGCCTAGAATATACCCCACTTCAGGTGCGGTCCAGCCTGGCTCCCCTTGAGCGAACGTCCGCTTCTCGGACTGCCTGCGGACGGCCTGAACGGCGGCAATGCGGGGGCGCACAGCGGACGAAGGAAATGTGCTGGCACAACAGCGCCACGGCGTTAGCGTCTCGCCGTGAGCCCGACTGCCAGTAGATCAAGCGAACCGGACTGCATTTTTCGCGCGCACCTTTGCGGCTTCGTTCTCACGGTTGCGTGGCCGTTGTGACGTCTCCATAGAATCGAGCAGTTCGCGGGCGCATGCCGCGATTGAACTTACTGCGCGATCGAATGCCGCTTCATTCCGCTTTGATGGTCTGATCGTTCCGCTCAGTTTGCGCACGAACTGCAATGCAGCATCGTGGATTTCTTCGTCCGTCGCCGGAGGATCGAAATTGAACAGGGTTCTTATGTTTCTGCACATGACACGCTCCCGATTGCGCTCGTCTCTATCTCCTTTGATAGGCCTTGATGGGTCTTCAATTCAGCAAAGGTGAAAACGTCGACAGCGACCTACGATGCGCTCACTGCTGCGGGTAGCCCATTGCTTGCCAGGACCGGCATCCTCAAGAGATAGATAGAATTGGCTATCGTTCGATGCCAGGGCGAGGCGTACACTGTCGGATCGTGCATGTTGCTACACCTCCTGCGGCGGGTTCTCTGTCTGCCGTGCTTTTTGAACCAAACCTTCGGATGAGAAAGTTGACGATGCTTCGGTCGGGCGGCTTTGGTGATGAAGAACGTACTCAGCCCTGAAGAGATGAGTATATTTCCTCCCGAGGACTTGGAGGAAATTCAGCGAATTTTTCAAAAACTCTGCGATAAACGCGGTTTGGCGCGGGGCAGCGACGGAGCCAGCAGTCTCGCTCGTTCGATTCTGGTCCACTATAGTCAGGGCGTGCGAGACACAGACACCCTTGAGAGGCTGTTGCGCGCGCTTCCCCCTGTGGGCAGACCGCCGGTCACCCGGCACTAGGCTGCCCGCGCCGTACTCACTGGTCTGTTATGGTTTGATGTCGAGCGCTTGACCAGACGTTCGTAGCTCTTGCAGCGTCTTACCGACACAGCTTCCCCCGCCTACGTCACCAATCGCTTTCGCTTTACCGTCTAAGGTGATCGTACCAGCAATTCTATCCGACGCTACGTACGTGGCAGTTCCACCCTCGGTAACCCTGGATAGGTAGAACACAAGATTTGTATCCTTGTTTTTGCAAGTGATCGCGAACGGAAAGGTGTTAAATGGCTCGACTTGTGCATAAGCCGTTGAGACCAATTGACCTGACAGCGCCAGGAAAGCGAGTGCTCCGAGCGCGTGTGGCGGCAATGCTGCATTCTTCCAAACACAGCCCATGGATTCCTCCTCTATCAATTTGACTGCACCCGTCGGACGTCTCTAACTTCGATGACCTTGTTAAATGGGTTGCTTGATAGATTGCTTTAAGAACCTCTCCGCATGGGATCCGTTGCATTATGTGCTCGTGGTGCAGACAGTCAACAATGCCCAAGGTGCCGCAAGGCTGATCAAGCCGGCAGGCTTGGCGCGTCCGAGAGACCGCTATCAGGGAAAGGCCAGCGAGAGCCGGCGTCCACTCCTGGGCCGAAACGGAAGTTCGGCCGGTTTGACTCCTTCAAACTGCGTCAATACAATTTCTTTCGACGAGTTTGAGAGCCAGCAGTCAAGCAGGGGCGACGTTGTGGAACTGGTCATTGGTCGGCTGCCACTCACCAGAGTGAAAGAGGCCGTTGCCATGCTGACGCGGGCATTCATGCCCGACCCGATCTTCTCGTATTACTTTCCTGAAGCCAACCGGCGCGCCGAGGTGTTTCGAGCCTTCTTTAACGATGTGGTGCGTGCGCACATAAGGTTTGGGCACGTCTATGCGGCCATGATGGATGAGAAGATCGTGGCGGCGGCGGTCTGGCGGCCACCAGACGCTGGACAATCGACCGTCAGGGACCTCAGGCGCCAAACGCTGACTGAAAATTGGGTACGCGCGATCGACCCAAAAGCTGCGGCCGCCCTATTCGAAGGCTTCGCTGGGCTCGAATCCTGGCATCCCTCCGAGCCGCATTGGTACCTTTTCTTCACCGGTGTTGAGCCTGAGATGCAAGGTAGCGGCATTGGATCTCACCTGCTTGCCCCGGTATTGGAGAACGCCGACCGGTCGCGCGCGCCATGCTATTTGGAAACACCCTTTCCGCGAACCCACGACTTCTATCGTCGGCTTGGCTTCGTAATCGCCGTGGAGGGGCATCCGTTTGCGGGGGCGCCCACGCTCTGGGCAATGAGTCGGGCACCGAAATGAGTCAAAACTGATGTAATAGGGCCGAAATCTACTTGCTCAAGCACTGGTCCGCTTCTGGCGCGAACTGGCCGCCTGACTTTATTTTTGGGATCTGGCTGCAGTCTTGCGTCCGAAATGAAGGCGCAATCCCGTCGTCCGGCCTTGTCACTGCCGACGTCTGCTTTCGGGAAGCGGCCAAGCTGGCCTCTACGACCGACATGGGGCGCTTAGCGGTCACTGAGGCGATCCTTCAACCGCGATGTCGCGAAGTCGAGAAAAACTCTGACCTTCTGCGGTATCCGTCCTCGGGAAGGGTAAATGAGACTGACGGGCCACGGGTCGGGTTCGTAGTCGTCAAGAACCGTTGTCAGCATGCCCCGTGCGATGGCTTCTCGAGCTTGATAGGAAAGGACGCGGGTCAAGCCCAACCCCGCAATCGCGGCGTCAATTGCGACCTCTGCTGTGTTGACCACAAGTCGGGAGTGGATTGGTATGCTCTCCACCGATTGGCCAGTCGTGAAGGACCAGTTCTCGGTCGACGTGATGCCCTCGAAGCTGATGCAATCGTGCCTTGGCAGGTCCATCGGCTGTCCGGGCGCTCCCCGTTCCTCGATGTAGTGGGGGCTTGCGCAAACGATGCGCGTGATCGTTCCAATGTTGCGGAACACGAGACTGCTGTCTGGCAGTTTGCCGATACGAACAGCGAGATCTACATGCTCTTCCGCCAGATCGACAAGCCGATCTGATTGGATCAAGCGAACATTGATTTCCGGATAGGTCTTCAAGAACTCAGCTATGACGGGCAATACGTGCAGGCGGCCAAACACGATCGGCGCGGTGATGGTGAGATTGCCTCTCGGCGCGTGAAACTCACCTGCGGCCGCGCGTTCGGCTTCGGCCACGTCCTCCAGAATTCGACGGCAGGAGGATGCGTATTCTGTACCTGTGTCAGTAAGAATTAGGCCGCGACCAGCCCGTTGAAAGAGGCGCGCTTCAAGGTGCTTCTCCAATTCCGAGATTTTTCGGCTGACAGTCGCTAGCGGGAGGCCGAGCTTCCGCGCTGCGGCCGTCAGGCTTCCCGCATCTACTGCCGCGATCAAGATCGACATTGCTTCCAGACGATCTGCCATGCTTCCAACATTTGAGAGAATGATTTCCAAACTTACAGGATGGTCGCGAAATTCGGAAGGACATAGATTCCGACCTCAACACGCTGTCGGGGTCCAGAAAGATGTACGAGACCGATTCCAATTTTCCCAGTGACGTCGCCTTTACCTCGGCGGTAAAGGCGATTCAGACGCGCAAGGGGTCAAGGCACTCCTATTCTAGGATGGAAACTGGCGGCTCCTGGCAGACGGCGATCACCAAGGAGCTCGCCGCATTTATCGAAAGCCGGACGACGGTCTTTCTGGCAACAGCGAACGCGGCAGGCCAGCCGTACATTCAGCATCGCGGTGGGCCTGCCGGGTTCCTGAAAGTCCTTGATGACAAGACAATAGGATTCGCTGACTTCGCAGGAAATCGACAATACATCACCCAGGGAAACCTCTCGGAAAACCACAAGGCGCATCTCTTCCTGATAGATTACGCTCTTCGACAGCGCGTCAAGATTTGGGGACAGGCTCGAGTGGTTGAAGGCGACGACGATCTAACCTCTCGGCTATTCCCGGAGGGGTACCGTGCTCGCGCGGAGCAGGCGATCCTGTTTTCCGTCACAGCATGGGATGCGAACTGCCCTCAGCACGTACCACAGATGTTTGATGCTGCGGCAGTTCAGTCAGCCTTGGCAGAGAAGGACCGGAGGATCACCGAACTCGAACAGGAAATCGCGCGATTAAGGGGGCCGTGAGTACAAGGCCGCCTGGGGCTAATCATCGCCGCATGTCTGCTATTGGCGCAAACGATTGGCCAAAGTGACGCTCCTCTTACGCAGACTATCTGGCATCCGCACGCCGACGCTGCAATAAATGAGCTTCACCGAGGGAGGCATCATGATGAAGAAGAATGCGCCAGACTTCAGCCTTGAGGGCAAGGTGACTTTTGTTACGGGAGCGAGCCGTGGCATTGGACGTGCTTGCGCACTTGCCTGTGCCGCAGCAGGCTCCGATATTGTCTTGGGGGTCCGCGATGTCGCAGCGTCGGCAGGCTTGGTCGCCGAACTCGGGGGCGTGGGACGAAAAGCTCTGCCTGTTGAACTGGACATTCCCAACAAGGCCCATATTGCGCAAGCCGTCGACGCGGCGATCGCTACGTTCGGTCGGATCGATATCCTCGTCAACAATGTCGGCGTGGCTCCGGGCAATCTCGCGGAGCTCGTTGAGGAGGATGACCTTGACGAGATACTAGATGTCAACATCAAGGGTACCTTCCTGATGACGCAGGCAGTGGGCCGTCACATGATCGAGCGCAACGGGGGCCGGATCATCAGTATCAGTTCGCAGGCCGGGACGGTGGCACTGCGCGGCGAAGCAATCTATTGCATGAGCAAGGCGGCGATCAATCACCTCACGCGCTGCCTTGCAGCCGAATGGGCACGCTACAATGTCACCGTCAATACCGTATCGCCGACTTTCATCCACACAGATGGTACAGCACCTTTTCTATCCGATGCCCACAATCGCAAGGCGACGCTCGGTCACATTCCACTCGGCCGGATTGGAGAAACCGATGATGTGGTGGGTGCCGTAGTCTTCCTTGCATCGCCGGCTGCGAGCCTGATCACTGGAGCGAACCTGCTCGTTGACGGTGGATGGTCCGTCGCCTGAGACCGAGGGCTCGCACCGCCGCCCCCACTTCGCAGCAGACAGGGCGGTAGGTCAGTCTCTTTGAGCGTTTGCTTCACGTTTGCAAATGCGACCGACAGAGCGTCTGGCGCGCGTGTGCCTTGTTCGCTCAAGCAGGAATTCGATGCCAATTTTATCGATGACGCAAATCGGCTTCTTAGATACTGCCCCTATCATCAAGCGCGACCGGAATGTTGGACCGGCACGAGCCGCGGATCACTAGACGCCCCTGCAAAACCAGCCTCCGCGCCGTTTCCGGGCTTTTCCCCGCCAGTCTTTCAAGAAGCAGGTGTGCTGCCTGCTCTCCAATCGCTTGAACCGGTTGCGCGATTGTCGTCAGATGCGGCTCGAATACGTCCGCCCAGGGAAAATCGTCGAAACTGGCAACAGAGACGTCGTCCGGGCAACGAAGGCCGAGATCCCGAATGGCCTTCATGACGCCGATCACCATCAGATTGTTTGCGGAGAATATCGCCGTCGGGCGGTCCGCGCTTGAGAGCAATTGCATCGCGGCTGTGTAAGCACTCATCTCGCGAAAATTGCCAAGCCGCACCAAGTTGTCGTCGAAGGGCAGCCCGGCAGCCGCCAATGCCGTGCGAAAGCCCGCAAGACGGTCGCGGCCCGTCGACGTTTCCAGAGAACCTGAAATGTAGCCAATGCGCCGATGGCCGAGGCCAATCATGTATGAGGTCGCATCCTGCACGGCGCGATGGTTGTCGAGAACTACGGCATCGGTGTCGATGCCGTCACATAAGCGGTCGATAAGGACGGTTGGAAGCTTGGCTGCGGCGAGGATCCGCTTCAGATGTTCATCGTCGCCTGCGGGAGCAATGATCAAGCCGTCGACCATGCGGTCGATCAGGAGTTCGATCTGCTCATCCTGCATGCCGACATCCTCATCATTGCAGCAGAGCATGACTGCATAACCTGCATGATGGAGAGCGTCCTGAATGAAAGAGACCACGTCGGTGAAGAATGGGTTTGTGATGTCGGCTACCATGAGCCCGACCGTGCGTGTCGTGCCTAATTTCAGACTGCGCGCGATGGCATTGCGCTTGTAGCCGATGCGATGGATGGCCTCTTGGATCCTGGCGCGCAACTCCGGGCTGACCGGCGCGGAACCATTGAGGACCGCAGAAACCGTCGCCACCGACACTTCGGCGGCTTTCGCCACATCAAGCATCGTGGGTGAGGTTGATTTGCGAATCCTGCGTTGCATGGTCAATCAAAACGTTTCGATCTGACGCCCGTCAGAACCATATTTGAGCAGCAGTCCTTTCGCAACACCTGCAGGAATGCCTCAATGTGCTTGCTTGACACCATTTAAACGTTTCGAATAACCTCACAAGAATTGGAGAATTCAAGCGTTGGATGTTGGCTGTAGGGAGGCCGCCATATCATGCGCGATGATATTCCGATGCCCCCAGCAAACGGCGTTGCTCTTTCGGCAGATCTGCTTCTGACGGCTGATGGCGTCTCGAAGTCGTTTGGCGGCGTCGCCGCCTTGCGCGCGGTTCAATTCGACCTCATGGCCGGCGAAATCCATTCGCTGATGGGTGAGAATGGCGCGGGCAAGTCAACGCTCATGAAAATCCTCTCCGGCGTGTATACCGACTACCAAGGCACGGTCTGCGTCGATGGATCGCCCGTCCGCTTTGGTAGTGTCCGTGACGCGGAAGCCGCCGGCATCGCCATAATCCACCAGGAACTTAACCTCGTCCCCGAGCTCAGTGTTGCAGACAATATCTTTCTCGGTCGCGAACGCTTGATTGCCGGCCTATTCGTGGATCGCAAGGCAAGTCTCAATTCTTCCCGCGCGCTGCTGGAACGACTCGGGATTCAACTTGATCCGGAGGCACGCGTCGGAACTTTGCGCGTGGGCGAGCAGCAGCTTGTGGAGATTGCCAAGGCGCTGTCGTTGAACGCACGCATGCTAATCATGGACGAGCCGACCTCGGCGCTGTCGCCCGGTGAGTGCCGGCGTCTGTTCAAGATCATCAAACAGCTCTCGGAGAGTGGGGTCGGGATCATCTACATCTCGCACAGGATCGACGAGGTCATGCAACTGAGCGATCGGGTCACCGTTTTCCGCGATGGCCGGCATGTCTGGACGCGTCTGCGAGATGACTTGAATGAAGATACGGTAATTGCGGCAATGGTCGGCCGTAGTCTTCTCGATGGCGAACGATCACCGGTGGCTTCATCCGGCCCGAGCATCTTGTCAGTCTGCGATCTATCTCTTTCGGTTTCCGGTCGGCGGGGTAGGCGCGAGGTATTGCGCGGGGTCAGCTTCGATCTCCGCGCAGGCGAAATCCTTGGTGTCGGTGGACTGCTCGGCGCGGGGCGGACCGAAATCCTGACGACGATCTTCGGGTCGAGCAGGGGGCGCGCGGGTGGTGAGATCCGCCTGGACGGCGTTCCCGTCCATGTTCGCTCGCCACTGGATGCACGCCGTCTCGGCATTGCATTGGTCACCGAAGATCGCAAGACGCAGGGACTGCACCTGAATGATACCATCGCGGACAACATCGCATTGCCGCTGGTGGGGCGGCTTGCGCGTTTCGCGTTGCGGTCCACCAAGCGCGAAGAAGCAATTGCTGAACAAATGGTCGATGTTCTCACCGTGCACTGCGAAGGGGTGGACCAGACGGCGAACACCCTATCCGGCGGCAACCAGCAAAAAGTCGTAATCGGTAAGTGGTTGGCCACCCGCCCCCGCGTGTTGCTTTTGGACGAGCCAACACGAGGCATTGATGTCGGGGCCAAGCGGGAGATCTACGAGCTGATTTTCAAGCTGGCAGAGGAGGGACTGGCCATTGTCGTGGTGAGTTCAGAATTGCCCGAACTGCTTCATCTCTCCGACCGCGTGCTTGTGATGGCTGAGGGCCGGCAGACCGGTATCCTTTCCCATGCTGAAGCAAGCGAGGAACGCATTATGCAGCTCGCTGCCCCTCGCGCGGCCGCGGGGAGGGCAATGGCATGAGTCTCGTTAGACTGGTTTCCCGGACGAAATTGTACTGGGGGCTAATAGCCATCTTCCTGATCGGCGTACTCTCATCGCCGGTGACTTCCTCCGGAAAGAACATCTTTTTGTCGTCTGGCAATCTCCTTGACGTGCTCCGGCAGGTGTCCACGACCGGGCTGATCGCGACGGGCATGACTGCCGTAATTCTGACTGCCGGGATCGATCTCTCGGTCGGCTCTCTCATGGCGATCTGCAGTGTGGTCTGCGCGATGCTTTTGACGGTGCCAGGCGAGACGCCAGCAGTTTTTCTTGGCCTTCCCTCGGTCAGCGCTGCGTCCCTGCTCATCGGTGCGGTGATCGTGCGCTTTGCATTTCTGAACATCGAGAAGGTACGAGCCGGCAAGGATAGTATCCGGGACATTCACCTCGACAGCATGCGCGGCCTCGTGCTCCCCGCGGTCGCCGGAATACTGCTCTGCGCGCTGGTGCTGAGCTACTTGCTGCCCCAGGTCCAGACGAAGTTCGGCGTCCTGGGTGTCCTTTTGGTCGCCCCCGCAGTCGGCCTCGTCTTCGGAGCAATCAACGGCATGATAATCGTGTTCGGACGACTGCAGCCCTTTATCGTAACGCTGGCGATGATGGTCACGGCGCTCGGCATCGCACGGCTGACGGCGGGGCAGAACAACGCCGTGCTGCCCGTCTATACCGGCTCCAATGCAACGGCAGACTTCGATATTCTGCGCCAGCTTGTCTTTGGTGTCGTTCCGATGCCCGGCATATTCTTCATCGTCGCGATCATCCTCTACGGTGCAGTGCTCCGGTTCACGCCGTTCGGACGTTATGTCTATGCAATCGGTGGGAATGAAGAGGCCGCGAGGCTTTCCGGCATCAACGCTGGCCGTGTGAAGATTGTTACCTATGCCGTTTCCGGTCTGCTTGCTGGGCTCGCCGCCGTTCTCTACGTGGCCCAGTATCGCCAGGGAAAACCCGATGCAGGCGCGGGGCTGGAGCTCGACGCAATCGCCGCCGTCGTGATCGGCGGTACAAGCCTGATGGGCGGCAGGGGCGGTCTCGCGGGCACCTTCTGTGGTGTTCTCATCTTCGGTCTGCTGTCCAACATCCTGCAGCTCCACAATATCAACTCCAACCTTCAGTTGGTCCTCAAGGGGCTCATCATCATCGGGACCGTGCTCGTTCAAGAGCGCAGCACGGGAGATCTTTTCAGCCGTCTATGGCATTCGCGCCATCAGCCGGAAGTGAAGGGTTCGGCCGCGGAGGAGCGGTCGTCGCCAGAGACAGTGTCTCTAACAATGGGAGGAAAGAAGGAATGAAACGTCGTGAGCTTATGTTGGCGGCCTTCGCAGCCGTCCTCACCGCAACCACCGCCTTGATGCCCGCGAATGACGCCGCGGCTCAAGACAAGAAATGGCGAATTGGGTTTAGCCAAGCAACGACCATCGAGCCCTGGCGCGCCCAGTTCAACAAGGACATTATCGCGGAGGCAGCCAAGCATCCCGATGTCGAGCTGATCATTACCGATGGCGAAGACAAAACGGAAAAGCAGGTAGCTGACGTCGAGAATCTTATCCGGCAGGAAGTTGATGCGCTCCTGATCTCGCCGAAGGAATCTGCAGGCCTGACGGGAGTCGTACAGCAGGCAATCGATGCCAAGATTCCAGTTTTCGTTCTGGACCGAAACGTCGAGACGGACCAGTACACGCAGTTTGTCGGTGGTGATAACAAGCTGATCGGCCGTGCGGCGGGTGAGTACGCAGTCGAAGTCCTAGGCGGGAAAGGCAAGGCCCAAGGGAACGTGGTCGAGATATGGGGCGGCATGGGCACGCAGCCCGCGCATGACCGCCATGACGGCTTCCACGAATTCACGGACAAGGAACCGGGCATCAAAAACCTACTCGACCAGCAATCCGGGGACTGGAAACAGGACCAAGCCTACAACATCATGGCAACAGCCCTCCGCAACAACGAAAAAATTGACCTCGTTTATGGTCACAATGATCCGATGGCTTACGGTGCCTATCTCGCAGCCAAGGATGCCGGCCGCGAGAAAGAAATCAAATTCATCGGCATCGACGCTCTGCCCGCCGAAGGTGTGATGTGGGTCAATAACGGCGAACTAACCGCCACCTTCCTCTATGCAACACCAGGCGCTGAGGGCCTCCGCCAGGCGATCAAATTCCTGAACGGCGAGAAGGTGGAAAAAACCATCACTCTCGACACGCTGATGGTCACCAAGGATAACGCAGCGCAGATCATGAAGGACAATGGACTCTGAGCTGTAATCAGCAGCGTCCCAGGGAAGCTGGGGCGCTGCTTGAGGTGATGTCATCTCGAACATTGGAAGCGCATCGGGGAGGGCGCATGAGTACGGACTTCTGTTGGTTGAATGAGCCTGCATCGTGGGGCGGCGACGCTGCGCACCTGTCGGTGACAACAGATTCGCAGACGGATTTCTGGCGTCACACGTTCTACGGTTTTACGCGGGACAACGGCCATGCGTATCTGCGTCCGATATCAGGTGATTTCACGGGCTCCGCAACGGTCGTAGGCGAGTACGACACGTTGTACGACCAAGCGGGTCTGATGCTCCGCGTTGATGCAGAAAACTGGATCAAATGCGGCATCGAATACGCGGACGGCCTGATGCATTTCAGTGTCGTGGTTACGAATTCGGTGTCGGATTGGTCAGTCATACCGCTCCCCCGCGTCGCACCGTCCGATCCCTTATCCGTACGATTGACGCGCCACGATGACGCGGTGCGGATTCAGTTTCGATTTGGAAATGCACCGTGGCAGATGGCAAGGCTCTGCCCATTTTCGCGCGCTGATGGTCATGTCGGTGTCATGGCATGCTCGCCCGAGCGCGAAGGGTTCAGAGCGAGATTTTCCGATATTGAAGTTGGACCATCGATCCCTCGCACATTGCATGAGTGAACAAGGAATCAGATGTTTACGCCTGGCCCCACGCTCTTCATCGAGGAGGCTGAGGCGTGTTGTCAGAATATTCCTGCGTCCCAGTTCCCGCCTTTCGTGCGTTCTGGCCGCCCACAGAATTTAGACGCCACAATAAGAAGTCTGCGGAACTTGGGGCAATCCATGTGCGTATTGGCCGGGCATTCAGCAACGTGACGAAGCGCATTTCTGAGCGCGGTCATTCTTCGGATTTGCGGTCTGGAAATCAAACACCGGCGGATCACTAATGGCGCGTTGCGGACAGACTGCTCAAGCTGGAACCGGCGCTGTTGCGCAATCTCCGGACGTTCGTCTGGAGCGGATTTGATTGTTATGCGCACAGGAACAATGCTTTGCCCGCTGGCGGCTGCCTGCACGAATAAGCCATAAGCAAGTCTCGCACTCGCGGTGCACGGAAGCTGTTGACGACTGGCGGCGATGGAATGCAATCACTCGGTGAGGCCAGCTTTGCGCAGGCCGTCCACAATGCGCTCGAAATCGGCAGGGTCCTTGTAGGGCAGCACTTTGCGCCTGTGCTCCAAGGAATAATCGGGATTGATCCGGAACACCTCCTCCCACTCGCCGCGCGACTCCGCGAAGCGGCCCAAGTGACCGTAGCTCGCCGCCAGCAACACACGTGAGATGTCGGTGGCTGGATTGCGGACAAGCCGTCGCTTCAGGAAGACAACGGCCTCCTCGTACCTGCCCAACTGGAACATCGCCTGCGCGTGGAAGTGCAGAAAAATGTCCGGATAATATGGATTCAGGGCCATTGCCCGCTCGAAACAGACGAGGGCCTCGTCGGACCTGCCCGCGTAGTGCAGCGCGTTGCCGAGGCTCTCGTGGCCCTCGACAAGATTGGGAGCAAGCGCGATCACACGTTCAGCCTCGCGGATGGCCACGTCAAGCCGTCGCAGGTACAAGTTGACGACGCCGAGCGCCCAATGTGCGTACGGATATCGATCGTCGAGCGCCACCGCGCGCGTCGCAGTCTCGATCGCTTGTTCCAGCGATTTCGACGGCGACTGGCTCCACTGGTTGACGTAGGCCAGCCCGTGCGTGACGGCGAGGAACGCGTGGGCCGGGGCGAATTTCGGGTCCAGATCGATGGCGCGTTGCAGCAATTGCCGGCCCTGAAAGTTCTGCTCTCTCGTCAGCCGCCACATGTGTTCACGGCCCCGCAGGAAGCAGTCATAGGCTTCCAAATTTTGGGTCTGCTCGCTCGCGAGCCGCTGCTTGTCCACGGCCGTCAGCTTGAGTTCCAGAGCGCCGACGATCTGCTGCGTGACGTCATCCTGCACCGCGAAGATATCGGTCAGGTCGCGATCGAAACGCTCCGCCCACTGATGCCCGCCAGTGGTCGCGTCGATGAGCTGCGCGGTGATCCTCACCTTATTGCCTGATTTGCGGACGCTTCCTTCCAGCACGTATCGCACATTGAGGCTATTGCCGACCTCCTTCACGTTCACGCTCCGGCCCTTGAAAGTAAACGACGAGTTGCGAGCGATGACAAACAACTGCGACAGCTTCGACAAAGCAGTAATGATATCTTCGGAGATGCCGTCGGCGAAGTACTCCTGCTCGGCATCGCCGCTCATGTTGACGAAGGGCAGCACGGCAATCGAAAGGTCCGGCGGCAATGTGGCCGGCGCACGAGCAACGGTGCCAGCGGTCGCTGGTTTTGCCTCCGCGGCGGCACCGACCTGGAGCGAATAGATCCGGATCGGCTCGACGATGTTCTTGAGCTGTGTGATGCCAAGATCGCTGACGGAGAGATCGAGTCTCGCCCTGACCTGGCGATAGGCGTCCTCGGACAAGCAAATGGCGCTAGGGGCCGCGATACCCTCGAGACGCGAGGCGATGTTGATGCCGTCACCCATCAGGTCGCCATCGCTTTCCTCTACTACGTCCCCCAGATGGATGCCGATCCGGAACTCGATGCGCCGATCCTGCTGAACGCCGGCATTGCGCTCGCCCATGCCGTTCTGCACCTCGATGGCGCATCGCACGGCATCGACAACGCTGCGGAATTCGACCAGCGCTCCGTCTCCGGTGCGCTTGATAACACGGCCGTTGTGCACGGCGATGGTTGGATCGATCAGGTCGCTGCGCAGTGCCCGCAACCTTGCCAGCGTGCGATCTTCGTCCTCGCTGGCGAGCCGGCTATATCCGACTACGTCCGCGGCCAGAATTGCGGCCAGCTTGCGGTTCTCGCTCATAGAGCCGTCCCTCATCTCCACGATAGCAGGAAGAAAGAGACAGGGGAACTTCTGCCCGGAGCGATCTCGGCTGAGATCAGGTTATCTGGTGCATCTATCTGCGACCTGCAGCGTATTCACCGACGATGTCTGCTTCGGGCAACGGCTTGCTCCAACGGCTGACATTGGCGCAATGCGGATGTGATCGACGTAGAATGCAAATGGCCCGCTGCATGATCGGCAACGGGCCAAGCGTTTGTTATTTCACCTTCACCAGATCATCCGGCTTCCACGTCTGGTCATAGAACTCTGTTCCAGTTCCGTACAGACGAACCGTGGCGAGGAAGTTGCGTCCCTGAACCGTCTGAATGAAGTTGGTGTCGGGCGCATCTGCAGGCTTGCTTGGCCCAAACCACAGATCGATCGAGCCGTCCTCGTTGGTTTTGACGTTGTTGAAGGCATTGATTGACGGCAGAAGCTGCGGCGTCTCTGGCATCGTGCCATCGGTGATGTCATAGGCCGTGACGGCCCAGAACAGCTTGGCAGGAGGGTTCGGCGGCAGGTGAAGTTTGTAGGCTTTCGAGCCGTCGAGAAAATCGCCATCGGCATCGCGTAGCGTGGTCGGATACTTAGAACCTGCATCTATCGTTCGCATGACCATGGCTGGCGCGGACGAATAGGCGACCTGGAAGTAGGTCGCTCTCTGGTTAACGTCGAGGTAGCTGTCTTGCAGCCACTCAGCCGTCGCGCCGCCCCATACGTTCTCGTACTGCCGATCAGTGTAATACTTGTTCCGACCATCGGGACGGCCCGTCTGGCGAAGCGCCATGATCATCTTCGGCGCAGTCTCGACGGCTTTCTTCAGTAGCTCCTGCTGTTTTTGGCTCGGCTCGAAGGGCTTGCCCTTGACGATGCCGATGGAGGCGAGAACGCCGCGCAGCTCCGGATCGATAGCCGCGACCGGTTCGTAGTCGACAAACGCCTTCAGCTTGGTCCAATAGCCGTTGTCGACCGGGTACATCATGTTGATCCGCTTGCCGGAGCCGTTGGGAAACTCCATCGGCTTGATGTCCTTCTCCGAGGCAAAGAGCGGATAAATCCGGGTCCGTTCGGCAAGTGCGACCGCTGGGGCGGGATCAGGACCATCCTCACCCTTTGTCATGATGGTGCGGAAAAACAGGAAGACATTGTAGGTCGGCGACTTGAAGGTGAAGTAGCCCTGCGGAACCTCACCGTCGTAGTCTGGCGGCAAAAGAAGGTAGAGGCCACCGCGAGCACGATCAGGCCCGATTGCACCGACATCGGTGATCGTCCGCTGGAAGAAGTCGGTGAACATGCCGATGACGTTTGGCGGCGCTGCAATCACCAACGGCCCGGTTTCTTTCAGGTCCAGGTAGTTCATCGAGTAGATGACGTCAGCATTGGGCGTCGGCACCCAGGCGCGGCTGTCCATCCGGTCTTTCCAGATCGGCAACACGTTGTACCCCGCTCCGAACGTGGCCTCCGACCCGTCACGCATGCCGATTACATTCAGCGCCGGCAGCATTGTCATGTAGGCGTGGATTGCGCGCTGGTAGTAGAGCTCGTCCAGTAAAGCGTCGGCCTCCGTCTGCTCCAGCCATTTGCCCTTATTGATCTGCTCGACCAGCGGAGGTGCTTTGCCCTCCTGGGCATGCGCAAGTGGGACTGAAAATGCGGCCGCGGCAATGATGGAGGCGACAGCGGTATGCAAATGCCATTTCAACATCGTCTGAGCTCCCGGGATTTCGACTTGGCCGAGCAGCGTTGCGCAGCCATCTACCAACTTAGGAGCGAGTTGATAAAAGTCACGTCATGAGTAGCGAAATTTGCCAATGACTTCTTAGGGCGCAATCCAGTAGTCCGGCCTTGTCGCTGGCGACGTCCGCTTTCGGGAAGCGGCCAAGCTGGTCTCTACGGCCGACATGGCGGCGCAATGCAGCCAAATTCCGATGCAAAGAAAAAAGTCCGCTTGGGGGCCAAAAGCGGTCGTGAGGTCGCGTCTGCTTCGCGCAGTAAAACGGACATCAACCGGGAAAATTGCCAGCAAATGGGCCCATCCCGGTCAACATTATCGAAGATCGTCCGTCCGATGCCCGTGCCGGGCCGAGAGTGTCAACATTGGCTGACTGGAAATAGGCCAGCAGAACAACTCGGCCCGGGCTTGAATGACGCGGCTTGGAACAGGACAGGCCGGCACCCTGGCACGCCCTGACTTGGTGGTCTCGCCATGGCATTTCGGACTGAACCAAGGGAACAACAGCGGCTTGCTGTGGGAGCTTATGCGGAAGTGCCTCATGTTATTGAGGGCTTGCGCCGCGCCGGTTTTGGGGGAGGCTGGCTTTCAACCGCATGATTTCCTTGTTTCCCCTGCATTTTCAATGTCGGTCGCACTTCGCGTTTCCCTACTATAAGCCGCTTTCCCAGCGGTATGAATCCGACCTCATCAAGCGCAGAGCCGACCGTCGCGGTGTCGCGATCATGTTTCCGTCCATTGGCCCGCTTTTTCGGCATCAAAGCCTCCCACAATATTGTCATCTCAGGCCCGCGCGCGAACTAGGCACAGCGCGTTGCCATTCCAGTCTTCCGCATTGAATTTGCGGAAGCTCACCTGGGCCCAAATCGATGCCGTCCATAGATTTCCTCAACGCCTTCGCGCGTCAGGCAGAACACCTCCAGCAGCCTATCGGCCAACTCCTCGACTGCCGGCCGCTGGTGCTGAACGATTGCCTTCGCGCGTTCGAGTGCCTCATTGAGCAGGCTGTCAATCCAACGTCGCAGTTCCGGGTTGTTGAGGCGGAGGCGGGCCAATGTGGCATCATCATTTGCTTCGGTCCGCAATGTGCCTCCCATTCCGAAGCATCCCTCCACCAGCGTTGCAAACCTAGTCGCGCTTGCCAGATCGGATAAGTCCCCGCCGGTTGCACCGTCCGAGAACTCGCCGAAGACCATCAGCTCGGCCGCCATACCGCCGAGTGCCAGTGCCGTCCGCTCCAGATAATGCTGTCGCGTGTGCAACATGAACGGAGTTGTCTCGAACACCGTTCGGCCAAACCCATTGCTGGCGCAAGGACCAACTTCCTGCAAGATTTGTACTACTTCAACTCCGCACAACCAAGTTCCAGCCCGACAATCGCGTGCCCAGCCTCGTGGATTGCTGCTCTTCGCATCGTCTCGGGCGGAATGCATATTAGCTGAGGCAGGCTCGCCAACATGTGCGGAGCCGCAAGCACCTCCGCACTGCGTCTTGACAACCGCTTCGCTTCCTTGACCAGTTGCCGGATGTCTGCCCCAGTGAACCCCTCTGTCGCGCGCAAAAATCGCGCGGCATCAGTGTCCGAGAGTTTCAAATCCGCGTAGTAGGCGAGTATGCCGAGGCGTGCCTTTTCGTCGGGAGGACTAATCGCAAAATGGCGGTCCAATCTTCCCGCTCTTCGGATAGCGGGGTCGAGCTTTTCAGGATCGTTACATGCCGCGACGACAATAATGCCGATGCGCCTTTCGAAGCCGTCCAGCCGTTCCAGCAGCCCGTTTATCGCCTGCCGCTTGTAGTCCGAGTTATGGTCCGGGATCGACCGGTCTCCGAACGCATCGATTTCGTCGATGAACAGGATACATGGCGCTTCCGATTCGGCGTCTGCGAATGTCCTGTTCATCGCCTTCAGGAAGTCATTGAGATAGCCTTTTGCCTGCCACTGGGCCGCGGTTCCATAAACGACGGGAACATCGCAGGTTTTCGCCAAAGCCCCGGCAAATAGCGTCTTACCCGTGCCCGGCGGCCCGGAAATCAAGACTCCCGCGTCGACGTCGTCCCACTCAATCTGGCCCTCTTTATACAGCCGAAGGTCGAGGGCGAGTTCGCGGCCCCAGTCGCACAAGGCACCATATCCCGACAGATCATCGAGGCTGGGGCCGTTGGCCGTCGCAGGTGATTTTTCGGGCTTTTTTGCCGGCGGCGGCCGTTGGCGTAGGAGGCGTTGAAGCGCCTTCGTCGCCGACCGTCCAGGTAGAAAAGCCAGACTCAGCCGTTGCCAGGACTCCAAAAGCATATGCGCCCGCTCTTCCGCGGTAGCCCGGATGCCGCTCCGCTTGAGGGCTGCCTGCAGGCGTCGCTCGGTCACAGCAGGAATGATCGCCACCACGTCCGCACCTAACGCGATCTCGTCGTCGATCTGCTCGAGGGCAGTGGCGACAAAGATCGCCCGCCTTCTTGCATTTCCTGACCGAGCATTGTCGTCCCAGAACAGACCTTTCTTGCCGTGCGTCGCCAGCTCTCGCGCAACCGGCTGGTCATAGGGATCGTCGCACAGCCTGCCCAGGAACACCCGCGCAGCGCGGAGGTAACAATCCATCGCCTCCTCGCTCTCCACGACGAGGATGGCCCGAAACGATGCGTCCGGCCGGTTGTAGGCCCTCAGCGCGGCCGCCACGCCGCAATACGCCAGGTAGACAGGCAAGGTGACAAATACCTCGCCGGCAATGTGATGCGATCGCCAGGGCACCCGCTTCCTCTTCATCGACATCCTAACCACCCTGGTATTCATTCAGATCGATGACGAGCAGCGGATCGAATCCGGAACTTGCCACCTCGTCGGGATAGCCGCGCGGGTTGCAAATGACTCGAGTGTTCTGGATGTAGTAGTCGCTTCGATTGTGCAGATGGCCGTGAACCCATAGTCGCGGCTGGTTTCTGATGATCTCGCGTTCCAAGTTCGACACGAAACTCGGTGTCAGGGGATCGTCCATATACTCGGGTAACACCGACAGGATGCTTGGAGCATGGTGGGTGACGACAATCGTTGGCTGGTCGCAAGGCGTATCGAGCGTGCCCTTGAGAAAAAGCCTGTCCTCGATATGCAGCCCCAAAGCATGCCGAGCGGAGAACCGCTTGAACGGCTTTTTCGACATCTTGATTTTGCGATAATCGTTCAACCCGTTCTCCGCTTCGAGCATTGCCATACGCCGATCTTCAAAAAGGCCGAAATCGCTCCAGAGCATCGCTCCAATAAACCGGTATCCGCCCAGAGAGACGAAATCGCGGTCGAGAACATGAAGGTCGGGATAAGCGCTGGCGAACTCAAGACCGCGCTTCTTGCCCTCGATGATCGACGAACCATAGAACTCGAAATGAAATTGTTCAACTCAAGGGGATCGCAATGATGGGCAGATTGATTGGAGGCAGCATTCTGGCTGCTGCGGTGCTCGTTGGGGGAAGCGCACATGCCGCGTGCGACCGCTTCGCGGGCAGCACCATGCAGTACGGGTCAGGTCCGGTTGCGAACTGGCGCACGGACTATCCCGAGGCTGTCGACGCGATAGACCGTCCGTGGACACGGATTGATTTCATTAGCAACCCAGCAGACTACATGCGCGCCGTTCTTAGGGCCGCACAAACTGACTTCGTCCGAAAGGACAAACGACTGGTTCGGAACGACGTCCATCATGAGTGGTGGATCTCGCCTTGGATGGACTACACTTCAAACGGTCGCGAACGAAGCATGGGCCTAACGAAAGAGCGGGGTCCCGATGCAAAAGACCTTTCACCAACGAGCCAAGATAGCTACCAAGTCTGGGCCGTGGGATTTTATAATCGGCCCGGCGCGCTGGTTTTCGGAAGCATCTTCGAAGATGAGTGCGATCCCCAGTTTCCGAAGGTGGTCCAGTTTCCGGAAAACACTGTTTCGGTAAAATTCCTCTTTACCGATGCCTCCCCGGAGGAAGTGACCTATCTGAAAGACGCTCCCGAATACGAGGCGTTCATCGATGTCGGAGAAGAGCGCAGTCCGAAGAAACGGCAGTTGAAGTCACTGCGTCTGCTTCAGGTCGACATATCAGTAAAAGACTCGAGAGCTCGGGACACCGACTGGGTCTTCGGAACCTTTGTTTGGCGGGGACCACCCAAGGGGGACGAGCTATTTGACAATCTCGAACCGGCTTCCTTGCAATGGGGTAACGACCCAGGTGTGTACGACCAGACCCTTCGACAAAGTTGGATCAACGGCGATTTGCGCGGGATCCTCTATGGTTGGGCAGAGAGACCGTTTCTCGGTTTTAACGGTCGAGCGAATGGTCCGGCCGACAATCTCAGGTCCTCTTGTCTCTCGTGTCATTCCACGTCCCGTGCCCCGGCTGGAACTTTGCGGCAAGTGGGAAGGTTCGACATGGTCAGGGACTACGGCTCGCCAGACAAAGTAAAGCAGCATGTGGACGCATGGTTCAAAAACTATCGAAGCAAGGACCTTTTCCTTTCCGACCAGCCGGCGGCCGTCAGTCTCGACTATTCACTACAGCTGGAATCGGCGATATTTAGGATATGCAACGCCTGTCTGACTGGCGGGCTAACGGGCCCGACACCAAAAATCTGTAGGGATATTGGCTACGCTTTCCTCGATATTCGAAACCCGCCGTTGCGGATGTTGAAGGCGACGTGCGAGGGTACGTCGAACACTAGCAGTGTCGACGCAGTGATTTCTTCTGAAGCCGCTCCTAGCTTGGAAAGGCAGACGATAATGGAACCGCCAAGGCAGTAGTTGGCGTCTGAGCTTGCCGAGTTGCATTGGTCTACAACTTGAAATAATTACCGCCACTAAAGATTGAGTGATCCGTGAGGGGAGGGGCGGCGATGGAGTTTGTGAGGGAGGCGAGTGTGGCGACTGCCGTCCAGGTGCACGCGGCCATGATCGACCAAATTCGGCAGTCACGCCTCCAGGTTCGGCGATCGCTAGCGCTGACGGAGTGGGGTCGTTGCCATTAAATTCGCATCAGAAGGCGGCGGTCGCGCTTCGTCTCGCGGCCGCCCGTTGCCTTGACCCCTTGTGCACCGAGATCGATGAGGAAGAAGAAAGCGGCATTCGAGAAGGCGCGTTTTGCCTGTTGAAGAGCCATGCCGAAGCGGCCGTGGTAAGAATTAAGGACGATGGCGACATTCCCGACTTTATTCGGGAGGGAATTACCAGCCTTACCGAATTCGCCGGAACCGCCTGCGATATTTCAGGCAGCGTGGAAATTCTAAGCTGCTACGTCAGCGAACTGCCTGGCCAGACCGGAGACGGCGTGGTCTGGGGTGCAGGGGTTGAAACCAAACATTGCCGGGCAGGGTTGCTCGAGCTGGCGCATCATATTGAAGCCAAGGTCCGCGATCACATCGAAAGCTTGGGAATCCAGCTGAACAAACGGCCCACGATCGAGTTCAGAACCCTGCTGGCAATCGCTGATGCCTCGATACCTGGTTCCCGTGTCGTTGGTGCCACGGATGTGACGAGTTCTCCGCGTCTGATCGATGTGGCGATCGCCGACGATGACCTATGCGCTGCGGACATCCTGAACATGGCTTATGTAATCTACCATGAGCTTGTCTGTCATGCGTTTCGGGCGGCACTGGCGTCGGGTCGCGTCGACAATACTCAGGACAAATGCATCTGGAGCCACGGATGGATGGATACCGTTGCTTTCGATTTGGCGGTCGATTGGGTCGCAATGGGGCCGCCGAATTGGTTGCCACTACGCGACGAGGACGGCATTGCAAGGCTGAGAGCTTGCCACGATGGCCACTTCATTTCGGTGCCAGGTCTAAGGCGGTCGGACATGACAAGGAGGCAAGGTGCCAGAAACGCCTACCGCAAGCTAGCCACCGCAATCGCATCGTTCGGCCTCGCCTACAGCGAAGTCACGGCGCGTCAATTGGCGCAGCAATTTTCCTGGGCGCTGCATATACACCAGGCAATAGACGACACGATGCGCCAAGACATCGCCCGACGCATTGCCAAAGCTGTCACGAATGCGGCCCGTGTGCACGACCAGCTTGCTACGGTGAAGGCGTGCCTGCGTTTCAGTGTCCATCGAGACATCAAACAGCTGGATCAGGAAATCCCTGAGTTGTAAGACCTTGACTTTTGGGGGATGTGCCCCAAAATAAGATCAAAGGATTTGGTAAGTGCCATGAGAGACGAAGACGCAGGCGTCAAACTACGCGGGTCGTTGTTGCGTTTACAAATCTTCCGGCCCGAAGGTTTCACCTCCGCAGAGCTGTCCGAGGCTGCCTCGGTAGCTGGTGAGACCTCGCGCGACTTTCTCAAGAATTCTCGCTACACCGAACTGGTAGGCACTCGCCCGTCTCCGTCGGGCAAGGGAAGGCCTGTAAACCTGTACCAGGTAACGCAATTCGGAGGTGAGCTCCTCACGCGAGAGATCGTTAAGTGGCGCGAACGGGCGCTGCTGCGCGAAGGTATTCCCGAGGACGTCTTCGGTTCCCTCGTAGAGTTGGAGGAGACCATCGAAGACATGGAGACGGCGGTTGGCGACGAGCGCGCTGAGTTGCGTGCGGAAGCTGAGCGCGCTCTAAAGTCTTGCCGGACTGATCTACGCGCACTCGAGAAGCTGAGCCGACTCCACGCGAACGAGTTCCGCACCAGGCTGGGACGCGCCGAAGGTCGTCTCACGCCCCTCGTCGACGAATTCGAGGACCTCGTACAGGGCCTTGTGCGGAAATATGGATGCTGGGTGGACCGTGAAGCGTCGGTGTGGGAGCCGATGCTTGTGTTGTTCGACGGCATAGCCGGGCCGGACAAGGCTAAAAGCAAGGTCATTGAACAGTCATTGAAGAAGGACATACCAGTTGCGTCCTTCGACCTAGCTGCAATGACCAAGGCCATTCGCAAGAAGCTTTTCAAATCCGTTGGGAACTTGCGAGCCAAAACGCCGCTCGTGGGATGTGATCTGGTGATCACCGTGAATAGCGAAACGGATTTGGGCCAAGTTCTCATCTCAGAGATCAAGAACTATGCACCCATAGCCCGAACAGGAAAACGTCTGTGGCATATTGATCGCGAACACGTTAGGCAGAAACACATCCTCAAGGCGGCTGCCTATATCGCAAGCCCTGAGCCGCGGATAAGGGCCTTCGCGATCAAATGCGCGGGCGCGTTGACGGCGATCGAGGCCGTTGCCTCGAGAGCGGAGGCAGGCATGGAGGCCTTGGGAGACTACGTCGTCGCAGAAGATCCGATCAGCTTGGCGAATACCTATATGGGAAACGTGGTTTGCGTGGACGCCTCGTACAATGAGACCGCCGAGACCGAACTACGTGACACCCTCGTGACCTATCGCCCACTGATGGCCGATCATAAGTTCTAAGCCGCCCTTAGTCCTCAGCCAACTTCCAACCTCCGCGCCCAGGTTCGCACTACATTTGAATAGGGCTGATCGTCCGCGGCCATGGAGCGTATCTCTTCGAGAATACGATCGCTCAACGCCTCCAGACGAGCAGCCCATTTCTCATCATCCGCTTGCCTGCGGGCGCGCAACTCCTCGGCAACTTCGTCAAGCTCGTCCATCAACCCGCTAAGGAATTGCAGTTTGCGCAACACGCGTGTCCGTTCCTGGACCAGATGGAGGCGGTTCAGTCCGTAGACGTGTATGGACGCCAGCCCCTTGCGCGAAGCCGTCACTTCACCGGGCTTAGGCAAGACAATACCCAAGGGAGGGTCGCTATCGACGTGAAAGACCAAGTGTTCGTCGGGATCGTCGATGCAGGGATTGAGAAGGAGTGCCTCCTCGGCTTGCTGCGCCACCGATTCTGCCTGCGGCGTCGCCGCTGGCGCGGTCGCCCGCATACCGGCTATTGGGAACAGATCCTCTTTCCCAAGCTTCGCCATGGTCCCGTTCATCTCTGGGGCCCGCAACAACTCCTCGAGACCTGCAGGAAATTCAGGGAGAGCGTGCCACCGGCGGCGATTGCAGTCGATGCAACTCGGAAGTAGGTTGTCCCACTTCATTGCCAGCCACCAATAGCCTGGGTGTACTTCTCCCGCTATTTGGCCCTTGGGACGGAAGTGCTCGACGTCGACCGGTGCTTGATGAGCGTACCTGCTTTCGCAATAAGCGCACTTGCCGAAAAACAGTTTGTCGAGGGCATACTTCACCCCGTCATCCGAATAGGCGGAGAAATCAAAGCCCTTCTTCTTCTTTTTGGCAGGTCCGCCGGGGGCATGCGCTGCCGCTTGCTGCGCTTGGATGTGGGCTTCGGCCTTGGCGTATTCCTTCGCACCTCTGCTCTTTGAGCCGGCGAGGGCCTCCGGCTCCCTGACGGACGCTCGGTCTACCTTTCGCATTACAGGCTCTCCAGCGCGGTTTTGATTTTGACCTTCGTTTGTTCGCGAAGTCTGTTTCGTTCGCTGCCTGAGTGGTCGCGGCGGTTGACGAGGTATTCTGCGACAGCCTCCTGCACCAGCCGCCCTGCCTCGCCCAGTCCCACGGGCAGGGCAAACGCGATCTGCTGCCGCAGCTCCTCCATCGCGGCATTTGGAACAGGGTTGTCCCCCGATAGAGCCTTCTCGGTAAGATAATCGGCTATTTGCGCCAACTTGGTTTCCGTCTCTGCGTCGTCTGTGGTGAACAGGTCAAACAGGTCCGACGTTAGCAACTGCTCAATCGTCAACTTGGAAACGTCCGGCAATTCCCGCAGCGTGTCGACGACAACGGGCAAGTCGCTACCCGACGATTTACCCGGTACACGATTGAGGACCATCACCTCGCCATCCCTCATCCCGCGCAAGCAAAGAGGATCGTGTGTCGTCACGATGAATGTCATGGAAGGGAGCGCGCGCCGTAGACCTGACATGATCTGGATTTTCCATCGGGGATGAAGATGGGCCTCCACCTCGTCAATCAGAACGATGCCGTGAGCCGACGTCAACGAAGTAAACCAAGGATATCGCTCCCGATCCATGATCCAGCGCATGACGTCGCAAGCGAGCGCCAGGATCGTCCTGAACCCTGACGATACGCTCGACAAGGGTGTACGCGACACCAATCCGTCGTCAAAGCGTGTTTGGACAAAGCAAGCGTCGCGCTCATGGTCGCGTTCGATGACGTCGAACTGGTCGCCGGCATCGAATATCTCGCGTAGCGCCTGAACCACCATATTGAAGTCGTCGTCGTCCAGCCCGAGCAGCCAGGTCTCCGGGTTCGAAATGAGATTGTCCGACCGAAACAGATTCACCACCGTGCGCGACGGCTGCCAGCTGTATTGGTCTCGAAGAAAATGGCGGTATGCTCCGTAGGCGAACACGGGCGGAACCGATCCGTCACCCACTTGCTGGAAACGATTGCCCGTGATGCGCAGGGTCCGACGGTCCCCCGCTTCAAAGTCAAGGCGAACTTCGGCCGACCGTCGTCGAGCGATCGTCTCGTTGCCCAGTTGGGCAGGGTTCAGACGTAGCGTCATAGGATCGTCGACGAGATGTACCCGCGCCTCCACATCCGAAAGCGCCAACGCAATTGCCTCGAGGATGGAACTTTTGCCTGCGGCGTTCTCGCCGAGAATCAGAAGCGCCTGGGCAAATTGCTCTGAAGGGTTGGGCGGAGGAGGCATCCGGACGGAAAGCGACTCGATCGCTTTGAAATTCTTCAGGTAGATGCTCTGTAAACGGGGCGGCGAACGAGGGGGCTCGATAAACGTATCGTCGATGAGAACTCTAGCGGGAGTATCGTTCTCCAGATCATCCTGCTGTAGCCGCCACAGGCCGACGAACTCCTGATTGTCATCATCCGCAAGTGACGGCATAGCGGAGTACCGTTCAAACGCGCGCTTGCGCCGATCGACGAGGCTTTTTCTGGAGAGATTGAAATGCGCGATTGTCAGCTGGCCGCGATCGTCAATCCCGGCAATGGTTCCATCGGCATTCGAGACCAAGTGTCCAGCGGGACTGTCCGAGCATGGGTCAAGGAGTAGCGGCTCTTCCAACGGTGGAAATTCGGGCCAAGACCCGTCGTGCTTTTCAGTGTAAACAGCATACTCCTCCGCAGTCGGCACCCTGCAACGGCCACCACGCACGGGAAAGTACGACGCGTTGTCAGGCAAGCATTCATCGCAGATCGGAAAGATATTCTCCCACGCGTCTGCCAACCAGGCATAGTAGATATGGCTTTTTCCCGGTAGCCGAGGGTCGGCGTTTGATTGAGGCCGGAACCGATGCACGGAATACGTCTCCGCGCGCGCTTCGCAAAATGCGCACTTGCCGGAGAAGAGGTCGAGCAGACTTCGAAGGACGTCGTCGTCTTCAAACGCCATCGTGGGGACGCGTTTTTGCCACTGCACAGCCTCGTCGAGCGCGAAGTATTGACTGAGAGATTTGCGGCGGCGCTGATATTTTGTCGTGCCGAGCGCTGACGGCGGCGCGGTGGGGCGTGTAACAAATCGCATTGGTCTCGAACTGCCTATGTGCTTGGACACTGCTTGAATATCGGCAGTATCGCAACTCAGGCTTGCCCCGGGCCATCCGCGAATGTCAGATGTCAGAGCCTTCAGCTATCTCACCGTCACAAGTCGGAAGGGGCCGGGGTCTTTCGTTACGTCTCCCGAGGTCCAAGCCATCGACCGACAAAGCCGACATAGTCCTGATCCTGGTGTCGCGGCAGTCTAACCGACAGCGGGAATTCGATCGGCATGCCGCCACCTAACGTCACTGACAGGCGTTTCGTCCATCGAGTTCGTGAAGTGCCTGCCCTATCGAATTCCTGTAACTGCGGCCAAGATGGGTGGAATGACTGGGTGAGATGCTCCTTGTGGGCGAGGAGCGTGTCGGCGTGAGTAAGGGTGAGCCAAAGCCCTTTCAGCTCTTTTACGGCGGAAAACGAAATCTCTTCCAATTTACCCCCTTTGCCGAACCGGCGGCCCGAAAAAATCTGCTTCTCGACGAGGTTAGGAACTTGGTCGCAGGCCTCCCAAATTTAGTCACTCGATCTCGTCGCCCGTCCATAGCAATGTGACTTTCGGCGTAGCCTCTCACCGGGGCCTTTCGAATTTGGTTTCGGGCGTTCGTCGCGGCATGCACCAAGCATTAATGGCGGGCAGGGGATGCGATACGTCTAAGCAACAATTAACAGATGCGCTATTATACTTGATGTAGTAAAGAATTATGTCCGCGCAACGTTAGCATTTCAAGCTGTTGAAGAAAGAAATAATCCAAGCAACGCTTTCAGTAGGTAAGTTCAAATGAAAGCCTGGAATGACTGATTGTCTATCTCCGATTTCCGCGCAAACCGACCTATTTAACACAATCTTTCCAGAAAACGCCGATATCCATGATCCGTTGCCTGAGTTCGTTGACGCGCTCAACCTCACTCAGGGCGAAGCTTCCGAGATAATAGGCGCGACAACGCTCATTGGCCGAAGCCAAATCTACAACGCCGATGCGTCCGACATTTTGCCGAGGATCGAAGGCGAGAGCGTTGACCTTGTGGTGACAAGCCTTAGAGAATGCCATCGCGTGCTGCGGCCGGACGGCGGAATGTGCTGGCAAGTTGGCAACTACGTTGGTGACGGAGAAGTTCTGCCCATCGACAGTATAATCATTCCCATCTTTCGCGAGCTCGGCATTGGGCCACAAAGTCGGACGACTACACCTTCGATCTGGATCCAATCAGAGTCCCCCAGAAATACCCCCAAAAGAAGCACTATAAAGGCCCGAAGAAAGGAGAACTAAGCGGAAATCCCAAAGGAAAGAATCCGGGTGACGTTTGGGATGATATCTCCAACGTGAAGCACAACCATCCGGAAAAGCTGGATCATCCTTGCCAGTTCCCGGAAGCCCTGATTGATCGTTTGGTACTCGGGCTCACCGCGCCTAGGGATTGCGTGCTCGATCCATTCGCCGGGACTGGAACCGTGGGCGCTGTTTGCAATCGCCTCGGGCGGCACTCAATTCTCATAGAGCGCGACGAGCGGTACGCGAGGATGGCCGAGCGTAGGCTCAGTCGCGGCTAAGATGTAACCGAGCGACGCTAAGACGCGGGCGAAGAAACCGGCCTGGGCGACTCAGGTTTTGTAATGGTCCCGCAGCAACAGGTGCGTCGCTAAGATAGCGAGGGGGCCCTGGGACCTGCCGCGGTTAACCTGTGTGCCTCTGCAGCACAAAGCCATTCAAGGCATGAACATATAGAAAGTAAAACGCCGCCACAACTTCTTGGGGCGGCGTTTTCAATCGTGTCCGGAGGGAGTGACCCTCAACTATAGCTCCCAAGCGGGGTGCGAGCCCTGGCTTGTGCCCTTAGACGCATTTCTGAGGGGTCCTCAGACGCAAATCAAGGGTTTAAACGCATTTCTTCAGGCACGTGACAAGAGTACAATGAGTACTCAAGAGCACCCGCTTGTACTTCCGCAGGTGTCGCACTTCTCGCAGGTGCCGTTGCGCACCATCGTGAAGTTCTGGCACTCTGAGCACATGTTACCGGTGTAGCCCTGGGCGATCGAGCGAATGCGGCGCTCGGCTTCGACCTTCTTCGCATCCGCCTTGGCGGCGGCTGCGTCGGCCTGGGCCTTGTCGGAGAACAGCGCGGTGACGGACTGCTGGACCTCGGTGGCGATCTCCTCGGAAACCTCTTCTGCGATCTCTTCGGCCAATTCCGCTGCCTTCTCCTCGTAGTCGCGCTTGAAGGCGACGATTTCCGAGGTGGAGATGGCGACGGTCGCCTCCAGCTTGCGTGCCGCGCTGCCGGCGAAGGTTGTCACGTTGCCGGTCGACGACGCCTTGGCCGGTGCCGCGGTCGCAGCTCCCTTCGGCTCGTTCAGTTGCCGTTCGGCGCCGGTGCCGGGCACCAGCGTCGGCTTGTAGCCGCGGGTCCAGCCGGTCGCCAGCAGGTTGGTCTTGCCTTCCTGGATACCCTTGCCGAGCGCGGTGTTGGAGAAGTCGGACGTGTCGACATGGGCAAGATCGTTGCGGCCGATATAGGAGACCGCAAGCTCGCGGAACACGTAGTCGAGGATCGACGTGGCGTTCTTGATCGCGTCGTTGCCGATGACGATGCCGGCCGGCTCGAACTTGGTGAAGGTGAAGGCCTCGACATATTCCTCGAGCGGCACGCCATATTGCAGGCCGAGCGAGATCGCGATGGCGAAATTGTTCATCATCGCGCGGAAGGCAGCCCCTTCCTTGTGCATGTCGATGAAGATCTCGCCGAGGCGGCCGTCGCCGAATTCGCCGGTGCGCAGATACACCTTGTGTCCGCCGATGACGGCCTTCTGGGTATAGCCCTGGCGACGGTTCGGCAGCTTTTCACGCTCGCGGGTGACCTTTTCGATCACGCGCTCGATGATCTTCTCGGTGACCGTCACGGCTGCTGCGGCAGCCGGTGCCTGCAGCAGTTCCTCGACCGCATCCTCGTCCGCCTCGTCCTCGATCAGCGAGGCATTGAGCGGCTGGGACAGCTTCGAGCCGTCGCGATAGAGCGCGTTGGCCTTCAGCGCCAGCTTCCACGAGAGCATGTAGGCGCTGCCGCAATCCTCGACGGTCGCCTCGTTCGGCATGTTGATCGTCTTGGAGATCGCGCCCGAGATGAACGGCTGGGCAGCCGCCATCATGCGGATGTGGCTTTCGACCGAGAGGTAGCGCTTACCGATCTTGCCGCACGGATTGGCGCAGTCGAACACCGCCAGGTGCTCGCCCTTAAGGAATGGTGCGCCCTCGAGCGTCATCGCGCCGCAGACGTGGATGTTGGCGGCCTCGATGTCCTTCCTGGTGAAGCCGATGTGCTCCAAGAGGCTGAAGCTCATGTCGGACAGCTGCTCGTCGGAAACCTTCAGCGTTTCCTTGAGGAAGTCGGCGCCGAGCGTCCACTGGTTGAAGACGAACTTGATGTCGAAGGCGCTCTTCAGCGCGCCGTTGACGGCGGCGATCTTCTCGTCGGTAAAGCCCTTGGCCTTCAGCGTGGACGGGTTGATGGCCGGCGCCTGGTTCAGGTTGCCGTGACCGACCGCGTAGGCCTCGATCTCGGCGATCTGGGCTTCCGAGTAGCCGAGCGTGCGCAGCGCATCCGGAACGGCGCGGTTGATGATCTTGAAGTAGCCGCCGCCGGCGAGCTTCTTGAACTTCACCAGCGCAAAGTCGGGCTCGATGCCGGTCGTGTCGCAATCCATGACGAGGCCGATCGTGCCGGTCGGGGCGATCACCGAGACCTGCGCGTTGCGGTAGCCGTGCTTCTCGCCGAGTTCGACGGCCTTGTCCCAGGCGCTCATGGCGTGGACGATCAGGTCCTGGTCCGGGCAGTCGTCATGGAGGAGGGCGACGGGGTTGACCGAGAGGTTTTCGTAGCCGGTCGTTTCGCCATAGGCCGCGCGGCGATGGTTGCGCATGACGCGCAGCATGTTGTCACGGTTTGGCGCAAAGCCCGGGAAGGTGCCAAGCTCGCCGGCCATTTCGGCTGATGTCGCATAGGAGACGCCGGTCATGATCGCCGTCAGCGCGCCGCAGATGGCGCGGCCTTCGGCCGAGTCATAGGGGATGCCTGAAGACATCAGGAGGCCGCCGATGTTGGCGTAGCCGAGGCCGAGCGTGCGGTACTCATAGGAGAGTTCGGCGATCTGGCGGCTCGGGAACTGCGCCATCATGACAGAGATTTCGAGAACGATCGTCCACAGGCGGACGGTGTGCTCGTAGTCGGCGATGTTGATGTTTTTCGTGGCCGCGTCCTTGAACTGCAAGAGGTTCAGCGAGGCGAGGTTGCAGGCCGTGTCGTCGAGGAACATGTATTCCGAGCACGGGTTGGACGCGCGGATCGGGCCGGCAGCCGGGCAGGTGTGCCAGTCGTTCATCGTCGTGTTGAAGTGCAGGCCCGGATCGGCAGAGGCCCAGGCGGCGTAGGAGATCGATTCCCACAGGTCGCGTGCCTTCAGCGTCTTCATCACGCGGCCGTCCTTGCGGGCGGTCAGGTTCCAGTCCCCGTCGTTTTCGACGGCGCGCAGGAAGTCGTCCTTGATCGAGACGGAGTTGTTGGAGTTCTGGCCGGAGACCGTCAGGTAGGCTTCCGAATCCCAGTCCGTGTCGTAGGTCTTGAACTCGATGTCCTTGTAACCCTGCTTGGCGAATTGGATGACGCGCTTGATGTAGTTTTCCGGAACCTGGTTCTTCTTGGCAGCGCGGATTTCGCGCTTCAGCGCCGGGTTCTCGTTCGGATCGAAGCACTGGTCGCCATCGGCCGAGCAATTGATGCAGGCCTTCATGATCGCCTTGAGGTGGGAAGCGACGATCTTCGAGCCGGTGACAAGTGCCGCGACCTTCTGCTCTTCCTTGACCTTCCAGTTGATGTATTCCTCGATGTCCGGATGGTCGATGTCGACCACGACCATCTTGGCCGCACGGCGCGTCGTGCCACCGGACTTGATCGCACCCGCCGCGCGGTCGCCGATCTTCAAAAAGCTCATCAGGCCGGACGAGCGGCCGCCGCCGGAAAGCTTTTCGCCTTCGCCGCGCAGGTGCGAGAAGTTCGAGCCGGTGCCGGAGCCGTACTTGAATAGGCGCGCCTCGCGCACCCACAGGTCCATGATGCCGTTCTCGTTGACGAGATCGTCTTCGACCGACTGGATGAAGCAGGCGTGCGGCTGGGGATGCTCATAGGCCGACTTGGACTTGGTCAGCTTGCCGGTGAAGGGGTCGACATAGAAGTGGCCCTGGCCCGGGCCGTCAATGCCATAGGCCCAGTGCAGGCCGGTGTTGAACCACTGCGGCGAGTTGGGGGCGACGCGCTGGGTGGCGAGCATGTAGGCAAGCTCGTCCTTGAAGGCGGACGCATCTTCTTCGGAGGCGAAGTATCCGCCCTTCCAGCCCCAGTAGGTCCAGGTTCCGGCGAGACGGTCGAACACCTGGCGGGCGTCGGTCTCAGAGCCGTACTGCTCTTCCTTCGGCAGGTCCTTCAGGGCCTCGGTGTCGGCAACGGAGCGCCACAGGAAGGAGGGGACGTCGTTCTCCTCGACCTTCTTCAGGCGTGCGGGCACGCCCGCTTTACGGAAATACTTCTGCGCCAGGATGTCGGCAGCGACCTGGCTGAACTGGGCGGGAACGTCGATGTCGGCGAGCCGGAAAACGATCGAGCCGTCCGGGTTCTTGATTTCGCTGGTGGCCTTGCGGAATTCGATCTCGGCATAGGCCGATTGGCCCTGCTTGGTGAAGCGACGTTCTATGCGCATGGTCCGTTGTCCTTCTGTCAGCGTTCCTGCGTACGTGTGCGCAGGCGCAATTGTTCCGCGCGGCCGCAATGTCTCGCAGCCAGCCCCAATTCTCTTCAATGTGTGCGGGAAACCCGATCTATCGAGACCCTGTATCTTGTGCTGAGTTTGGCTGCAAACACTAAATATAGTGTTAACAACTTCTTTATGCCAGCCCCATGGGCCGCTCCGACGATCAAGAAAACGTGCGCAAAACATCCCCTGCGGCCGGCGGTTCATCCACCTTCACGCATAGTCACCAATCGCGATTTCCTGATTTGAGAACCGGGCTCTTAACTCTCCGGTCCAGCCGCCGTTGCAACTTAAGAACCATTAACTCCATGGCACCCGATTCCGTCAAGGGGTGGTTTGTGACGGATTTGTGGACGCTACATGTTGTGTGCGACGCCTGTGGAAATTGGGGACATCACGCAAATGCTGCAAAATCAGGCGGTTCCGCGCAGATGGTCACAACCGGCGCTACGCAGCTGTGGATAGCCCAAGAAATAATGGGGCAAAAGTAAGGGTAAATTCAGGCGTCGCAAAACAGGGGAATTGGCAGGGGGCTTGAGATGTGTCTGGACGAATCATCGTGATGTGCGTGCCGCCTGCAGGTGTTGAGGCGAGGCTGGCGGCACTGTTGCACAACTCGTCTCCTGCGGGCTGCAAGGAGACCTTCCCGGCCGTTCGTGGCGACTTGAAAGCCAGACAGTGTGTCAGCAGCCAAGCAGGTGCATGCCGTCATGGCTGTAACGGCATGCAGGCGGAGCCTGGAAGGTGAGGGGAGGCGGGCGATCAGCCGCGGCTGCCCTTGGCGATCGGCTCCTGATAGGTGAAGCCCATGTCCCAGGGGAAATAGATCCAGGTGTCCTGGCTGACCTCGGTTACGAAGGTGTCGACCAGCGGGCGGCCCTTGGGTTTGGCGTAGACGGCGGCGAAATGTGCCTTGGGCAGCATCGAGCGCACTTGGGCGGCCGTCTTGCCGGTATCCGTCAGGTCGTCGATGATCAGGATGCCTTCGCCGCCGTTCTGCTGCAACTCCGGCGCGATGCCCTTCAAGACATGCATTTCGCCCTGCGACACGTAGTCGTGATAGGAGGCGACGCAGACGGTCTCGATCAGGCGGATATTGAGTTCGCGCGAGACGATTGCCGCAGGCACGAGACCGCCGCGCGTAATGCAGACGATCGCCCGCCATTCGCGGTCATTGTCGGCCAGACGCCATGCGAGTGCACGCGCGTCGCGGTGAAACTGGTCCCAGGAAACGGGAAAGGCTTTGTCGGGAAGCGACATGGCGGGCTCCTATCGCCGGCGGCCGGCGGAAATGCAGATGATCGGCCTTTTCTAAAGCAGTTGCGCCCCGAAGGGAAACGGCGCAAACGCGCCGTCTACCGAACATCCACAGCGAAGAAGAGCGGAGCTGCACCGAATTCCCGACAGCTGGACTGCACGCAATACAAGCTCAGCGCGACATGATCGCCGGTACGCGCAGGTCCTTCATCATCGCGCTGGTAACGCCGCCGAACAGGCGGTGCCGCAGCCAGGAATGACTGAAGGCACCCATGACCAGCAGGTTCGCGCCCGTCTGGCTGACGCGGCGGTTGATGACGTGCGCAACCGTGTCGCCGCCGGAGCTGACCGAATTGACGGTGACCGTCAAGCCGTGACGCGTGAGCGCAGACGCGATCTCTGCGCCCGAAAAGGCCGCATGCTCAGAAGCGCTGTCATGGGCATCGACCGTGAATATCTCGATCTGCTTTGCCTCCTGCAGCAGCGGCAGCGCGTCGAAGACGGCGCGTGCCGATTCGCGCGTACCATTCCAGGCAACCAGCACGCGTTCGGGGACTTCGGGGCCCGCGACGGCGTCGGAGATCAGGCAAAGCGGCCGACCACTCTCGTAGAGCAGGTCCTCGATGTCGGCGCGAGAAGGGCCGTTGCCTGTCGGGTCCAGTTGCACCGCAACCACCAGGTCGCTTGCCCGCGCGCTGTCGATGACGCCGCTGGCGCTATAGCCGGCGCTGCCGGTGAAGAGCCGCCATTCATGGGGAACGCCGGCGCGTTGGGCGAGTGTGCGGAAGGTCTTCTGGATTGCGCGCGAGACCTCCTGCGCCTGCGCCTGCTGCTCCATGATGGCGTTGGGATCGGGAAACTCCATCGGCGCTGCGATCGTGACCACGATCGGTGTTTCCGCGTGAACGCCAATCAGATGTGCTCCGTGCCGCTCGGCGAGTGCTATCGCGTGCTGCGTGACCTTTTCGGCGTCCTCCGCGGTACTGAGTACGGCGGTGATGGTCTTGTACGACATGGCGGTCTCCGTTGCGATCGGGGGCGATAACACGTTGAATTTCCGCTGATCCTTCCCCCAAATCACATCCAATTCAAGGGGGATGCGGAATCCGGTCGCCATTTGCCATCACAACTTAGCGATGCCGTACGGCGTCCAGACAGTTTCAATCTGCGCCGCCGGCTTTCAACCGGCCTTGATGCCGGTCAAGTTGCCGCCTTTGCCGACGCAATTTCGCCGATCATTGCGAGGATATCCTTTTCCGCCGCTTCAGCCGCTTTTTCCTCTCGGCTGCGAATGACGATCTCGGTCGAGAAGCGCGTTCCGTCGAACCGCGGATAGGAGCCGATCGAGGTTTCGGGATGGGCCTTCTGGATGGCGGTGAGCTGGGTGCCAATATCGCCTTCGCCGAAGGGGGAGGCGACACTGCGTGACAGCACGGGCGCGCCGGTCTGAAGCGTCGGCAGCAGAACGTCCAGCATCGCGATGAACACCTGCGGAACGCCGGCCATCACATGGACGTTGCCGATGCTGAAACCGGGTGCGGTCGAGACGCTGTTGGGGATATGCCGGGCGCCGACGGGCATCCGCGCCATCCGCTGCCGCGCCTCGTTGAACTCCATGCCGCGCCGGGCATACATCGCACCCATCAATTCCATCGCTGCCGCATCGTGCGTACAGGGCATGCCGAACGCCTTGGCAACGGCGTCGGCGGTGATGTCGTCATGGGTCGGCCCGATGCCGCCGGAGGTGAAGACATAGTCGTATCGCCCCCGCAAGGCGTTCAGCGCTTCGACGATCATGTCTTCCTCGTCAGCGACGATGCGGACTTCCTTGAGGTCGATGCCGGCGAGAAAGAGCATGTCTGCCAGATGCCCGATGTTCTTGTCCTTGGTGCGGCCGGACAGCAGCTCGTCGCCGATGGCGAGCATCGCGGCGGTGATGATCTTGGCGGAAGTCATGGGAAGGTTCCTTATGTCATGCGTTCGTTCAACGCAGCGAGGCGATTGTCAATCCTGCGCGAACAGTCTGTTTCGCCTGCGGGCGCTGGTCTTGTACGGCGATGTGCACCATGTTCGCAGCTGCAGCAATCAGCGGAATGTCCGCAACGCAACGAGAGAGAAGATGGCAAAAGTACTGGTTCTTTACTACTCCGCCTACGGGCATATCGAAACCATGGCGAATGCAGTCGCCGAGGGCGTGCGTTCCGCAGGTGCCGAGGCGGTGGTGAAGCGCGTTCCGGAACTGGTTCCGGAAGAGGTCGCCAAGGCCTCGCATTTCAAGCTCGATCAGGCAGCACCGATTGCGACCATCGACGAACTGGAAGAATATGACGCGATCATCGTCGGCGCCGGCACACGCTTCGGCACCGTTGCGTCGCAGATGCGCAATTTCTGGGATCAGACCGGCGGCCTGTGGTTCAACGGCAAGCTCGTGGGTAAAATTGGGTCGATCTTCACCTCGTCTGCGACGCAGCACGGCGGCCAGGAGTCGACCCTCCTGAGCTTCATGCCGACGTTCCTGCACCACGGTATGGTCGTCGCCGGCCTGCCTTACGCCTTCCAGGGCCAGATGGGCGTCGATGAGATCAAGGGCGGCTCGCCCTACGGCGCCTCGACGATCGCCGACGCCGACGGCTCGCGTCAGCCTTCCGCCGTCGAACTCGACGGCGCCCGGTTCCAGGGCGCGCATGTCGCAAAGCTGGCGGCGAAGCTGGTCGGCTGAGGCCATCGCCAAAGCAATCAAAGTAAGGGCGCGGCCATGGACCGCGCCCTTTTCTGTTTGGAGTGGGCCCCGGAGGGCAATTGTCGAATCGCCTGCGTCAGACGAGCCTTCCATTGGAGGCCACGAGCCGGCCGCCCTTGTAGACGTCGCGCGGCTTGGGCACTTCGATCACGGCCTGCGGGACGTGCGGTGCATCGAGCACGACGAAATCGGCCCGAGCGCCAGGGCGGATCCCATAGTCTTCGAGCCCGAGCGCACGTGCTCCTGCTTCGGTCACGACATCGAAAGCAGCGGCGAGCATATCGTCGGTATAAAAGCCCGAGCGATAGGCGATCATCGAGGCTCGGCTGAGCATGTCGCCGTCGCCGAAGGGCCACCACGAATCGCGAATGTTATCGCTGCCGGAGAAAACCGTGACCCCCTCGCTTCTCAGAAGCGCGACCGGCGGGAAGCCATGGTCGCCAGGCGCGTTGGTCATGATCGCGACGCCGGATCGGGCGAGCAGGGCGCCGGTGCGCTTTGCTAGATCCTCAGGCACGTCGCCGAGGCCGTAGGCGTGGCTGATCGCCACTTTGCCGCCCATTGCGAGCGCCTGTGTTCGCGCACAGATCTGCTCGATCTCGAAGATGCCGAGCGTACCCATGTCGTGCAGGTGGATATCGACGTCGACGCCGCGCTTCTCGGCCACGCCGAACACGACGTCGAGGTGTTTTTCGACATCACGGTCAAAACTTGCGGGATCGAGCCCGCCAACCAGATCAGCGCCGAGCCTGATCGCTTCATCGAGCAATTGCGGCGTGCCGGGACTGGAAAGAATGCCGTTTTGCGGGAAGGCCACGAGTTGGATATCGATTCTATCGCGATATTCGTCGCGAACCGAGAGAATCGTCTCCAGCGATTTCAGCCCGACCGAACCGTCTACCATCACGTGGCTGCGCATGTGCGTGGCGCCATTGGCGATACACAGTTCCAGTTGATTGCGCGCCCTGACGTCCATCGGCGCCGCCTTCGCCATGTTGTCTGCCTGAAACGCCACCCGCTCACGCACGTCGAACCCGTTGGTGCAAGGGCGATGTGGCTTCCATTCGTCGCCGTAGAAGCTTGTGTCGAGATGGATATGGCCCTCGACGAGCCCGGGAATCACAAGGCGCCCGCGCAGGTCTTCCGAAGACCCTTCGACTGGCGATCCGGCGCTGTCGATCGCTTCGATCGTGCCGCCGGAAACACGGATATTCACGAGGCGTCCGTCGGCGAGCCTAGCGCTATGGAAGGTCGTTTTGTTCGTCATCATAGTCTCCATGGCGCAGTCATAAAGCTGCTGGCCAAAGGCCAGGGGGAGGGGCAGTCGGCCGATGGGTGTCGCCGACCGCGATGCGCCAGCAAAGTAGAATCTCATTGTGGCTAGCAAACGCTGCCGGCGGAGAAAACCATGCAAATATTGAAGCGCAACTGGTTCGGCTGCACGTTTGCCATGCTCGCCTTCTCAATTGCCGGTTTCGTTTCGCTTTTAGAATATCAAAAAAGCCCCGCACGGTGGCGGGGCAAAGGAGCGTCACGCTTGGCTCGTGGTGACGCGGGGAAGCTGGGAGTAACCAGCTGGCCCATCTACGACTTTGGTCTAAGGCATGGGAAGGTCTGATTCCGCGAATCCGGTACGGTTGCGTGAAAAAAAGACACCCGTCGAAGTGGGGCTCAACTTTCAACGAGATTCGTCTGCAGGTGCGGCCTTGTTATCGGAGCTGCTGGCGGAGATCGAGTTTGCTGCTACTGCGCCAACGGACGGAGCGGTGCGGGGCCGGAGATGTGGAGAGATGTCGACACGCGCCGAATTGTGTCCGTCGCGTCGTTTCCTGTGCCGAATCTTTCTGGCCTTCCGCGAACCCATTTCCGACGCACGATGCCGGAACGCCTCGGAAAGCTAAATCATTTGGGGGAAGGATGGTGGGCGATGACGGACTCGAACCGCCGACATCCTCGGTGTAAACGAGGCGCTCTACCAACTGAGCTAATCGCCCGCCGCGTTGGTGGCCGTGATCTATGCGGAACCGGAGGAAACCGCAAGGGCTGTTGTGATGTTTTCTGAAAATTTTTGTGGGCAGTCGGTGAGGTCGGCCGGAGGAGCACTGGATCGCACTCTTAGGAAGCATCGGGTGTCTTGCGGGCGTGGCGGTCTCATGCGTTGGCGACCCGACAATATATAGACGATATAAGGCGGGACGCTGTGGAAAAGTCTCTGACTCACTCTTTGTGGAGCTGTAGCCGGGCAGCCGGTAGCCGTGATGTGAACTTTGCTGGAGGGCGGGGGTCTCCAACTATGCGGCATTTCAAGCATGGGACAATCTGACGGCTGAGGCGCTGTCGATTGGGGTTTTCAACAATTTGCGTCACGTCATCGTTTTGTTTTCAAACCTGCTTGACACCCAAAAGGGAACCCCTTAGTTAGCCGCTCATCGAACGGCCCCGGCCGCTTCGGGAGGGTGCCTCGGCATCTGGACCATTGAAAGAAGTGCGGGTGTAGCTCAGTCGGTTAGAGTGCCGGCCTGTCACGCCGGAGGTCGCGGGTTCGAGCCCCGTCACTCGCGCCATTTCACTTGTCCGGTCTGCCTAAAGGGGTATCATGGCCGCAAGGCCAAATGCGCGGGTGTAGCTCAGTCGGTTAGAGTGCCGGCCTGTCACGCCGGAGGTCGCGGGTTCGAGCCCCGTCACTCGCGCCACTCATCTTTTTCGGTGTCACTTAAAACTGGTCTCTATGCCCTGCTGCGAGGCGACTGAAGCTGGTTGCCTGTGTGGGATAAGCGAGATGGCGCATATCGCTGCGACCAGGCCCGCGATCAGGATTATGCCAAGGTTCAGTCTTTTTAATTGCATATGAGGATCCGCCGATTCGGTGGCGGTCATTGTGTCGCGCAATACTGACGGTGAACTGAACGCGCCCCCGATCTATCTGCGGCAAACGTGCGTGCCGCCGAATCGTGGCTTTCTGTCGACTGGTCCTGATCTTCGTCAGTTTCCGATTTGTCCCTCACGTGTCGGCACGGCAATTTGTGCGCAATGAATGGGTGAATGCCCGACCAAAGCCTTGCGCGGGGGCGCTCACTGCGCTAACGACGTGCCGTTGCAACATACTTTCTCGGCTTGCAGTCATCAGACCCGGTGGCGCGTCTCCCGCGCCCGACGCAGGCAGGACGGACGACAATGACTGAACTTCTCGGATCCTACATCCCGATCGCCATCTTCATCGGCATAGCGCTTGTGATCGGCATCGCGCTTCTCATCGCGCCCTTTGCTGTCGCCTATAAGGCGCCCGATTCGGAAAAGCTCTCGGCCTATGAGTGCGGCTTCAATGCATTCGACGATGCGCGCATGAAATTCGACATCCGCTTCTACCTGGTGTCGATTCTCTTCATCATCTTCGATCTCGAGGTCGCATTCCTTTTCCCCTGGGCGGTCTCGTTCCACGATCTTGGCTGGTTCGGTTTCTGGTCGATGATGGTTTTCCTCTTGGTGCTCACCATCGGCTTCATCTATGAATGGAAGAAGGGAGCGCTGGAATGGAATTGACCTCCGGCACCACGCTCGTGGCCCCTCGGGCCAAGGGGATCATCGATCCCTCGACCGGCAAGCCGGTCGGCGCTGACGATGCGTTTTTTGGCGAGATCAACAATGAGCTGGCCGACAAGGGTTTTCTGGTCACGTCCACGGACGAACTGATCACTTGGGCCCGCACGGGCTCCCTGATGTGGATGACCTTCGGTCTCGCCTGCTGTGCGGTCGAGATGATGCAGCTCTCGATGCCGCGCTACGACGTCGAGCGCTTCGGGTTCGCCCCGCGCGCTTCGCCACGCCAGTCGGACGTGATGATCGTCGCTGGCACGCTGACCAACAAGATGGCCCCTGCGCTGCGCAAGGTCTACGACCAGATGCCCGAGCCGCGCTACGTGATCTCGATGGGGTCGTGCGCGAACGGCGGTGGTTACTACCACTATTCCTATTCGGTGGTGCGCGGCTGCGACCGCGTCGTGCCGGTCGATATCTATGTGCCGGGCTGTCCTCCCACGGCCGAAGCGCTGCTCTACGGCGTGCTTCTGCTGCAGAAGAAGATCCGCCGCACCGGCACGATCGAGCGCTAAGGGCAGGGGACTGACACAATGAGCGAAGCCCTTCAGGAACTTGCTTCCTATCTCGGCGAGGTGCGCGGAAAGCTGATTTCCGACACCAAGCTTGCCTATGGCGAGCTGACGCTGACGACGACCCGCGAAAATGTCATCGCGCTTCTGACGTTCCTGCGTGACGACGTGCAGTGCGGTTTTGTCAATCTGATTGACGTTTGCGGTGTTGACTGGCCGGCGCGCGAAGAGCGCTTCGATGTGGTCTATCACCTGCTTTCGCCACGGCAGAATTTTCGCGTGCGGGTAAAGGTCGCGACCGGTGAGGACGTGCCCGTTCCCTCGGCTTGCGGCGTCTATCCGGGAGCCGACTGGTTCGAGCGTGAAGCCTACGATATGTACGGCATTCTGTTCACGGGGCATCCGGACCTTCGCCGCATCCTGACGGACTACGGTTTCGAGGGCTATCCGCTGCGCAAGGACTTCCCGACCACGGGGTTCGTCGAAGTGCGTTATGACGACGAAATGAAGCGCGTCGTCTACGAACCCGTGCAGCTTCGGCAGGAATTCCGCAACTTCGACTTCTTGTCGCCATGGGAAGGCACGGACTACGTGCTTCCGGGCGATGAGAAAGCGAAGACGAATTGATTGTGGGGGTGCGCATCGGCTGATGCAGCGCCCATTGGAGCAAGCGGTATGACGGAACACAACGTCCGCAACTTTAACATTAACTTCGGTCCGCAACACCCTGCGGCGCACGGAGTTTTGCGTCTCGTGCTCGAACTGGACGGCGAGGTCGTCGAGCGCGTCGATCCGCATATCGGCCTTCTGCATCGCGGTACCGAGAAGCTGATCGAGACGAAGACCTACCTGCAGGCTGTTCCCTATTTCGACCGCCTCGACTACGTGGCGCCGATGAACCAGGAGCACGCGTTCGCGCTTGCGGTCGAACGGCTGCTGGGCGTGGAAGTTCCGATTCGCGGTCAGTTGATCCGCGTGCTCTATTCGGAGATCGGCCGCATCCTGTCGCATCTTCTCAACGTCACCACGCAGGCCATGGACGTTGGCGCGCTGACGCCGCCGCTCTGGGGCTTCGAGGAGCGCGAGAAGCTGATGGTGTTCTATGAGCGGGCTTGCGGCTCACGAATGCACGCGGCGTATGTCCGTCCGGGCGGCGTGCACCAGGATCTGCCCGACCAATTGATCGAGGACATCGGCAAGTGGATCGACCCGTTCCTGAAGACGGTTGACGACATCGACGAATTGCTCACCGGTAACCGCATCTTCAAGCAGCGCAACGTCGATATCGGCGTGGTCAAGCTTGAGGACTGCTGGGCCTGGGGCTTTTCGGGCGTGATGGTGCGCGGCTCCGGGGCCGCCTGGGATCTGCGCCGCTCGCAGCCGTACGAATGCTACTCGGACCTCGATTTCGACATCCCGATCGGCAAGAACGGCGACTGCTACGACCGGTACGTGATCCGCATGATCGAGATGCGCCAGTCGGCGAGGATCATGCGCCAGTGCGTCGACCGCCTTTTGGGTGATGCCAGGGTCGGCCCGGTCTCCTCGCTCGACGGCAAGATCGTGCCGCCCAAGCGTGGTCAGATGAAGCGGTCGATGGAAGCTCTGATCCATCACTTCAAGCTTTATACCGAAGGCTATCACGTGCCTGAGGGCGAAGTTTACGCGGCAGTCGAAGCGCCGAAGGGCGAGTTCGGTGTCTATCTCGTCGCCGACGGCTCCAACAAACCTTATCGCTGCAAGATCCGTGCTCCGGGTTATGCCCACCTGCAGGCAATGGATTTCATCTGCCGGGGCCATATGCTTGCGGACGTCTCTGCGATCCTGGGTTCCCTCGACATCGTTTTTGGAGAGGTGGACCGCTGATGCGTCGCCTGAGCTTTGTCCTCGCAGCGTTGATTGCCTCGTCCTACACCGTTTGCGCGCAGGACGCGGAGACCGGCAGTGATGTGATTGGCGGGCAGGGCGGGGCGCAAGCGCAAAACGCCACGATGGCGCAGCTTTTGGCCGATGGTTACGAGATCAAGGGCACTGCTCAAGCCAGCAGCCGTTACATTGTGTTCATGCAAAAAGAGAAGTCGGCCTACGCCTGTCAGTTCGTCACGGTGACGACGACGCGCTGCGGGCTGATCAACTGAATAAGGCGCGAAAGAATGTCTGTTCGTCGATTGGCCGATGAGGCCGTCCAGCCCGCAAGCTTCGCCTTCTCCAAGGAGAATGCTGCCTGGGCAAAGGCAACGATCAAGAAATATCCCAAGGGCCGCGAGCAGTCGGCCGTGATCCCGCTTTTGATGCGGGCGCAGGAGCAGGACGGTTGGGTCACGAAGGTTGCGATCGAAGCGATCGCCGACATGCTTGGCATGGCCTATATCCGCGTTCTGGAGGTTGCGACGTTCTATACGCAGTTCCAGCTGAAGCCGGTTGGGACACGCGCCCATGTGCAGGTCTGCGGAACGACGCCATGCATGCTGCGTGGCGCCGAGGACCTGATCAAGGTCTGCAAGCACAAGATCAACCCGGAACCGTTCGAGACCAACGCCGGCGGCACGCTGTCGTGGGAAGAGGTCGAGTGCCAGGGCGCCTGCGTGAACGCACCGATGGTCATGATCTTCAAGGACGCCTATGAGGACCTGACTCCTGCTCGGCTTGAAGAGATCATCAATCAGTTCGAGGCCGGTCGTGGCGCCGAGGTCAAGCCGGGCCCGCAGATCGATCGAATTTTTTCCGCGCCCGAAGGTGGTCCGACCTCGCTGGACGAAGCGCAGCCCGCAGCAAAGAAGCCGACTGCCGCGGCAGCCGCAAAGGCGTTCGAGCCGGGAAAGCCTTCGCTCGAGGACAAGAACCGTCCGGCAGGCATTGACCGGCCGGAAACGCCGGATGACCTGAAGCTGATCTCTGGCGTCGGGCCGAAGATCGAGGGCACCCTGCACGAACTCGGCATCTTCACCTACGCGCAGGTTGCCGGCTGGAAGAAGGCCGAGCGTGAGTGGGTCGACGGATATCTCAATTTCAAGGGCCGCATCGAGCGCGACGACTGGGTCAAACAGGCCAAGGCGCTCGCCAAGGGCGGCGAAGCCGAATACGTCAAGGTCTTCGGCAAGAAGCCGCGGTAAGGGGTGAAAAATGCTTAAGGATCAGGATCGCATCTTCACCAACATCTACGGCCTGAAGGACAAGTCTCTGAAGGGCGCGATGGCGCGTGGCCATTGGGACGGCACCAAGCAGTTACTGGAAAAAGGCCGTGACTGGATCATCAACGAGGTGAAGGCATCGGGCCTGCGCGGTCGTGGCGGTGCAGGCTTCCCGACCGGCCTGAAGTGGTCCTTCATGCCGAAGGAAAGCGACGGACGTCCGCATTACCTGGTCGTCAACGCCGACGAATCCGAACCCGGTACCTGCAAGGACCGCGACATCATGCGCCACGATCCGCACACGCTGATCGAAGGCTGCGTCGTCGCCTCCTTCGCGATGGGTGCGCATACCGCCTTCATCTATGTGCGTGGCGAGTTCATGCGTGAGCGCGAGGCGCTGCAGGCGGCCATCGACGAGTGCTACGACGCCGGTCTGCTCGGCAAGAACAACAAGCTCGGCTACGACATCGATGTATTCGTCCATCACGGCGCCGGTGCCTACATCTGCGGCGAAGAGACCGCGCTCCTTGAAAGCCTTGAGGGCAAGAAGGGCCAGCCGCGCCTGAAGCCGCCGTTCCCGGCCAATATGGGCCTCTACGGTTGCCCGACGACGGTGAACAACGTCGAATCGATCGCTGTCACGCCGACCATTCTGCGCCGTGGCGCCACGTGGTACACGAGCTTCGGCCGGCCGAACAACCACGGCACCAAGCTCTATTCCGTGTCCGGTCATGTCAATCGGCCCTGCACGGTCGAGGACGCGATGTCGATCCCGTTCCACGAACTGATCGAGAAGCACTGCGGTGGCATCCGCGGCGGTTGGGACAACCTGCTGGCCGTTATTCCCGGTGGCTCTTCCGTGCCCTGCGTGCCCGGCGCGCAGATGAAGGACGCCATCATGGATTATGATGGCCTGCGCGAACTCGGTTCGGGCCTTGGCACCGCGGCGGTCATCGTCATGGACAAGTCGACCGACATCGTGAAGGCCATCTGGCGCCTTGCTGTTTTCTACAAGCATGAAAGCTGCGGCCAGTGCACGCCATGCCGTGAAGGCACCGGCTGGATGATGCGGGTGATGGAGCGGATGGTGAAGGGCAACGCGCAGAAGCGCGAAATCGACATGCTCTTCGACGTGTCGAAGCAGATCGAAGGTCACACGATCTGCGCGCTCGGCGATGCGGCCGCCTGGCCGATCCAGGGCCTGATCAAGCATTTCCGTCCGGAAATGGAAAAGCGTATCGACCAGTATACCCACAACGCCATGGCACACGGGGCTGTGCTCGAGGCAGCGGAGTAAGGCGATGAATAAGCCGGCAGGACAGGAAGCGACCGCAACCGAAGTCCTGCCGACGGAAGCCGCCGGCGCGGACCCCTTCGGGTTTTCGCCGTGGCTGAAGGAAATGCCTGCGGCGGCGATTCCGCCGCTGATGGCACACCCGGTCGCGGCGATGGCCGCGGCCACGGCGATCGGGTTCGGATTGACGAGCCACTTTGCCGGAATGGTCCTGGGGGCCATGCAGGGCGCTGCCGAACGGGCGAAGGGATTGCTCGACGAGGCGGAGGCTAAGGCAAGCGCCAGAGCCGAAGCGCCGAAGCCGGAACCGGCGAGGGCAGCTGTCGCGAGCGCGGCTGTTACCCCGGCTGAGGCGGGTACGAAACGCAAGCCGGCAACGGTTCGGAAAGGTTCCGGATCTAATGCCGGGCGGACCGACGACCTGAAGATGATTTCAGGGATCGGTCCAAAGCTGGAACAGGTGCTGAACGGCAAGGGGATTTTCCGCTTTGCCGATATCGCACGTTGGGCCGCTTTGGATGTGGAAAGGATCGAAGCCGAGCTTGGCCTCGACGGGCGGATTGCCCGCGATGGCTGGGTGGAGCAGGCAAAGAAGCTGGCGAAGGCAAAGGGCTGAGGCCCGCCTGAGGCAGTTGCGGAAGGAACTGGCGCGGTCGGGATGGGGAGAACCCGGAACGGCGGCAAAGGATATGGCGCTGGCGGGGCCGAAAGCCTCGCGTGCAAAGCGGGAAGACGGATATGGCAAAACTGAAAGTCGACGGACAAGAGATTGAAGTTCCGGATCATTTCACGCTGTTGCAGGCGTGCGAGGAGGCCGGCGCCGAAGTTCCGCGCTTCTGTTTCCACGAGCGGCTGTCGGTCGCCGGTAACTGCCGCATGTGTCTGGTCGAGGTAAAGGGTGGCCCGCCGAAGCCGGCTGCGTCCTGCGCCATGAGCGTGCGTGACCTGCGCCCCGGCCCGAACGGCGAGCCACCGGAAGTCTTTACCACCACGCCGATGGTCAAGAAGGCCCGCGAAGGCGTGATGGAGTTCCTGCTGATCAACCATCCGCTGGATTGCCCGATCTGCGACCAGGGTGGCGAATGCGACCTGCAGGACCAGGCGATGGCCTTCGGTATTGACAGCTCGCGCTACCAGGAAAATAAGCGCGCGGTCGAGGACAAGTACATCGGCCCGCTCGTCAAGACGATCATGAACCGCTGCATCCACTGCACGCGCTGCGTCCGGTTCACCACGGAAGTCGCCGGCATCAGCGAACTCGGCCTGATCGGCCGTGGCGAAGACGCCGAAATCACCACCTACCTCGAACAGGCCATGACCTCGGAACTGCAGGGCAACGTCGTCGACCTCTGCCCGGTCGGCGCGCTGACATCCAAGCCGTTCGCATTCACCGCCCGTCCGTGGGAACTGAACAAGACCGAGTCGATCGACGTGATGGACGCCGTCGGTTCGGCGATCCGCGTCGATACCCGCGGCCGCGAAGTCATGCGCATCCTGCCGCGCGTCAACGAGGACATCAACGAAGAGTGGATCTCCGACAAGACCCGCTACATCTGGGATGGCCTCAAGACCCAGCGTCTCGACCGCCCCTACGTTCGCAAGGACGGCCGCCTGCAGCCCGCAAGCTGGTCGGAAGCGTTTGACGCGATCAAGTCTGCCGTTTCCGGAAAATCGGGCGAGCGGATCGGCGCGATCGCCGGTGATCTGGCTTCCGTCGAGGAAATGTATGCGCTGCGCGAATTGATGACGGCGCTCGGCTCGAAGAACATCGACTGCCGTCAGGATGGTACCGCACTGCATCCCTCGTTCGGTCGCGCGAGCTACCTCTTCAACCCGACCATCGCCGGTATCGAACAGGCTGATGCGCTGCTCATCGTCGGCGCCAACCCGCGTATCGAGGCTGCGGTGCTGAACGCCCGCATTCGCAAGCGCTGGCGCATGGACAGCTTCCCCATCGCCGTGATCGGTGAACAGGCTGAGCTGCGCTACGGTTACGAGAATCTCGGCGCCGGGCCGGAAACGCTCGCCGAACTGGTGGATGGCTCGAACAAGTTCGCAGCTGTTCTGAAGAAGGCTAAGCATCCGATGATCATCGTCGGCCAGGGTGCGCTGTCGCGGACCGATGGCCTGGCCGTACTTGGTAACGTGGTCAAGCTGGCTGAGTCGGTCGGAGCGGTTTCGGCCGAGTGGAACGGTCTTGCGGTTCTCCACACCGCCGCTTCGCGCGTCGGCGGCCTCGACCTGGGCTTCGTGCCGGGCGAGGGGGGCAAGGCAGCTTCCGAGATACTGACCGAGACGGACGTCCTGTTCCTGCTTGGTGCGGATGAACTGGACTTCGCAAAGAAGACCGCTTTCACCGTCTACATCGGCTCCCACGGTGACAACGCCGCACACGCAGCCGACGTGATCCTGCCGGGCGCGACCTACACCGAGAAGTCGGGCACCTGGGTTAACACCGAAGGCCGCGTGCAGATGGGCAACCGCGCCGGCTTCGCCCCGGGCGAGGCTCGCGAGGACTGGGCGATCCTGCGCGCGCTTTCGGACGTGCTCGGCAAGAAGCTGCCGTTTGATTCGCTCGCGCAACTTCGCGCCAAGCTCTATGCGGCGCACCCGCATTTTGCGGAGATCAACGAGATCTCTCCGGTCAACAGCCCGGATCTTGCGGCACTTGCGAAAAAAGGCGGGAAGATGGCCAAATCCGGGTTTGCGTCTCCGGTCAAAGACTTCTATTTGACGAACCCGATAGCGCGCGCCTCCGCGGTCATGGCCGAGTGCTCGGCACTCGCCCGCAACAACTTCAAAGCCGCGGCGGAATAAGCGCGAGGGAATAGGCATTATGGACGCTTTCATTTCAAGCTATGTGTGGCCTGCGGTCATTATGGTCGCCCAGTCGCTGCTGCTGCTAGTCGCGCTGCTTCTCTTCGTCGCCTATATCCTGCTGGCCGACCGCAAGATCTGGGCGGCCGTGCAGATGCGCCGCGGTCCGAACGTGGTGGGTCCGTGGGGCCTGTTCCAGTCGTTTGCGGACCTGTTGAAGTTCGTCTTCAAGGAGCCGGTGATTCCGGCCTCGGCCAACAAGGCGATCTTCCTGCTGGCGCCGCTCGTTTCCGTGACGCTCGCGCTCGCCACCTGGGCAGTGGTTCCGCTCAATGAGAACTGGGTGATCGCTAACATCAACGTTGGCATCCTCTACATTTTTGCCATCTCCTCGCTCGAGGTCTATGGCATCATCATGGGCGGCTGGGCTTCCAACTCGAAGTATGCGTTCCTGGGTGCGCTGCGCTCCGCCGCACAGATGATTTCCTATGAAGTCTCGATTGGCTTCGTCATCGTCACTGTGCTTCTGTGCGTCGGTTCGCTGAACCTGACCGATATCGTCAATTCGCAGAGCACCGGCGTCGGCACGATGCTCGGCCTGCCGGCCTCGTTCCTCGACTGGCATTGGCTGGCGCTGTTCCCGATGTTCATCGTGTTCTTCATCTCGGCGCTCGCCGAGACGAACCGCCCGCCCTTTGACCTGCCGGAAGCTGAATCCGAACTCGTCGCCGGCTTCATGGTCGAGTACGGCTCCACTCCCTACATGATGTTCATGCTCGGCGAATACGCAGCCATCTGTCTGATGTGCGCGCTGACCACCATCCTGTTCCTCGGCGGCTGGCTGCCTCCCATCGACTTCTGGCTGTTCAACTGGGTTCCGGGCATCGTTTGGTTCGTCCTCAAGGCCTCGCTCGTTTTCTTCATGTTCGCCATGGTGAAGGCATTCGTGCCGCGTTACCGCTACGACCAGCTGATGCGTCTCGGCTGGAAGGTCTTCCTTCCGCTCTCGCTCGCAATGGTCGTCATCGTCGCATTCGTGTTGAAGCTCACCGGCTGGTCCGCGTAATGACCGGCCGTGATTTCAGCAGCATTGGAGCTTAATAATGGCTAGTCTTTCGCAAGCCGTGAACTCGCTGTTCCTCAAGGAGTTTGTCGGCGCGTTCTTCCTGTCCATGCGTTACTTCTTCCGCCCGAAGGCGACGTTGAACTATCCCTTCGAGAAGGGGCCGGTCTCGCCGCGCTTCCGCGGTGAGCATGCGCTGCGCCGCTATCCGAATGGCGAGGAACGCTGCATCGCCTGCAAGCTGTGCGAGGCGATCTGTCCGGCACAGGCGATCACCATCGAAGCCGGTCCGCGCCGCAACGACGGCACACGCCGGACCGTGCGCTACGACATCGACATGGTGAAGTGCATCTATTGCGGCTTCTGCCAGGAAGCATGCCCGGTCGATGCCATCGTCGAGGGACCGAACTTCGAGTTCGCCACGGAGACGCGCGAAGAGCTCTACTACGACAAGCAGAAGCTGCTCGATAACGGCGATCGCTGGGAGCGGGAAATCGCCCGCAACATTGCAATGGATTCTCCCTACCGTTAAGTCGCAGGGCAGGTTCGGCCGCCTTTCGGGGCGACGGACATTCGAATGAGTTACGTGCTTGGTGGCGTAGGGCCGCCAAGCTTCGATGGAAGGGCGGCATAGAGGCCACACTTTCCGGGGAAGACGAAAAGGCACCAACATGGGTCTGCAGGCTCTCTTTTTCTATCTCTTCGCCTTCGTGGCGGTGGCGTCCGCGTTCATGGTGATCGCGGCGAAGAACCCGGTCTATTCCGTGCTCTTCCTCATCGTCACCTTCTTCAATGCGGCGGGGCTCTTCCTGCTGACCGGCGCCGAGTTCCTGGCGATGATCCTGCTTGTGGTCTATGTCGGCGCGGTCGCGGTCCTCTTCCTCTTCGTCGTGATGATGCTGGATGTCGATTTCGCAGCTCTCCGGTCGGGCGTGATCGAACACGCCCCGGTTGGCGCTCTTGTCGGCCTGGTGCTGGCGGTGGAACTGATCATCGTCGTTGGCGGCTCGACACTTTCGCCCGAGATCGCGAGCAACTCGGCGATGCCGATCCCGCCCGTTGCCGAACGGACGAACACGGCTGCGTTGGGTGACGTGCTCTACACGAACTACGTCTATTTCTTCCAGATCGCCGGCCTTGTGCTTCTGGTCGCAATGATCGGCGCGATCGTGCTGACGCTGCGTCAGCGTGAAGGTATCAAGCGCCAGGACGTTTCCAGGCAGGTTGCCCGCTCGCCCGAAACCGCCGTCGAGGTGGTCAAGGTCAAGCCGGGCCAGGGTATTTGAGGCGCGCGGGACTTAAGGAATTCGCATCATGGAAATCGGTATTTCCCACTATCTCACGGTCAGCGCCATCCTGTTCACGCTCGGCGTCTTCGGCATCTTCCTGAACCGGAAGAACGTCATCGTCATCCTGATGTCGATCGAGCTGATCCTGCTCGCCGTCAACATCAACATGGTCGCTTTCTCTGCCTTCCTGAACGACATCGTCGGGCAGGTCTTCGCGCTGTTCATCCTGACGGTTGCAGCTGCAGAAGCGGCCATCGGTCTTGCAATTCTCGTCGTCTTCTACCGCAACCGCGGCTCCATCGCCGTGGAAGACGTCAATGTGATGAAGGGTTGATCGGGTCATGGATACCATCATCAAGGCAATCGTCTTCCTTCCGCTGATCGGCTTCCTGATCGCCGGCCTCGGTGGCAACACGATCGGCGCAAAGGCGTCCGAATTCGTAACCTGCGCCTTCATGGTCATCGCCTGCGCGCTGTCCTGGCTGGTGTTCTTCCAGGTGGCGCTCGGCCACGAAGAGCTGATCAAGGTATCGGTGATGCGCTGGATCCAGTCCGGCAGCTTCGATGTCGAGTGGGCCTTCCGCGTCGATACGCTGACGGCGGTCATGTTCGTCGTCGTCAACACCGTGTCGATGCTCGTGCATGTCTATTCGGTCGGCTATATGCACCATGACCCGCATCGCCCGCGCTTCTTTGGCTATCTGTCGCTGTTCACCTTCGCGATGCTCATGCTCATCACGTCGGACAACCTGCTGCAGATGTTCTTCGGCTGGGAAGGTGTCGGTCTCGCGTCGTACCTGTTGATCGGCTTCTGGTACAAAAAGGCCTCGGCCAATGCAGCCGCGATGAAGGCTTTCATCGTCAACCGCGTCGGCGACTTCGGTTTCGTCCTTGGCATCTGCGCGGTCTTCGTGCTGTTCGGCTCCGCCAATCTCGAGACGATCTTCGCTACCGCGGCGACCTATCTGCCGGCCGAGGGTGCAGCCGATGCGACCAACTCCGTCATCACGCTGTTTGGCATGGAACTCGACAAGGCCAATGCCCTGACGGCTGCCTGCCTGCTGCTCTTTATGGGCGCGATGGGCAAGTCGGCGCAGTTCTTGCTGCACACCTGGCTTCCTGACGCCATGGAAGGCCCGACACCTGTTTCCGCCCTCATCCATGCCGCAACCATGGTTACCGCCGGTGTCTTCCTCGTCGCCCGCATGTCGCCGCTGTTCGAGCTGTCGCCGGATGCGCTGACCGTCGTCACGCTTGTTGGTGCGATCACCGCCTTCTTCGCCGCGACCGTCGGGCTGGTGCAGAACGACATCAAGCGTGTCATCGCCTATTCGACCTGCTCGCAGCTCGGTTACATGTTCGTGGCACTCGGCGTTGGCGCCTATGGCGCGGCGATCTTCCACCTGTTCACGCACGCCTTCTTCAAAGCCCTGCTGTTCCTTGGCGCCGGTTCGGTCATCCACGCCGTCGATGGCGAGCAGGACATGCGCTACATGGGTGGTCTTCGCACGCACATCCCGGCCACCTTCTGGATGATGACGATCGGCACGCTGGCGCTGACCGGCGTCGGCATCCCGGGCACCGTGATCGGTTTTGCCGGCTTCTTCTCGAAGGATGCCATCATTGAATCGACCTTTGCCTCGCACAGCTCGGTTGCAGGCTTCGCCTTCGCGCTGCTCGTAATTGCTGCGTTGTTCACCAGCTTCTATTCCTGGCGCCTGGCGTTCATGACGTTCTTCGGCAAGCCGCGCGCGTCCTCCGACGTCATGCATCACGTGCATGAATCGCCCGCCGTCATGCTGATTCCGCTCTATCTTCTGGCGGTTGGTGCGATTTTCGCGGGCTTCCTCTTCCACGACTACTTCTATGGTCACCACTACGTGGAGTTCTGGCAGGGCGCGCTGTTCACCGGTCCGGAAAACAAGCTCCTCGAGGAATTCCACCACGTTCCGTTGTGGGTGAAGTGGAGCCCGTTCGTGGCGATGGCCGTCGGTTTCTTCACGGCATGGGTCATGTATATCCGCCGGCCGGACCTGCCGCGCTACTTCGCCGAGCAGCATCATGGTCTGTACCAGTTCCTGCTGAACAAGTGGTACTTCGACGAGCTCTACGACTTCCTTTTCGTTCGTCCGGCGCTCTGGCTTGGCCGGCTGCTCTGGAAGGGCGGTGACGGCGCTGTCATCGACGGCCTGGGGCCGAATGGCGTCGCTGCGCGGGTCCTTGACGTCACCAACCGGGTCGTCCGCCTGCAGACCGGTTACCTCTATCACTATGCCTTCGCGATGCTGCTTGGGATTGCGGCACTCGTTACCTGGATGATGCTCGGGAGTTCCCTCTGATGACCGATTGGCCCATTCTTTCCGCGGTCACATTCCTCCCGCTCGTCGGTGTGGCGCTGCTGCTGCTGACGCGTGAGGACAGCCCCTATGGGCGGCGGAACATTCTGAACGTCTCGCTGCTGACAACGGTGTTCACCTTTATCCTGTCGCTCTTCATCTGGGCGGGCTTCGACTATTCGAATCCCGGCTTCCAGATGCTGGAGAAGCATGAGTGGCTCGGCACAGGCATCGCCTACCATCTCGGCGTTGATGGCATCTCCATGCTGTTCGTCATCCTGACGACCCTGCTGATGCCGTTCTGCATCCTGGCGAGCTGGACCTCGATCGAGAAGCGCCTGAAGGAATACATGATCGCCTTCCTGATCCTGGAAGTGTTCATGGTCGGTGTGTTCGTCTCGCTCGATATCGTCCTCTTCTACGTGTTCTTCGAAGCCGGCCTGATCCCGATGTTCATCATCATCGGTGTCTGGGGTGGTAAGGACCGGGTTTACGCGAGCTACAAGTTTTTCCTCTATACGCTGCTCGGCTCGGTGCTGATGCTGCTCGCCATCATGGCGATGTACTGGCAGGCCGGTACGACCAGCATTCCGGAACTGCTCGCCTACAGCTTCCCGCGTGAGATGCAGACCTGGCTGTGGCTGGCCTTCTTCGCCTCGTTTGCGGTGAAGATGCCGATGTGGCCGGTCCACACTTGGTTGCCGGACGCGCACGTCCAGGCGCCGACCGCGGGGTCGGTCATTCTGGCCGGTATCCTCTTGAAGCTCGGTGGCTACGGTTTCCTGCGCTTCTCGCTGCCGATGTTCCCGCTCGCATCCGACTACTTCGCGCCGTTCGTCTTCACGATCTCGGTCGTGGCGATCATTTACACCTCGTTGGTCGCGCTGGTGCAGGAAGACATCAAGAAGCTGATCGCCTACTCGTCGGTCGCGCACATGGGCTACGTCACCATGGGTATCTTCGCGGCGAACGCGCAGGGCGTTCAGGGCGCACTGTTCCAGATGCTGTCGCACGGCATCGTCTCGGGCGCGCTCTTCCTCTGCGTCGGCGTCGTCTATGACCGCCTGCATACGCGAGAGATCAGCGCCTATGGCGGCCTCGTCAACAACATGCCGAAGTACGCGGTCGCGTTCATGATCTTTACCATGGCGAACGTCGGTTTGCCCGGCACCTCCGGCTTCGTCGGTGAAATTATGACGCTGCTCGGCGCCTTCCGCGCCAACACCTGGGTCGCACTGTTCGCCACAACAGGTGTGATCCTCTCTGCGGCCTATGCGCTCTGGCTTTATCGCCGGGTGGTCTTCGGACCGCTGGAGAAGGAAAAGCTGAAGGCGCTGCTCGACCTGTCGGCGCGCGAAAAGGCGATCCTGTATCCGCTGGTCGCACTGACGATCTTCTTCGGCGTGTACCCGATACCGGTATTCGACGTGACGGCGGCGTCTGTTGACGCGCTGCTTAACAACTACACTGCGGCCCTCGAAGCAGCGCAATCCGTTGCGCTCTCGGCGAACTGACGACGGGATCTTTCGAAATGACTGCTGAACTACTCCTTGCCAGCCTTCAGCTCTCGACGCCCGAGGTCATTCTTGCCGCCGGTGCGCTGGTGCTTCTGATGATCGGCGTCTTTTCCGGCGAAAGGTCGGCGACGACGGTCACCGGCCTTGCGGTGGCGGTCCTGATCATTGCCGGCCTCTGGCTGGTAATGCGTGGCCAAGACGGCCAGGCCTATGCGGGGGCCTTCGTTTCGGATCCGTTTGCGCGCTTTATGAAGGTGCTGACGCTGATCGGTTCGATCACCGCCATGGTCATGACGGTCGGGCACGCCCGCTCCGAGCAGATCGACCGTTTCGAGTTCCCGGTGCTGATCGTGCTCGCGACGCTCGGTATGATGCTGATGGTGTCGGCAAACGACCTACTGTCGCTCTACCTGTCGTTGGAACTGCAGTCGCTTGCACTCTATGTGGTTGCTGCGATCAACCGTGACAGCGTTCGCTCGACAGAAGCCGGCCTGAAGTATTTTGTGCTCGGCGCTCTGTCCTCGGGCATGTTGCTCTACGGCATGTCGCTCGTCTATGGCTTCACGGGTCATACCGGCTTCCAGGAAATCGCCGCGGCACTTTCTGCCGAGGGCCGTTCGCTTGGGCTCGTTTTCGGCGTGGTCTTCGTTCTTGCCGGTCTGGCGTTCAAGATCTCGGCCGTGCCGTTCCACATGTGGACGCCGGACGTCTATGAAGGTGCACCGACGCCGGTCACGGCCTTTTTTGCGGCAGCGCCGAAGGTTGCGGCGATGGCCATGCTCGTTCGTATCGTCATCGAGGCCTTCCAGCCGATCGTCGCCGACTGGCAGCAGATCATCGTCTTCATCTCGATCGCTTCGATGCTGCTCGGCTCGTTTGCCGCGATTGGACAGCGCAACATCAAGCGCCTGATGGCCTATTCGTCCATCGGCCACATGGGGTATGCGCTTGTTGGTCTGTCTGCCGGCTCGATGGCCGGTGTGCGCGGCGTGGCGCTCTACATGCTGATCTACATGGTCATGACGCTCGGCACCTTTGCCTGCATTCTGGCAATGCGGCGTCGGGAGGGCGGAAACGTCGAGGCGATCGACGATCTTGCCGGTCTGTCGACGACGAATCCGTTCATGGCCGGTGTGCTGACGATCATGATGTTCTCGCTGGCCGGCATTCCGCCGATGGCAGGCTTCTTCGCCAAGTACTTCGTCTTCATGGCGGCGATCGAAGCGCATCTCTATGCACTGGCAGTCATCGGCGTGCTGTCCTCGGTCGTCGGCGCCTACTACTACCTGCGCATCGTAAAGGTCATGTGGTTTGACGCCGCAACGGACGAATTTGCCCGCACCCCGGGTGAGCTCAAGCTGGTCTTCGGTCTCGCTGGCCTGTTCGTCGTCGCCTATGTGCTGATCGGTGGGCCGATCGGTGACGCGGCCGAAGCCGCCGCGCGGACCTTCTTTTGACCCCGGGGGCGGGAACTGGCCGGCTGACACTGGATGATTTCCGGCACGAAGCCTTGGTCGAAACCAGTTCCACGAACACGGAATGTTTTGAGCGCGCCCGCAAGGGCGCGCTTTCCGGTCTATGGGTGACGGCGGCTAAGCAGACCGGGGGCAGGGGACGACGTGGACGCCCGTGGACCTCGGAAGCCGGCAACCTTTACGCCTCGCTGTTGTTGATCGATCCGGCACCGATGGAGCGACTTGGCTCGCTTCCGCTTGCTGTGGCCATCGCTGTGCAGAGCGCGATTGCTTCCGTGATGCCGATAGGTTCGCCGCCGGTGTTGATCAAATGGCCGAACGACATCCTGATCGAGCGCAAGAAGGTTTGCGGTATTCTGCTGGAGGCTGAAACGCTTCCGGATGGGCGGCAGGCGATCGTGATCGGTTGCGGCATCAACGTTGCCGTGGCACCGGAGGCAGGCCTCTATCCGATTGCGCGGCTCTCGGATTATGGCTGCGCGGTCTCGCCGGCCGACCTTTTCGCCCACCTCTTTCGCGAGGTGGCGGATATCCTGCGCCTGTGGGACAGCGCCAACGGTATCGGCGAGATCATGGCCCGGTGGCGGAAGGTCGCGGGCGGCATCGGTGAAACCATAACGGTTAATTTGCCCACACAATCAATTTCCGGGCGCTTTGTCGGAATTGATGATACAGGTCTGCTCCAATTGCAGACCGATGACGGTGGCGTGCGACTGATCGCCGCCGGCGATGTTTTCTTTGAATAATCGGATTTTTGCACACAATGGCAAATCAAGAAGACCTGGTGTTCCTGCCGCTCGGCGGTGTCGGCGAGATCGGCATGAATCTCGCGCTCTATGGCTATGGGGTACCGGGAAACCGAAAATGGATCATGGTCGATTGCGGCGTGACCTTCCCCGGTCCCGAACTGCCCGGCGTCGATCTCGTATTGCCTGACATCAGCTTCCTTGCCGAAGAGCGCAAGAACCTGAAGGGAATCGTCATCACTCATGCGCACGAGGATCACTACGGCGCCCTGAACGACCTCTGGCCGGGGCTGAACGTCCCTGTCTACGCCTCACCCTTTACCGCCGGCATGCTGGAGGCGAAGCGCGACTACGAGCGCAGCCGAACGGAAATCCCGGTGACGATCTTCAAGCAGGGCGATCGTATCAATCTCGGCCCGTTCGAAATCGAGGCGATCGGGGTGAATCACTCCATCCCCGAGCCAATGTCGCTGGCGATCAAGACGCCACTCGGAACGGTGATCCATACGGGAGACTGGAAGATCGATCTCGAACCTTCGCTTGGGCCGCTGACCGACGAGCATCGCTTCCGCCAATTGGGCGACGAGGGTGTGCTGGCGCTGATCTGCGACAGCACGAATGCGCTGCGGGATGGCGTTTCGCCGTCCGAGCAGGAGGTCTCCGAGAGCCTGACGAAGATCATCGAAAGCGCCGAGGGGCGGGTCGGTATCACGACGTTCTCGTCGAATGTCGGCCGTATTCGTTCGGTGGCAAAGGCGGCGGAGGCTGCGGGCCGTGAGGTGCTGCTGCTTGGTAGTTCGATGAAGCGGGTGACAGCAGTCGCCCGCGACATTGGCCTGATGGAAGGCATCAAGCCATTCATTGACGAGGACGAATTCAGTTACATTCCGCGCGAGAAGATCGTCGTCATTCTCACCGGCAGCCAAGGCGAGCCGCGCGCCGCACTTGCCAAGATTGCGCGTGATGAGATGCGAAACGTCGCATTCACCGCCGGCGATACGATCATTTTTTCCTCGCGCGCCATTCCCGGTAACGAGAAGGCGATCAACGACATCAAGAACGGGCTTGTCGACCAGGGCATCCATGTCGTGACCGACAGCGAGGCGCTGGTGCATGTCTCCGGCCATCCCCGCCGCACGGAGCTGCAGCAGATGTATGCATGGACCCGCCCGCAGATCTTGGTGCCGGTCCATGGCGAGGCGGCGCATCTGGTCGCGCACGCCGAACTCGGCGAACAGTCCGGCATTGCGACTGTGCCGCGCGTGCGCGACGGGCGGATGCTGCGGCTTGCACCGGGTGCGCCCGAGGTGATCGATGAGGTCGAGTTTGGCCGCATCTTCAAGGACGGCAACCTGGTCGGCAGCTACGATGAAATGGGCATCGGTGATCGCCGCAAGCTTTCCTTCGTCGGCCATGTGTCTGTCAACGTCATGCTCGATTCACGCTACAATTTTCTGGGCGATCCGGAAGTGGAACCATACGGCCTGCCGCAGTTCGACGATGAGGGTGAGGACATGGGCGACACGCTCTATGATGCAGTTCTCAGCGCCGTCGAAAGCATTCCGCGGGCACGGCGCAAGGATCTGGAGACTGTCCGCGAGGCGGTACGTCGCGCGGTGCGTGCCATGGCGAACGAGGTCTGGGGCAAGAAGCCGGTCGTCACGGTCTTCGTGACCAAGGTCTAGCGCTGGCCATCTGTTTTTTTTTGGTTAGTTTCCCGTCGTGCGAAAACGGAGCTTCGATATGGAAGCTCCGGGCGGTTCGCCGACATTGGAATGAAGGGAGTGACAAGTGCTCGGACGCGTCAATCACATCGCCATCGCAGTTCCTGATCTTGCAGCGGCAACCGCCTCCTATAGAGACGTGCTTGGCGCGCGCGTGACGGATCCTCAGGCACTGCCCGAACATGGCGTCACCGTCGTCTTTGTCGAACTGCCGAACACAAAGTTGGAACTGCTCGAGCCGCTGGGCGAGGGCTCGCCAATTGCGGCTTTCCTCCAAAAGTCTCCCGGGGGAGGGATGCACCACATCTGCTATGAGGTGAGCGACATTCTCGCCGCTCGCGACCGGCTCGTTGCCGGCGGTGCGCGGGTTCTTGGCGACGGTACCCCGAAGAACGGCGCCCACGGCAAGCCTGTTCTGTTCCTCCATCCAAAGGACTTCTTCGGCACGTTGATCGAGCTCGAAGAGGTGTGACAGCACGCCGCTCGATACGGATTTGAATTGGTGAAGCCGCAGCGGTAAAAGGGTTGCTCAAAGCCGAGACGTCTTCACCGAGGCTCTCGACGGGACCGTCGGGGAGCTATCCAGTATGGCTCGGGGCTCCAACTCCGCGTTGCCATTAGCAGGCTCCGCGCTGCGAAAGTAACTATTGAGGCGCTACCGCTCCGCTGGCTAGCGGCGCCGCCACTGGGAACGTGACCATGCAGATTTTCTCGATCGTCGCCGTCTACTTCGTCATCTGGTGGTTGACGCTGTTTGTCGTCCTGCCCTTTGGCATGCGCACACAGGCGGAGGAAAACGAGGTGGTGCTGGGCACGACGGCAAGCGCACCTGCGCGGTTCCGTGGGCGCAAGGTCGTTCTCATCACGACGATCATCGCTGCTGTGATCTATGCCGCCTGGTGGACCCTGTCGGTCGAATTTGGCTACGGCATTGATGCGATTCCGCAGTTTTACCCGAAATTCGACTGACCATTCCGCATTCAAGAAAGAGCGGGGCTTTTCATTGCGCTTGCTGCGGGTCGCGACCGCGACGGAAAGTAGTGCACAGATAGGAAGTGTCATCTGTCTGTCGCAAATATCGTCTAGGACCGCCATGGATGCAGGATGAAAGCAAAAAAAAACAAGGCTGGAAGCCTTGTTTTTAAAGTATCGCGTGATCTTTATCCGTTGCCGGTGGCAGCGTCTACGCGCGCCAAAGATCTGATCCTCCCAAGACTTGACCGCGAAATTGGCAAGAATTTGCGCTTCCTGCCTGTTTTGTGGCCTGAAACTAGCCCAAAGGTTGGGCGTTGTCATCTGGTTTTTTGCATATTTGACACACTGCGACAAAAAATTCCCGTTGACACGATCGTGATAAGTCCTGTTACTTGCCGGCCTATTTTCGGTGAATCTGTTTGACCGAATAAGTTGAGCGCATTAATTCAGCGGCGCAACCGTGTGGGCATGTCCAGAGGGTGCTTCCGATCGGCGCCACGCCGCAATTTCCCCTTTTGACCAGTTGATTTTGTTTCGACTTTTTTCGCGCTTTCGATTCAAGCGGTACTTATGCAATGCGCAACGGACTTTCAGCACTTCTCGTCTCTCATCGTTGAAAGCAATTTGTCATTGCGGTCATTCTCGTAAATGCGATCACGCTTGGGCTCGAGACATCGGCGTCGATCATGGCAAGCCATGGCACGCTGCTTCACCTCATTGACCATGTGATCCTCGGCTTTTTTGTCGTCGAGATCGGACTGCGACTTTACGCGTTCCGGGCTTCGTTCTTCCGGGATGCCTGGAGTCTCTTCGATTTTTCCATTGTCGCCGTTGCGATACTACCGGCCACCGGTGCGTTCTCAGTTCTCCGGGCATCGCGAATGCTGCGGGTGCTGCGGCTCATTTCCGTCATACCATCACTGCGCAAGGTGGTCGGCGGCTTGATCGTTTCGCTTCCGGGGCTGGCCTCGATCTTCGTCCTTTTGATGCTTGTCTTCTATGTTTTCGCGGTCATGGCCACCAACCTGTACGGCGCGGCATTCCCGGAATGGTTCGGAACCATCGGAGATTCGTACTACACACTCTTCCAGGTCATGACGCTCGAAAGCTGGTCCATGGGCGTCGTTCGCCCGATCATGGAGGTCTATCCTCACTCGTGGGCGTTCTTCGTTCCGTTCATTGCCTGCACGGCGTTTACGGTGTTGAACCTGTTCATAGGTGTGATCGTGTCTGCCATGCAGGAGCAGCATGAACCGGCGGCGGAGGCGGACCGTGCGTCTCTCCATTCCGAGACGAGCCTGCTTCTCGATGAAATTCGTGCTCTCCGCCAGGAAGTCGGGCAACTGCGGCAGGCCCGCGAACATGAGCGAACTTAAGCGAAGGTGAGCAGAGTGTGTCGCCCGGGTTTTCTTCCGCGGGCGATACGTCTATGAACGCAATGAACCAACCTCTTTTCGCCCGATTCCCCAGCTAGGCGAAACCTGTCTTTTTGGAACCAGTCATGCGCCTTTCCCGCTTTTTTATGCCCATACTCAAGGAAAACCCCAAGGAGGCGGAAATCGTCTCGCACCGCCTGATGCTGCGGGCGGGGATGATCAAGCAGCAATCCGCGGGCATGTATACCTGGCTGCCGCTGGGCAAGCGCGTTCTCGACAAGGTCAACGCCATCATCCGCGAAGAGCAGAATCGTTCCGGCGCCATCGAACTCCTGATGCCGACGCTGCAATCGGCCGAGCTCTGGCAGGAAAGCGGGCGCTACGACGCCTACGGTAAGGAGATGCTGCGCATCAAGGACAGGCAGGACCGGCCGATGCTTTACGGCCCGACGAACGAGGAGATGATCACTGATGTGTTCCGCTCCTATGTCAAGTCCTACAAGGACCTGCCGCTGAACCTCTACCATATCCAGCTTAAGTTCCGTGACGAGATCCGCCCGCGTTTCGGCACCATGCGCTCGCGCGAGTTCCTGATGAAGGACGCCTATTCCTTCGACCTCAACCGGGAAGGGGCCGAACACGCCTATAATCGCATGTTTGCCGCCTACCTGCGCACCTTCTCGCGCATGGGCCTGCGCGCCATTCCGATGCGCGCCGACACCGGGCCGATCGGCGGCAACCTCAGCCACGAGTTCATCATCCTGGCAGACACCGGCGAGTCCGAAGTGTTCTGCCACAAGGACTTCCTTGGCTTCGACATTCCGGGCATCGACACGAATTTCGACGACGTCGCCTGCCTGAAGGGGATCTTTGACAAGTGGACCTCGCGCTACGCCGCCACGTCCGAGATGCATGACGAGGCTGCGTTCAATGCCATTCCCGAAGGCGAGCGCCTCTCCGCCCGCGGCATCGAGGTCGGCCACATCTTCTATTTCGGCACCAAGTACTCGGAAGCCATGGGCGCCAAGGTTCAGGGGCCGGACGGCAAGGAACACACCGTGCACATGGGCTCCTACGGTATCGGCCCGACGCGTCTGGTGCCGGCAATCATCGAGGCGTCGCACGACGAGAACGGCATCATCTGGCCGAAGTCGGTCGCGCCCTTCGAGGTGGTCGTCATCAACATGAAGGCCGGCGATGCAGCCTGTGATGCCGCCAGCGAGACGCTTTATGGCGCGCTGTCGAAGGCAGGCATCGACGTGCTGCTGGACGACAAGGACGAGCGTGCAGGCACGAAGTTCGCGACCGCGGACCTGATCGGTGCACCGTTCCAGGTCATCGTCGGTCCGCGCTCGGTCGCCGCCGGCGAAGTCGAGCTGAAGGATCGCAAGACGGGCGCGCGTGAGACGCTGACGGTGGATGCCGCAATCGCGCGTCTGACGTCCGTCGCCTGACCCTGAAATTCGGAATCGATTTTCGGCAGCGAGTGTGCGCAGATTCGAACTGCTACTGAGTCCGCAGCGCATCCGGTGGGATGCGCCGCGCAATAGAGACTGATCCGGAGGCATCATGGCGGAAGCGACGGGCGAGGGCACCGTGGTCAAAGCGAAAAAAGCGCCCGTAAGCCGGCCGTTTTCCGGTTTCGAACGTATGGTTGCCTGGCGCTATCTGCGCTCTCGGCGCAAGGAAGCGTTCATCTCGGTCATCGCCGGCTTTTCCTTCATCGGCATCATGCTGGGGGTGGCGACGCTGATCATCGTGATGGCGGTGATGAACGGATTCCGAACCGAACTGATTTCCCGCATCCTCGGCATCAACGGCCACATGATCGTCCAGCCGATCGACGGGCCTTTCGACAACTACGCCGATCTTGCCGCGAAGTTTTCCAAGGTTCCCGGCATCAAGATGGCGATCCCGCTGGTCGAGGGGCAGACGCTCGCTTCGGGCAAGGGCGGCGCCGGGACCGGCGCGCTCGTGCGAGGGATCCGCGCCGAAGATATTACGAAGCTGAAGACGGTCTCCGACAACATCAAGTCGGGAGATCTCGTAGGCTTCACCGCGGGAACGGGCCTTGCGATCGGTGCTCGCATGGCAGATCAACTCGGCATTGTCGTCGGCGACGACATTACGCTGGTGGCGCCCGAAGGCGACGTGACGCCGCTGGGTGTCAATCCGCGCGTCAAGTCCTATCCGGTTTCGGCGATCTTCGAGATCGGCATGGCGGAATATGACGCCTCGATCATCTACATGCCGCTTGAGGAGGCGCAGCTCTATTTCAACGCCGACGGCCTGGTGCAGTCGATTGAGCTTTTCGTCAACAATCCCGACGACGTGGACGCGCTGCGTCAGCCGATCGAGGCGGCCGCCGAGCGCCAGATCTACGTGACCGACTGGCGCCAGCGCAACCGGACGTTCTTCTCGGCGCTCGAAGTGGAGCGAAACGTGATGTTCATGATCCTGACGCTGATCGTTCTGGTCGCAGCGCTGAACATCATATCGGGCCTGATCATGCTCGTGAAGGACAAGGGCAGCGACATTGCGATCCTGCGCACGATGGGGGCGACGTCCGGCGCCATCATGCGCATCTTCTTCATGACGGGGGCTGCCATCGGCACGGTGGGCACGATTGCCGGGGTCATTCTGGGCGTCGTCGTCTGCCTGAACGTCGAATCGATCCGCCAGTTCTTCTCTTGGCTTTCCGGACAAACCTTGTTCGATCCCGAACTCTATTTCCTCAGCCAGCTGCCGGCCGATATGAATTTCGGCGAGACGGTTTCGATCGTCGTCATGGCCTTGGCGCTTTCGTTCCTGGCGACGATCTTCCCCGCATGGCGCGCGTCGAAGCTCGATCCCGTCCAGGCCCTGCGGTACGAATAGGAAGAACCGACCGATGAAAGCGCGCGTAGCATTGCAGCTATCCGGCGTCGAGCGCCGTTACGGGCAGGGCGATACGGTCCTGAGCATCCTGAAGGGCGCGGACTTCACGCTGCATGGCGGCGAGACCGTCGCCCTTGTCGCTCCGTCAGGCACCGGCAAGTCGACGCTTCTGCATGTCGCCGGTCTGCTGGAGAAGCCGGATGCAGGCGATGTCGCCATCAATGGCCATTCGTGCGCACTGCTTGGTGACGATCAGCGCACCGCCATCCGGCGCAACGAAATCGGCTTCGTCTACCAGTTTCACCATCTCCTGCCGGAGTTCTCCGCGCTGGAGAACATCATGATGCCGCAACTGATCGCCGGCCTGTCGAAGCCGGAGGCGCGGGAGCGGGCGAAGCTGTTGCTCGACTACATGCGCATCGGTCACCGCGCCGAACACCGGCCGTCGGAACTCTCGGGCGGCGAACAACAGCGTGTGGCGATCGCCCGCGCCGTCGCCAATGCCCCACTCGTGCTTCTGGCCGACGAACCGACCGGGAATCTTGATCCGGAAACGGCGGGCTATGTCTTCGAGGCGCTGGAAGCACTCGTTCGTCAATCCGGCCTTGCCGCTTTGATCGCAACGCACAACCACGACCTCGCCTCGCTGATGGATCGCCGAGTTACGATCGAGGACGGCAAGGTGCACGAGTTGGGCTGAGCGCGGCAGTCCCTGCCGGCCCGGTGTCATTCTGGCCTGTGACAGACCGCCTCGATATTGTTGCCGTCCGGGTCAAGGACAAAGGCGCCGTAGTAGTCCGGGTGGTAGTGTGGCCGCAGTCCCGGCGGGCCGTTGTCCACAGCACCGGCCGCAAGCGCTGTGGCATGGAAGCGATCGACCGTCGCTCGGTCTTTAGCCGCGAAGGCGACATGCAAGCGGCCAGCGGCCGTTCTGCCGGTGCCGATCCAGAAGAACGGCTTGCCTTCTTTTCCGTAGCCGGCATGTGCGTCGCCGCCTGATTCCTCTGCCGAGACGTCCATCAGGCGCGTGATGCCGAGAGGCGCGAGTGCCGTATCGTAAAAACGGCGCGATCGCTGAAAGTCGGCGACCGGAAGTCCCACATGGTCCAGCATTGTGGCTCCTCCTTCAGTTCGGCTGGCACAAAGTATGCCCGATTTCGTCGCTCCAGTCTTGGAAGGCGATCTGCGCCCCCTTCGTGGCAATCGGTTTTCCGTTCGCCGTCCCTTTGCCGGTCAGGACATTGAGGTCGCATTCCGTCGTGTTCGCAGTGTCGAGCGTGTCGTAGGACGAATAGGTGTAGCCGGCAACGATGAACTGGGCGTTGCGATAGGCCAGCGTCAGGTTCTGGCTCCAGCGGTCGCGCCCGACCGAACTGTTCTGTGAAGTCAGTTTGATCGAACCGTTTGGAAGTGCTGATACGCCCGGTTCCTGCCCGAACATTGCGAGATTGCCCCAGATCTTGTTCGAGGCGGCCACCTTGACGCTGAGGCGCGACTCGCCGGGATCAGCTATATAGATATAGACGCCGTTATCTTCGTCGCTACCCTCAGCGGGTCGGGCAATCAGAACCAGGTCCTCATTGCCGTCCCGGTTCCAGTCGCCGGTTGCGGCGGCGACGACCCGGTCGGCGGGAAAATCCTGCGCCGCAACGCAAAACGGCATCAGCACCACAACTAAGGATGTCAGCACAATCTTCATAAGGCCCTCGCATCGATTGGGCGCTAAAAATAGGAAATTGTGTGGGTGCGGTCCAGCACTCTATTTCGCGCCAAGCGTGCAGATCGAGCTCGAAGCGTCAAAGAGCGCTTGACTGGAGAACAAAACAAGAACATGATGGCATCAGTTCTTGATAAGGAGCCCGTCAAATGACTGAATTCATGCGTGATCTTGCAGCCTTTGCCTCCATCGCGATGTTTATCGCAAGCCTCTCGGTGCTGGCCCTTGGGCTGTAGTCGGTGGCGCATGACGCAAACCGGGACAGCGCCAGCGGGGGATAATCGCGCTCGTTGCGGCGCCCCGCTGGACATTCGGCGCAGGATTCCGCTTATCCTTTCGGCTTCTGAATCGAGGTGGCGAGAATGGCGGAGACTGCGGCAATAGAGGCAGGTGATGGCAATGTGCAGTTCGTGCATCTGCGCGTGCATTCGGCCTATTCGCTGCTTGAAGGGGCGCTGCCGATCAAGAAGATCCTCGGCAAGGCCGTCAGTGATGCGCAGCCGGCAATCGCCATCACCGATACGAACAATCTGTTCGCCGCCCTCGAATTCTCGCAGAAGTGCGTAGGCGACGGGATCCAGCCTCTGATTGGCTGCCAGCTTTCAATCGACATGGAAGACGAAAGCGGTGACGGGGAGCGTCGCAATCCTGCGCAGGCGCTCGCCAAGTTGCCCTCGCTCGTGTTTCTCGTCGCCACAGATGCCGGTTATGCGCGGTTGATGGAACTGGTGAGCCGCGCCTATCTGGAAGGGGAAGGTGGCGGCCACGCGATCCACATTCGGCGGTCCTGGCTCGATGAGGGGACAGACGGATTGATCGCTCTGACCGGTGCTTCCACCGGTCCCATCGATATGGCATATTCGGCTGGCCAGCCGGCGCTTGCCGAGGGACGGATTGCGGAGCTGAAGCGGTTGTTCGGCGACCGGCTCTATGTCGAGCTCCAGCGCCACGCCAATTACGACCGTCGGCACGAACGTCGAATGATCGAGCTTGCCTACGCGCAAGACGTGCCTTTGGTGGCGACAAACGAGCCGTTTTTCCCTTCGCCGGACGAGTATGAGGCGCACGACGCGCTGATGGCGGTCGCTCATAACGCGATGGTCTCCGATGACAACCGTTTTCGGCTGTCGGCAGATCACTATCTGAAGAGCCGGACCGCGATGGCGGCCCTTTTCGCGGACCTGCCGGAGGCGATCGAGAATACTGTCGAAATCGCGCGGCGCTGCTCCTTCGTGCTGAACACGCGCGCACCGATTTTGCCGCGTTTCACGGGAGCGACCGCCGATCCGGAGGAAGCCGAACGCGCTGAGTCCGCAGAACTGCGCCGCCAGGCGGTGGAGGGTCTGGAGGGGCGGATGGCATCGCTTGGCCTGTCGGCGGGCTATAGCGAGCAGGATTATCGCGAGCGGCTGGATTTCGAGCTTGGCGTCATCGAGCGCATGAAGTTCCCCGGCTACTTCCTCATCGTTTCCGACTTCATCAAGTGGGCGAAGCAGCAGAATATTCCGGTGGGGCCGGGCCGCGGTTCGGGTGCTGGCTCGCTCGTGGCCTATGCGCTGACGATCACCGACGTCGATCCGCTGCGTTTCTCGCTGCTGTTCGAGCGCTTCCTCAATCCGGAACGCGTGTCGATGCCCGACTTCGATATCGACTTCTGCCAGGACCGGCGTGAAGAGGTGATCCGCTACGTGCAGCGCAAATATGGACGCGAGCAGGTGGCGCAGATCATCACTTTTGGTTCGCTGCAGGCGCGTGCGGCGTTGCGCGACGTCGGCCGCGTCCTCGAAATGCCGTATGGCCAGGTCGACAAGATCTGCAAGCTCGTGCCGAATAACCCGGCCAATCCGACCCCGCTGTCCAAGGCGATCGAAGAGGAGCCGAAGCTGCAGGAAGAGGCGGAGAAGGAGCCGGTCGTCGCCCGCCTGCTCGACATCGCCCAGAAGATTGAGGGGCTTTATCGCCACGCCTCGACACACGCCGCCGGTATCGTCATCGGCGACCGGCCGTTGTCGCAACTCGTGCCGATGTATCGCGATCCACGCTCCGACATGCCGGTCACCCAGTTCAACATGAAATGGGTGGAGCAGGCGGGGCTCGTGAAGTTCGACTTCCTTGGCCTCAAGACTTTGACGGTGCTGAAGACGGCGGTCGACTTCATCCGCAAGCGCGAAATCGAGGTCGACCTCGGCAGCCTGCCGCTGGACGACAAGCTGACATACGAGATGCTTTCCCGCGGCGAGACGGTCGGTGTGTTCCAGGTGGAAAGTGCCGGCATGCGCAAGGCGCTGATCGGCATGCGCCCCGACTGCATCGAGGACATCATCGCGCTGGTGGCGCTCTATCGGCCGGGGCCGATGGAGAACATCCCGGTCTACAACGCCCGCAAGCACGGTGAGGAGGAGATCGAATCGATCCATCCGACGATCGATCATCTCCTGAAGGAGACCCAAGGCGTTATCGTCTACCAGGAGCAGGTGATGCAGATCGCCCAGGTCCTGTCCGGCTATTCGCTTGGCGAAGCCGACCTCCTGCGCCGTGCCATGGGTAAGAAGATCAAGGAGGAAATGGACAAGCAGCGCGCCCGTTTCGTCGACGGCGCGGTGAAAAATGGCGTGTCCAAGCCGCAGTCGGATCTGATCTTCGACCTGCTCGCCAAATTTGCGAACTACGGCTTCAACAAGTCGCACGCGGCCGCCTACGCCATCGTGTCCTATCAGACGGCCTACCTGAAGGCGCATTATCCCTGCGAGTTCCTCGCAGCGTCGATGACCTACGACATGGCCAACACCGACAAGCTGAACGACTTCCGCCAGGACGCCGCCCGGCTCGGTATCAAGGTCATTCCACCGTCGATCCAGACCTCCTATGCCCATTTCGAGACCGGCGAAAGCCGCATCTACTACGCGCTCGCGGCGATCAAGGGCGTGGGCGAATCGGCTGTCCAGCACATCGTCGAGACCCGCGGCGACAAGCCGTTTGAGAGCTTGGAGGATTTTTGCCTGCGCATAGACCCGAAACAGGTCAATCGCCGGGTCTTCGAGAGCCTGATCTGCGCTGGCGCCTTCGATTGTTTCGGCCACGACAGGGCGGCGCTCATCGCCGGAATGGATCGCCTCTTGGGTTACGCGCAACGCGCGCAGGAAAACAAGACCAGCGGTCAGAGCGACATGTTTGGGGCAGGGGCGGCGACCGGGCCGGAGACGATTTCGTTCCCGTCCTACGCGCCCTGGCTTGCGTCGGAGAAGCTGCACCGCGAATTCCAGGTGCTTGGTTTCTATCTCTCCGCCCACCCCCTCGACACCTACAACGCGATGCTGTCGAAGATGCGCGTGCAGAATTTCGCCGATTTCGCCGTTTCCGTGAAGCAGGGCGCGACGGCGGGCCGCCTTGCAGGCACGGTGACATCGAAGCAGGAGCGCAAGACGCGCACCGGCAACAAGATGGGCATCGTCGCATTCTCGGATGCGTCCGGCCAGTTCGAGGCAGTTCTCTTCTCCGAGATGTTGCACCAGTATCGCGACCTTCTGGAGCCCGGCAAGTCGCTCGTGCTGACGGTTCAAGCCGAGGAACGCCCGGAGGGCATTGGCTTGCGGATCCAGACTGCGCGTTCGCTGGAGGAGGAGGCGTTGCAACAGCAGAAGGCGCTGCGGGTCTATGTCCGAGATTCCGGTCCCCTACGTTCGATTGCGGCCCACCTCAATGCCAAGGGCGAGGGCCTGGTGTCCTTCATCGTCATCAAGGACAATGGCCAACGCGAGATCGAGGTGGAACTGAACGAGCGCTATCGCATCTCCCCGGAAATTGCCGCGGCCCTGCGCTCGGCCCCGGGTGTCATTGATGTGGAGATGGTCTGAAGTGGCGGCCGGGAGGCGCGTATAAATCTGCAAGCCCCTTGATCCGACCGGAAACCTCCGCTACCGACGCATGCAGGCGGACGTGGCGAAACTGGTAGACGCAAGGGACTTAAAATCCCTCGGAGTGATCCGTACGGGTTCGACCCCCGTCGTCCGCACCACTTTAGGCGATCTCTTTGATTTCCGGATGGTTACGGATATTCAGAGGTCCATCGACGCCCTACCACTACAACGGGCGCTACAAATGGTGGTCACGACTTCCCTCACCAAGCCCATGAACGGCGACTGGTTCAGCCGCAAAGCCACCTCAGCAGATGTTCGCGAAGCCCACGAGAAGAGAGATTTCGTAGGCCCTCCACCGTTTCACAGACGCAGGCCGTGGCTGCGTTCAGGGGCTGGATGCCTTGTTCTCGCCCTGAATCGATCAACTCCGTTCCTTGTTCACCACCCCTCCTGTTATCGGCGTAGCGGGGCGATGATCCAGTGGCGAATGGACAGGAAGGCGACCTTGTGTAAGATGTAAGCTATTAGGAATGACTTAAGGAAGCTATGGAACTCGCGATGGCGATTGAACCGGACGCACTTGAGGCATTGCGTGAACGGCACCGTCGCTGGCTCTCGCGACTTGGCATTCTGAATAGGCCGTGGTTGATTCTCGGCTCCGCGCCGTCTCCGACGATTCCGCCTGACCTGATTGGGCATTGTGCACGTGTCGACGTTAACAACGCAGGCAAGACGGCCAAGGCGCTCGGCCTGCCGCCCGCCGACTTGACGTTCCGCAAACGGAGGAAGTCGTGGGAAGAGCATCCGCATGTCAGGACGAGAGGCCTTCTATGGCTCCATAACAAGCCTCTTTGGTGGATGCATCTGGAACTTCTGGCCAAGCCGCATGTGCGTTACAAAAGCCTGATGCGCGCCACCAAGCCTGAGCGCGAGGCGATCGTCGACCTCGTGAGTGGCGGACTCCCCGCTGACATTGGAGAGGTCGGCAAGGTGACGAACGGAGTTGCCGCGCTCTGCTACGCGCTTTTCACGGGCGTGCCGTCTGTCACCCTCGCGGGGTTATCAATTACCAAGATGGGTCACTCTTACGACGACAAGGGAAAGATCCGGCGGCAGATCGCCGAGGACACCTTCCTTCTGACGCGTTTGAGAGGCCGAGGAAATGTCTTCACGACCGAGGTGGATCTCTCGGAGCATATCGGGTTGCCACTCGTTCGCGACAGAAGCGGCATCGTCGCCACCATCGACAGCCCGCTCGGCCCAAACTTGATCCTAGCGGAAGCCGCAGAGAAAACCCGGTGAGGATGGGTTGGGGTGCTTGGAATGCAGGGCCCCACCGTTCAACTGCTCAAACGCCCAGAGGGAAGATATGCTCTGATCCAGCCCGCTTGCCGCTCTCGACCATCCCCCGCCGCAACTTGCTTCACGGCGCAATTGAAAAACTCTGGTCAGAGAGGGCAACAGCCCCGCTGAGCGCGTCGCGGAAGCGGTAACGCAGCACGTAGTCACCGGCAGGAGGGCCTTCTACGTTCAGCGTCAGCTTGGCGAAGACCTCCTGGTTGCGCACGAACCCGCGGAAGGTGAAGGAGCCGAAGGCCTTCTGTTCGGCAAGCGTGTCGCCCTTGTTGTTCAAGAGTTCGAGATCGACTGTGAACTGCGCCTCCACCTTGCCGCCGTCGATCGATCGCCAGCTCAATCCGACCGGTTCGACATAGGAGATCAGCGGCTCTCCGGGTTTGTAGGTGGAGGTCGGACGCGGCGAGTACATGCCATATCCCTCGGGCGGATCGGTGACGAAGGTGACCTTGCCGATCGAGAAGGGCAGCGTCGAAGCGAAAGCGCCGTAGGCCTCCCGAACTGCGTCGTGGGCCCCGACGGGGTTGCCGTCGATAGCTAGTTTCTCGGCCCTTGTCGCCGCTTCCACAAGCGGGCCGGCAACAGCGGGGAAAGCACAAAAACCGAACGTGGTGGCAAGAAGCAGTGCGGCTGCATACGACCTTGCTGGCATGCGGTTCCTCTCGGATCATCCCGAGTAGAAGATGCGCGAGATGCCCGCGGGCAGTCAAGGACGTGATTCAGCTCTTCCAGAACAGAGGCGTCAGGATCACGAGCACGGTCAGGACTTCGAGACGGCCGAGCAGCATCATCAGTGAGAGGAGATAGAGGGACGCGTCGTCGAAGGTCGAGAAGTTGCCGGCGGGGCCGACCACAGGGCCTATTCCGGGGCCGGTGTTTGAAAGGGCGGTCACGACCGCAGAGATCGACGTCAGTACGTCGTGGCCGAGCGCCGCAAGGGTCACGCTGCCGAGTACCCACAGGAGAAGATAGGTGCAGAAGAACAGGAAAACAGTGCGCTGCACGTCCTGATCGACCGTCGCCTTGCCGTAACGGACGGTCTGGATGCCGTTCGGATAAATTAGCTTGTGCAGTCCGGCCTTGATCGAGCTGAAGATAATTATGAAGCGATAGGCCTTGATTCCGCCCGCCGTAGAGCCGGAACACCCACCCATAAAGGTTGCAAAGAGACAGAGCGCTGCCACGAATGGCCCCCACAGGGTGTAGTCCTGACTTGCCATGCCGGTCGTCGAGAGGATCGAGGCCATGGTAAAGAAGGAATGGGTGATCGCCTCGTGGAATTCCACGCCATTTGCAATGCGGTGGTAGATGGCAATGGCGATCGAAAAAGCGGTCAGGTATGCGAGGAACACGAAGATCTGCGGATCACGCAGCGCGTCGAGCCTCCCGCGCACCACAAGCACGATCAGAATCGAGAACGGCAGGCTGCAGAGCGTCATGAAGAACGTACCGGCCCACAGCAGCGGCGTGCTGTTGAAATAACCGAACGAAGCGTCGTGCGTGGAAAACCCGCCGGTCGCCACCGTCGACATGGCGTGGTTGATGGCGTCGAATCGGCTCATCCCGAGCACGTCGTACGTGATGGCCGTGACTAGGGTGATACCGATATAGACGACGATGAAGGCGCGGGTATAGGTGGCGATGCGGGCAAAGGGCTTTTCGTTCGTTTCCGACGATTCCATCTTGAAGAAGGACATGCCGCCGACGCGCAGATAGGGCATGACGAACAGGCCGAGCGCGACGATCCCGATGCCCCCCAGCCAATGCAGCAGCGACCGCCACATCAGCAGGCCGGGAGGCGCGTTGTCCAAGCCGACGATGACGGTCGAGCCTGTGGTGGTGATGGCGGAGACCGATTCGAAAACGGCCTGAGAAAAATCGAGATCGATCGTCGAGAGCCAGAGGGGGATGGCGCCGACCAGCGAGAAGACCACCCACAGTAGGTTTACGAGTAGAAAGCCCATCTTTTTGGTGAAGGGAGGCGGACCTGCCTGTGTCGCCGCCGCTGTGATCAGCGAAAAGCCGCCGACGACGGCGGCCGAAATCAGAAAGTGCTTCCAGTCGGGATGGCCGTAGTAGAGGTCCACCGCCACCGGAATCAGCATGGCAATCGAAAGATAAAGCCCGCAGGTGGCCGCGATGTTAATGGCGGAACGGTAGATCGTGGCGTTCAAAGGCGTCTCGTTCTGGTTTGGGCGTTCCGGACACGATCCGAATCGAGAGTTCGGGTGGCCTGTGCGGCTGCGATATGCAATAGCCAGTGCCAATGGCAAACTCAAGAACGGCAGCAGGCCCATGAAACAGGACGTGGAGCGCGCAACAGAAGCCCTGCGCACGCTTTTTCCCGAAACTCCGCTGCAACTGAACGAGCACTTGAGTGCGCGTTACGGTGCGCGCATCTATCTGAAGCGCGAGGACCTATCGCCGGTCAGATCCTATAAGATCCGCGGCGCCTTCAATTTCTTTCGCAAGATTCTCGCAAGCGACGGGAGTGCAGCGTCCTTCGTCTGCGCCTCCGCAGGCAATCATGCCCAGGGCTTTGCTTTCGTGTGCCGGCATTTCGGCGTGCAGGGTGTGGTTTTCATGCCTGTGACCACGCCGCAGCAGAAGATCGACAAGACCCGGACATTCGGTGGCGAATTCGTGCAGATACGCTTGGTCGGTGACATTTTCGACCAATGCTATCAGGCCGCACAGGACCATGCGCGCGACACCGGTGCCGTCATGGTGCCGCCGTTTGACCATCCTGATATCATAGAGGGGCAGGCGACGGTCGCAGCCGAGATTCTGGCGCAGATGGGAGAGGACACGCGACCCGATCTGGTCGTGCTGCCGGTCGGCGGCGGCGGCCTTGCGGCTGGCGTCACCGGTTATCTCGCAGACCGTGTTTCCCACGGCGACTTTCTCTTCTGCGAACCGGAAGGCGCGCCGAGCCTTCGCCGGAGCCTGGAGGCGGGCAGGGTGGTAACCCTCGATCAGGTCGACAACTTCGTCGATGGTGCCGCGGTCGGTCGGATCGGCGATCTGAATTTCGCAGCGCTCAGGAAGTTCCAGCCGGAACAGGCGATGCTCCTCTCTGAGAATGCCATCTGCGTCACCATCATCGACATGCTCAATGTGGAGGGAGTTGTACTTGAGCCCGCCGGCGCCCTGTCGATCACGGCATTGGAAGCGCTGGACCGGAAGAAGCTGCAGGGAAAGACAGTGGTTGCCGTCGTCTCCGGTGGAAATTTCGATTTCGAGCGTCTACCGGACGTCAAGGAACGGGCGATGCGACACCGCGGCCTGAAGAAATACTTCATCCTGCGCATGGCACAGCGCCCCGGCGCCCTGCGCGATTTTCTCAATCTGCTCGGGCCAGAGGACGATATCTCCCGCTTCGAGTATTTGAAGAAGTCGGCGAGGAATTTCGGCTCCATCCTGATCGGCATCGAAACGAAATCGCCGGAAAACTTTGACACACTGAAGTACGCATTCGATCGCGCCGGGCTGCGCTATCAGGACATTACGGAGAATGAGGTTTTGGCGAACCTGATCATTTGACGGATACCGAGGCGTTGACAGTCCGGCAAGCTGTGTTACCACACCACCATGGCATCATTTTTTTCAAAGCTTTTCGGGCGGTCAGAGAAGACCGGCGCTTCCACCGTAACGCCGGAGGAGAAGGAGATCTACAATGATCTCATTCTCGTGGCGACGCCAATGGCGGAGGGGTCGCAGTTCAGGCTTGCAGGCCGGATTGAAAAACATGACGGGGACGTCGTCCTTGTTCGCACCTTCATTCGTGCCGACCTGTTTTCCAGCCGCGACGACACCGTTTCCGCCGCCTTTCGCAAGGCCCGGCAAATCGCCGACCAGAATGGTCCGTCGCTGTTTTCTGACGGTGCGCAGTCCCGCGCGGTTTGAAAACCACTGGCGGCCGTTTCTGTCACCGGCTGGCCGTGGCTGCGACCTTGTCGGTGTATGTCAGACACCGACATTCGGGCGGTCGATGATCTCGCGCAACGCAAAGCTCGAGTTGATTTTCACCACGTGCGGCAGGGCGGAAAGCCAGTCGCGATGGATGCGCTCGTAGTCGGCAAGGTCCTTTGCCGCGACCCGCAGGATGTAGTCGTACTCACCGGACATCAGGTAGCACACGAGGACGTTCGGGCAGAGTTTTACGGCTGCCTCGAATTCCGCAAGTGTCTTGGCGAATTGTCCTGAGAGCGAAATGTGCACGATGGCGATCATCGTGTAGTCGAGCGCCTTCTGGGACAGGTGTGCGTGATAGCCGCTGATGACGCCCGATTTCTCCAGTATGTCGAGACGCCGTGAACATGCCGAAGGCGAGAGTCCGACGCGCTCGGCAAGTTCCGCGTTTGAGATGCGCCCGTTCTGCTGGAGAATGCGAAGCATCGCAGTATCTATTGTGTCGAATGCGTTCACCGGCGTTTCCTTCGAAACGAGACTGGGCTTTGGCAAGAATATTCGAAAATGACGATTTGCGCCACGATTCTTTGCAAGGACATTGCGCGTTAGTTCTGGTCCAATTCTCAAGCCCGCAGGGAGTGGCGGGTTCATCAAGATTGGCATACGAACAGAGAGAGGAACGCAAGAATGCGTGTCGGTTGCCCGAAGGAAATCAAGAACCATGAATATCGTGTCGGCCTGACGCCGGGCGCCGTGCGCGAATATGTGGCACACGGACATGAGGTGTTGGTCGAGACGAAGGTCGGTGCCGGGATCGGCGCCGATGACGATGCCTACCGCGCCGCGGGCGCCAAGATTGTGGCGACAGCGAAAGAGATTTTCGAAAAGTCCGACATGGTCGTTAAGGTCAAGGAGCCGCAGCCCGGTGAATGGGCGCAGCTCCGCGAAGGACAGATCCTCTATACCTATCTTCATCTCGCACCCGATCCGGAACAGACCGCAGGTTTGCTCAAGTCCGGCATTACGGCGATCGCCTATGAAACGGTGACGGACGACCGCGGTGGCCTTCCGTTGTTGGCGCCGATGTCCGAAGTGGCCGGGCGGCTATCCATCCAGGCTGGAGCAACAGCGCTTCAGAAAGCCAATGGCGGCCGCGGAATCCTTCTCGGCGGTGTTCCGGGCGTTGAACCTGCGAGAGTTGCGATCATCGGCGGCGGCGTTGTTGGCCTGCATGCGGCGAAGATGGCCACAGGGCTGGGCGCGGATGTCACCATTCTCGACCGCTCAATACCGCGGCTGCGCCAACTGGACGACATCTTCAATGGCCGCATCCATACGCGCTACTCGACGATTGACGCGCTCGAGGAAGAAGTTTTTGCCGCCGATCTCGTGATTGGTGCGGTACTGATCCCTGGTGCCGCTGCACCCAAACTCGTCACGCGCGAGATGCTGTCCGGCATGAAGAGGGGCTCAGTGATCGTGGATGTGGCGATCGACCAGGGAGGCTGCTTCGAGACGTCGCACGCGACCACTCACTCGGAGCCGACCTACGAGGTCGACGGCGTTATCCACTATTGCGTTGCCAACATGCCGGGAGGGGTACCGATCACTTCGGCACATGCACTCAACAACGCCACGCTCCACTATGGCCTGCAATTGGCCGACAAGGGGCTGAAGGCGATTGCCGAGGACCGGCATCTGCGCGCCGGGCTTAATGTTCATCGCGGCCGCATTGCCAACAAGGCCGTGGCCGAAGCGCTCGGCTACGAGATGGCGGCGTCGGAGACGATCCTCAACGTGGCGTAATTTCCTTGCGCGAGATCGATATACGAGGGCCCGGAGCAGTCCGGGCCCTTTGCATGTCAAGCCATGCTGTGGCGGAACTACAGCCAGCTGGCACAGGCTTTTACGCCGCCTCGATCCGACATTGGTAGCAATTGTTGCGGGCCGATCGCACGTGGATGTAGGCGATTTCGGGTCGCGCCAGCAGCGTTTCCGCATAGGCGGGAATTTCGTCGGTAGGTGTCACAGCGCCACTGCCATAGACGATGCGATCGTCCGCATCATAGCCGCGTACGATGTAGTCGCGACTCTCAAGCATCGGTGGAGAAGCAGCGCCCGAATAGGCGGGGCAGGGCTCGGCATGCAGGAAAATCGGGCCGGTCTCCGCATAGGGCTGAAGCTTGGGAAAGGGCCTGTAGGCGAGGATGAGATAGGGATCGCCAGCCCGCACACCTTCGAGGCAATGGCGGCACGGAACGCCATCACCGTCCGATATTCGACGTTCGGGGCGCATGCCGTAGGCGTCAGTGCCGCCGTTCCAGAGAACGATGGCGGTCTCGGTTGGCATGGGAAGGTAGCGAATGGCCATGATGGTCTCTCCGGATGTGGTGCCGAGGATCATCGTTCGAAATCGTGGGCGGCGACACCCGTTTCTTGCCGCCGCGACAACGCTGTCAGGCCGGTTTGACGAAGAGAAGGTCACATTTTTGGAGCAGACTGATCGGATCGGCGTCCGGATCGGCGAGACAGAGGTCAACCATCGTCCGTGCCACGTTGAGATAATAGGCCTCGTTCCGTTTTGCGAAGCGGATCAGGCCAAGGTTGGCTTCGTGCTGGCTCAGGATCGCTTCCCACCCGGATCGGTAGGGCAGCAATCGTCTGATTTTCAAGATGCGGTTGCGACGTGTGACGTGGCGTACACGGTCCTGCCGTGCGAGCGCCAGGCGTGCGGCAGCGGCAAAGACCAGATCCTGACCGTATTTTTCCCACACCTCCTTGAGTTGCCGAGGGCAAGAGCACAGGTAAGCGCGCAGCAGAATGCGCCGTCTTTTCTCGTCTCGGCAAAACGGGCGCAGCAACGTCGCCGCGAGTTCGATGCCCGAAATGTCATAGGCGAACAGTTCGTAGTCGATTAGGCCAACGGAGTGGTCGTCGTTCTGGATGATATTTTTGCCGAACAGGTCGCCGTGGGTGAGTTGCGTTCCGGGCAACTCGCGTAGCCGTTCCATGCTCTCAATGATCCACCGTCTCTGCTTTTCAGTCAGTTGCGGTTCGCGGCTGAGGTAGGTCTCATGCGGCAGCTTCGGCTGCCTTCGCTCGAAAAGTGCGCGCTGCGGTGGGCCCTCCACCGAATTCAGCTTGGCCATGGTTTGCCCAAGCGACGCAAGCCCGTCTCGATTTGACTTCCGGGGAAAGGGGCGCCCCGGTAGGTAGGAAAGCGCAATCCAATGACCGTGGCGCAGGTATTCGCCAAATGTCGATGTGCGTGCGCAGACGGACTGAACAGCGACGCCGGTCTTTTCCAGTCTTTTGAGAGTGTCTTCAAACAACGCCATCGTTTGTTTCCGACGGAACCGGTAGAGGACATAATTCTGCTGATCAAACTGGACAATGCGCTTCTGCATGCTGAAGCGCCATTTCGAATGCAGGACGCCAGCGTGCCCGCCGAGCAACTCACTTATGCTGGGATGGCAATTGTTCATTCGAAAGCGAAGCGTCCTGATCTATTCGTCCGCTCCGCATTCTGGCCTTTGTTCGGAGCATCTTTTCGGGATCCTATATGGCGCAAACGAATGTCCGTTACTAGCCGGGGCAAGCTTGGTTCCCTCCTTTACGTCACGATGCGGCAGAATGAAGCAAATCATTCGATTTGAGATGTGCGAGCACCTGCGAAAGGCAGCCGGATACTTTTGCCGTCACGCGCGGCGGGCGAGTTCCAGCAGCTCCGCCTCGGAAAGCGGAAGGATTGTCGCCTCCCGGGTGCTGACGGGCGAAAACCCGAACATCTGGTACAACTGCAGCGCGCGTGGGTGATCGAGATTGTTTGTGGTGACCGACAGCGACGTCGGGTCGGCTGCCCAGGCGGCATAGAGTGTCTGGAGCAGGAACCATTTGCCAAGGCCGAGCCCAAGTGCGTGCTCGAACAGACCGAAATGCACAAGCTCCATCGATTCAGTATCGCGCTGGAAAAGCTCGAAGAACCCGGCAGGCGCACCGTCGACATAGAGCACCGTCACATTGGTGCGCTTATCATTGAGAATCGCTGCAAGCGTTTCGTCGTCCATCCGCAGTCGCTCCACCCATTGCCAGCGTCGACCGACCTGGGTGTAGAGAAAACGGTAGAACGCTGGCGGGATGTTCGGCACGCGCATGATGGCGGTCTGGATATTGACCGGCACGGGAAGGCTTTGCTTCGGTGGGGCGCTCATGCGCAATTCGGTAATGTGAACCGGTATCGCTGCCGGCCGTCCGCGCGGTGCCATGGTGTCAGTCTCGTCCGGTCACCACTGGCGTGTCGCTTCGGCCGCCCCATTCAGACCAGGAGCCGTCATAGAGCGCATTGTTCTCGTGGCCGAGGGAATGAAGAGCGAGCGTGATGATCGCTGCCGTGAGGCCGGAGCCACAGGTGGTCACGACAGGTGCATTCAGGTCGATGCCTGCGTTTTCGAACGTGGCTTTGAGCGCATCCAGGTCCTTGAGCCTGCCGTCGACAGAGAAGACGCCTGATGGCATGCTGCGCGCGCCGGGCATATGCCCCGAGCGCATGCCAGCGCGCGGTTCGGGTTCCTCGCCGGTGAAGCGCCCGGCCCCGCGGGCGTCGGCGATCTGGCGCGATCCGGACGACACTATACCGTGCATCTCGTCGAACGACGTCACGGCTGCGGTATTGAATTGCGGGCGGAAGTGTCCCGGCGCGGGCTCCGGAAGATCCGTTTCGAGTGGCCTACCTTCCTTCTTCCAGCCGTCGAGGCCACCGTCCATGACGTAGACGCTCTTCGCGCCCATGGTGCGGAACAGCCACCAGACCCGTGGCGCGGTGAAGATGCCGGGACCGTCATAGACGACGATCGTGTCGGTGTCGGAGATGCCGAGCTTTTCGACGGCAAGCGCGAACTCCTCAGGCGAGGGGATACTGTGCGGCAGACCGGTCGAGTGATCGGCGATCGCGTCCTGGTCGAAGAAGACGGCGCCTGGGATGTGGCCGGTGGCATACTCGGCCGCTCCGTTGCGATTTTGCGCGGGAAGATACCAGGATGCATCGACGATCCTGAATTCCGGCGCGCCGATCTGTTTTTGTACCCAGTCGGGCGTCACGACAAATTTGCTTCTGGCGGCGGTCACGAGTGTTTCTCCTTAAGCCGCCGATGAAGGCGAGCCGAACTGGATGCGGAAGCGGCGGTTTTCCTTGCCTTTTTTCTCGATCTTCGAGATGTGGATCGCACCAACTTCCTGTGTTTCGGAAACGTGCGTGCCGCCGCAGGGCTGGCTGTCGATCGCGGATTCTTCGCCGATGCAGACCAGGCTGACGCGTCCCATGCCCATCGGCGGACGGACATTCTTCGATTTCACAATGCCCGGATTGGCTGCAAGTTCCGCATCAGTGATCCATTGCACATAGACGGGGTGGTTTTCCGTCACCAGTTGCATCAGCTTCGCGGTGACTTCGTCCCGGTCTATGGTCTCGGTCATGTCGAAATCGACACGGCTTTCCTCCTCGCCGACCGCCGCCCCCGTGATCGGGAAGGGGCAGACGACGGACAAGAGGTGGCAGGCGGTGTGCATGCGCATCAGTCGATAGCGACGCGGCCAGTCGATGTGCAGTACCAGCTTTTCGCCGACGATCGGCAGGGCGACGCCCTCGATCGGGCGGTGAATGATGATGTCCTTCGTTGGCCCGTGGACGGTCGGGCCGAGCGCGATCCTGCTGCCATCGGCGCGCTCAAAGAAACCGGTATCGCCCGGCTGTCCGCCGGATGTCGCATAGAAGCAGGTCTGGTCGAGTTCGATGCCGCCGTCCTCGTGAACCGCCGTCACCACCGCCTCAGCCGTCGAAAGATAGAAATCGTCACGAAAGAGCGGGGTAACGGGCTTCGTCATGGATCAATCAACGGCCTGGTAAGGGACTTTGATCCCCGATGTCTTCGTCAGCCATGCCGGTGAAGGCAGGCCTTTCGAATCGAGGAAGTCCGGATTGAAGAGTTTGGACTGGTAGCGGTTACCATAGTCGCAGAGGATCGTCACGATCGTATGCCCGGGGCCGAGGTCCTTCGCCAGCCGGATCGCGCCGGCGATGTTGATGCCGGTCGACCCGCCGACACACAGGCCTTCGTGGTCGATCAGATCGAAGACGAACGGGATCGCCTCGGAATCGGGGATCTGGTAGGAAAAGTCCGGCGTGAAGCCTTCGAGGTTCGCCGTGATCCGGCCCTGGCCGATACCCTCCGTGATCGAGCTGCCGGAGGCCTTCAGCTCGCCATGCGCATAATAGTTGTGGAGGGAAGCGCCTTCGGGATCCGCAATACCGATCTTGACGTCCGGTTTTTTGGCGCGAAGGCCGGCCGCCACGCCAGCGAGTGTGCCCCCCGAGCCGACCGCGCAGACGAAGCCGTCGACCTTGCCATCAGTGTCGCGCCAGATCTCGGGAGCGGTCGTGGCGATATGCGCGTCGCGATTTGCGACATTGTCGAACTGATTGGCCCAGATCGCCCCGTTCGGCTCCGTCTTCGCGAGCTCTTCGGCCAGACGGCCGGAAAGCTTCACGTAGTTGTTCGGGTTCTTGTAGGGAACGGCGGGCACTTCGACGAGTTCGGCGCCGAGCAGCTTCAGCGCGTCCTTCTTTTCCTGGCTCTGCGTTTCCGGGATGACGATCACCGTGCGGTAGCCAAGTGCCTGAGCGACCATCGCAAGGCCGATGCCGGTGTTTCCGGCGGTTCCCTCGACGATCACGCCGCCCGGCCGCAACTGGCCGGCCTTTTCGGCCGCGCGGATGATCCATAGCGCCGCGCGGTCCTTCACCGACTGGCCGGGATTGAGGAATTCGGCCTTGCCGAGGATCGTGCAGCCGGTCGCCTCGGACGCGCCTTTCAGCCGGATCAGCGGCGTATTGCCGATTGCGTCCAACACCGAAGGGAGAATAGCCATGGCCTGCGAACCTCACGCTTTGCATCTAGATTAGGCGGCGACTTTTCGGACCGCAAGCAATGGTTTGCAAGGAATTCCGTTCCTCGTCTCGGCTTTCCGGAGGCAAAATTTCGCCCTTGCAATGAGCCTTTTGTCATTTCTCTTGTCGAGTGGAGCCTTGATGCGGCCGAAAGCTTCCAAGTCCCGGTCTCGGGCGGTAATGATCGACGATCGGCGTGGGGTAGTCGGCACCGAGCCGGATTCCGGCTTCTTGAAGTACTGGAGCGGGCGCGTTGCAGGGGCTATGTATGTACTTCGGCGGCAATTGCGAAATTTCCGGAACGAACCTCTTCACACAGAGACCCTCGGGATCGTTCTTCTCGCCCTGAAGCGTGGGGTTGAAGATGCGAAAGAAGGGTGCAGCGTTCGCCCCGCAACCGGCAACCCATTGCCAACGGGCCGCATTCGAGGCGGGGTCGGTATCGAGAGGAGCGTGTCGCGGAACCAGTCCATTCCGCGCCGCCAGTCGACAAGCAGGTCCTTGATCAGAAAAGACGCCGCAATCATCCGGACTCGATTGTGCATGTAGCCTTGCGCCCCAAGCTGGCGCATGCCGGCATCGACGATCGGGTAGCCGGTCTGTCCCCGTGTCCAGGCAGTAAAGCGGACCTCGTCGTCATGCCATTCGAAAGCATCGAAACGTCGGTCCAGATTTTCGCTGGCAAGTTTCGGATGATGAAAAAACAGATGGTAGGAGAAATCGCGCCACGCCAATTCCTTCCGGTATGTGACGGGGCCGTCCGTCGCCTGCTCGCCGTGTCTTGTCCGTGCAGCATGCCAGACCGTTGAAGGCGAAAGCTCTCCGAAGCCAGGCGCAGGTCCCTTCGGAACCAGACGACAACGGGGCGAGGGGGTGATCATGAGGACCTTGCAACGCTCGGCTTCAGAGGAGCGGTAATGTGGCGTGGAGTATGGATGTTATGCTCCGGTCACCAGTGGCGGCAATCGTGGGAGTAATCGGTCGGAAAATGGAAGCCGACAGCAATTCGCAATAGAACGTTGATCGGAAACGAAAAAGGGCCGCGCGATTGACGCGCAGCCCTTCTGAATTTGGCTCCCCGGGCCGGAGCTGGCTCCTTAGAGTGATCTTGGACTAGATGCTTTTATTACAATGTGTTGAGGCAGTGTTTTGAAGTTGTAAAATTGGCAATGTAGCCAAAATGTAACCAAAAAGTAGTCCAAATGGCTCGCCATTTGGCTCGCCGGAAAAGCTCAGTTGGTGCCGATCAGCTTGCGGATGCGATCGACCGCAGTGCCGCGCTCCTTGGCTGCGAGATACTCACGCTCGAGGCGGTCCAGCAGCGGTTGCGCGATCGGGCCGCGCCGGTCGACCAGTTCTGCGCAAATCAAAAGCATCTTCTCGATTCGTTCCAAGGATATTTCCTGGCGGGGTGCACGCGTGTTCATCAACCCCTCCGCCAGTTATCGAATTCCGCCCGCAGCGACTTCCAGCGCTGGCGGGCGTTTTCGTCGCTGTTCAGCTCGGCCATCGACTGGATGGCGAGGATGCTGCGGACGCGGGTCTTGACCCGCTCCGTGTCGGCGATGTCAGCGCCGTGGCGCTCCTGCAGGAAGCGGCGGAAGGCGCGATCGTTGGCGCACTTCATGGCGCATTCGGCGGCGTGGTCCTTTGCCTTGGCAGGCTTCGGCTGCAACTCGCGGATCACACGGAAGGCCTCGTCCAGGAGCGTCAGCAGCGCTGCGATGTGGACCGGGGCGGATCGCATCAGGCGCCGATTGTCATAGCTGCAGTCGGGCAGGAGGATCGCGATCGGCTCGACCTCGCCGGAGCGGTGATCGCGGGTGCAGACCTCGGCGCGCTGGTTCTTGAGGTCGTAGCTCTCGCACCATTCGCCGCTTGCGAGGCCGCTCACTTCGCGGATCTCGGGCAACAGAGACTTGGCGGCGATCAGATCCATGATTGGCCTCAAATTTCCGTGCCGTACTGGTATTGTCCGAAGCGTTCGGCGACGATCCGGCTAGCGTTTGGGTGCGGGCGCACGTAGATGCCGAGGAAAACGGCTAGGCTGCGCCAGTTGCCGGCATGCATGACGCTCCTGATGTCAAGCCCCAGATCGAGCGCATTGTTTGCGAAGCTATGCCGGCCGCAGGTGTGGCTTGGCTTGTAGGAAATGCCAGCGCGAGCGCATATCGTGCGGATGCGAGCATTGACCGACTGCCTGTGCGCATAGCCGAAAACGCGGTCTCCCGGTTTTGCATTCTCCTGAAAATCCATCATGCGGCTTGCGACTTCTCCGGTCAGGGAGCGCAAGGAATTGCGATCCGTCTTTGTCTTGACGAGCAGCGCTCTCCTCTGGCGCAGATCGACATCACGCCAGCGCAGGTTGATGGCCTCGGTGACGCGAGCGCCTGTCGTCGCCATGAACAGTACCATCGCCGCGAGGCGCGGGTGCCCGTCCTGCATGCACTGACGCGCAAATGTGTGCAGCCATGTGGGTGAGGCCGGATCTCGACGCTTCGGACTATCTTCGCGGAAGCGCCGGATGCGCAGATAATCGCACCATCCACGTTCATAGGCGTGAACCATCACGGCGCGGGCCGGGGAAAGGGCCTGCCTGTTCAATGTGGCATTTGAGCCTTCAGGGTAAAGTGCCTTGGCCATCTGCTTGATGTCGAAAGGGCAGATCTCCACGAGGGGTCTATCGCCAAAATGGGCGATGATGCGTGCAAGATAACGTGCTTCGCCTCCGTGCTCGATGTGGCTGGCGGCTGCATCAGCAAAGGTTCGGCGAGCGGTCGAGAGCTCAGTTTTCATGAGGTCGGTCATTTTGATCCATGGCGTTAATCCGCTACCTGGCGTGGACGCATGGCGCTTACGACGTAGGTTTCAGCGTTGTTGCCAAGTGGACGGATGACGAGTGCCGTCGACGCGTCACGCACCATCAGCTCCACATCGACAGAGCGTATTGCGCCGAGCGTCTTTTCGAGGCGCGTGGCCTGATGCGCGATGGTGAAGTTGTTCGGCACTTGGATCTCGCCGGGCACGAAATCCTCCGCAAATCCGCCGAGTGCTGTCATCAGGTCAACCTTGATGGTGTCGCCCTGGGCGACGAGCCGAACGCCGTCGTGCTTGGCGTCGTCCACCATTGCGCACACGCGCTTGACCGCAGCCGCGACGGCCTCGCGCGGCAGTACCGCCGTCAAATCCGTTCGCTCAGGAATAACCATGTCATACTGCGGGAAAATGCCGTCGATCAGTTTCGAGCTGATCTCGACGCCGTCATAGGCGACTGCGAAGATCTCGCCCGTGATGGCAATCCTCGCCCCGACTTTCGCGCCGTCGAGCAGTTTGCGCGCTGGCTCTGCGCCCGCTGGCGGCAGGATGATATGCGGATAGGTGTTGCGCACCGGCGGGAAGCTCGGGCAGCCGCAGCCAGCCAGTTCGATGCGCGCGAGGCTCAAGCCGTCCGTGGCGACAACGACCATGCCAGATCCCGCCTCGTCGGCATGGAGGCAATAACCTGTCAGGTAGACGCGGTCGTCATTCTTGTTGAGCGCGTAGCTCGTCTTCGCCAGCGCATCCGAAAGGCGAGCACCATCGATCTCTGTCCAGCCCAAATCGACGCGTCCACGCATCTCCGGGAAGTCGGATGCTGGGAGAACGGGGATGGAAAAGGACGAGCGGCCCGCCCTGATGCCAACCTGGTCGCGATGGCGGCCGGGACCGAAGGCGATCTCGGCGGATTCGGGAAGCTCGCGCAGGATATCGCCCAGTAGTTTCGCCGGCACGGCAAACGAAGCCTCGTCGCTCAGGTTCATCAACTCGCACTCCGCATCGATCTGCAGATCGAGATCAGTGGCGCGAAGCCGAAGGGCGCCGGCGCCTGCCTCAAACAGAACATGCGCGAGGATCGGGATCTTGCTCTTGTGGTCGACTGCCGCCGAGACGCGGGCGAAGGCCGGCGCGAGCGCCGAGCGGTGTATGTTGAACCAGGCATCACGCATCGGCGGTGACTTCCGTGTTGCACAGACGTGCCAGCCTTGCCTCGCTGACGGGGGGGCGCAGATCCGCCCATTCGCCGAAGATGTCGTACATCATTTGCAGCAGCTCGCCGTGCGGCGTCCGGTCGGCAATGGCGCGATAAAGGTTCTCAAGTTCCTGTTGCTCCGGCATTTCAGGCTCCATTTGGTTCCGTGGGGGCTGCGCGGTCGCCAGGCTGCTTATGCTTCAACGCCTCGTGAGGTGCGTATCCGCAATCTCGGCAGAACCACGGATATTTCGGGTGCGGCACGAAAGCGTGCTGCGACGACGCGGCGGGTTCTGAGGCCTCCACCTTGCGGAGGTCGCCCGGCTTGAAACCGTCCGTCAGATATCCGCCGTGCAAGAGGGTGATGCTTGGCGCGAGATAACTGGAGCCGTGGAGGCGTTGCAGCTCGATGCCGACTACAATGCCTTCGTGGCGGTCAAAGGCCGCGCAGGCGTCAGCAATGACATGATCGCCGATCCGAAACCGGTTCAGGTCGGGAATATCGATGATCGTGTTTTCGGGCGTGATCTTAAGCATCAGCGCCACCTTTCGCTACGATGAGGGAAAGATGCGGGAAGTCGGCGTGCAAGACGCCGTCGATCAGTCGGCCGGTGAGTTTCTTCCCGATGCGGTAGACGTCGGGTTCATCCATCCAGCCGTCTTCCGGATCGCGCATGTTGGTCGACCCGATATCCCACTCGTCATTGAAGTAATGCGCCGACGGTCTGCGGCCGCGTACCGTGTGCGGCACGTTCTCGCCTGGCGTCCACTCGCCCCACTGCTTCATATGGAATGGCACGCCCGCCCGGTCGCAGTCGTCGCGAAGGTCGCGAAACCAATCGGGATGGGACGGGCGGGCCTTGTGCTCGCCCTGGTCCGTCTCGCCGCCGGCAATGACCCAGTCGATGCCGGCCGCCGTGAGCGGATCGTGCACGAAGCTCTCACAGGTGACCTTGCCTTCACGATATTCCGTCCGCTGCTTCGACACCTTGCCGTAGTTAGGGCAGCGGTCGAAGCCGTGCCCCTTGTCGCAAGCCGCGCAATGCGCAGGGTTACCGGCGCCGAAGCCGAGCAGCCACTCATGCAGATTGATCGGCCCGAGCAGCGGCTCGCAGCTGACGAACGCGAATAGCGGGTGTGTTGCATGCTTGGCTTTGAGCAGTGCCGGCACGTTGATGTCGGCGCGCTTTTGATCCTCGATCGTGGTGCCGATCGCCGCGTTGCGCGGCAGCCCGCCAGCAGCTTCGGCCAGTTTGATGATGTTCTGTGGACGCTTGGTCAGCAGGAGATAGACGAGGTTCGGCGTCTTCCGCATCACATCGAAGGCATCAGAACGCCACTGCGGATCGACCTGGTTGTCGAAAACATCGGCGAGGCTGGCGCAGAAAACGAACGGCCGGGTGCCATCCTTCCCGGCCTGGCGCTGCCAGCGTAGCGGATCGTTCCAGGTATGTGCCTTGGTCCGGACGCGTGGAGCGTTGCCCCACTGCACCTTGTTGTACCGCTTGTCCATCAAGGCTTCGGCATAGCAGCCATCGCAGGCCGGAGAGACCTTCGTGCAGCCCATCCATGGGTTCCACGTATGCGTCGTCCATGAAATGCCTGAGTTCTCAGCCATTGTCGGAAACTCCTGATGGTGCTGTGGCGTCCGGATGCTCTTCCCACCGGACGAGCTTCTTCGCCTTTGCCAGAGCTTCCGCGTCTGACGGGTAGTGCAGGTCATCGCCTAGGTGGCGGACGATGATAGAAATCATGTCCTGGCAGGCCTGCTTGAGATCGAGAACCCTGTCGCCGAGCGCGTCGATCTGATCGGCCGATTGACGCAGCAATTGACTGTCCTCGGCCGAAAGTGAAGGATCGGAGGCCCATTGTTTCAGCAGGTGAGTACTCATTCTGCACCGCCTTTCGATGCTGTGGCGTCCTCTTCAAGCATGCGCTGCCAGCGCCGGAAGCCGTTGAGCTTCCGATCTGCGCGCGCGCCGTCATATTCGTCGTTGACGAGCTCGCGCAGCCACTGGATAGCCGCGTCGAGGTCGGCGATCTCTTCGAACAGGGCCTGACGATTCGGCTTCCCACTCACCGGCTCGTTTTGGTTCAAGCCCTGGATAAGGCAGCGCGCGAGGATATTCGAAAGTTCGGACGCTTCCTCGCATGCTTTGCCAAGAGCCTGGTGCACGAGAAGATCCGGTTCGGGTTTCCAGAGGGTGATGCTCATTCTGCGCCGCCCTTCGTGAATAGGGCGGCTTCTGCGATCCCGTGGAAACCGGTTCTTAAGCTTCGGTCAGCGATGTTGGAAAAACGATCTGGAGGGCACAGAATGAGGCTATACGTTTTCTTCGCCGCGCTGGTCCTGATCCTCGCCATTGCTTGGAAGTGGCGGCTTATCGATCCACGCTCCAACCGTCTGCGGACCTCCAACGACGAAAACCGCGTTGGATACGCTCTGGTCACGTTCGTTATGATCGGCTGGATGATCGTAAACTTCACCGGCGTGCTGCCCGACTGACTACTCATCTGCGCCGCCTTCAATCGATGCTGCGGCGGTGGCCATGCTTTCGCGAGCTATCTGGATCTTGACCTCTTTCACGAAGGCGCCGGGGCGTTCCCTTCGGGCGCGGGCCTCGGCGACGAGGCTGTTTCCGGCCTCGATGTCCAAGCTGGTGCCGTCGTGGAAATGGACGCGGAAGGTCGCGAGCGCGTCAGCCATGGCGGCGGCTCTCCTCAAGGGCGCGGGCGTGCATCGTCACGTAGGCAAGCCGGATCGGCTTCATCACCATGTTGCCGCTCTTGCCCACGAACGGCCTGTAGACGGTGATCCCGCGGGCGGACGGCTTCGCGTTGGCGGTTACGGTGGCAGGGGCGGCGCCCTGGGCACGCCAGCCTTTGATGCGCTTATAGACGTAGTTCCGCAGGCGCGTTTCGTCGGCGCCGAATTCCGCGGCAATCGCTGCCACTCTGGTTCCGGCGAGAATGCGGTTGCGAATTTCCGGCTCAAAGGCCGGCGGGACGTAGGCTTCCTTGTGGGCGCCGAATTGAATGGCGGTGCTCATGCGTGCAGCTCCGCCGGAAAGAGGAGCGGATGCAGGACGCCCATGCCGATCGCCGGGTCATCCTGGCGGCGGGCGAAAAACTCGCGCGCGGCTTCGGCAACCGCCAGCTCGGCAAGGTCCTCGACGCGTCGATCGAGTTCTTCGGCTATCTGGCGATAGCGCGCCTCGGTGGCAGCATCGAGCGTGATGGTGATGTGAGACATCGGGTCAGCTCCAGCGGATGGAAAGGAGGATGGTGGCGATCGCGACGGTCGGCACGAGCAGGTAGACGACCAGATTGCAGATGCGGTCGGCGCGGGCGATGGCGGCGCGCCGCCGGTCGATATTCGACCAGTCGGCGTCGATCTGCTCGATCGGGTATCGGGGGAAGCGGGGCTGGCGCATCGGGTTCACCAGAAAAAGGAGAAGAGAAGCGTTGCGGTGATGAAGGCGCACCCCGCGCCGCCAAGGAGGCCGATGATCAGCTGCCGGCGCCTGTCAGCGCGAAGGCGGGCAAGATCACGGGCGATGCTGCGGGGGCATTCGGCAAAGTCGCGGGGTGCCTGGTGCATGGCAGCCTCCGATCAGGCGGCGCGGGCGAAGGTGGCGTTGGCCTCTTCCGTGGCAAAGGTGCCCAGCGTGTCGATTTCGTGCTGGGTGAAGCCCTTCAGCCGGAGATGGTCGGCGTTGCAGCCGTCGCCATGCTCGCGCATGGCGCGGGCCATTTCGGAAGTGCGGCGTTTCTGGGAGGGGGTGAGCATCGTCGTTCTCCATCGTTCGGGTGAGAAGGACCGGGAAGGTGGGCCGCCGCCTGGGAGGAGGAGTGACGGCGGCCCTTTCGCGGCCGGAACGACGCCAAGAGTTGCACAGCATGCAACTTTCGTCAAATCGAAAAATTGCACGTTATGCAACTTATTTGTTGCACGATATCCGAGCAAGGGCGAAGATCGCCCTTATGGGTATGACGAATGTCAGATTTGGAATGGCGGCGCCGCTCTCGTTTCTAGCGGTCGCGAGTGGCTATTCGCCCTGCTGGTGCTGGCCTTGTCGCTGCGCTGCAAGGACTTCGCAGACTACATCGGTGATGAGCTGCTTGAGGTCGGTCGGCGCGTTGATCGTCGGCGCGTCAAAGGAGGCATCGAGGCGGGCAAGGATCTCCGCCGTCATGGATCTTCGATTCTCTTCAGCTGCGCCCGCGATCCTTGCCTTGAGGTCGTCGGGTATCCGCAATCTGAAATGGAGATCGTCGCGAGCCATGGCGCACCAATGGCACAAAAGCTACTTCTCCGATATGCCGCACGAATGACACACCAATGGCGTTTGGCCTTGCATTAGGTGACGCTAAGCATTTGGATAGGATGGCAAAAGAGAAGCTCACGTCACGCGGTGCGAGGGTGTTACCGTCCTGGCGTTCGGCGCATGGCATGAGGCTCTCGCCGGCAGTTCAAGAGTTGAGGAAATAGCATGGATGAGGAGGTGTGCGATTGTTGCGAACGTTCGGGGCCGACAATGGTGTGTGGTCGGAAAAGCGGGCAGGACGCGGATCCGCTCATGGTGTCAATTGCGGCCTATCGGCTGGCGCTTTTGGACTTCGTGGAAAATGCACCGGATGATGACAAGGGGCGTGACACCTATGCCGCGACCTCCTACGAGCCGCCTCGGCAGAGGATTGCCGACTGGCGTATGCCTGCACGTTGTCGTGCTGCAGCGATAGCTGCATTGCGGTTGGCTGTTGATGCAGAGCAGGAGGGGGATTATGCGCTCGTCGGCCCGATGATCGGCTCAGCCCTTGGATTTCTGGAAAGTGTCGATGTGCGGTAGATGCCTCAGATCGGCACGGGTCAATTATCCGTGCCGGTCTTTCCTAGGTCCTTAAAGAGGACCTTTAGCATCTCGATGGCCTGCTCCCGCTGTTCGTTGCTTTTTCCGGCAAAGAAGCGTGCCAGCCAATCCTCGTCCGGATGCCGAAACAGGCCGTGGACATCGGTGTCGAACAAGGCTGCAAGTCGTTCAAGGTAGTCAGTCTTCGGGACAATGCCCTTGAACCAACGTGAGACCAGGCCCTTGTCTGCTCCGATCTCGCGCACGATGTCGGCTTGCGACAGGTTTCGCTTTTCCGCCCATTCGACGATGAAATGGATGCGGGTCGGCGTCTTTGTGGCGTGAATCGTTTCGATGTTGCTCATGATGCAACTTTATCCAAAGCAGACTTAGATTTCGTTATACTAAAATGCATCATGTCGCCTTGCCAAAAGTTGCAACTTATGCAACTTAAGTCGGCATGACGTACGCTTCGGAGATAGCCAAGTACCGCGAAAAGCATGACCGAATGTCCCTTGAGGCATTCGGACAGCTGTTCACGCCCGCCGTTGACAAGTCGACCGTGCTTCGCTGGGAGCGTGGAAACGTAACTCCGAAGCGCGCGATCGAAATCGAGCGTGTAACCGGAATCTCCCGTCACGTACTGTTGCCCGAATTCTTCGGGGTGCCGGAGGCCGCCGAATGAGCGCGGTCTTTTCGCACATCCTGTTTCTGCAAGGCGTTCCCCTCTGGCGCGAACTTCCCCGCGCTTGCCTTGCCACCTGGTGCCGGAGCCGGAGGGAACAGCCCGCCGCTCCGGCCCATTCTTCTCCATTCCGAATCCGCACGCAAACCCGTGCCGTGCGGTGCCCCGAGCCCGGCGGGCGGCGGACCTCGATGCCCGCCGGGCGTTTCCGTTTTCTATTTCGATTGGCATGCGGGCCTCCGTGATCTGAGGCCCTGAGTTTTCACAGTTTTGGACCCTTCCCGCCACGGGAAAACCCGCCCGGATTTCCCGGGGCGGGAAAGGCATTTTCTTGTCCGGAGGACAGCATGAGCGATGCAACGATGTACCGCCTGAAAGCAGCGCAGCGCGACCTGGTGGAAGCCTGCGGCGGTGTGATGCGCACGGCGGAAAAATGCGGCTATTCGAAATCGAATGTTGGCCGCTGGTTCGACCCAAACGATCCGACGCTGATGCCCCTGCCGGCGATCATCACGCTGGAAGCCGAATGCCAGCGCCCGTTCGTCACTGCCGTCATGGCCGAGGCGAACGGGCGCCGCCTGACTGATCCCAACCAGGAGCGCGCCGCTGATGTCTCGGTTCTGACGAGCCATGCGGAGGTCATGCGGCAGGCGTCTGAGCTGATGAACGCGATGGCGTTGGCGATGGAGGATGGGCGGATCACGCCGGCCGAGGCGACGACAGTCGACCGGATTGCTTCGGCGCTGGATGCGGCCTCTGCCAACCTCCGCAGCTCGCTTGCGTCGGTGAAGGCACGGCAGGGCGCCGTTGCTCGGCTCTCCGTCGTCGGCGGGGAGGGTGAGTGATGCGGTCGATCGACGCCCTCAGCCTGCCGGACATTGCGCCGGCACCTGTTCCGGACTGGATGCCGGAGATCCGCCATGTCGATCCGAGAACGCTTGTTGTCGACGAAAGCTACCAGCGGGCGCTTTCCGAGCGTTCCGTTCGCCTCATCCGCAAGATCGTGTCGCAGTGGGACTGGAGCGCGTTCAAGCCGCCAGTCGTCGTCGATGTCGGTGGCGCGCTCGAAGTGATCGACGGTCAGCATACCGCGATCGGCGCCGTGACCCATGGCGGTATCGCGCAGATCCCGGTTCTCGTCGTGCGGGCTGTCGAGCGCAAGAACCGGGCCGGCGCCTTCGTCCGCCACAACCGCGATCGCATCCAGGTAACACCGACGCAGCTGCATACAGCGCTCGTCGAGGCCGGTGACGAAGATGCGATGACGATTGCGCAGGTCTGCCAACGGGCCGGGGTAACGATCCTGAAGAACCCGCCGCCGATGGCGCGGTTCAGGCCGGGCGAAACCATCGCTGTCTCGACGATCGGCGCATTGGTCAACCGGCGGCACGCGGCAGGAGCTCGCAAGGTTTTGGAGATCTGCGTGCAGGGGGGGGCATGCCCGATATCAGCGGACCTGATCAAGGCCGTCGAGCATCTTCTTCATGCTGCCGAATACAAGGGCGAGTTGCAGGCCGATCGTATCGCCCTTCTGATCTCGTCCCGCCTTTCCACGCTGGAAGCAGAGGCAAAGCGGTTCGCAGCGGAGCGGAAGTTGCCGCTCTGGCGGGCGCTCGCCTCGGTGCTGTTCATGAACCGCAGAAAGGCGCGCCATGACTGACGCCGACCTGATTTCCGAAAACGAGATCCTGCGAGAGCGCATTCGTCAGCTGGAGTCCGCGCTGTGCCCGGACAGCGTGCGGGTGCCGGTCGAATGGCTGCTGACCTCCTCGGAGGCAAAGGTCTTTGCGCATCTGGCATCGCGTGATTTCTGCACCCGCGAATCGATCCTCCTCAGCATGTACTCAGACCGGGTCGACGAGGCACCGGAGCCCAAGATCGTCGATGTCTTCATCTGCAAGCTGCGTCGCAAGGTGAAGCCTTTCGGCGTGGCTATCGACACGATCTGGGGCAGGGGGTGGTCGCTGCAGGACCGAAACCGGTTCTGTGGGGAGGTGGCTGCATGATGCGCGCTCCCGTCCAGAAAATCCCCTATGCCGGCAAGGAACGGCCCGGCGCTTACATCCCGCCGGGACCGATCGGCCTGCGCGGCGTGGCGCTGCTGCGGCGTGTTCGCGCGGCGGATGGTCCTTATCGATGCGAGCGCAATGCCGACGCCATTGCCTGGCGCTGCATCGAGGCGGGCATGGTTCGTCTCGACAGCCGCGATGATGACGTTCTGCATCTCACCGAGAAGGGCCGCGCCTATCTCGATCGGCTGATGAGGGCTTTGTGATGGCGCTTTCCCTTGGTGAAGAACAGCGCCGCATTCTGATGTCCGCCACTGAAGCCGGTGAGTACCGGTGTGATGGCGAGAGCGAGCAGGCAAAGGCGCGCAAGCTGAACAGCAAGGGGCTGCTTTCGCGCGATCAGCAGGACGGTTTTCTCTGGCGGCCGACCGACGAGGGGCGCCGGGTGGCGGCCGATCTCGCCGTTGCCTCGCCTTCGGCGGCACCTGCTGCAGTGCCGGTCTCCGATGGGCCGGTGCGGCTGCCCCATCATCCGCTCGCCGGCCTTTTTCCGATGCTTTCGGAAGATGAGCTGCGCAGGCTTGCCGACGACATCGAGATGCGCGGGCAGGAGGAGCCGGTCTGGCTGCTCAACGGGCAGATCCTCGACGGCCGCAACCGGGAGGCAGCCTGCGCGCTGCTCGGGATCGATGCCTGGACGAAGGAATATGACGGCAACGATCCGCTCGGCTTCGTGCTGTCGCTCAACCTGCATCGCCGCCACCTGACGGAAAGCCAGCGCGCCATGGTGGCGGCGCGGGTCGTCGACTGGGAGCGCGGCATCAATCAGACGACAGCCGGGCCTGCAAATTTGCAGACCCGCGAGGCTGCCCGCCGGCTCTCGATCTCGGAAAGGGCGGTGGCTGCCGCCAAGCGCGTTCGCGACAACGGCGTCGAGGCGCTTTCCGATGCAATCCGCGATGGCCGGATTTCCGTCCATGCCGGCGAGGCGATCAGCCATCTGGAGCGCGAAGAGCAGGAAAAGGTGCTTCGCGAGGAAGAAAAGAAGATCGTGCAGCTCTCCAAGGAGATTCGGGCGAAACGCGCGAAGACCCGTCACGAGGGCCGGTTGCGGCACATGGCGCTGGTCGCCACCGCCGGACAGGCGACGGCGGGCGTGATCGGCCAAAAGTATCCCGTCATCTATGCGGATCCGCCCTGGCAATTTGCTGTGCGTTCCGAAGTGACCGGCCGCGAGAAGAGTGCGGAGAACCACTATCCGACGATGCCGACCGACGAGATCTGCGCGCTGTTCGACAAGATCGGCTCGCCGGCCGGGCGTGATGCGGTGCTCTTTCTCTGGGCGACGAACCCGATGCTGCCGGATGCGCTGCGTGTCATGGCCTCCTGGGGATTTGCCTACGTTCATCACTGGATCTGGGACAAGGAAATCGCGGGCACCGGCTACTGGGGTCGCGATCGGCACGAGCTTTTGCTTATCGGCCGGCGCGGCGACGTGCCGGCGCCACTGATGGGATCGCAGCCGGAGACGGTGCACCGCGAAACCAAGGGGCGGCACTCGGCCAAGCCCGACTTCTACGCAGAAACAATCGAGCGGCTTTATCCGGGCATTCCCCGGTTGGAGCTGTTCTGCCGTGCGCCGCGGCTGGGCTGGGACGCATGGGGATATGAGGCGGCGACGCCGGAAGGGGAAATGGTATGAACGACCGTGTCGGCGACTGGATTCAGACCTTCACCGGCAAGCGGTTCTATCCGCTCGATCCCCGGGAAGACGATATCGACATCCGCGACATAGCGCATGCGCTGTCGATGCAGTGCCGGTATGCCGGCCATTGCCTGCGCTTCTACAGCGTGGCGGAACACAGCGTGCTGCTCTCGCGCTTCTTGCGTCCGGAGGGGCGCATGCTGGCGCGCTGGGCGCTGCTGCACGATGCCAGCGAAGCCTACATTCTCGACGTGCCGAGGCCGCTCAAGCCATTCCTGACGAACTATCGTGGGATCGAAAGCGGCATCATGGATGTCGTTGCCAAACGGTTTGGCCTCTACAGCACGATGCCGCCGGAGCTGAAACGGGCGGACGATCGCATTCTTGCCGACGAGGTAGCGCAAAACCTCGGCCCGCTCAAATGGGACCACGAGCCGGGGCCGAAACTCGGCATCACACTGCAATTTTGGACGCCGGCAGAAGCAGAGCACGCCTTCCTTGAGCAATTCGCGTTGCTGGAGGTGGTGTGACATGGCTCATCCTGTCAGTTTCCACGGCGCAAACATGCGCCTGTTGCCGCCGGAAGGCTCCGAGAACGTTCAGGAGCTGGCGACCTTCACCAATGGGTTTTGCTCGGTCTCGTGCTGGCAACTGGAGCCGGACGAGCTAGCGGAGATTGCTCGCACCGGTCGGATCTACGTTTCCATTTTCAGTGGTCGTTCGCAGCCGCCCGTCTTCGTTGGCAGCGAAGACACCGTGCGCGGGGTCGTCGTCGACTTCGGCGGGGTTTGGAAGCGGGAGGGTGGTGATGTCCATGGCTGACCGTTCTTCCCTTCGCATCCTCGTCGCATGCGAATTCTCTGGCACGGTGCGCAACGCATTTCTCGCCGAGGGCTACGATGCGTGGTCCTGCGATCTGCTGCCGAAGGAGAATGGCAGCAACCGGCATATCACTGGAGACGCCCGACAGATCCTAAACGATGGTTGGGATCTGCTGATCGTGGCGCATCCGCCCTGCACGAGGCTTTGCAATTCCGGAGTGCGTTGGCTATCGACGCCGCCGCCCGGAAAGACGCGCGAACAGATGTGGCGCGAGCTGGACGAGGGGGCGGCGCTGTTTTCGGCGTTCTGGAATGCACCGATCGAGCGCATCGCCATCGAGAACCCCGTTATGCACCGGCATCCGAAAGAACGCATCGTCGATTTCCAGCCACCGGCACAAACGGTCCAGCCATGGTGGTTCGGAGAGCCGTTCTTCAAGGCCACCGGGCTCTACATTCGCAACCTGAAGCCGCTCACGCCGACGGATCGCCTGTTGCCGCCGCGCAGCGGGACAGACGAACACAAGGCGTGGTCTCGGGTGCATCGCATGCCGCCGGGCCCGAACCGGGCGAGAGAGCGCTCGCGCTTCTTCAAGGGTATTGCGACCGCCATGGCGCAGCAGTGGGGCGAGCAGGCACTTTCCGAGATGCGGAGGGCGTCGGCATGAGCGAGGCGACAATCCGGCGTGGCGTTCGCAATGCGCGCTATGCGGCCATTCCTAACCATGTATTCGAGGATGCCAGGCTTTCGATGGAGGCCCGATGGCTGCTGGGCTATCTCCTGTCGAAGCCGGACAACTGGACCGTTGTCGTGGGTGACATCGTCAAGAAGGGCGGCTGCGGGCGCGACAAGGCGCGCAAGATGATCGCCGAACTGGTCGAAATTGGCTATGCCGAGCGCGAACAGCAGCGTGACGATGGCAAGTTCGGTTCGTCCGTTCTGGTCATCTTCGACGAGCCGCGCGGGGCAGAGGCGGCCGGCGCAGGGGCCGATCCAGAGAGTGTTGCATTTCTACCGCAGACTGATTTGCCGGCGCCGGTAATGCCGTCGCCGGTTTTGCCGGCGCCGGTAAAATCGGCACATAGTAATAACTCATATCTAGCAAATACTGAGAATCAGGGTTTGAGAGAGGGCGGGCGTGAGGCTTCGGATGATCGGAGCGAGGAAAGTGCCGACGAGCTTGCCGAAAGCGCTGCTGCCATCGAAAAGGCCTTCTGGCGTCTGGTGAAGGGTTGGCCCGGCTTCGACGGCATGCCGAAGCGGCCGGCGCAGATGGCTTGGACGAAGCTCTCGGCCGAGGAACGACAGCAGGCGGCCGACAAGTTCTCCGCCTGGCTCGCGCTGCTGAAGGCGCAGAAGAAAACCCATGTGCCGGCACCAGCGACCTATTTCGGCGAAAAGCTCTGGCAGGCCGTTTCCGATCAGCCGGAACAGCCTGCCGGGCCGAAGCTGGCGGCCCCCTACGGCAAGCTCTGGATGACGGCACGATTCTCCGACCTGCACCGCAAGGCCTATGGGCCTGTCGCCAGCATGACCGCTTTCGAGCAAAGCCTTGTGCGGGCCGGAAAGACGACGAGCGAGGCGATTTATCGCGACAAGGTTCGCCGCAGCGGCTGGACCGTAGTCAACGCCATGCACGAGCGGGCGGCGGATGCAAAGGGCTATCCTTGCCCGGCGGATCTGCTGCCGATCGCCGATGGCTTCCGCCAGGTGCATCGTGACGGCGATCTCTATGCGGCTTGGCGGCGGGAACACGAGCGCCGCGGATGGCCCTTCCTCGACGATACGCGACCGCCTGAGTGGGTGCATTTCCCGGCTGTTGCGGATGGCTGGGAAACTGATCCGGACGCAGCCGTCCAGGCGGCGATTGATGATTTTGCGGTGAAGCTCAGAGAGGTACGAGGCGATGAACATGCGGCATAGGTTCACAATCAGCGACAAGGTCGACCAGCTGCGAATTGAGCAGGAGCTTGCCCGATGCACTTCGCTCCGTTCCATCAGCGCTTCCATGCTCTCGATGGCGGGGGCGAATCAGTCCGGAGAGCGGGTGTGGTTCGTGCTCCAGACGTTCGCGAACAAGGAAAAGGCTGTGGAAAATACGCTTCGCGCCGCCGGCGTGCTCGCCTATTTGCCGTTCATTCCGGGCGGGAAAAAGGTTCGTCGCGGTCGTGTCGCGCACTGCGCAGACCGTCCGGCACTGCCGGGATACATCATGGTTTCGTTCGTTCCGTCGCCGGCGGCGATTGCCGGTTTGCTTCGTGTGAAGTTCGTTGATGACTTCGTTGGCGGGGCGGAAAAGCCTCATCGGATTCGCGATGAAACCATGAATCGTTTCAAGGTGCTGCTGGGTGAGTGGAGCGATGTCAAAGCCCATGCCGAGGCTTTCGCAGCGGGCGACTGGGTGCGTTTCGATGAGGGACCATTTGTCGGTTATAGCGGCCATATCAGCCGGATCCGCAAGATGGTGTTGGTACGCGGAATGCGGCCTGTCGGCGTTGAAGGTGTGGTGGAAGTGGAGATCAACGGCAAGCGGTCCTCGATCACGACGCCTCTTGCACTGCTGGTGAAAATGTGAGTTTAAATCCCATCGGATGATCTGCTGATCCTGAGCAAGCGTTTGAGCCGCCCACAAGATCGGGCCGCAAGAGAGGGAAACCTCCACGTGGGTACGCCGGGCAGACCCTTCCCTGACAGCCTCGCATAGAGGCACCGAGTCGGGGCCAGTGCTACCGCTATGACCAGACGACAGACGAGGCGGCCGGAAAGGTCGCCTTTGTTGTGTCTAGGGTATGGGCAGGCTCTCCACCATCAAACCACGGATAGGGATGTTGGCTCCGAGGATCGGTCGAGTGCCTGGTGATGAGCAGGCCCGCCTTCGTGAGCGTGACCAGAACGTATCATGGCGCAGCTGGTACAAGACCGAGCGCTGGCGGAAGCTGCGGCAGAAGATCCTGCTGCGCGACAATTTCACATGCAAGCAGACCGGCGTGCTGTGCATCGGCAAGTACCCTGCCGACAATAGCCCGGTGATTGACCACAAGGTTCCGCACCGTGGTGATGAGCGTCTGTTCTGGGATGAGGACAACCTGCAGGTAGTCAGCAAGGCCTACCACGACAGCGAGAAGCAGAAGCAGGAGCGAGCGCAGGCTCGGTGGTGATCTGGCGCAAGGGAGGGGGCGGGTCAAAAGTCTGGAGACCCTCTCGCTCCCGGACCCGCGTCCCCCTCACGCAGAGATTTTTTTCGGATGGACACGATTTTAGACCTGTTCGGGCATCCGGTCCCGGCATGGAGAGGCAAGCGTGGCCGGCCTCCTTATGAGCCGACCGAGGCTGATCGCAACAAAATCAAACTGTTGCTGGCGCTCGGCTGGTCGATCGAGCGGCTGGCGAATGGGATCGGCGTCTCTCCGGCGACGGTGAAGCGGTATTTTAGAGCCGAGCTGAAAGAGCGTTACGCCATGCGTGACCGCTTGGATGCCCGGCGCTTCGAGATCGCGATGGAGCACGCGAACGCCGGCAACGTCGCGGCGCTGAAGGAGCTCGGGAAGATGATCGAGCGATCCGACATGATGGACGCCGATCGCAACATGCGCGATGCGCAGCGTGATCGGGCGACCACCGGGAAGGCCGCCGAGAAGCTTGGCAAGAAGGCGGCCCAGAAGCATGCCGCGAAAACAGCCGGCGCAGATAGCGAGTGGGGTAGCGACCTGCTGCCGGGCGTGCATCGGAGCGTGCAGTAGTGGATACGGCCTGGATGCCGGCGTCGACCTGGTCGACGGCCGTTCCCGACTGGAAGGAACGGATACGCGGCAAGCGGTCGCTCATCCCCGATCTGCCGCTCTACGATGCCGTCGCAGAAAAGGCGCTCCGCATCTTCAAGCGGCTGCGCGTACCCGACATCATCGGTAACCCGACCTACGGCGAGGCTTGCGACGAGTGGGTGTTCGATTTCGTCCGCGTCGTCTTTGGCAGCTACGATCCGGAAACGAAACGCCGCGCACTGCGCGAGTTCTTCCTGCTGGTGCCGAAGAAGAATGGCAAGTCCTCCATCGCGGCTGCGATCATCGTCACCGCGGCGATCCTCAACGAGAGGCCGGAAGCGGAACTGCTGCTGATCGCACCGACGAAGCAGATCGCGGATATCTCGTTCAAGCAGGCCGTCGGCATCATCCGGCTCGACGACGAGCTGGCGAAGCTATTCCATCCTCAGGATCACCTGAAGAAGATCACGCATCAGAACACGCTCGCCGTGATCGCGGTGAAGGCTGCCGCGGCCGACGTCATCACCGGCTCGAAGGCCACCTACATCCTGATCGACGAGACCCACGTCTTTGCCGCGATCGCCAAGGCGGCCGATATCTTCGTCGAGATCCGCGGATCGTTGGCGGCGCGGCCAGACGGGTTCCTGCTGCAGATCACGACCCAATCGAAGACGCCGCCGGCCGGGGTATTCAAGGCGGAGCTGCAGAAGGCGCGGGACGTTCGCGACGGCCTTTTCGACTTCCCAATGCTGGCCGTGCTCTACGAGCTGCCGGCGGAGGATGCCGTCGACGGCGGCTGGAAGCGGCGCGAGACCTGGGGTCTCGTCAATCCGAACCTGAACCGGTCGGTCAACGAAGACTATCTCGCCGGCGAGGTCGCCACGGCGGAGCGCGAGGGGCCGGAGAAGCTGGCGCTGATCGCCTCGCAGCACTTCAACGTGGAAGTGGGCCTCGGCCTGCATGCCGATCGATGGGCCGGGGCGACGTATTGGGAAGTGGCAGGGCGCACCGACCTGACGCTTGATCGCATCATGACCGACTGCGACGTTTGCGTCGTCGGCATCGACGGCGGCGGGCTCGACGACCTGATGGCGATGGCTGTGATCGGGCGCCAGCGTGAAACGCGGACGTGGCTCGCGTGGGGAAGGGCCTGGGCGCATCCGGACGTGTTCGAGCGCCGCAAGGAAATCGCCCCGCGGCTTCGGGATTTCGAGCGCGACGGCGACCTGGTCGTCTGCGACGAGGTCGACCAGGACATCACCGAAATCGCCGACATCTGCGAGCGGCTGTTCGTGGCCGGAAAGCTGCCCGAAAAGGCCGGCATCGGCCTCGACGCCTTCGGAGTCGCCAGTCTCCTCGACGCACTGGCCGAGCTTGGCATGGCCGGCGACCTGACCATGGCCGTCGGGCAGGGCTGGAAGCTGCAGTCGGCGGTGACGACGCTGCCACGCAAGCTGAAGGACCGGACCATACAGCACTGTGGCCAGCCGCTGATGGCGTGGGCGGTCGGCAATGCCAAGACCGAGCTGAAGGGCTCAAACTACATCGTCACAAAGCAGGCGGCCGGCGCGTCGAAGATCGACCCGCTGATGGCGCTGTTCAACGCGGCGATGCTGATGTTCCTCAACCCGGAAGCCACGGCGGCCGGCATGGATGATTATTTCAAGAGCCTGACAGGTGCGCCGTGAGGGTTATCAATAGGATCAAGAGCGCCATCGTTCGACGCCTGACGGTGCGCGAGCCTGACGGCTGGTATCCCGACAGCATGCGCGGCGATGCCGGCGAGATTGTCACCGATGGCACGGCCCTTTCGTTGTCTGCGGTCTGGGCTTGCGTGAACCTGCTCGCCGGAACGATCGCCAGCCTTCCGCTGATGGTCTACCGGACAGATGCGCAAGGGCGCAGGGCTGTCGCGAAGGATCACAAGCTCTATCGAGTGCTGCACGACAGCCCGAACTTCGACCAGACGGCCGTCGATTTTTGGGAGTTCGTCAGCGCCTCGGTCGAACTCTGGGGCAACGCCTATGCGCGGGTCGAGCGTAGCGCCGGGCAGGTCTCTGGCCTTCATCCGGTAGCGCCGAGCCTTATGTCGGTTCGGCGTCTTACCAGCGGCGACATTGAATATCGATGGACTGAGGACGGCAAGAGCTACGTCGAGACCGATCGAACCGTGCTTCATATCCGCGGCTTTGGCGGCAACCCGCTTGGCGGCATGTCGACATTGCATTTCGCGCGCCATGCCTTCAGCCTTGCACGCGCCGTCGATCGATCTGCCGCGGGAATGTTCAAGAACGGGCTACGCCCTTCCGGTGTTCTGACGTTCGAGAACTGGCTCTCGGAAGAACACAGGAAGCTCGCCGAGGCAAAGCTGACCGAGAAGTTCCTCGGCGCGATGAATGCCGGGCGGCCGCTGATCCTCGAAGGTGGGACCAAGTGGCAGCAACTGACGATCGCACCGGAAGACGCGCAGATGCTGGAATCGCGAGGCTTCTCCGTCGAGGAAATCTGCCGGTTCTTCGGGGTTCCGCCGTTCATGGTCGGCCATACGGAGAAGTCGACCAGTTGGGGCACCGGACTCGAGCAACAGACGCTCGGCTTCCAGAAGTTCACTCTGCGCCGCAGGTTGAAGCGCATTGAGCAGGCGCTGGAGAAGCAGTTGCTGACGCCGCTGGATCGCGCAGCTGGCATCACCATCGAATTCAACCTGGAGGGCCTTCTCCGGGGCGACAGTGGCGCAAGGGCGAGCTTCTACCAGTCGGGCCTGAACAATGGCTGGATGACGATCAACGAGGTCCGCGCGCTGGAAAACATGCCTCCTGTCGCGGGTGGCGACGTCCCGCGCATGCAAATGCAGAACGTCCCGATCACTCAGGCGGGCCAGCAACAGCAACTCCCGGCGCCGAACGAGGAATAGCGCACATGAAAACCAAGGATTTCGCCCTGCAGGTTAAAGGCCTGTCGGAAGACGGCACCTTTGAAGGCTACGGCTCAATCTTCGGCAACGTGGACAGCTACGGCGAAAAAGTTATGCCGGGGGCGTTCGTGGGCTCGCTTGCGAAGCATCGGCGCGAGGGTTCGAGTGTCCTGATGCTGTGGCAACACAACGCGGATGAGCCGATCGGCGTATGGGAAGACCTGGCCGAAGACGCAAAGGGCCTCTGGGGCAAGGGCCGGCTTATCCTCGAAGTTCAGAAGGCCCGCGAAGTTCACGCCCTGATGAAGGGCAAGGCGATCGGCGGCCTCTCCATCGGTTATCGCGAGGTGAAGGTGACGCCGGACGGCAATGTCCGAAATCTTGATGAACTGGACCTGAGGGAAATCTCGCCGGTCTCGTTCCCCGCAAACCGCCGCGCCCGCATCGAGAGCGTCAAATCGGAGCGCATGGAAGAGTTTGCTTGTCGCCTTCGCGATGGAGACCCCATGCCCATCAAAGATTTCGAGGACATCCTGCGCGAGGCAGGCGTCCCGAAGAGCATGGCCGTAGCGATCGCCTCGCACGGCTATGCCAAGGCCATTCGGAGCGAGTCCGAGGGCAGCAAGGCGAATGAACCGGCCGCATTCCTCCAAGCCCTCCTGCGCGGCTGATCTTCCTCCCTGTCCAGAAAGGACACCACAATGAAACGTCATTTCTTCACCACGCTTGCCGTGGCGATGCTGGCTGTCGTGGGCGTGCTCACGGCGACCGGCGCTCACGCCGCCGCCGGCCTCGTCAACCCGGCTGACCTCGCCACTCTGGCGCCGTATGCTGCAATCGGAGCCGCCGGCGTTGCCCGTGTGGCTTCGTCGATGATCGGTCCGCGCATCTTCTTTGCCCCGCCCGATGATCTTGGTGGCGGAGGTGTTTCGCCCGAACAACTGGCTGCACAGGTCAAGGCCAAGTTCGACCAGGCGATTGATGCTGTGAAGTCCATCGCTGAGGATGCGCTCGGCAAGGCCAAATCTGGCGAGGAACTGTCTACATCGCTCAAGGAGAAGGCCGACGAGGCTCTTCTGAAGATGAACGGTCTGACCGAGCAGGTCGCCGAGCTCGAGCAGAAGATGGCCCGTGCCAAGGGCGACGGCAAGGATGCCGTGAAGTCCATCGGCGAGCAGTACGTCGAATCGGAAGGCTTCACGTCGTTCCAGGGCGCCGGCTTCTCGAAAAGCCACCGTGGCGGGAGCCTGCAGGTCAAGGCGACCCTGACGTCGGCGACAACCAATGCCGCCGGCTCCGTTGGCGATGCGATCCAGAATACCCGTCTCCCGGGCATTCTTCCTCTTCCCCAGCGCCGCATGACCGTTCGCGATCTGCTGTCTCAGGGCCAGATGGACGGCAATACGCTGGAGTATGTCAAGGAAACCGGCTTCACCAACAATGCCGCTCCGGTGGCTGAAGGCGCGGCAAAGCCTTCGTCGGATCTGAAGTTCGATCTCATGACGACGTCGGCCAAGGTCATCGCCCACTGGATGAAGGCGTCGAAGCAGGTTCTGAGCGATATTTCACAGCTCCGTTCCATCATCGACCAGCGCCTTCTCTACGGTCTGGCTTATGCCGAAGAGGCGCAACTCCTGAACGGCGACGGCACCGGCCAGAATCTGCTCGGGCTTATCCCGCAGGCCACCGCCTATGCGGCGCCGATCACGCTTTCCAGCCCGACCAGCATCGACATGATGCGTCTGGCGCAGCTGCAGGCGGCACTGGCGGAGTATCCGGCAACGGGTCACGTCATGCATCCCAGCGACTGGGCATGGGTTGAGACGCTGAAGGACACGACCGGGCGCTACATCATCGGCAACCCGCAGGGCACGGTTACGCCGACGCTCTGGGGGCTGCCGGTCGTCACCACGCAGGCCGTCTCGGTCGACAAGTTCCTGACCGGTGCCTTCAAGCTCGGCGCCCAGGTTTTCGACCGCTGGGATGCTCAAATCGACGTCGGGTACGAGAACGACGACTTCACCAAGAACCTTGTGACGATCCTGGCAGAAGAGCGGCTCGCCCTGGCGGTCTACCGTCCGGAAGCGTTCATCTACGGCGATTTCGGCCGCGTGACCTGATCAAGTTCGGCTCATCAAGGAGGGCGGTTCGCGCCGCCCTCCCTATGAACCGAAGGAGATAGCGATGAAAACCTATTCAGTCATTCGCCAGCACCTTGGCGACAAGATGTACATGCCAGGCGACAGGCGCGAGGCGGCAAAGGCTGACGTCGCGCATCTCGTTGCCAATGGCGTTCTTGTGGAAGGTGACAAGGCCAACAGGGCACCGGCAAACAAGGCCGAGAAGTCCTCGCCCAAGAATAAGGCTGCCGACTGATCATGCTCGCACCCGTCCGCACCGTCGCGCCTGCGATCACGCCCGTCTCGCTCGCCGAGGCGAAGCAGCATCTGCGCGTTGATCATTCCGATGATGACGCCCTGATCACGGCGCTGATCGCGGCTGCGGTCGACCATCTCGACGGCTGGACGGGCATTCTCGGTCGCTGCCTGGTCGAGCAGACGTGGCGGCAGGATTTTGAGCGGTTCGCTTCCTGCCTGCCGCTACCGCTCGGCCCAGTGATTGGGATTGTCAGCGTCATGTCGGACGCCGGGTCGGTCGATCAGGCGAGCTATTCGCTTGTCACCGACGCCGGGGGCAGGGCGCGCGTGGAGTTCGCCTCTGGCGTTTCGGTGGCGGGTCCTGTCAGCGTCACCTATGAGGCGGGCTATCCGACGACGCCGGAACAGCCTGGGTCGCCGGTAGTGCCGGAAAAGAGCACTGTGCCTGATGGGCTCAAGCTGGCGATCGTGCTCCACGTTAAGATGAACTACGAGACGATGGAGCCCGCGGCGCGAGACTCCTACCAGCGCGCCTTTGATGCGCTGATCGCGCCCTATCGCAGGATCAGCGTGTGATGGAGGCCAATGATCTCTTCCAGCGTGTCGCCTTCGACCTACGCCCCCCGATCGACGACGGCATGGGCAACACTCAGGGTGATTGGCAGGAGCAGTTCCAGTGCCGGGCGGCTTATCGTCACCTGCGCGGCGGCGAAAGCATCATGGCTGGCCGCCTACAGGGCAAGCACACACAGATCATCACCGTGCGCGCCTCGTCGCAGACGCGGGAGATCACAACCGACTGGCGCGTGAGAGACACGCGAACCGGCGACGAGTTTAATATCCGCGACGTGACGCACGAGAACGGTCGGCAGTGGATCTCGCTGCTCATCGAGCGAGGTGTGGCCGTCTGATGGTGCAGGGTCTCGCTCGGCTCAACAAGAAGCTGACGGTGACATTGCCGAAGCGTGTCGAGGCGGCGACCCGGAAGGCTATGGAGACCGGCGCCAAAGAACTGGTCGAGATGATGAAGCGGCTTGTCCCTGTCGATCAGGGTGACCTTCGCGCCAGCATCGGCTGGTCGTGGGGCGCGCCTCCGAAGGGGTCCGCAATAATCGCCAGCAGCCCATATGATAGCCGTGGAATGCGCATCGTCATCTACGCCGGCAACAAGGAAGCCTATTACGCCCGCTGGCAGGAATTCGGCACGGTCAATATGGCGGCCAATCCATTCTTCTTCCCGTCCTGGCGGTCGCTGCGTAAGCGGATCAAGTCACGTATCACCCGCGAGATGAAAAAGGCGGTCAAGGCGGAGTTCCCGGCATGAGCGTAGCAGTCGAACTGCAAAAGATGGTCTTTGCCGCGCTCAAGGCGGATGCTTCGGTGTCGTCGCTGATCGGCGGGCGGGTCTACGACCGGATACCGACTGGTACAAACGGGAAGGTGACGGCGACGTTCCCTCATGTCGGCTTCGGTCCCTACGATTTCGTGTCTGACGATGCTGATTGCATCACCGCAGGAGAACACACGCTGCAGATCGACATATGGAGCCGTGCCGTGGGACGTGGCGAGGCGAAGCAGATCACCGATGCCGTCCGGCGCGCGTTGCACGGCTACGAGGCCGACATGGGTGTATATCGCCTTGTCGAGATGAGGACTGATTTCGCGCGGGTGATCGGTGACCCAGATGGCCTGACCTCGCACGGCATCGTCACCGTAACGGCTGTGATAGAGGAACCGGCGTGATGGCATGGATGATCGTCCATACGGAAGGTAACTTCCGCCGGCCTCGGTCGGTCTACTCGTTCAATTTTAAGCCAAGCCCGGAGCCTCAAGAGCGCCCGCGTGACGTCGTGGACTATGCGGTCTCGAAAGGGTTGGCCACGGAAGTCCCGTCTCCGACCAGAGAGCAAGCCAAAGCGATCAAGCAGCGGCGCACCCGGGCGAAGTAGCCCTTCCACTTGAAACCGGGCGCAAGCCCTTCCTGGCTGGACGATCTCCGGCCCCTTGCCACATGGAGAGAAGACAATGGCTGCGCCAAACTTCCAGCGCTTTCACGAGTTCGTTGTCGAGGTCGAGACCGACACGCCCGGCACCTATGCCAAGATTTGCGGGATCACCGGTCGTCAGGTGAACCGCGCCCTCGCTCTTGAAGAGGTCCCTGTCCCGAAAGATTGCGATGACGAATCGGCCGGCGTGGAAATGCTGGTGGAGACTGGCGCCCTCGTCGTCACGGTCAGCGGCACCGCGAAATGGGCACGGCAGTCCCACGAGATGATGATGGACTGGATTTACCTCAAGCAGCGGAAATCGATCCGTGTCGCGCATGTCGCGGCAGCAGCTGGGGATACCGAATATGAGACCGGCTTCGCCTACATGACGGCTCTCAACGACAGCGGCGAAATCCAGGGCGAGGGCAAGGTCGTCACCCGTGAGATCGAGTTGCGCTTCGACGGCGAGCCGACACGCACGGCAAAGGCCCCCTGATGCGGGGCTCTGAAACGATCGCATGGGCCGGGGGCGAGCATAACTTCCGGCTCGGAATTGGCGAACTGCGCTCCATTGAGCAGTTGAGCGATGCGGGTGTCGCCGTGGTGTTCATGCGGCTGATCGGCCAGCAATGGAAGATCGACGACGTTCTTGGCCCGATCCGGCTCGGCCTGATGGGCGCAGGCATGATCGAGAGCGAGGCGAAGGCCGTCCTCAACCGTGCATCGACGACACACAGCCCCTATGCGTTGGCAATCACCTCCGCCGAAATCCTCCGCCGCTTCATCATGTGGGAGGGAGAGGACGCGCCGGGGGAGCCGGAGGCGGGGGAGGCAAACCAGCGCCTGACCCGCTCCGAAACGGAAGAACCCGATGGTCCAGCTACTACCGCGCCGGAGCTGTCTTAGGCTTCACGCCGCGCGACATTGACGACATGACGCCGTGGGAGTTCGCCCACTGTGTCGAAGGCTGGAAAGAGGCGAACAGCGCCGAGGAAAAGGCGCCGCCGCCAATGGATGACGACAAGCTGGCCGAACTCGGCATCGTGGGGTTCTAAATGGCGACTGCAGACGATCAGGCCAGGTTGCTCGTCTCGATCGAGGCGAACCAGCGCAGCTTTGCCAAGCAGATGCAGGCAGTGGCAAAGCAGTCTGCTGATGCGGCGAAGTACGTCGAGGGCAACTTCAAGAAAGCGAACGACAACGTTGCCAACAGCTTTCAGCGTGGAAGCCGGCAGGCGACCGCCTCGATGCGTCAGTCTTCGGCGGCTGTCTCAAACCTGTCATTTCAATTGAACGACATCGCGATGGGACTTGCCTCTGGCACGTCTCCATTCACGATCATGGTCCAACAGGGAAGCCAGGTGTCGCAGGCTCTTGGCGCTGCCGGTGGTGGCCTGACTGGCGCGGTCAAGGCGCTTGGCGGGGCTTTTGCGTCGATGGTCAGCCCTGTCTCGCTGGCATCCTTCGCACTCATCGGCCTGACGGGCTATGCTGTCCAGTATTTCACGACGGTTCAGGAAGACACCGCCAACACCGATAAGCTGCTGCAGGAGCACGCAAACCTCATCAAGTCCTTCGATGAGGCTTACGGCATCGCGGCGGAAGGGGCGCGGAAATACACGGAGGCGGCGCGTCAGATATCGCTTCTCAAACTCCAGGACGAGTTCGGGTCGCTTCAGGCTGCCGCGCGTGCTGCTGCCGACGCGATCAAGAACGATATCCTGAGCATCCCAGCCGATGAGTTCGGCGGAGCGACCAAGATCATCGCCGACTTCGATGCAGCCCTGCGATTACTCGAGCAGGACCAGCCGGACTTTTCGCAATTTTCCATCCAGATGGCAGAAATTGCGAACAGCACCGGGGCGCCGGCCAATATCCGCGAGCTCGCAACGCAGTTCCGGTTGGCGGCTCAGGAATCCATCGGTCTTGAGGACGCCATCTCAGGGGCGAGCGAGCGCCTGAACACGGTCTATCTCAGCGCCGAAGACGCGAAAGTCGCATTCGAGGCGCTGACGTCCGCGGTGATCGGGTTTGGCTCGACAGGGGCGGAAGTCATCAGCGGTGTGGCTGGAGCGATTCAGACCCATCTTATCCCCGCAGCGGCCAATGCCGTGCGGGCGCTCGGAACGCTGGTCAAGAACTACAACAGCCTTCAGTCACAGATCGGCCAGACGCCGCTCGGGCAGCTTTCACCGATCTATTCCGGTGGCGGTCAGTTCCTGAACGAAGCCGAATGGCTCGACATGCGCGCCGACGAGACGCAGTCGCATTATCAACTCAACCTGCCGAAAACTGGCGGTGGCGGGCGAGGCGGTGCGGACCGTGCGGCAGCGGAAGAGAAGAAGAGGCTTGCTGCTGCCGCGAGAGAAGCGGCTGCGGCGCAGAAGGAATTGAACCAGCAAACGAAGGAATTCCAGTCGTTCGGGCAAAGCCTCGTCGGCGGGTTCATCAACGACCTTCGCAAAGGCGCGTCGGCAGCCGATGCCATGCGCGGCGCGCTGGACAAAGTTCTCGATAAGGTCATCGAGATCTCGCTGCAGAACATCTTTTCCGGCTTCGGCGGGCTTGGCGGCATGGGCGGCGGGCTGCTCGGCGGGATGCTTATCCCTGGCATCCTGCATAAGGGCGGCGTTGCCGGCTCGGACGGCTACGGCCACGGCCGTGCAGTCTCGCCATCCGTATTTGCCGGCGCCAAGCGCTACCACAGTGGCGGCGTTGCCGGCCTGCAGCCGGGTGAAGTTCCGGCGATCCTGCAGCGCGGCGAGGTTGTCTTGCCCCGCGGCACGAAGGCAGGCGGTGGCAGCCGTGATGAAGTGACCATTCACCTGCAGGATGACAGCGGCCGCATGGCGGCCATAGCCGACCAGCGCATCCAGACGCAGAGCGGGACGATTGTGAACGTGGCCGTCGGACGCGCCACCAAAGCCGCGCCGGCCGCTGTCGGGCGACACCAAGTGATGAAGGCAGGCGGGGATTATCGTAACTCATGACGCAAATCGTGACGTGGCCCTACTGCCTACTGTCTCCGCAGCAGCCTTCGGTCAACCTTACGCCCTACTCGCGATCGGGTGGGCGATCGCTCGGTGGCGTCGAGCCGACAATCAGGACTGACCTCGGTTTCTGGCGGATCGACTACGCCAATATCCCAATGCGGGTGAAGAACCGCGCTCAGTGGCAATGGTGGTCAGCCATCCGCTCTACACTGGCCGGCAAGGCGGGCCTTGTTGCCGTTCGGGCACCATCGACATTGATGGCACCGTATGCGTCAGGGGAATTCGAGAGTGACGCCATCGTGCCGGACGCGAGCGGTGTTATCTTCCAGGAAGGTCCGCCGCTTCAGCCGGAGTTGCTCCCGTACCGGAAGTCTCCCGTCTCAATCGTGGCGCATGCTTCAGCAGCGATCGGGGCGACGTCGATCAAGATCCGCGTGATCACGGGTGGCGAGAACCTCTACGGAATCCGCTTCTCCTACCAGCACGCCCTGTATGAAACTGGAATCGGGGATGCTCCGGTCGGCAACGTGTGGGATCTTCCCATCACGCCGTCGATACGAGCTCCGATCCCAAGCGGGGCGGCGCTTGAGGTGACGCAGCCGACGTGCCTTTGCCACCTAGCGGATGATAACGGGATGGACATCGACATTCCGAGAGTGAGCAAGGTGACGATGGCCAGCGTCAGTTTCGTCGAAGCTGTCGACTATTGGAACGCGCTTGCGGCTGGGGGTGCCTGATGGCCCTGAAGTCGCTACGCATCCTTTGTCAGGTTGATCTGCCATCCAAGACACTGCGCTGGTATGACGGCTCCGGCGGGCCGTTCGTCGCGCAGGACGGGAACATCTATCGCTCGTGCAGCCTCACCGAGGACGCGTTGAATGACATTGAGATGGCGATCAACGCCGAGGCGTTCACGCTATCGCTCGTTATCTCCGGAATTGATGTCGCCACGTCAAACGCGATTTGGACTGACTACCAAGCTGGAACGATCAAGGGCTCGCGCTTCCGGTTGATGATCCAGAAGTGCGACGAGTTCGACCAGCCCATCGGTGTCCCGGCGGTCAAGTTCACTGGGCGCGTCGACAACCTGATGTTTTCCGACACGGCGAGCGAAGATCAAATCCGGTCGACGATTACGGTCGAAGTGGCAAACCGCTTTATGCTGCGGAAGCAGGAGAACGGCGGCGTCCTATCTGACGTGAATCAGCGAGCACGGTCGGCGGCCCTAAACGTGGGCGCGGCGGCGGACAAGTTTGCCGAGCGCATCGTCCTCTACCTCAATAAGAAAATCCGCTGGCCGCGCTGGTAATGGAAACGACACTCGCGGACTTCTTCCGTGCCTATGGCGACAAGTCGTGGGCGGCGGCAACCGTCAATTGCCTGATGTTTCCGGCGGCATGGGGGATCTGGCTTGGCCATCGAGACCCAATCGAAAAGTGGCGCGGTGTTGTTCGTGACGAGGAGCATATGCGCGCCATCGTCACGGAAACAGGCGGCTGCGTTCCCCTGGTGGGGGAAGCTGCGGCACTCATTGGTGGCCGGCGCGTGTCTCACCCCGCGTGCGGCGATGTTGGCGTGATCGGCTCGGCAACACGTATCGACCGGCAGTTCGGCGCGATCTTTGATGGCAGACGCTGGCAGGTCCGTTTCATCGACCGCATTAGCCCGATGATGGCGCAGCCTCTGGCGATCTGGAGAATTTGAATGCCCGGACTTGAAACGCTGGCGCTGATGATCTCATCGCTGGGCACCACCGTCTTTGCCGCCAATACGCTTTATCTCGGCACCTATGCACTCGCGGTTGGCGGTCTCACCTTTGCATCTCGCTTGCTCGTCCAAAAGCCAGACGTGCCAAAGCCGGAAGATGGCTCGTACAATCTGAAGCAGAACGTTCCGTCGCTCGCATATGTTCTCGGCTGGACGAAGAAGGGCGGGGATTATGTCTTCCTCGAGGAGAAGGAAGGGGACACCTACCACATCATCGTGCAGGCTGCGCATCGCATCGATGGCTACATTCAGCACTACCTCCATGATGAGAAGATTACGCTTGGCGTCGATGGTGTCATCACGGCTCCTGGACACTTCGACAACAACGTCGTCATCAAGGAGCGCAAGGGGCTGAACGCCGAAACGGCCTACTCCGAAGTCGTCTCGGCGTTCCCGACGATCTGGACGAACAGCCACCGCGGCGACGGCCTGGCATCGGTCTTCATGAATGTACTCGGCACCAGCCAAAAGAGCTTCATGAAGATGTTCCCGAACAACATGCCAGAGCTTTCCTCTGTCATTGCTGGCGCGCGCCTCTATGACCCGCGCAGCGGCAGTACAGCGTTCTCGCGTAACTTGGCGCTGATGCGGTTTTGGCACCTGACGCATCCCGTCGGCGGCAAGCTGGCTCAATCGGACATGTACCTGCCTGAGTGGCAGAACGCGGCGACCGTATGCGATCAGAATGTGACCAACCGCGCAGGAGTCACTGAAAAGCGCTATCACGGCGGTTTCTGGTTTCGTGCGAACAACGACCCGGTTGACGTTGGTCGGATCATGGACCAGGCGGCCGAGCTCGTTGTCTACGAGCGGCCGGATGGGCTGGTTGGCGTTCATGCCGGCGAGTACGTCGCTCCCGACATCACGCTCACGGCCAACGACATCGTCAGTGTCACGCTGGACGCAAATACACGCGACACCTCGAACGTGCTTGCCGTGCGCGGCCGCTATACCCGCCTTGACCTCGATTACAACCAGTCGGACGCGGCGATTTATGGCGACCCTTACGTCGACGGCGACGACACCGAGCGCACGAAGACGATCGACAACCAGGCGATCCAGTCGCACAACCATGTGCAGCGGCTACAGAAGATCGCCTTTACCCGAGCCAACGCACCGCGCGTGTCGATTGTGGCGCACTATGAGCCGGCCGAGAATGTGCCATACCGGCGCTTTGTTCGGGTTAACCACCCGCCGAAACTGCCGAACGTCATCGTCGAAATCACCGAGACGCCAAACCTGTCTCTGCGTGACCTGACCATTTCGTTTTCTGGCATTATCGTTCCGGCTAACCTCTATGCCTTCAACGCCGCAACGGAGGAGGGTATTCCCGGCAACGACGTCGTTCCGCTGGAAAGCGGCGGCGTCCCGATGCCAACCAGCTTCGACGTCGTGATCAAAACGGACACGGTTTCTGGAATGAAAGTGCCTTACGCCTACGCCACGTGGGCGCATACCAGTGACAAGCTAAACTACGAACTGGAATGGCAGCTAACCGATCTCAGTGAACCGCCCCGGTCAGTAATGTCTGAAGACGGCGATGACAGCGTTCGGTCGGCCTCCCTCAACGACGGCAAAGCCTACCAGTTTCGCCTGCGAGCATGGGGCGGCGGTACGTATTCGGAATGGACGACGTATGTGCTGCGCACAGCAGTTGCCGACCCGACTGCTCCAGGTGTTGTGACCAACGTCACGAAGACTGGTGGAGCAGGGCAGGTGACCGTCGGATGGCGATCACCCAACAGCGCCAATTACGCTGGCGCGCAGATCTACTGGAACACCGCCAACAACTTCTCGACCGCCACTCTGGCGACGACGGAGTACGGTTCCCCAAATTTGAACGACAGCAAGGTTGTCACCGGCATCTCGGCCGGGACGCGCTATGGCTGGGTCGTTGCGATCAACCGATCTGGCGTTCAGGCGGCGCCTGTCGCGACCGGCTCATTCACCGTCACATAAGGATTGAACAATGGCGATTGCGCACATCGGCGTGAACGACGTCAATTCCATCAACAAGATCAATCAGGCGATCGACGAGGCGAATCTGGTCGATGGGAAGGCAGAAAAGACAGCGCTGGATGCAGAGATTTTGGCACGACAACTGGCCGACGGACAACTCCAGGGGCAGATTGCCACAAAAGCCAGCAGAGCAGCGTTAGCGACGGTTGATGCGTCAGTGCGACCCGGCGATGCGATCAGCTTCTTTTCCGCATCTATCGACGGCGAACCAGCGGTGGTGCCGCCTCTTGCGGAGAGTGTAGCCGTTGCTTCGCCCTCTGGCAAAGTTGCCAAGATCGATGGGGCTGGAAACGTCGCCCCGATCAATGTTTGGCGCATCGAGCCGGGGCATGTCTATCGCGTCCGCTTCGTCGTGCAGCGAGCAGTCGATACAGAGGACCCATCAAACGACGCCGTGCGCCTTGGTGTGCGCTGGCTGACGGCTGACAAGACTGGGGCAGGGACAACCGAGCTTGCCAACCTGCTCGACATCACGGTCTCGGACGGGCGGCTCGAGTACATGTTCACACTGGCGACGGCCGATGCCTCGGATATCGACGCCGTGTCTCCGGCAGGCGCGGTCTACTTCCGCCCGTTCGTTCGCACGTTTGGGTCCGGCGTCACGCATGTCGAAGTGATCCAAGTCGTAGACGCGACCGACGCAATGGTCTGGTCGCCTGACGTTGAACTCCTGCATCGCGAGGTTGCTGGCCTCAATGCACGCCTGAACGACGCGCTGGACCGCATCCAGACCCTCGAAAACGAAACTTAACCCAAGGACATCACCATGGCGACCTTCACGGTTGCCGCCGGCACAGACTGGATCGACACGATCGTGTTCGGTTCCGTCAACGATCGCTGGCGGCTGGACGACTACGACATCTGGCTCCACCTGAAAAAGACTGGGGATGCCTCGGTGCTGCTCGACCTGAACGCGGACAACGGCAAATTGGTCATTGCCGATGCGCCTGGCCGCCGACTGGAGGTCAACGTCGGCTGGTCGGAGATCGAGGCCATCGAACCCGGCCCGTTCACCTTCGACATCCTGTTCGAAAACAAGACGACGCAGGTCCGCTCTCGCAGCGGCCCGCACACGCTTTCCATCACCCCTGGCATCACCTTCCCGGAGCCCTGATCATGGCACGAGCACTTTCCAATCCTGTCTATCTGGCCTCTCCCGAGAAGGGCGTTGACGGCCGCACGACGCTTGCCAAGGCTCGCGCGCCGCTGATCACAGATGGACGCATCGGTGATTTCTTCATCGATACCGTAGCCAAGAAGCTATACGGCCCGAAGAATGCCGCCGGTTGGCCCGACAACGGCCTGATCAAGGGCGACAAGGGCTGGGCACCGGTCTTTGGCGTTGTCGATGACGGTGTCCGCCGTGTGCAACGTGTCGTGGACTGGCAGGGCGGTGAAGGCACTAAGCCGGCGACCGGCAAATACGTCGGCGCAACCGGACTTGTTGACGCCGTTGCCGACGCTGCCGACATCCGAGGCCCGGAAGGGCCGGAAATGGTGATTGATGGCCTTACAGCGGCGGCAACGGACATTTCGGACGCCACGCAGCTGCCGGTTGCCGATGCGGGCGACGACAATGAGAAGCGCACAGTCGTCGAGGTCTTCGATCTTGGCGGGACACTCGATCGCAAGTCCGTTGCGCACGCACAGGCTACCAATGTGCGTAAGGCGATCGGCACCATTAATGTCGGCGGAATGCTTTATAAGCGCACACTCAGCGAGCCTGCAGTGGCAGCCTCCAGCAAGTTCCGCTCACTCGATCGATGGGAATCTGACGGCAACAGCGATTCAGTCAACGGCGGCTGGTGGGTCCTGGTCGAGGATGTCGGGGAGGCGCGGGTTGCAGATGAAGCCATAACCGCGCGGAAGCTAGAGCGGAATGTCGCCCGCACCAGTCGCGATGTCTGGCGTCGAACTCCTGTTGCAGATGGGCCGCTTGTATTCGCTGATTACTCTACAGCGCTTGCATTTACGGGTGGGGCGTACATCTATCCGCAGGGGTTCGATTTTGACGGCGACGGAAACATTTACATAAACTATGCGAGCAATGCCGGGTCTCCCACCCACACGGTTATTGTCGTTTTCGACGGCAATTTTCATTATCTCAGGCATTTCTACCGCCCATCTCCGCAAAGCGAGAGCATTGCCATTACGGGGAAAGCCTCCGACAACACACTGAAGCTATACGCCGCCGAGTCCGCCAACCTTGTCGAATACAATCTGGGGGCGCTTCCAGCGAACGGATCGACACTCTCTGCGGGGACGGTGAAGATTACCGGCGGCTGCGGTTCATTGTTCAGCAGGGCAGAGGATCGCTGGATTATCCAGCAGCTCACTGTAGACTTGGGGAGCGAGGCGTCGCGCACCGCTTGGAATATGTACGATCCCAACTTCGCCTTCATCAGCCGCTTTTTCGTCGCAAAGAATGTCGTCGGCTGGCAAACCTCGGGAAACGCTAATTACCCCTACGTACCCAAAACGCAGGGGGTGTCTTATCGTGACGGCAAGGTGTATTTTTCGGTAGGCGGCAGCTACATCCCCGTGAGCGAGCCTTCCGGGCCGCAAAGGGCGGCGGATTATGGCGTGATCGAATGTAGCCCTGACGGCAGTGTCACCGGTTACGGCGTGTGCCGCGCAGACCTCTTTCTAGCCAGGGTCGCCGCTCTCGGCTATTCCATTGAAAGGACCGAAAACGAAGGGCTCGCGGTTGGCCCGGATGGCGAGATGTATAGTCTTCTCATCACCAAACGGCCAGCCAGTGCGGACGCAAACACCACGGGCCTGCTCCTTTTTAAGGAAATGGACATCGCAGGCGAATGGTGGGACGATATTTCGACCCCGTATAAGCCTGCGAAGCTGTCTAGGTATTCCGGCCAAATTTGGCCTCGTTCAGCAGACGGCACGATGCGCAATCCCGTTTCGGATGCGACGATCACGACTATGGATGCCCTCCTCGATCTGATGCTTGATATGCAGCTGCCGGACGCGGCCTATTTTACTGCGGTCCATGCACTCACTCCGGTGACGGGCCTACCGACTATTGCTGGCGAGAATTTCAGGGTGGATTTGTTCAATCTGAATAACACCACGATCCACTGCCGGCTCATCAGTACGACAAACCGCTTCCAGCACTGGTACAGTCTTTCGAAATCGGGAACGTGGTCCGCGACCGCGCTGCGGGTATTCGGTGACGCTCTTTACCTGACGGACGGTGTGGCCGCTCCAGCTACGCGTGCAGGGGCTGCGGCTATCTATGTTGATACCGCAGACGGAGACTTAAAGGTGAAATTTGGCGATGGAACCGTGAAAACGATTGTCACGGATACATAATTTCAGCGATCGCCATAACCTCGTCGGCAAGTAAGTAGGCCGCTATCAACGCCGCCATTGCCGCCGCTGTGCGGTAGCGGCGTATCCAGCCGAAAAGTACGTTTGATGGTTTGCCGACTGGCGGCGGCTCTTCGGCTGTGGTGCTTGGAGCGTCGCCCCAAACAGGCTTCGGCAGTTCTGAACTGTGAGCATAGGCATAAGGGGCAGTCATCCCAAGGTGGGTCCTGTCCCATACTATTTCTTCGCGGATAACCGAAGCCGGCGTGCCGGCAGCCAAGCAGTGCGGCGGGATTGCTGAATTCACGAATGAATTACGACCGATCATGCAGCCGTCGCCTATATCCGCCCCCTTCCAGACGGCAGTTTGTGCGGCAAGCCAGACGTGGTTTCCGATCGTTACCGACTTGCTCTTGTTGAGCCGCGCGCCAGTTCGCCTGTCAAAGATAGGGTGTGCATCGTCCGTCCGAATCTCATTGTTCGTCGCAAACATGCAGTCGTCACCGATCGTGACAGTTTGGCCTTCAAACGCCGAAATGTAGCAATTGAGAGTGACGACCAGGCGCTTTCCAATGTGGACGCAACCGCCATGGCTTGCACGGATAACCCCGCGGTAAATGGAGTGATCGCCAATGCTAACTTTGCTGTTGCTGCTGTCGAAGAGAATGCGGGTGTTTGTCAGATTCGCTCGTTGGCCTATATGCAGTTCATTGTTTGAGCCTGCAAACGATACTTCGAACCTATCTGCGAAGGCCGGGACGCCGATGATCCTGTTGCCTTTGTCGTCCGAGTAACCGGCGATTTCGCCGTCTTTTACGATCCGCGCCATCTCAACTCTCAGTAGCCCGAAGTGATATCCCACATAGCGGGTAACCTGGTGCCTAGTGTCAACCCCACTCCTGGCTGATAGGCGGTCAGTATCCACGAGCCGGTGTTAGGTCTTCGACGCGCTGCGAGCGTTCGCGCCCGCACGTCTGGCTGACCACAAACACGATCAAAGGAAATTCCAATGGATAGAACCGTTCCCCCGGGAGCGGCGCTTCTGCTCGCGTTCGTCTACGAGACCGAAACGAGCATGAAGGCGCCGGAATGCTACGACGTTATCTACGGCCACAACCAGGGCAAGTTGCCCAAGCCGCTCACGTCCATGACCTATGGCGAAGTCGTCGACGCGCAGAAGGGCTGGACAAAGCAGTTCGGGTCGAGTGCTGCCGGCGCTCCGCAGTTCATGCGCGCCACACTGATTGATCTCGCCAAGGCGAATCTGTCGCTCAAGGGCACGGACCTTTTCACGGCCGATTTGCAGGATCGTCTTGCCTACAAACTGCTGGTGCGGCGTGGTTATGCCCTTTTCATGGCCGGGAAGATCAGCCGCACCGAGTTCGGCAAACGCCTGGCGCAGGAGTGGGCATCGTTGCCGGTGCTGGCGTCCACGAAGGGCGCTCATCGTAATGTGCCGCGCGGGTCGTCCTTCTACATGGGGGACAAACTCAACAAGGCGCTGGTGTCTCCTGAGAAGGTGGAATCTATCCTTGATCGGGTGAAGGCGGCGGGGATGTCCGTTGATGCAGGCGAGCCGGTAGAGGAGCGTCAGGCGCCAACAGCAACGCGGCCAAAGCCGGTAGCAAAATCCGGACGGTTCTGGACCTGGTTCTTTTCCGGGACCGGCATGGGCGCGATGATCCTTGAGAAGCTCAACATCGTCGCGCTCGATTGGCGCGTTCAGATGCTCATCTTCGGTTCGATTATCGCCTTTGCGTTCTACGCCATTGCGACGATGCCAGCCGTTCGCCACGCGCTCGGGATCAAGTGATGTTCTCCCGCCTCACGTTGGCCGCTGGCGCTGTTCTGGGCGCATCCGCAGCCGCTGCAACCTTCACGGCGCTGAACGTGCTGCTGTGGCTTCCTGCCGCCAGAGACGAGGGCGGGGACCTTGAACGGGCAGACACCCTGAAGCGCTCAATCGAAATCATTCAGCAGAGGAGCCGCACCAATGCGGAAGTCAACGCTCTTGATGCTCGCGGCATTTGCACCGCTCTCGGTGGCGAGTGGGTGCAAGACCACTGCGAGTGACGTGACCGGGACGGGATTCGAGACGCTGACGCCATCGGCTGCAACGCGTTCGTACATCGTCGCCAACGATCTTCCGTTCGCTCGCCAGATCGCATCCCATAACCGAACCTGCCAGCAGATGGCCGGTTGCGCGAAATAGTAGAGGCCAATCCATGCCCGACAAATACAACTCGCTCGTCGGCCTGCTCGATGCATGGTTCGGCGGTGCCTTCACCACCCTGATTGGCGCATTTATCGGCCGCATCATGTGGCATGCGCAGGAGGTCAAGAAGGCACGCCGGAAGTTCCTCGGGCGCGAACTGATCTGGGAGCTGCCGATCGCTGTCGGCATGGCTTTGATCGGCGAGGGGTTGGCGTCCTGGTTCCAGTTTGGCCAGCCTGTTTCAACAGGGCTTGTCGCAGCACTTGCCTATCTGGGACCGCGCGGCGCAGAGGTTCTGTTTATGAAATGGTTCGGGGCGAAAGTGGGGTAGTTGTTACGACATTCGGTCAAGTTGGCAGGCCGCTGAGTTCTCTTGCGGACTTTGGTCAGTGTTTGAGATCGGCGACACGTCCGCTTTCCCACCCATTTCTGAGATCGTCGCTTCGTAGCGATCGAGATAAGCATCAATCTCCGTCAGCGTGGCATCATAGTACAAGCCAAGGACAACGGCGTCGGTGGCGCAGTGAAGGAGCCTGTATCTGACAATTGAGCCATGTCGGCGGGCAAGTATCTCGAATCCTATTCGATTGGCGCGCGCAACGACAAAATGAGCAATCACACGGTGCTTGCTGCTCATGGGCCACCCCGCGCGGGCCGGCGAGGGCCTTTGCCGGATCCACCGCACTCGTCATATACGCCCATCGTGTCATTGAGGCGATAGTAATCGCGCACGGTTCGAGCGATTTATCACCACCACCCGTCCAGTTGCCCGGTATTGATGACCATCGACGCGATCGCAGCAACCGCGCCGGCTATGACGAAGAAATAGAGCACGAAATTCCGGATCATGCTGCAACCTTTGTGATGGCGCCCGGCAACAACACGAAGCGCTGCCGGGCTACTTGCTGTCTCATACGCAAGCAATTCGCATTTCCGCGAACAATGATAATTTAGCCCTGTCTTATTTACGCTTTGTTACGCCTACGCGCGGTGCAGAAGTGCTGTTCATGCGGGGGTTCGGGGCGAAGGTCGGGTGAGGTGCACGCCCAAGAAAGAGCCCGGCGTGTGCGGTACGCCGGGCAAGTACAGTTGGGGTAGTGGCGTAGGGAGGCGCCACAACCAAATAATACGCGATACCCGCAATCACGGCGATAGCTAGATGTGGCTACCCACTTGTTGGGGTGGGCTAGTCTTGAGGAGCCAAGGGTGAAAGCCGCGTTGTCGAGTGGTGCCGGCAGCGCCTGATCACCACCACCCGACCAGTTGCCCGGTACATAACGTTCTGGCAAAACGTCTGGAAGATTTTTGTCAGATCTCACCCAATTGGGTGATTGCCAGTGTGAAGAATCAAGCGCTGATACCCATCCCATGTCGCGAGGCAATTACTGTGTCATGCTCGCGCGCCGTCCGGGAGGAGATCATGGGCTTAGGGCGCACTGACTACATTTCGCAAATGCTGACGGAAATCATAAGGCTTGCTCGAGAGGAGGGCGATGGGGCGGCCCTGCTTCTGTACCTGCTCTCCATGGCATTGATCGAGGCCGAAGCCTTAGCGGCTACCAAGCGCCAAAGAGTTGCCCGACGCGCATCACCATGCCGGCAACCGTCGTGATGCCTACCGCGACGATGAGGGCGTAAAGCCAGCGCGGGTCTTTCATTGCCTGCCTTCCCGTCTCGCCTTCATGAATCGCTCGTGCTCAAGGATGGCTTCTACATCCTCCGGCGTCATCCCGAATAGGGTTCCTGCCATCGCGGCATCGTAGGCGTCCTCACAAGCCTTAGCGGCAAGACGGGCGGTGTCTTCCGATCCATGCCAGCCGGCGAGCCTCCCAAAATCCCTGACACCATCCAGGCAGACAAGATTCCAGTCCCATTTGCTCGGGTTGTTCGACGGGTTCAGCAGTCGGCCGAATTTGCGAGCGCCATCCCACCCGGCGAACAGGCGTTCCTCGTCGCGGTCCTTGATCCATTGGTGGCGGGGGCGGGGGCCTTCTTCATCAGTCATTTTGCTTCCTTGGAGCGAAACGGCGTGTGGCGCAATAATGTGCCATGGAGAAGCCGTCCATCAAGCCGGATCCAATGCCCGACCGCATCGAGCCTTGCCTTGCGCAGCTCGTGGCAAATCCGCCCGTTGGCCCGCAATGGGCCTTCGAAGTGAAGTGGGACGGCTATCGGCTCGTCATTTACAAGGAGCCTGCAGGCCTGCGCATCATGACGCGAGGCGGGCACGACTGGACCGAACGATTCCCCACCATCGCAAAAACAGCCAAGCAACTGCCGGCAGAAACGGCCATCTTGGATGGTGAGGCAGTCGCGCTCGACGCGCAAGGTCGATCCGACTTCGGTGCTCTTCAGCATGCCCTCGGTGGACGAGGCGGCAAACGACGGGCGCACGAGGTCATCTTCTATGCCTTTGATCTGCTCTACCTGGATGGGCACGACATGCGGGGTATGCCGTTGTCCGATCGCCGGCGGGCGCTGGCGCCGCTGATCGATGAAGCAGAGCCGACGATCCGGTTTTCAGAGGAGATCGAGACCGATGGCGAGAGCTTCCTGAAAGCGGCCTGCGCAATGGGGCTGGAAGGTATCATTGCCAAGGACCGGACGTGTCCGTACCGATCGGGGCGCCGTGGCGGATGGGTCAAGATCAAATGCACGCAGCGCGAAGGGTTTGTGATCATCGGCTACGAGCCATCCCGCGTCGGCTATGGCGGAATAGGTCGGCTACTCCTGGCGGCGCACAATGGCGATGGCCTGGTCTATGTCGGCGGGGTCGGGACGGGCTTCACCGAACGGACAGCAACGCTTTTGCGGGAGGCCCTCGATCAGATCCGGACAGAGACGCCGGCCGCCGATGTCGGTCGGCGCAAGGGTGTATTCGTCGCGCCGAAGCTGGTAGCCGAAATCGAGTTTCGCGGGTGGACGCAGGACGGAAAGTTGCGACATTCGTCGTTCAAGGGCTTGCGCGATCCGGAGGGCGATGGTGCGGTCTATGTGATCGGTTGAAACGCTGATGGGTTTTACAGCGGCCGATTAAGCCATTGATGTCGTTTGGGCTGAGTGGAGCCTGTTTTACAGCCAAGCCGTTGACGATCAAGGAAGGTCGCGAGCTTCCCAAGCTGAACGTATGCCGCAAATTACTCGGAGCAGGGGCGTTTCGGGCGGCAACTGCATTACTGTTTGCGTTCAGTGAGCGACCATCGAACCCTTCGAATGTTAATCTTACACGTTGGTGCGTGGCCGCCTCAGCGGACGCTGCGCATGCATGGCGAGGGGACGTGCCAGATGACGGTCTAGAAGACTTTCTTCATCAAGTCGGGGCGCGGTGGAAACCGTACGTTTATGCGGTCTGCCAGCGTCATCTTCGGTTCGAAAACATAGCGGAACTCTTGCTGTTCCTTAAAATAGGGCGGCTTGTGAAACGGTCCATAATGGACGGGCGCCTGCCTATTGATTTCAGTGGGCTTCTTCGTGTACTTTACTGATGAACCTGTATACCGACTGAAGAATTGCCTTACTGGTTGATTGTCTATCGTTCCTTCCTTGTAGATATGTTCTATCAATGCAGAAGGTCTCGGTAACACGATGCAGGCATCGTAGCGGTATCCGTCAGGCGCGTTAACGCACATTGCGGTTCGCGCTGACTTAAATGGTCCTTCCGAAAAGCAGAGGGCATACACTTCAGGCTGCTGTGTCATGAATTGCAGGCCGGTAATCCTAGCATCTGTCGTTCCCGGAGGAACGATAAACATTCCTGTTTTCTCAAGCCGGTCCGCAAGAACTTTACCTTCGCCCCAATCGCGATGGAAGATGTGAACGTCTTGGGCGTTGAATTTTGAGCAGTTCTCCTCTCGATCTGTTATCCATTCGGGCCCCTCTAAGGTGCGGAAATACGACAGTGAAGAAAGTTTGATCGAACCGTCAAACCAATAATGTACATCGGCCTTGTCCAGGAATTTGTACAGTGTTTGGGATGGCATTGTTGGCCTTAGTTCTCGGACGAAGGTGCGTGAGCTAGCGAGATGGCGGGAATAAAGCAAATCGCGGCTAGGTTGTCGAGAAGCCGTAACGCGCTTGTCGCTTGTCCATGATCCGTCGTAGAAACGTGGTGGGACAATCGGCTTGTAAAACATAAGAAAATCAAAGGCCCATTATTTGTCCCACTTTTTCGCAAATGGCTGAAATTGAATGCTTTCCAGTAGCCCTCCGGGTCCACCACCGCGCGGCGCGGCTAGGGCCTGTCGTAAAGGGGCGACACCAGCAGCCGCTAACCCTGCATCCCAGCTGGCGCCCAAGTGAATTTGATGCCGTCGAGGAACACCTTCCGTCGCTCCATTTCGGGGCCGTCGCCGTAGCGCGGCCGCCCGAACTCGTGCCCCATAAGGTCTGCCTGCATGCGATCGGAGCAGGCGGCGTTCTCGATCCTGTCCTGAAAGCTGTGCCGTAGCGAGTAAACTGTGTGCTCGTCGGAGGGCATCAGCCCGTTGTTGCGCATTACCTTGTTGATCAGCGCGGAGGCGGAATCGGACTTGTCCTGGTATTTCTTGAAGCCATGCGGCCGCTGGCACATTGCCCAGAGCGAGACACCGACGAGCGGCACGCGGCGGATGGAATGGTCAGTCTTCTGCCGGCGGTCGGTTCGTTCGGCAATCTCGATATGTGGCACCTCGTCGTGGAGGCGAATGTCCTGCGGTCTCAGATTGCAGATCTCGCCGAGCCGGGCGCCGGTTTCCACCATCGAGTAGACGATAAGGCGCGCATCCTCGTCGAGCATGTCCATCGCGCCGGTTGCCAGGATCTTCTCGCTGATCCAGCTGACGGGGAAGGGCGGCCGACTGGTGCCCTTCGTAGCGTTCGTTTCCTTGATCCGCGCCTTTTCCCAGATCGCGTGATAGGTGGTGTGCAAGGCGTTATCGATGGGCGTCAGCATGCCCATGATGTCGCTGAACGAGCGGTTCGCCGTGTCTGCTGTTAGTCCTTCGCTGATGACCTTGTCGGTCCACCACTGGCGAAATTTCAGCACGTCTGCCCGGGTGATTGCGGAAAGCTCCAGATCCCCTAGGACATCGATCGCGTAGCGGATGGCACGCTCGCGCGAGACCTTGTGCTTCCTCATCTGATTCTTCGACATGCCGGTCAGGCCGGCGGCGTTGTGCTTCTCATACAGCGACCAGATATTGCTGATGCGTGGCTCCGGTTCCTCGACCGTGCCGGCGACCGCGTCGACCACGATCTGCGACTTGTCCAAGTGCTCAGCGACGATTGCGAGCCGACGCTCCAGCTCGTCGAGGGGCAGGGTGGCAATCTCATCGACCGGCCTATAGGCAAAGCCCATCGACTGCGCGAGCTTCACGGCAGCTTCGTATCTGGCGAAGGCGGTATCGTTGTCGTTTCCGGCGAGCAGTGCTCGCCAGAAGGCTTCGGCGGCCTCGTGGACCGCCTGCGCCTTATCCAGCGCCTCTTTCAGGCTCTTCGTCTTCAGCGATTGCTTGATGTGGGTGCGTGCGTCGAGGTGCGCCACTTCGGTCGGGACGCGCCGATAGTAGCGATAAATTCCGCTCGCCGGGTGTTTGACCACATATCGCGCGATGTCGTGCGAACCCATCGACCGCCTCTCTCCCGATGACTTGTAGTCCGAAATGTAGCCAAAATGTAACCAAAAAGGCAATGCGGCGTCGCGCGTTTGGGGGGCGGACGGGTTAGCGTGGCGATGTAAGTTATTGAAAAGGCTTAAAGAAAAAGCCCCGCACCGTGAGGTGCAGGGCTCTTGAAACTGGCTCCCCGGGCCGGATTCGAACCGGCGACCTGTCGATTAACAGTCGAATGCTCTACCGCTGAGCTACCAGGGATCATCCGCTCGCTGCGGAGTGAGCGCGTAATACAAACGCTGGACCGATTTGCCAAGCGCTTTTTGCGAAAAAAACGCAAGTTCCTTGATTGATTGTGGAGAAGGGCCCAGATGAGACGCTGAACCACGTGGAAATCCAGCATTCCTGAATTGCGAGCTGAACGGATGAAGCCGAAAAACACGTCGAAGACCCGCTTCGGCATCGATCATCGGACCCATGAGATCGTCATTGGCCCGTACCGCCAGAGGCTTCCGCAGTCGCGCATGGTCCGCATGCTCATCGGTTTCATGCTGATCTTCTTTGGCCTACTCGGCTTCCTGCCCGTACTCGGCTTCTGGATGATTCCGCTTGGCCTTCTTGTGTTGTCGCACGATTCTCCCTCCGTCCGCCGCCAGCGGCGCAAGCTCGCCGTCTGGTGGGCGACGCGCAAGATGCGCCGCCGGGGCTAGGAGCGGGGCGAACGGCGTTCCTTGTCAATGCGGGCGCGCCGTGGCGCCGCTCTTGTGTTCGTCTGTGCTGTGGCTAGGCGCGCCGTTGCGGCACAAAGAGCCGTCTCGTGCGTTATGCCATCAAATGGCAAGGGTGACGCACATGAAGATGCTCGCAACTATCGGCCTATCCGCGGTGACTGCCATTGCCGGAACCCTGCCGGCGGAGGCATTTCCGTCAATCCAAGGCGCGCAGCTTCAGGTCTCGAGTGATGTTCAGCAGGTGAAGCAGCGCAAGTGGTATCGCAAACGCGCCTGGAACCGCGGCTTTATAGCCAATCGCGGCGACAATGATGGCGGCACATTTCGAAGATATTATCGACGTGGCGACGATGGTCATCGCAATCATTCTCACCGTTACAGGTTCTATCGTCACGGGCACCACCATCGCCATTATGACGATCACGATGATTTCGATGATTTCGGGGCCGTGTTCGGCGGGTTGGCGGTCGGAGCGATCCTTGGTGGGCTGCTGACCCAATCCTATGCGCCGGGCTACCGGTATAACGCGCCGCGCTACTATGTGCCGAGCTACTACGGATCGGATACTCATGTCGGCTGGTGCTATGCGCGTTACCGGTCGTACAGAGCGGATGACAACTCATTTCAGCCCTATTATGGCCCGCGCCGGCTGTGCATCTCGCCTTATTACTACAGCAGGTGACGATAGGTTTCTGTTCCGACGTGATTTTGGGGGGCGGAGAGCAAACGGGTGGTGCGTGTTGCCGTTGGCTTCGAATTGACGCTGAATTTGAATGTGGCCAACGCCATAGTGCCGCAGCGTCCCGAGATTGCTGGCAGAGATGTTGATCGGGGCGATCTGTTCGAACGCTGTGGAAACATCAATTGAAAAACGGGAGACGAGCGAATCCGGGATCAGCCCCCTTGCGTCCACGTGAAATTCGTTCTAAACGCCCGGCACCACTCGCTTTTAAGCAAACGGACGGCCTCGTGGCGGAGTGGTTACGCAGAGGACTGCAAATCCTTGCACCCCGGTTCGATTCCGGGCGAGGCCTCCACCTTCGCTTTCTTTCCATGTAAGGCATTGTTTTTACTGCTCTATCTTTTTGGGTGTGGCACTCCAGAACGCCACCGTAGGGCTAAGTGTGGCAATTCGTTCGCCGTTTATCCCTGCGAAGCCAGCAGCTTCGCGCCCACTCCGTCCCGATCGATCTTCGCCACGGCCTGCGTGCGAGGCGCGCCCGTTCTGCGTTGCGAGTGTAGCATCCTCATGACGCGCGCCGCACCCTCCGGTTTCGGCCCGAGGTGCCGCGCGAATCGGCCAGCCGCAAGCGGCCGGCGGGTTCAAGAACTGGGTCACCGTCGGCAAGATAGCCTGCCTTTGCATTGATCGCTCGGAGGTGGTATTTCTTGCGACCAGCTACCCCGGGTGGGCCGGAATATGGGGGCAGGATGCATTACTTTCGTTGCATCACCGGTATTACGGTCGCCATGTGCGCTCTCGCCTCTCCAGCGGGAGCGACCGATCTCGACGACCTTTACCAGTCGGTCACGATCGTCACCGGCAGCGACGAAAGGAACCGCCCGGCAGGTTTCCAGGAGTGCCTTGATCGCGTGCTAATCCGCGTCTCGGGTGATCAGCGACTAACGACACTGCCGGCAATGGCCGAACCGAGAGCCCATGCGGGCAGTTTCATCGCCTCCTTCACCTACCGGGACCGGCTTGCCGGTCGACCCATCCACGATGAACAGGGCACCCATGACCGGCCACATGACCTGACCTGCAGATATGAGCCGGTCGTTATCGACGGGCTACTTCGGCAATTGGGTAGCCGGCCCTGGCGTGGGGAACGACCACATCTCAGCATTTTCCTCAATGTCAGCCGCGGCGTAACGACCTACGCCGTCGAGCGTGATCAGCCACGCGACCTCGCCATGCGCCAGGCTTTCGAGCAGGCCGCCACGCCGCTCGCCTTTACCGTCGCCTTTCCGAGCGAAGCAGAAATAAAGAGCACGCTTTCAGCGGCGGGGCGCATTCGTCCCGACGATGTCGAACCATCCGACATCCCGCAGGCTTTCGCCACGCCGGTTGTCGGTCATCTCACCTGGAGCGAAAAGGACCTTGGCTGGGTGGCCCGGTGGCAGTTCCGCCACGGCGCGGCTTCCATCACCTGGGAAGTGCGCGGCGTCAATTTCGACGAAGCGTTCCGCGTCGCCATTCGCGGCGTCGCACAGATCTTGTCAGGTAACGGTAATCCACTGGCATCTGTCAGCGTGGGACGGTAGCAATGCTACATCCGCTGCGTTTCGGGGCGGCCAATTTCAAGTCCGCCGGTTTTCCTTCTCTCTTCCCACCGATAGCTCACGACCTCACAAGACGTTTTCGCCTTGTTCAAGCTACGGAAGAGATTTCAATTATGGTAGAAGAGATTACGGACTGATCCTAACGTGCACATTATGTCCGCCCGGCTCTGATACGGGCAGAATTTTTTGATATCGGGAGTACCCTTCATGAGAAAGTTGAACTTCTTGGCGACTGTTGCGGTTGCAGCACTGACCGGCATCATCGCGTTGCCGGCAGAGGCGCAGGAGCGGACGGTGAACATTTACAACTGGTCCGACTATATCGATGATTCGATCCTGGCTGACTTTACGAAGGAAACGGGGATCAAGGTCGTCTACGACACGTTTGATTCCAACGAAACTGCGGAAACGAAGCTGCTTGCCGGTGGGACTGGATACGACGTCGTGGTGCCGACTGCAGACTTCCTGCAGCGACAGATCCAGGCGGGCGTGTTCCAGAAGCTGGACAAGTCGAAGCTGCCGAACCTCGTCAACATGTGGGACGAGATCTCGCAGCGCGTCGCCTTTGCCGATCCGGGCAATGAGTATGCCATCAACTACATGTGGGGCACGAACGGCATCGGCTACAATGTTCAGAAGGTCAAGGAGATACTCGGCACGGACGAGGCGCCCGGCTGGGATGTCGTGTTCAATCCGGAGCTCGCGGCCAAATTCAAGGATTGCGGCATCTACTTCCTCGATTCCGCGACGGAGATGATGCCAATGGCACTCCACTATCTCGGACTTGACCCCAACTCGCACGATCCCGCGGATCTGGAAAAGGCCGGCGAACTCCTGCAGTCGGTCCGCCCGTATGTCCGCAAGTTCCACTCCTCCGAATATATCAACGCTCTGGCGAACGGTGATATCTGCCTGGCGCTCGGTTGGTCCGGCGATGTTCTGCAGGCGCGCGATCGCGCGTCGGAAGCCGGCGCCGGTGTCGAAGTCGGCTACTCGGTGCCCGCCGACGGGACGATGATGTGGTTCGACATGATGGCAATCCCGGCTGATGCGCCGCATGTCGAAGAGGCGCATGCCTTCCTCAATTATATGATGAAGCCGGAGGTCATCGCTAAGGCTACGAACTACGTGTTCTACGCCAACGGCAACAAGGCGTCGCAGCCCTTCGTCAGCAAGGAAATCCTCGAGGATCCGTCGGTCTACCTCTCCGAGGAAACGATGAAGAAGCTCTACACGCACGATCCGTACGACCCGAAGACGCAGCGCATCGTCACCCGGATCTGGACCAAGGTCGTCACCGGCCAGTAGTCGCGGGGGGCCTGTGAGATGGCATAGCGGGCGGGCAGCAAACCCGCCCGTTTTGCGTGTGCATCCTGATCATCTAGAGTCTAGCGCATGAACCCTGGCTGAGTAGGTCGAGCGATCGGTCGCGTCCAGTAGTGCGGAGTTGTCGCGCGCGTCGCCCGTGTGCCTCGATAGATCAGTACTCGGCGTTCATGGTACCGGTACGCATCCCCGTGACTTCTGCGTCCGGCGATGGGCCCTGGTACTGAGAATAGGTTGTGTTGTAGGCGCCTGATTGGGTGGCGCAGCCGGGTAGGGCGAGAAGCGCCAATGCAAGCATGAGTATCGAAGCACGGTGGGTCATGGCGTCCTCCATTGCCGGGAGCATGCAGCGGATTTCAATCTACCGCTCGTTGCGGGCGGGTGGCAAGGGGATCGCGGCGTCCGCAAGGGCTCTGGGCCGGGCAGGGTGTCTAGATACTTAACGCCGGCGCAACAGGCGCTTCCGCTCGGATGGTCAGCCTGGGGTTCCCTCCAGCCCGACAAGAGCGATTCTCGGGTAGCCGGCTGCACGCAACAGGTTCATCACTTCCATAACGTCGCCATAGCCGACCGCCTTGTCGGCACGAAGCAGGATGCGCGTTTCCTTGTTGCCCTGCGTGATTGCATCCAGGTCTGCAGCGAAGTCATCACGTTCCACCGTGCCATTGCCGAGCGAAAGCGCCAGATCCTTCTTCAGCGTCACGAACACCGGCTTGTCTTCGCGCGGTGCCGGTTTGGCGACCGAGGAGGGGAGGTCGACGTTAATATCCACCGTCGCCAGCGGTGCGGCCACCATGAAGATGATGAGCAGCACGAGCATCACGTCGATGAACGGCGTCACGTTGATCTCGCTGTTCTCCTCAAGATCGTCGCTGCCGCCTTCCTTGATCCTGCCGGCCATGGCTCACCCGACCCTGACGAGAGTGGGGTCCGGACGGGTGGAGCCGGAGGGGCGGAATGCCGCAAGCTTCGAGCGGCGCACATCGAGGTCGCGGCTGACGAGGCGTTCGATTGCGGCCGAGGTGTCGGTTAGTCCTTGCCGGTAGCCGGTGATGGCGCGGGCAAGGAAGTTGTAGATGACGACGGCGGGAATGGCCGCCACAAGGCCAATGGCGGTTGCAAGAAGCGCCTCGGCGATCCCTGGCGCGACGATCGCCAGATTGGTCGTCTGCGCCTTCGAGATTCCGATGAACGAGTTCATGATTCCCCAGACGGTACCGAAAAGGCCGACAAATGGTGCGGTCGAGCCGATCGTTGCGAGGAGGCCCGTTCCCTTGGCGATCCGGCGGGCGGCCTGAACTTCCATGCGCTGGAGGCGCGAGGCGACCCGTTCCTTCACCCCCGCGTCTGAGACGTGATCCAGCACGGCTTCCGAACTGTTCATCTCGGCCCGCGCGGCCGCGACCATGTGTGCGGGAACGCTCTGGCGACCGGCGAAGATCTGCTCGGCGACAGCGAGACCCTGCGCTGCCGTGAGATCGGCAATGGCGCGTCTGACAGAGCGTTGAGCGGTCGCAAGCTCGACAATTTTGGCGATGAGGACGGTCCAGGTGGCGACGGACGCAAAGGCAAGGCCGATCATCACTGCTTTTACGACCACGTCTGCAGCAAGGAACATGCCCCAGGGCGATAGATCGTGCGGCAAACCGCTCTGTCGCTCGCCTTCGGTGCCCGTCGACGTGTCATTTGCATCTGGGCGTTGTTGGACGCCGGGCGCGACCGTCTCGGAAGATAAGGTGTCGATTTCCAAGCCCTCGACCGCAGTCGCAGTGCCTACGGACGACGCCGCGGTGTTCACACCAGGCCCCGTGTTTGCATTGCTGGAAGTACTCGGCCGGTCTTGCGTGTGCGCTGTGCTGGTGACCGATGACGCGGCCCCTTCCTGGGCGTGTCCCGGTGTTGAGCAAAATACTAGGCCGATTACGGTCATGGCCGCCGCCACGTGGCGCTGTTTTGACAAGGTCGGATCCTCGGTAGTCGTTATGGGGAAGCGAGCAGCAGGGGTAGGGCGCGCGTTCGCGGGGGCGAAATCATGAGTATTTCATACCACAAATGTGCGCCGGAGCAATATTATTATGAGTTAAATACTCATGATATATCTCGCCCACGTTGTGGGGAGTGCGTCATTTTTTGCCCATAGGTGGCGGCTATGGATATGGACACCCAATATGAAAGAGCATTAAGACAGGCTGAATATATCCGCCGGCCGACCGAACGGCCGCGAGCTTCTGACAGGGCAGGAATGATGGACTATACCGCAGCGCGCATTAAAATGGTCGACAACCAGATACGGACCACGGATGTGACTTCGCATTCCGTGCTCGAAGCGTTCCTGAAGGCTCCGCGCGAAGCCTTCGTTCCCGCCGCCTCGAAGCCGCTCGCCTACATAGATAATGATATCGAGATAGCGCCGGGCCGCTATCTTATGGAGCCGTCGCCGCTCGCAAAGCTCATCCAGCTTGCCACGATCACCAAAGAGGACCTGGTTCTCGAGGTCGGCTGTGGTACGGGGTATGCCTCGGCAATCCTGTCCATGCTGGCCGGATCGGTGGTGGCGCTTGAAAGCGATGAGGCTCTGGCTGCAAAGGCGAGCGAAACGCTAGCCGAACTCGGCTATGACAATGTCGCGGTCGTCACCGGCGACCTCGAGAAGGGATACGGGGCCGAGGCCCCCTATGACGTCGTATTCGTGAACGGTGCCGTCGAAGTCATTCCGGAGTCGTTCTTTGGCGAGTTGCGTGACGGCGGGCGGCTGGTGGCTGTTGAGGGTTACGGCAATGCATCGAGGGCGCGGCTGTTCGTCAAGGAGCGCGGTATCGCCTCGGAGCGCACTGTCTTCAACACTGCCGTCAAGCCGTTGCCGGGCTTCCGCAAGGCTGCAGAGTTCGTGTTCTGAGGGACCGTGAAATCCGATTCGAAATTCGGAAAGGATTTTATATTAATTTAGCATACGATCACGTGCATTGTGTGCGAGGTAAATGCTGAATAACGAGTTGGGGAATTGGATCAGGCCTGTGGATAGTTCGTCGGAAGCAGGTCGGGTGTAAGTGCGATGGTACCTCAGTACTTGTGCTGAGGGTGGGGAAAAGATACAGGTGATGGCATAAGGCCAGAGTGTGGCGACCAGATCGGACCGTTGCATTCGCAGGAAAACATGCGTATCGCGGCGCTGATGGCTGTCGTTGTTGCGTAAAGCGGGGCCGATACGCCGGTCCAGTCTGGAGTCTATACGTGTATAACTTTCGCAAGACCGCGCTGGCAGCAGCCCTCGTTCCCATCTTACTGGCAACGACGCAGCCTTTGTCTGCCGAAACCTTGGCCGGCGCCATGGCGAAGACCTACGCGAACAATCCGGACCTGAACGCCGCGCGGGCCGCACTGCGCGCCATCGACGAGAACGTGACCATAGCGAAGGCCGCCATGCGTCCGCAGATCAATGGTGTGGCGGAGGCCTCTGCAACACGCAGGAGCTTTGACAAAGATTGTGCCGTTCCCGTATCCCCTGGGGGGTTCTGCTCCGCACCACTGACGCGTCGAGATAGCGTCAACTCCTCCTATGGCATTTCGATCACCCAGCAGATCTTCGACGGCTTTCAGACACTGAACAGGGTGCGTTCTGCCGAGGCGAACGTGCTGGCCAACCGCGAAGCACTGCGCGCGCAGGAAATCTCGATTCTCCTCACCGCGGTCGAGGCCTACACCAACATCGCTCGCGACCAGGCGATCGTGAACATCCGCAAGCAGAACCTGGCGTTCCTGCGCGAGCAGCTCAATGCCTCCAGGGCCCGCCTCGATGTTGGCGAGGGGACGCAGACGGACGTGAGCCTGGCCGAAGCCCAGCTTGCCGAGGCCGAGGCTCTGCTCGTTTCTGCGCAGGCGGCACTGAAGTCGAGCGAGGCGGTCTATTTCCAGATCGTCGGCGACCAGCCGAAGAATATCAAGCAGCCGGTGCCGACCACGCGCGGAATCCCGAGGAACCTCGATGTGGCGGTCGCCAACGGTCTGCGCGACAATCCGCAGATCCTCTCGGCGCAGCGCAGTGTCGATGCGGCCGGCTATAACGTCAAGGCGGCCGAGGGCACCATGCTTCCTGGCGTTTCCCTCCAGGGCGATGTTTTTAAAACAGTCGATGGCGGTGACAACGCCAACCCCGATAACGTCGCCGGCAGCATTTCCGCCCGCGTGACGATACCGCTTTACCAGGGCGGCGCCGAATATGGTCAGATCCGCCAGGCCAAGGAACGGCTCGGCCAGCAACGCATCCTCGTCGATTCGGCGCGTCTTGAGGTGCAGCAGACGATCATTTCCGTCTATACGCAGCTCGAGGCCGCATTGGCGGCGATCAAGGCGAACGAGGCGGAAATCGAAGCTGCGGATCTGGCGCTGAAGGGCGTGATCGAGGAGCGCAACGTCGGTCAGCGTACAACGTTGGACGTGCTGATCGCTCAGCAGACCGTGCTCGATGCCCAGGAGCGGCTTGTGATCTCCCAGCGGATCGCGGTCGTCGCTAGCTATTCGCTTCTTGCGTCGATGGGGCGCCTGACGGTCCGGGACCAGGGGCTGAAGGTGGCCGAGTATCGCGCCGGCGACCACTACGAAGCCGTCAAGGACAAGTGGTTCGGCCTGCGCACCGTGGACGGTCGGTAAAACCCCGCCCGTTGGCAGGGCCCACAATTCTGTGCATCACTGTTAAGAGTTGATTCGCGACGATTTTTTTGCCCTCGCGAGTGGCTTATGGTCTTGCTCATCGCACCGCATCGAGCCCCCATTTCGTGTTCGTCGGCTGCGAATAGCAGTGAACGGGGATGAAAATGGCTCAGCCGAATGTAGCGCGTGAACCCTCGATGGAGGAGATCCTGGCGTCGATCCGCCGGATCATCGAGAGCAACGAGCCGCCGCTTGGCGCGCCTCCGATGCTGATCCAACCCGCGAACATCGATGCGGCGTCCGATGATGACAATTTCGACGACGAGATCATCGTCGCCGATTTCCATGCCGAGGAAGCCCGCCGCGCTGCCGAGGTGAAGGATTCCGCGCCCGATGTAATGCCGGTGGTCCAGCCCGATACGCGCGCGGCTCAACCGGCGATTTCGCTTGCCGATGTCGCAGCCCGCGTACGCGCCGCCTCCGAGCGAAGCGGCGTCCTCACGCGCGAGGCAAACACAGGTAACGCCGAACTGGAGAGGTCTGAGCGCCAACAGCCGGAGCGGTCGGAGCGCCAACAGAATGTGACGAGTCCGCTGACGACTACGCGGATGCCTCCCTCCAGTGCAGTGGGTGTCGATTTGCAGGGCGCGAAAGCGGCCGGGGAAGATTTCGGTCCGTCTCGGACCAACAGCGATACCTACGAAGTGTCTGCGGCGCCGTTGACCGATGCGGCGTTGCCTGCCGCAGCCGCGTCGCTCGTTTCGCCCGCGGTGGGCGCACAGGTGGCGAACTCCTTCGGGGCGTTGGCGGAGGCCGTCGAGGCCGGCCCGCGTCGCTCGTTCGATGAGATCGCCGAGGAAATGTTGCGGCCGATGCTGCAGGAATGGCTCGACGACAACCTGCCGACTCTCGTGGAGCGGCTGGTGCGGGAGGAAATTGCCCGCGTGGCACGTGGTCCGCGCCGCTAGCCCCTTGCTTCTGCCATTGTGCTGCCCCATGTCCTGAAAGGGCGTGCAGCACTGCAAGCCGCGCCGGGAGCGCGGCTTTTCTTTTGAGGTTGTTGACTTCAATCTGGGCATCCGGTTTAGAACCCGATGACTGCAACAATGGGTATGGCCAGTAAGATGCTTGAGAAAAATTACGATTCCGCGGCCGTAGAACCGAGAATTGCGAAGGTATGGGAAGACGCGGATGCGTTTCGTGCCGGCGCGGGGGCCAAACCCGGCGCCGAAACCTTCTCGATCGTGATTCCTCCGCCGAACGTTACCGGTTCGCTGCACATGGGCCATGCGCTCAACAATACGCTGCAAGACATCATGGTGCGCTTCGAGCGCATGCGCGGCAAGGACGTGCTGTGGCAGCCTGGCATGGACCATGCCGGCATTGCGACCCAGATGGTGGTCGAGCGTAAGCTCATGGAAAAGCAGCAGCACCGTCGCGAGATGGGCCGCGAGGCGTTTGTCGAGAAGGTGTGGGAATGGAAGGCTGAGTCGGGCGGCCTGATCTTCAACCAGTTGCGCCGCCTTGGTGCCTCGGCCGACTGGTCACGCGAGCGCTTTACCATGGACGAGGGCCTCTCGGAGGCCGTTCTCGAAGTATTCGTAACGCTTTACAAGGAAGGTCTCATCTACAAGGACAAGCGTCTTGTGAACTGGGACCCGAAGCTTCTGACCGCCATTTCCGACCTCGAGGTCGAGCAGGTGGAAGTGAACGGCAACCTGTGGCACCTGCGCTACCCGCTCGAGCCGGGCGTGACCTATCAGCACCCGATTGCCTTTGACGAGGACGGAAAGCCCGTCGAATGGGAGACCCGCGACTATCTCGTCGTCGCGACGACGCGGCCGGAAACGATGCTTGGCGATACCGGCGTTGCCGTCCATCCGGACGACGAGCGCTACAAGGGCATCGTCGGCAAGCACGTCATTCTGCCGATCGTCGGCCGCCGCATTCCGATCGTCGCGGACGAATACCCGGATCCGACCGCTGGAACGGGCGCCGTCAAGATGACCCCCGCCCACGACTTCAACGATTTCGACGTCGGCAAACGCCAGGGTCTGCGCGCGGTCAGCGTGCTGACCATCGAAGGGCGCATCGCCATCAAGGATAACGAGGATTTCCTCGAAGGCCTCGATCATCCGGCAGCGCTGCATGGCGCCTGGGATCAGCTTGAGGGCAAGGACCGTTTTGAGGCGCGCAAGATCATCGTCGAGTTCCTCGATGAAGCGGGCCTCGTCGACAAGATCGAGCCGCACAAGCACACGGTTCCGCATGGCGATCGCGGCGGCGTGCCGATCGAGCCGCGGCTGACCGAGCAATGGTATGTCGACGCCAAGACGCTCGCCAAGCCGGCGATCGCATCGGTGCGCGAAGGCCGCACGAAATTTGTCCCGAAGAACTGGGAAAAAACCTACTTCGAGTGGATGGAGAACATCCAGCCCTGGTGCGTGTCGCGCCAGCTCTGGTGGGGCCATCAGATCCCGGCCTGGTACGGCCCGGACGGTCAGGTCTTCGTCGAGAAGACCGAGGAGGAGGCGTTGCACGCCGCCATCCAGCACTACATTTCGCACGAAGGGCCGTGGAAAGCCTGGGTCGAGGACAAGCTGGAGAACTTTAAGCCCGGCGAGATCCTGACGCGCGACGAGGACGTGCTCGACACCTGGTTCTCCTCGGCGCTCTGGCCGTTCTCCACGCTCGGCTGGCCGAAAGAGACGCCGGAGCTGGATCGGTACTACCAGACCGACGTATTGGTAACCGGCTTCGACATCATCTTCTTCTGGGTCGCCCGGATGATGATGATGGGGCTGCATTTCATGAAGGACGATCAGGGAAACCCGATCGAACCGTTCCACACCGTCTACGTTCACGCGCTGGTGCGCGACAAGAACGGGCAGAAGATGTCGAAGTCGAAGGGCAACGTCATCGATCCGCTCGACCTGATCGACGAGTACGGCGCAGACGCGCTGCGCTTCACGCTCGCGATCATGGCCGCCCAGGGCCGCGACGTGAAGCTCGATCCGGCGCGCATCGCCGGCTATCGCAATTTCGGCACCAAGCTCTGGAATGCCACGCGGTTCGCCGAGATGAACGGTGTCAAGATCGACCCGCAGTTCGTGCCGGAAGCCGCATCGCTGACGATCAACCGCTGGATTCTGACTGAACTCGCTCGGACTGCGCGCGACGTCACCGAAGCGATCGAGAACTACCGCTTCAACGATGCGGCTGGCTCCCTCTATCGCTTTATTTGGAACCAGTTCTGCGACTGGTATCTGGAGCTGCTGAAGCCGATCTTCAACGGTGAGGACGAGGGTGCGAAGGCGGAATCACAGGCCTGCGCAGCCTATGTTCTGGAAGAGACCTACAAGCTTCTGCATCCGTTCATGCCGTTCATGACGGAAGAACTTTGGGCGCATACGGCGGGCGAGGGCAACGAGCGCGTTGGTCTGATCTGCCACGCCGAGTGGCCGTCCCCTGCCTATGCCGACGACGCGGCCGCCGACGAGATCAACTGGCTGGTCGATCTCGTCACGGGGATCCGCTCCGTGCGCGCGGAGATGAACGTTCCCCCGAGCGCCATGGCACCGCTTGTCATCGTCGACGCCAACGCCGTGACGCGGACCCGGCTGGAGCGCCACGAAGCGGCGATCCGCCGGCTGGCCCGCGTGGACGCGATCACGCTCGCCGACGAGGCTCCCAAGGGATCTGCGCAGATCGTGGTCGGCGAGGCGACGGCTTGCCTGCCGCTCGGCAGCTTGATCGATCTCGCTGCGGAAGCCGCGCGCCTGGAAAAGGCGATCGCCAAGGCCGGCGCTGAAGCCGATCGCATTCGCAGCAAACTGGCCAACGAAAAGTTCGTCGCCAATGCCAAGCCGGAAGTCGTCGAGGCCGAGCGCGAAAGGCTGGCGGAACTGGATCAGCAACTGTCGAGTCTCGGCATTGCCCTTGCTCGGGTGGCCGAGGCCGGTTGAGTCGGTACTAGCTGCGATTTGTCCGCGTAAAATGCAACCGCGCCGCGACGGTGGCGCGGTTTTACATTGTGGATGGGACCAATTCGGCCAATGTGGTTGAAATGTGACACGCCGCCTGCGATGTGGAAAGAGATACCTAAATTTCGGCAGCTTTGCTTAAGGTGCGCGAAAATATTCTATTTGTTCCGCGTGTAGGGCGCGTAGAGGGGAAGCTTACGTAAATGAGCGAACCTCATCGGGTCGCTACGTTTCACGTCACTCATTTGCCAAGCGGCCTGCACTTTCTGATACTCCCGGCGACTGCGACGGTTCCGGGGGGACTGGACTGGCGTGGAGATTGCGAGGGGGACTTTCATGCAAAGAAAAACACTGGCGTCGAGCGTACTGGGGCTTGCTGCGTTCGCCGTTTCGACTTCGGCGCTGGCCGGCGGCCTTGAGCGTCACGGTTACGACGTGGACCTGTTGTTCGAGAAATCGCCGTACGTCTTTGACGGCACGGTGACCTACGTCATGCCGAACCGCGAGATGAAGAATGCTGTCGACCACAGCGTGCACCTCAATCCGGCGACAGGGTTGCCGCTTCCGACATTGAACGACCTCGGGTACAGCTCGACGGCCGACGAATATGAAAACTATGCGGATCCCTATCTGGGCGCCAAGGCAAGCATCGGCGATGCGGTTGACTGCGTGGTCGACTACTCCGAGCCGTGGGGAGCGCACTCCAATCCTGGCCAGGGCTGGGCCGGCGCCTATGACATGACCGAAATCAAGGTGTTCAGCCGGAATTACGGCGGCGCCTGCTCTTACAAGTTCGATGCTGGCCCGGGCAAATTGCGTTTCATCGCTGGCGGGTTCTATCAGGAAGTTGGCGGCGAAAAGGAAGCCTTGGTCCTGGCGCCGGAACTCTTGGAGATGATGGGCATTGTTTCTTCGGGGCTCGGTCGCCTGGAGGACATGGAAGGCAATGGCGGCGGCTGGCGCGCGGGTATCGGCTATGAGATCCCCGAATACGCCATGCGCGCAAGCTTGGTTTACACCAGCAAGGTTGACCTTGGCGAAATCAATGGTGTGCTTGACCTGACCGACCTTCCGGTCGGGCTCGATCCTCTGAGCGGAATCAATACGCCAGTCTATGGCACGGCGACGATGCCTGAGGTTCTTGAGCTCAAGGTGCAGAGCGGCATTGCACCCGATTGGTTGGCCTTCGGTTCGATCAAGTGGACAAACTGGAGCCGAATGCAGAACATTTCCTTCTGCCCGAAGGCCACAAAGGGGATTGCGGGCTGCTTCTCCGGTTCGCCGGTCGAAGTCACCTCGCTCGATCTCTACTATCGTGACGGCTGGACCGTGAGCAGCGGTGTCGGCCACAAGTTCAACGATCAATGGAGCGGCGGTGTGAGCCTGACCTGGGATCGCGGAACGAGCACCGTGACCGGCTCGCAGTCCGACAGCTGGACCGTCGGTCTCGGTACGGCCTATACGCCTACCGAAAATGTAGAACTGCGTCTTGGCGGCGCCCTTGGCATCCTGACGAGCGGCGAATCCAATCCGGTCCACCTGACCACAACCAGCTACGAATACGGCACCGACTTCGTCTCGGCCCTGTCCGGTGAGTTGAAAATCAAGTTCTGATCGACTTCCGATTTAAAAAGTGAGGTCCGGGCCATACCCGGGCCTTTTTTTTATCCGATGCTGCGCTCAATGCCGGATGATCCGGTGGCAACGGGAGATGGTTGACAGGCACTGTTCTCCTTTCGGTGTCTGTGCCGATTTGGCAACACATTCTTTGCGATAGTTTGCTAGACAAGAGTGGCGAGCCGTCTTGTCCATTTCCCGCCACAAACAGGGAGCAGCGATAGGCCGAGAGCGCGCTTCAGAGAGCGCCTAAGGAAACGATGAACCGAGTGATGCCATTGGTGACGATATTGCCGGAGGAACGCCGAATGCGTGTAGCGCCGGCAATGGCCGTTGAATGCCGCATGGCGATCGGTCGGTACATGGATGACCTTCTTCAAGTCACTGTTCCTCTTACGGAAAACCGCATCGAGCCCGGAATGGGGCACTGCGGAAGATAGCTGTAGCCATGTACAAGTCTGAGTCACTCTCGATAAAATGTCTGGCCCTTGGCCTCTGTCTTTCTTTGGGTAACGGGCTGTCGGCGACGAAGGCTTATGCGTTCGATCCGGCGTCGGGCGTAAGCAAGGAAAGCGGCCCCTTCGATCTCTTCAAGTTTGGCTTCTTCTCCTACAAGGAAGGCCGCAAGGAAGACGCGGTCGAAGCCTATCGCTACGCGGCCGAAAAGGGCCATACCGGATCGCGTTGGGCGCTCGCCAATATGTATGCGGATGGCGACGGCGTCGCCGAGAACGACCTGGAAGCGTTCAAGATCTATAGCGCCATCGCCAATCAGGGGGTGGAGCCGGGGTCGGACGACACCGGCTTCTTCGCCAATGCTCTGATCGCGCTGGCAGGTTATTATCGCCGCGGCATTCCCGACAGCCCGGTGAAGATCGATCTGGCGCAGGCGCGTCAGCTTTATTTCCAGGCCGCATCGACGTTCGGCGTGCCTGACGCGCAGTTCGAACTGGCTCGCATGATCCTTACCGGAGAAGGCGGCGCGGCCAACGTCCACCAGGCGAAGAAATGGTTGAACCGTGCGCAGAAGAACGGCCATGCCGGTGCCATGGGCTTGTTGGGCAACGTCATCTTCCAGGAAGGGCAGACGGCCCGCGGATTGGCGATGATGACCACAGCGCTCGACAATTGTGCCCCCAGCGATCGAGGCTGGCTGGAGGAGATGCAGGAACAGGCCTTCTCCCTCGCCAGCGAAAAGGACCGTCGCGCAGCCGTGACGATGACCCAGCAGATGAAGCAGGGCGTCAACTAAGACGCCTTTTGCGCTCGGCAGCGAGATCTGGACGGCGCCCCGGCGCGGGGCGTAGCCGTAAATTTTTCCGAAAGAGGAAACCGGTTTCGCTTTAGGCGAAATGCGCGACCACAGGCACGTGATCCGAAGGCTTTTCCCAGTTGCGAACGTGCTTCTCCACCCCTGTGCAGACAAGGCGATCGGACGCCTCCGGCGACAGCATCAGGTGATCGATGCGGATGCCGTTGTTCTTGGGCCAGCAGCCTGCCTGGTAGTCCCAGAACGTGTAGAGTGGCGTCTCATCGGTCGAAGCGCGCACGGCGTCGGTGAAGCCGAGATTTTCGAGCCGCCGGAACGCCTGGCGCGTTGGCGGAAGGTAAAGCGCATCGCCCTGCCAGACCTTGACGTCCCAGCAGTCGTGGGGCTCGGGAATGACGTTGTAGTCTCCGGCCAGTACCAACGGTTCCTCGAGCGCGAGCCGGTCCTGCGCGAACGCCAGCAGGCGGTCCATCCAGGCGAGTTTATAGGGGTACTTTACCGGATCCTGCGGTGGATTTCCGTTTGGCAGGTAGATGGAGCAAACGCGGATGACCCCGCCATCGATCGAAAAAACGCCTTCGATGAAGCGCGACTGCTCGTCGCCGTCATCGCCGGGCAGTCCCCGATTGATTTCGTCGGGGCGGATCTTCGACAGAAGCGCCACGCCGTTGAAGCCTTTCTGGCCATGAGTCTCGACGTGGTAGCCGAGCGACTCGACCTCGAGGCGGGGAAAGGCATCGTCCTGGCATTTGATTTCCTGCAGCGCGACAATGTCGGGACGGGATTCCCGGAGCCAGGCGAGCAGGTTGTCGATGCGGGCGCGCACGCCATTGATGTTCCAGGTGGCGATCTTCATCGGCATTCGTCTTTCTGGTGGATCTGATTGGTGGATCGTTCGGCGGGAGATCTTGATGCACGTCCGGCGCGGCAGCGCTCGCCTCGCGCGTCTTCGCCGTCAGATGGAAAAGCTGGTGCCGCAGCCGCAACTTGCGACCGCATTGGGATTCTTGATCTGGAACGACTGCCCCATGAGATTGTCGACGAAGTCGATTTCCGCGCCATCCATGTAGACGAGCGAGAGTTGGTCGATCAGCACGCGGGCCTCGCCCTTCTCCAGGACAAGATCGTCGGCGCCGGTGGCATCGACCAGATCGAACTTGTAGGAGAAGCCGGAACAGCCGCCACCTTCGACCGAAACGCGCATGGCATTCTTGGCGGGGTCAGCGCCGAGGATGACAGCAATGCGCTTGGCTGCAGCGTCTGAAAGGGTGACGTTCTTGTCGCTCATGAGGGCCTCCGGGCGGGGTCAAGGTCCGCCGAGATTCGATTCTTTTGCCGATACTTGCCGATCGGCGGCTGTTTCATATCGTATCGTGCACAGCAAATGATTGATATCATTATTCAATAGGCATGATGCTTGCAGTGCGGCTTTACGCTGTGCACACTATAGGTATGAAGGCATCGGGGCTGCGTCAATGGGCGGCCCGAATGCAGGTGAGCCATGACACTGGACAGACATGCCCTCGGCTTCGGCGCGGGCCAAAGGGCGATCTATGCGGCCGATCCCTGGTTGAACCGCGGTAGGCTTTTCGAAGAAGGGCAGAGCCCGACGCGCTCGGATTTCCAGCGCGACCGTGACCGGATCGTCCATACGACCGCCTTCCGCCGGCTGAAGCACAAGACCCAGGTCTTTATCGCGGCAGACGGCGATCATTACCGCACCCGACTGACCCATACGATCGAGGTGGCGCAGATTGCGCGGGCGCTGGCGCGCGCGCTCAAGCTGGACGAAGACCTCGCCGAGGGAGTCGCGCTGGTACACGACTTCGGTCACACCCCGTTCGGCCACACCGGGGAGGATGCCCTTCACGAGGCACTCGCCCCTTACGGCGGTTTCGACCACAATGCCCAGTCGCTTCGCATCGTCACCAAGCTGGAACGGCGCTATGCCGAGTTCGACGGGCTTAATCTGACCTGGGAAAGCCTGGAGGGGCTGGTCAAGCACAACGGCCCGCTGTTGACGCCGAAGGGTGAGGGGACACGCGGACCCGTTCCGCAGCCGATCCTCGACTACTGCGCGCTCCACGATCTCGAACTTGCCAGCTATGCCAGTCTTGAGGCGCAGGTTGCCGCGATTGCGGATGACATCGCCTACAACACCCATGACATCGACGACGGCCTGCGCGCCGGCTATCTCTCCTTCGATATGTTGGAAGAGGTTCCCTTCCTGGCCGAGTTGATGGCGGAGGTGCGGCGTCTTTATCCGGCACTGGAGCCATCGCGCTTTACCCACGAGATCATGCGCCGGCAGATCACCGCCATGGTCGAGGACGTCATCGGTTATGCGCAAGCCGCGCTGAGCGACGTTCGACCGGAATGCGTGGACGACGTGCGTCAGGCCGGTCGCGTGATGGCGACTTTTTCCGAGCCGTTTGCCGCGACTGACAAGGCGATCAAGAAGATGCTCTTCTCGCGCATCTACCGCCACCCGGAAGTGATGCGCGTGCGCGCCAATGCCGCGTCTATCGTCACCGACCTGTTCCAGGCCTTTATGGACGATCCGCAACAGATGCAAGGACACTATTGGGTGGACCATATCCGCGAAATGCCCGAGGCGGCGAGGGCTCGCCACGTCGGCGACTACCTTGCCGGCATGACGGATAACTACGCAGTCGATACCCACAGGCGGCTGTTTGACCATACGCCGGAATTGCGATAGTCACCCGGGCCGACTGGAAATTCAGCGCTTTGAGGCGCTTGGCGCAACCTGCGCACGGATGGAAGACATGAACCTCTTTGTCGATTTCGAGACCCGAATCAAAAGCGTATTGGAAGAACTTGATGTCGTGCGTGAAAAGCGCGCCGAAGTCGATTTTTCCCGCATCGGCGTCGAACCGCCGCGCGATGCCAGCCACGGCGATGTGGCGACGAATGCTGCGATGGTGCTGGCAAAGCCGCTCGGCACCAATCCGCGCGCACTCGCCGAACTGATCGTGGAGAAACTGCGCCAGGATCCGGAAGTCGCCGAGGTGTCGGTGGCAGGCCCAGGCTTCATCAACGTCCGCCTGTCCGTCGGCTACTGGCAGAAG